>JBDVXK010000020.1:0-63096 GCA_039964455.1 Halieaceae bacterium | reverse complement strand
GGCGGCCATCGTCAGTGAATTACGCAGCATTCAGGTCGAGATGATCGACCGCTTCGGCCTGTTGCCAGAGCAGGTGGGCCACTTGTTTCAATTGGCAAGGCTGCGCACCCGTGCCCAGCAACTCGGCATTCGCGGCATTGAGGTTGGAGCACAGAGTGGTAACATCGATTTCAAGGAAACCACCAGGGTCAGCCCGATGAGCCTGGTCACATTGGTACAGTCCGATCCTCTAGCCTACCGCCTTACCGGCGCTACCCGCTTACGATTCGACCAGGAACTACCAGAGCCAATTGAGCGCCAACAATTTATTGAAGACCTGCTCAATACATTCGAAGCCGACGCAACGGAAGACGCTGCCTGATGAGAACAACACGATTCACCTGGGTCCACTCGGTAGCCCTTTTCGCAATGCTGTCGGGCGCCCTGCCCGCCTTCAGTCAGAGCACCGACAGCCAGCGTTGGTTCCGGGTAGAACTGATGATCTTCAGTCACGAAAGCGCCAATGCAGGCAGCGCAGAACGCTGGGACCCGGCACCTCCTCTGGCCTATCCGAAAACAGGCCGCTTCCTGATCGACGAAGCACAGATTGAAAAGAACCAGCGTGCCTACCCCGATGGCGAGAGCAGCCTTGATGCCCGCGGCGTGCAGACAATCAATCTGGCCTTGGAAACGGCTGCGGCCAGTGACATCCCCAGACAACAGACTGTCGATAGCGGCACGGACAACGGCGCTGGACAGGCAGACACTTCAGTACAGCAAGCCCCCCTGACACCCGCCGCATTTACACCCAGGCCGCTTTCGGAGCTGGAATTCCGAGGCAAGGCCGCCTATATGCAAAGAACCGGCCGTTTCAAAACCCTGTTCCACCAAACCTGGCTGCAACCCATGCGCAGCGAAGAACAGGCGCTGCCTATTATTATCGACAGGTCGGGAGATCAGCAGTCCTGGCCGCGACTACAGGGCAGCGTAAAATTTTACCTGTCGCGCTACCTGCACATACAAACCAATTTATGGCTCAACACGACGGGCGATTACCTGCCAGCACAGTGGACCATGCCGGCACCGCCCATGGGGCCGCCATCGCTGATCATCATTGAGCCGCCCTCGGCGACTTCAGATAATTATTATGTCTCTGAGACTGCACCCTCTGTCGACGAAGCGGGTATGCCAATGACAGTTGCTAGCGGGCCGGTCTATCCGTGGCGTCACGCCATCCTGATGGACCAGAAACGCCGCATGCGCAGCAACGAAGTTCACTACATAGACCATCCCATGCTGGGCATTGTGGTCAAAATACTCCCCGTGTCCGCCGAGGAACTGGAAGACATCGCGCTCGCGGATGCCGAGAAAGAAGAGGCGCGCTAGCTCAAGTAGCTGCTAGCCAGTAGCCCGCGTAAAACGTCACCTACGACCGCCGCTTCGCGCTGCAGAATTTCCTTCATCATCGCCAGCGACAGGGGCAGATCGTCCAGCCCGGCGGCGGCGTTAACCACCATACACACAGAGACATAAGCCAGACCGGCTTCGCGGGCCAGGGACGCCTCAGGCATGCCAGTCATACCAACAACATCACAGGCGTCGCGCGCCATGCGCTGAATCTCTGCTGCTGTCTCCAGACGCGGTCCCTGGGTTACGCCATGCACCCCGCTATCAATGTGCGCGATATCACGGGCATTAACACAGTCCAGCACCGCCAGCCGCAGCGACCGATCGTAAGGCTCGGTAAAGTCGATGTGCTGCATTTCGCCCGAAGAACCATCGTCAAACGTGTGCTCCCGCCCCCAGGTGTAATCGATCACCTGATCCGGAACGACCAGGGTGCCCGGTCTGGCCCCGGGACTGATGCCCCCAACCGCATTAATGCCAACGATGTCGGTAACCCCCAAAGACTTCAGCGCCCAGATGTTGGCCCGGTAATTCACGCTATGCGGTGGAATTGCCCCAGGGCTGCCGTGACGGTGTAAAAAGAACACCGGATAACCATCCAGGCTACCCTCTTCCACTGCACGGGATGGCGCACCGTAAGGTGTATCCACGTTATGGGACTCATTGATCACCAGGCCTGCCAACTGATCAAGTCCCGTGCCGCCTATCACGGCCAAGCGCTTCACAAACTTGGCTCCGGTTGGGCCGCTTCCACATGTAACGTGCGTGTGGGGAACGCCACATCAGCGTCGTTAGCGTGGATAATCGCAAGTATTTTCAAGAGTATGTCCTGCTTGATCGCGTGGTATTCGACCCAGGCGGTGGTGCGGGTAAAGGTGTATACAAAGAAATCCAGAGAGGAAGCACCGAAGGACACAAAGTTGACGATCAGGGTGCGATTGAGGTCGATGGCATCATGTTGCTCCAGCATGGACCTGACCTCATCGACAATCTTGGCGACTTTGTCCGCGTCCTCGTAACGAAGACCTATAGTTTCATAGATGCGTCGGTTAAACATACGTGTCGGATTCTGGATGGCGATTTGACTGAATACGGAGTTCGGGACGTAGAGCGGCCTTTGATCGAATGTTCGAATACGGGTAACCCGCCAGCCAATATCCTCCACGGTGCCCTCCACCTCTTTATCGGGCGAACGAATCCAGTCGCCTACGGTGAAGGGCCGGTCGAGATAGATTCCCAGACCGCCAAAGAAGTTCGCCAACAGATCCTTCGCCGCAAAACCTACAGCTATACCGCCGATACCACCGAAAGCCAGCAAGCCCGACACCGAAACACCCAGCGATTGCAGCACCATAAGGCTGGTCAGTACCCAGAGCGTCACCCGTAACAGCTTAGCGGTGGCACGCACAGTCGCGCGGTCATCGGAGGCGTTGAGATAGCCATCGCGCTCCAGAAAATCGTGCTCAACCCCCCAGATCAAGCGGTGCAGAAACCAGGCGACCAGCAGTACCAAAGCGGTATCAACAGCCTTCAATAGCATGGCCTTAAGGCTGACTGTCGCCGGATAGACATCCAGAGCCAGATAAAGCAAAAACACCCAGAGAGCCATACGCAGTGGGGTATGCAAAGCCGTCATGAGAATATCGTCCCAGCGCATGAAGCTACCCTCAGCGAGCTTATGCAGCCGGCCAACGAAAAACGACAGCAACACATGAGCTGCGGCGCCCAGGACCAGCAACATGGCTAGAGTGAGCAACTCCGCTGGCACTCCTTCTGTAGCTTCAAAATCAGAAAAATACTGTAATAATGTGTTCACAAACCTGGGCTCCAGCGGATAAGGGGTCTAGACGCTTTTTAGACAATTTTATTCTGTCCAGACGCTGCCTTTAATAGACAACGGCTATATAAAGGGCTGACCATGCTGAAGTCAACTCTCGATAGTTTTCGCAAGCACTTGATCCCGTTAAAAAACTTTTTCTCTTCGATTTAAGGTAATTTCGAGCTCTATTTTTAGACCCTTTGCGCATAATGGACAGGTTTTACCAGCGTGATACTTTGGTCCCAAAGTGGTCCAGCGAGTATAGCGAAATGAAGATGTTAAGCCCCGTTGTGGGCGGATGGTATAAAGACCTGCAAACCAATGCCCTGTTCGAAGTAGTAGCGTGGGATCCCGCTAACCTCTGTATTGAAACCCAGTATCTTGACGGTGAAGTCACAGAGTATGACCTGGACGCCTGGCGTGAGCTTCTGCTGGCAAAGGCTGAGGCACCGGAGGACTGGCGCACACCGTTCGAACTGGTCGATGAGGACGGCCTGGATCCCGACCTGCCCTTTCACCCGGAGGACTGGAATAGTCCACTGAACACGATTGAGCCGGACGCCATGTACGGTGTAGAGGACTTTTAGCGGCGCTACTATTTCCCCTGCAGGCCCGCCGCTCAAGGCCTGCTCGACCGCTTCCCACTAAACACCGCCCTGTTACTGCGTAACTTCCTGATTGAACATTTGCGCAGATACTGTATATAATCCCATGTACTGTATAAATACACAGATGGGGCCGCCATGGAAAAGCTCACCAACCGACAGCAACAGGTACTGGATATCGTCAAGCAACATATCGACGACACAGGCTACCCACCTACCCGTGCGGATATTGCCAAAGAGCTGGGTTTCAAGTCCGCTAATGCCGCAGAAGAGCACCTGAAAGCGCTTGCGCGCAAAGGCGCTATCGAGATGATCGCCGGTGCCTCACGCGGTATTCGCCTGCCAGAGAGTCGCGGCATACCGATTATCGGACGTGTGGCCGCGGGCAACCCGGTACTGGCCGAGGAACACATTGAAGATCACTGTGACGTGCCCGCTAACTTTTTCAAACCTGCCGCGGACTACTTCCTGCGCGTGACCGGCGACAGCATGATCGATATCGGCATATTTGACGGCGATCTGCTGGCGGTGCACAGCACGCCGGTGGCGGCCAATGGCGACATTGTTGTGGCAAGGATTGAAGATGAGGTCACCGTCAAGCGTTTGCACAAGACTAAACAAAAACACCTGATTGAACTTCTACCCGAAAATCCTGACTACCAACCGATCAAGGTGGATCTGCGGGAAAGTGAATTTCAGATAGAGGGACTGAGTGTAGGGGTACTTCGGCGGGGTAATTAAGCGTCGTTGCTGCAGGGCCACCGCGAATGCGGTAGCAGTTATGAGCCTGAAAGATGGGTTACTCTGCCAGGCAGTTAGAAACTTTCGTCTCTAGTGAATCACGCGGGCTGGGGCATCTACCGTTGCCTCAACCTCCAGCTCATTCTGTTCCGCCAGTGTTGCAGCGGCCTGAATGCCGGCCTGAATCATCGCCTTGGCGACCTCCAGTCCATTGTCCATCAGGTACATGCGAGATTCTTCCGAGAAAGTGATGGTGACCAACGGCTCGGAGTCATCGTCCGCACGCTGGAGTACGATTTCACCGTCACCCATATCGACAATTTCCAATAAGGAAGTGGACACTAAAACAACCTCTCTACGTTTAAATCACTTTCATCATAACAGCCGCTTCATGGTGCCACCAGCGCCGCCTAACATTCGTCCAATGAATCGCCCAGCGTCTCAATGGCCTTCTCCATCGAGTTACACCATAGCGTGGCTTCATCGACGCCCGATGCCGGCATGGCCGCTGACGCCAGGTTGCCGGGTGAATTGTTGGCGGCAGACGGTGTCAGCTCTGGCAGCTCTAGCAGCGCTTTAAGCCAGCCCTCTTGCTCAAGGCGCTGAAGTTCATTGAGAGTGCCCGGGCTGGCTTTTCCAGGCGCGACAGCAGGCAACTGTGCGACACACTGTGGAAGCGGCTGGCCAGAATCACTGGCATCAATCAGGGTGAGCAATAGATACCCATAGGCATTCAGAAGATGACCGCGCACAGCAGGCATGAATGCCTGCGCGACTACAGTGACAGGTAATTGCTGGGCCTCAAGCTGCCCGACCCATGAGGACAGCTGTATTTTGGCCAGATAAAGGCTGTGGTTAGCGAGCGCTCGGGTCGAACTCATCCCTTCTTTTTGCGCTTGCCGCCAGAGGCTGATCGCTCCTCCTCCCAACGGCCGTTTCGATACCAGGCTTTCCAGCCGGTCGCCTTGCTGTCCTTCTCAGTCATCACATATTGCTCTTTGCTCTTGCGACTGAATCTCACCTGCGAGCGATTACCATCGTCGTCTGCTACAGGTGCACTAAACAGGAAGGTGTACTTGGGATCGATCTCGTCCTTGTGAGGCAACAGCTCATCGACGAAAGGCGCACGGGTTTCACGATTACGGGGAAACTGACTGGCCGCCAGAAAAAGGCCGGCCGCGCCGTCACGCAAGATATAGGTGTCTTCCACTTTCTGGCACACCAGTTCCGGCATTGGCACCGGGTCCATTTTCGGCGGCGCTGCCTCGCCATTACGCAGCAACTTACGGGTATTCTTGCAGCTCTCGGAGGTACAGCCAAAATACTTACCAAAGCGTCCGGTCTTGAGTTGCATATCGGCGCCGCACTTATCACATTCAAGAACGGGGCCGTCATAGCCCTTGATCTTGAACTTGCCCTGCTCTACTTCAAAGCCGCTGCAATCCGGGTTATTACCACAGACATGCAATTTGCGTTGCTCGTCTATCAGGTAACTGTCCATAGCCGTATTGCAGATCTTGCAACGGTGTTTGTTGCGAAGCAGTCGTGATTCCGCCTCATCGTCGGCGTCTTCGTCTATGGCCTCATCGCCCGGCACCAGGTTGATCGTCTGCTTGCAGCGCTCCTTGGGCGGCAGTGCATAGCCTGAACAGCCCAGAAAGACACCGGTACTCGCGGTGCGTATCTGCATATCGCGGCCGCAGTTACTGCATTCGATATCCGTCATGGTCGGTTCGTTGGGTTGCATACCCGCCGGCTCTGGCTCCCCCGCAGTGGCCAGCAAGTCGCTGAACTCACCGTAAAAGTCATCCAGCAGGGCTCGCCAGTCAAGCTGTCCCTGGGCCACCTCGTCCAGGTGTTCTTCCATTGATGCGGTGAAACCGTAGTCCAGCAACTCGCTAAAACTTTTTTGCAGCCTCTCGGTGACAATGTCACCCATTTTTTCAGCGTAGAAACGCTTGTTTTCCAGCCGCACATAACCCCGATCCTGAATCGTGGAAATGATAGATGCGTAGGTAGACGGTCGGCCTATGCCACGTTTTTCGAGTTCTCGCACCAGGCTGGCCTCACCATAGCGGGCGGTGGGCTTGGTAAAGTGCTGGGCAGGCTCCAATGACTTAAGGTCCAGGGTTTCCCCTTCTTTCATATCAGGCAATACGTCATCATCGCCTTTGCGGCCCGCTGGTGGCTGCACTCGAGTAAAACCATCGAAGCGAATGATGCGTCCCTTGGCATTCAACTCGTAGTCACCCGCGGCAACCGTGAGCGTGGTACTGGTGTATTCGGCCCCGGGCATTTGCCCCGCGACGAACTGGCGCCAGATCAACTCGTAAAGTCGCTCGGCATCACGCTCCATGGACTTCAGTGAGGATTGCAGCACATTGACGTCAGATGGCCTTATCGCCTCGTGAGCTTCCTGTGCGCCTTCCTTGGAGGAGTAAGACTGGGGGGCTTCGGGCAGGTAGCGCGGTGGAAAGTTATTGCCGATGTACTCCCGACAGGCAGCCACCGCATCAGCACTCAGGTTAGTCGAGTCTGTACGCATATACGTGATGTAGCCTGCCTCATAGAGCCGCTGGGCCATCATCATGGTCTTCTTGACAGAGAATCCCAACCGGGTACTCGCGGCCTGCTGCAGCGTCGATGTAATGAAAGGTGCGGGGGGCTTTGAGCGCGTAGGCTTATCCTCACGCTTGCTGACCACATAGGTGGACTTCTCCAGCGCGGCATTAGCGGCCATCGCATCGATTTCATTATCTGGCCGGAATTTATTACCTTCGAATTTGCGAACCTGGAATCGACCCTTTTCTTCGCCCTTGCCACCCAGCGCCGCGTGGATTTCCCAGTATTCTTCAGGCACAAAGGCCCGAATCTCTCGCTCCCGCTCAACGATCAGTCGAACCGCAACAGACTGTACACGGCCTGCAGACAAACCCCGGGCGACTTTGGCCCACAGCAACGGTGACACCATGTAACCAACGACACGATCAAGGAATCGCCTGGCTTGCTGGGCGTTGACCCGATTCTGGTCCAGCTCTGAGGGTTGCTCGAAGGCCTCTGTAATCGCCTTTTTGGTGATTTCATTGAAGACAACCCGCTGATAGCGTGAGTCGTCGCCGCCTATGGCTTCGCGCAGGTGCCAGGCAATCGCCTCTCCCTCTCTATCAAGGTCAGTCGCCAGATAAATAGCATCACTGTTAGCGGCCAGCTTACGCAGTTCGCTTACGACCTTCTCCTTCCCTGGCAATATTTCGTACTGCGCCTTCCAGTCGTGCTCCGGGTCAATCCCCATACGCCGAATCAGCTGTTCCCGGGCCTTGGCCTTTTTGTAAGCCGCTTTTTTCTCGGGCGCCATTTTACGTGTCTTGGCGGCCTGGGCGGCACGCTGCTTGGGGTCAACCTTTGCAGCACTGCCTGCCGTAGGCAGGTCGCGAATGTGGCCCACACTGGATTTGACGACGAAGTCCGAGCCAAGATATTTATTAATCGTCTTGGCTTTGGCCGGCGACTCTACAATTACTAGTGATTTACCCATAGAGGCTCAATCATTCCTTGAAAATGTCTGCCGCGGCGAGTTTCCCGCGCGCAAAAAAGTGGCATATATATGTCGCTTGCCGGTCGCGGTCAAGCAAAAACAACAAACTTCACCCTACTATCTCTTCACGCCAGACGCCCAAAAGGCGAATAATTTCATCAACAGCAGTGGCATCACCCTCCTCCCGCCAGTACACCCCACAGCTACTTTCATCAACGCTTCCGGCAAGAATTTCCGCAGGCATTTGCGTGAGCGCGTTCGGCGGTTCACCCGCCCCATCCAAAGGCTGCCAGCCCTGCTCCCGCAGCCGCCAACTGCCACTTCGCGGGCCATCATCCCGCGAGGGAGGCAGTCGAACCCCGTAATAAATAAGCTGACGAACATTGGCTGGCTGGCGCCGATATTCCCGGTCAGCGCCGGGAAGGTCACGAAACTCCACAAACAGGCCTGCTACCGCGGCCTGTTCGCGCAACCCCGCCAGCGCACGCTGCCGCTTGCTGGGCAGGAAATGTAACAACGGTGCTATCGCCAGACCGATGACCAAAATGACAATCAGGTATTCCAAGGCCCTACTCCTACTGATCGAAATCAAGGTTCCGGTGGATGAAATGAAGCACTCCCGCTCCAAACCGCTAATTCTATGCTATAAATGCCATAAGTTATTTTTAGAGAGCGGAAACATGTCCGATTACAGCAAAATCCTCATCGCGGTCGATCTTAGCGAGGACTCCGACCACGTGGTGCAAAGGGCAAGGTCAGTCGCCTCTGGCACCAGTGCAAGCCTCCAGCTTATCCATGTGATAGAACCGCTGAGTTTCGCCTATGGCGGCGACATCCCCATGGATTTTTCCGGCATCCAGGATGAAATCCATCAACAGGCCTCCGCGCAACTGCAGCGCTTTGGAGAAAGCCATGATATGCCCGCTGCGCAACAACATATTGTTCTGGGCCGCCCCGAAGTCGAGATCCACGCCAAGGCTGAGGAAATTGGCGCTGACCTGATCGTCGTTGGTAGTCACGGTCGCTATGGCCTGGCCTTGCTAATGGGCTCCACCGCCAATGGTGTACTCCATGGGGCGAGCTGCGATGTACTGGCTGTGCGCGTGGGCGAACCCCGTAAATAAAGGCTAAGCCGCCAGCCAGGCCATTACGGCCTGGGCATCAAATGGCCAGCCCAGCTCCCGGCCCTGTGCATCGCGCAGCACCGGGATGCGTTCCCCGTAGGCCTCAAATAATGCATCGTCATCGCTGATATCCTGCTTTTCAACCGGCGGCGCCGCCTCCGCAGCCGCCAGATTTTCCAGAATCTCCTCGGCAAGTTCACATAAGTGGCAGGCCGATGTTCCGTACAACGTTAGCGAGCCGCGCCCTGATGCTGGTGCCATAAAATCCTCTTATAATTTCCAAACCGCACTGCGCCGATAGCTTACGCCACCCGCTCGGCTAAGGTACAATAATCTATACTGTAAACACACGCATCCAAGGAGTTAAAACGTGGCGCTGTTTTCACAACCCACAGCCCGTGCCCTGGCCATACTGGATCTGCTGATGGCAAATCCCCAGCAAGCCTTTGGCCTGACCGAGATGACCCGGCGGTTGAACCTCAACAAAGCTACCTGCCACGCCATTTTGACAACCATGGCCAATTACGGCTTCCTGGTGCAGCACCCGAAAACCAAGGCCTACAGGTTGGGGCCCTCAATTATTGCAGCTGGCAACGCAGCCTTCGCCCAGTTCCCTGTGCTCGAGTATGCCCGTCCGGAACTAGAAAGCCTGCAAAGTGACCTGGATATCGGTTTTGCTGTGACCGCGCGCTCCAAGCTCCACCTGGTCCTGCTGGCACTGTACGGCAGCGCTACTCCCCTGATTGACTCATTCCAGCTGGGACTGAGGCTACCCAATACCGCGCCGCTGGCGGCCTGCTTTACAGCCTTCTCCCCGGCGAAGCAGCTGGAGGACTGGCTGACTCGCGCGCATGAATCCCGTGGTGGCTATAACGAAAAGCTTGACCAAAAACTCCGCGTCTCCGTTATCGGCATTCGTGCCAGGGGCTATGAAGTCGCCCTGAAAACCCGGGCAGAAGAAGAACTCACCCGTGAGTTGGCGCGCATACACGAATCCTGGAGCCTGAGTGAACTGGAAGAAGCAGCCAACAATTATCAACGCGACCTTTGCGAGGAGCAGTATCACCTGGATCGTATCGACCCAAAGGCGCGCTATCAGGTAAGCACAATCTCTGTTCCTGTTTTCGTTTATAAGGAGGTTCCCGTCATGTGCTTTGTGGCAGGCTCTTTCGACAGCCCGGTGACCGGCGCCCAGATCGAGGAAATTGCCGAAAGAATGAAAGCTTCTGCAGAACGGGTAACCCGTCTGGCCAGCGGACGCGAGCGGGTAAACTAGGCGGAACTGTTCAGCCAACTGCAGCCGCGTACGGAAACTCCCCTGGATACCATGCCCCTAAAAACCCTGATCACGCTACTGCGGGTAGTGGAAGATCAGGGATACCCGGTGGAACAGGCGCTCGCTATCATCGAGCTCGACTTCAATCCACTGACATCAGACCAGCCACAACCTGAACGCGTCCCCAGCGCCTGCTACAGCAAGTTATATCGCCTGCTAATGAAGATCCTGCAGGATGAGGCCTTCGGCCTTGGGCATGAATATCACGCGCCTCCTGGCACCTTCCGAATGATGTGCCTGTTCATCATTCACTGCACAACCCTTGAGCAAGCATTGGTGCGCAGCTGGGAGTTTCATGAATACTGTGACCAATATCGCTCAGAGGCCAGAGGCTATGACAAGGGAGCCGGCGCGCTGCGCCCTCTCACCGGCAAGGATCAGGTACTCTGTGTTTTTCAGCGCCCCAGCACCACGCAAGATCAGGGTGCCTTTGTCGCCCAGGCCAACATCCAGTTGATGATGTATCGCTTCTATAGCTGGCTTATTGGACGACAACTTCCGTTGCAGGCTGTGCACCTGCGGGCACCAGAGCCCGCAGACCAAACTGAATACCAGGCGCTGTTCGATTGCCCCGTCTACTTTGGGGAATCTGCTTCCGGTCTGGTATTACCAACGGCGGCGCTGTCTTTTCCTGTCACGCGCAATGAAGAGGATCTGCGGGAGTTTCTTCGGCAGGCCCCTTATCAACTGGTGCGGCGAGACGAGCCCGGCCAACTGCGCACCCTGTCCGCGAGCATTGAAAAAATTCTCAGCCAATACAGCAATGCCCGCCTGCCAAATGCCGAAGCGGTCGCCGCCTCGCTGCACATATCGGCGCGCACAATGCACCGGCGGCTGACCGCTGAGGGGACAAGCTTTCAACAGCTCAAGGATAAATTTCGCCAGACACTGGCGGTGCACTATATCGCCAGGCCCGAGTTGTCGATTGATGCAATTGCGGCCTTGATGGGTTTTCAGGATAACTCTGCTTTTTATCGCTCTTTCAAAAAATGGACAGGCGTCTCGCCCGGGCAGTATCGCCAACAATTACGCACACCGGTAGCAAGTAATGTCTGACCGGAATAGCTATGAAGAAAAGAAGGCTTTCTTCAACAAAGTGTTGACGATATACGGACGCAAAGCGGTACTGGAGGCACTTCAGGACGCCACCCTTCCCTGCCATGCTATCCACCTGGCCAGCAGTAACCGGCGGGATCGGATCATCGATGAGATAGAGGCCAGTGCGCGCAAGCGAGACATTGCGGTGAAACACCACAGCCGAACTGAGCTGGCGCGCATCTCCCGCAATGGCCGCCAGGATCAAGGCGTTGCGGCAGACATCCTGTGCCCGTCTTTTAACAGCGTCGACGAGTTTCTCGCAAGCCGCCTGAACGGCCCAAAGCTTAGACTGCTGGCGCTGGACGGCATCACCAACCCGCAGAATCTGGGCATGATTATTCGCTCGGCCGCGGCGGGGGCGATTGACGGGATTATTCATCCGGGGCGCGGCAACGCGTCACTGGGACCACTGGTGATCAAGGCCAGTGCCGGCACCATTTATCGGGCACCGATGCTGCAATGCCAGTCGTTACTGGCCTCGCTGCAACACTGTCAGGAGAAAGGGATAACCGTCTGCACGCTGGAGGGAGGCGCGACGACGTCGCTGTTTGATTTCGAACCACCCGAGCACTGCGTATTCGTGCTGGGCAATGAAAGCGAGGGGGTCTCGCCAGAGATCAGCGCCCTGGCCGATAAGGGCCTGTCTATTCCCATGCACAATGGCGTTGAATCGCTTAATGTTGCGGTAGCATCGGCTCTGGTGGCATTCAGTGGAAAGCTGAAGCCGTCACTTTGACAGGTAGGACATGCCCTCTTCCAGACCCTTCAGGGTCAGCGGGTACATCTTGTTTTCCATCAACTGGTTAGCGATCGCGATGGACTGGGTGTACTCCCACTCGTCTTCCGGTACAGGGTTGATCCAGATGACCTTTTCGTAGGTTTCGCGCAAGCGCCGCATCCAAAGCTCACCGGGCTCCTCGTTCCAGTGCTCCACTGAGCCGCCTGGCTGGACGATCTCGTAGGGTGACATGGAAGCGTCCCCAATGAAGATCACCTTATAGTCGTGGCTGTACTTATGCATGATATCGAGCACGGGAAGACGTTCATTGTGGCGACGAACATTATTCCGCCAGACACTTTCATAAATAAAGTTATGAAAGTAGAAGTACTCCATGTGTTTGAATTCGGTACGGGCGGCCGAGAACAATTCTTCACAGACCCTGACGTGAGGATCCATGGACCCGCCAACATCAAAAAACAGCAAGACCTTCACGGCATTGTGTCGTTCGGGCACCATCTTGATATCTAGCAGGCCTGCATTACGTGCCGTCGAGCTGATTGTGTCGTCAAGATCCAGCTCATCAGCCGCACCAGTTCGGGCAAACTTACGCAACCTGCGCATCGCCATCTTGATATTGCGCGTACCCAGCTCAACGGAGTCGTCGAGGTTTTTGAAATCGCGCTTATCCCAGACCTTTACGGCCTTTTTGTTCTTGCCATTGGGTCCGACGCGAATACCTTCGGGATGGTAGCCTTCCTGGCCAAAGGGGGACGTGCCGCCTGTGCCTACCCACTTGTTGCCACCTTCGTGACGCTCCTTTTGCTCTTCCAGGCGTTTCTTGAATTCCTCAATGAGTTTTTCCAAGCCGCCCAGTGATTCAATTTTTTCCTTCTCTTCGTCACTGAGGTTTTTCATGAACTCACTGCGCAACCAGTCGTCAGGAATCAGGGCCTCAATGATGTCGTCCAGCGCTTCCAGCTGCTGGAAATGCAGACCGAAAGCACGGTCAAAGCGATCGAAGTACTTCTCATCCTTGACCATACAGGCGCGACTGAAATAGTAGAAGTCGTCCATATCGGCAAACGCAATATGCCGCTCCAGACCTTCCATCAGATCGAGCAGTTCACGCGTTGTCACCGGCACCCCGGAATCACGCAAACCGTGGAAAAAATTGATCAGCATAGGGCTAGCGGCTCTCTCGCCTGTGCATAAAGGCCAGACGTTCAAGCAGATGTACGTCCTGCTCGTTCTTCAACAGTGCGCCATACAGTGGCGGTATAGCCTTGCTCTGATCACGCTCCTTGAGGATTTCGTCGGGAATATCATCTGCCATCAGCAGCTTCAACCAGTCGATAAGCTCAGAGGTAGAGGGCTTTTTCTTCAGTCCGGGAATAGCCCTGACGTCGAAGAACACTTCCAGCGCTTCCTGAACCAGGTCCTGGGTAATATCGGGATGGTGAACGTCGACGATCTCGCGCATCGTGTCCCGGTCGGGGAAGTTGATGAAGTGAAAGAAGCAGCGACGCAGAAAAGCGTCTGGCAGTTCTTTTTCATTATTACTGGTGATAATGATGATGGGGCGATGCCTGGCCTTGATGGTTTCGCCGGTTTCGTAGACGAAAAACTCCATGCGATCCAGCTCTACCAGAAGGTCATTGGGGAATTCAATGTCTGCCTTGTCGACTTCATCAATAAGCAGAACGACCTGCTCCTCGGAATCAAAAGCCTCCCAAAGCTTGCCACGCTTAATGTAGTTGGCAATATCGTGAACCTTGCCATCGCCCAACTGCGAGTCACGCAGGCGCGATACCGCATCGTACTCATACAACCCCTGCTGGGCCTTAGTGGTCGACTTGATGTGCCACTGGATCAGCCGCTTGTCCAGAGCCTGGGCGACCTCTTCTGCCAGCATGGTCTTACCGGTACCCGGCTCGCCCTTGATCAACAGAGGGCGCTCCAAGGCGACCGCTGCATTAACCGCCATCCGAAGGTCATCGGTGGCGACGTATCGTTCTGTTCCCTGGAATTTCATCACGTTAAAAATCACTCATCTGAAATGCGAAAGCGCACAAGGGTACCGATTGCACCCTGCCTAATCAAGGCACCTTGGGATGTTCGCCAGTTTGTGTTCGAATGCCGGGAAACAGGCCGCTAGCGCCCTTCCCTTCGGGGTCATCAAAGCGGTTCTGCCATAGCTCCAACTTACGCTGTCGCCTACGTCTCAGAACTGCCAATAGAATTGCGAGGGCTACCAGCACAAAAACGCCCAAACTGATGATCGGCTTTTCAAGCCCCTCGGGCGTTATATCCTCAACCCGTGTGGAAATTGTTTCTTTAGACTGCGTGGCAACCACATCAATGAAGATCGGGAATTCGTAGCTGGGCTCCGGCGAACCCACAATTGCGGTGAGCTCATAGCGACCAGCCATTGCCAGCGCCGGAATATTAACCTCATATCGGCCATCAGCATCACGGTCGCCGCTGACAACATCAATCATCTGCTCTTCGCCGGCGGGCGTCAGCACCCGCACGCTTACCGCCAGCTGCGAAACAGCGTCTCCCACAAGTGCTACACCGTCAGGAGACTTCAACACAAGGTGGACAGCAAAGGGCTCTCCTGTCCCGACTTCCCGTTCGGGACCAAGAAGGTCAATACCAAGCCTGGTATCAAGTCGAACCTGAGCATCTTCGAGATTCGGCGCCCGCAGGCTCCAACGACCAGGCTCCGGGGATTTGACTGTGGCCAGCGCGACTGTATCGTTAACAAACCAGACAGCCCCCTTGGTCTCACCAGTGGGCCTGAGTGTATCTCCGCCTGGGGCTTGCAGCCCTATACGCCCCACCTTGCCCCGATGATAGAGAACAGAGGTAAAGGCGCTTACCCCGGCGTCGATAAGGAACTCTCCGCCCACTAGGGGAGCACGCGAGCCCGGCACTACCGTTTGCAACAGCTGAAACAGGCTTTCATGTAATTCCCGGTCCGTGCGTGCGCGCAGAGACAGACCGTCAGTGGTACGGGCAAGTGTATGCAGAAAGTTCCTGTCCGCGTCATCGCTAAGTGCAACGGTGTGAACGCGTACAGACATTTCAGCAAGTGACGAGGTACGCTCGGTCAGTAGCTTGCGAGATGCGTTGGCATTCGTCATGGGTGAACTGGACACCGCCAGCTTGCCATCGGAAAACAGCAGCACCGAAACAGGACCAGGCCCGTTATCTGCTTCGACCCCGTCAGTGGCAGCATCGATTGCAGCGTTAATGTCACTTAGATCACCGGTCGGCACAATAGAGTCCAGCGCAAGCTGTGCTTGCTTGCGCCAAGAGGCACCAATCTCCTGGGGCGCAACCAGCTCATGTACCTCAGCGCCGAAAACCCAAACGCCAGCACGGGAACCTTCGGGTAACAGCTGCACCAGCATCTCCAGCGAATCAGCCAGTTTGAGGCTGGTGGCGGCGGCGGAAACGCTGTCCGAACTGTCTATCAAGATGCGCAGATCTTGCGGCTCTTTGGCAAAAGCCGGATGCGCCGTCACCACCAGGGCGGCGAGCAGAACGCAGCGAAACTTACAGCATAGGCGCGAAAGTCGTTTCAGTAGCATCGAGAACTCAGGCTTCGGCTGCCGGTTCTGCAGGCGGTACTGCGCGTCTTCGAAAAACGCTTAGACGCAAAAGCAGAGCCAGCGTAACAGCCAGCGCCACCATGACACCCAGGGGCTTAAGCGCATGCTGAGCCGCTTCCACGCCCTCTGTTAATATTTGAAAAGCGGCAACTACCAGCGCAGGGGCCATTGTTGCCACCCCGGGCTGCGGATAGGCCGGGGTGAGTAAAATAGCCGCAGAAACAAGAATAAAAAGCGCCAACCAAGCTGGCCGCCAGCTGCGTCGCAGCCACCACAACAGGCACAGTAGCGCCATACATGCCGCGCCAACGTAGACGTATATCGCTGTTGTATAAGAACTTTCGTCCAGCACTGCCCTCTCCTACTCTACCCAGTTCACCACATGCTCATCATAGCCGTCAGGATGCACATATTCATCCGAGATGGCGCGTCCTTTGATCGATATACCCGCCTCGTGAACAGACGCGCTGTTTCCACTAACCAACGGATGCCAGTCGCGCAGCGGCTCGCCCGCAGCCCGAAGTCGATAAGCACAGGTAGACGGGAGCCAGTTGAGGTCGCGGGTGTTGTCGCGGCTCAGGTGAATGCAATTGGGCATTAACTCTGACCGCCGGCTATAGTCCTGGCAGCGACAGCTTGCCTCGTCGAGATAACGACACCGAACCCGGGTGAAAAAAATTTCGCCGGTATCCTCGTCCTCGAGTTTGTGCAGACAGCACTTGGCACAGCCATCACACAGAGCTTCCCACTGCTGCTTATCGAGCTCTTCAAGCGGTACAGTATTGAACCAATCACTCACGCGCGCGTTCCCGGGACAGTAACTCTGCTGGTGTAGGAGGCATCTGCAGAAAAAAACCCTTCTCTTCAATACTGGTAAGTACCTCAGCAGCAGAAGCACGGGCCAACTTTCTGTCAGCTGTCAGCAATAGCGTCATCACTGACTCGGGCTCACCAAACTGTGCCAGAAGACTCTCCGGGACCTTGGCCAAGCCCGCTTGCTTGTCAATATAGAGATACGTTTCAGTCTTGCGCGGACTGCGAAACACCTCACACAAAAGACTCATGAGGCCGCCTTTTCAAGATGGTCCCGCAAAGGGGTAAGAACCGCCTCTTTACGCCAACCCAGCCACTGCCGGGGTAACTCTGGCTGCTCTCCAGCAACCTCACGTAGCAAAACTTCATAGTCCTTGCTGCCCAACAGAATCTCCGGTGCAGTGCCCAGCGTTACCGCGATTTCGCGAACGCGCTGCTTGAGCTTCTTGGCCCGGTCTCGCTGTGCCGATGACAGGGGCGCTGGTAACCGCTGCGGCAGGCTCTCAGCCGGCAGCTCACGATTCTCTTCCAACAGAGCTACAAGGTGCTCGCCGTAACGACGCAATGCCGGCGCCGGCATTTCCACCGCGGCCTTTAACTCTGCCTGCGAGGCAGGGAGATTCTGCGCCAGCTGCAAGCAAACCTTATCGTCGATGATCCAGCCACGAGGTTTGTTACGCTCACGAGCCACCTCCTCTCGCCAGCTGCAAATCGCGATCAAAGCGCCAAGCTGTCGACGATCCAGCTTCCATGCCGACTTTATGCGACGAAAATAGTCGCGTCCGTTAGATGCGAGACCGGCTATAGCATCCTCACCATCGGCGAGTACCCAGTCATACTTATCCTGCTCTCGGCATTTTTGGGACAACGCCAGCCACACATCGTGCAGATAAATAACGTCCTGGGCGGCATAGTGACACTGGGAGTCGGTTAAAGGCCGCTGCAGCCAATCCGAGCGGGTTTCACCTTTTTCCAGCGTCACCTGACAAACAGCCTCTACCAAGGCGCCGTATCCGAGACCAAACCCCATGTCGAGCAAAGCCGCAGCGCGCTGTGTATCGAATAAAGGCTGCGGCAAAACGCCCAACCACCGTTGAAAAACCTCGAGATCTTCACTGCCAGAATGCAGGACCTTGACCACGGCCGGGTCAGTAAGAATCTTAATCAATGGATTCAGGTTGGTTATGCCCAGAGGGTCAATTAACCAGGCTGTGCCCCCAAAGCTGATTTGCAGGAGGGCGACTTCGGGGAAAAAAGTATTGCGCCGCATAAACTCTGTGTCGATAACAACGCTGTCGGCGTGTTGCGCCTCCGAAAGCACCTCGGCAAGTCCAGCGTCAGTTTCAATCAATTCCCAGCTCACAGACTCTCCGTATTCATTGGCTGCCGTCCACTCAAAGCGTGTGCCAGCGTAGTGCCGTCCACGTACTCCAGCTCACCGCCCAGCGGCACCCCGTGAGCGATACGCGACATGCGCACCCCCTGCCGCGATAGCTGTTCGGTCAGATAATAGGCTGTCGCCTCACCCTCAACGGTGGGGTTTGTGGCCAGAATCACCTCTTCAATACCTTCGGCCAGCACGCGGGCTTGAAAGGAATCTAAACCAATCTCTGCCGGACCTATGCCGTCAATAGGCGACAAATGACCCATCAACACAAAATAAATACCTCGATAACTACCGCTTTGTTCAATCGCCAGCACATCGGCGGGAGTCTCGACAACGCAGATGGTTTTTCCGTCACGGCGTGGATCGGAGCAGATTTCGCAAACGTCCAGTTCGGTGAAATTGCGGCAACGACTACAATGGTCGACTTTATCGACAGCCACTGCCAAAGCCTCTGCCAGCGCCGCCGCGCCCTCGCGATCTCGTTCCAGCAAGTGCAGCGTCATTCTTTGCGCAGACTTGGGACCAACCCCGGGCAGGCAGCGCAGTGCATCAATCAGGTTGGCCAGGGCGGGACTGAATTTCATAGGGACCGGCGGATAATCAGAACGGCAACTTGAAGCCGGCGGGCAGGTTCAGGCCGGAAGCAAAGCCTGACATCGCCTCTTTATTTTGCGCCTCCACTTTCCGGACGGCGTCATTCACTGCTGCAGCCAGCAGATCCTCAAGCACTTCTTTGTCCTCGCTGAAAACGCTGTCATCAATTGTTACCCGTTTCACGTCGTAGCGGCCGGTCATGAGCACATTGACCAGCCCCGCTGCTGCCTGCCCCTGCACTTCGGCACTGGCAAGCTCTTCCTGGGCCTTCTGCATGTCGGCCTGCATCTTCTGGGCCTGAGCCATTAACTCTGTGATACTTCCCTTCATTCTGTCTCCCTAGCTATCCAGCGGCATGATCGAAGCACGGTCCAGCTCACCGTCAAAACGCTTGATAAGCCCCTGTAATAATTCGTCGCATTCAATATCCTGAACCGCCTGCTGCTGCCTTTCTTCAAGCAGCCTTTCTGTACGCCTGGCGGGCGTCTCCCGCTGAACCTCTCCCGGCGTTATAGAGATGGAAACCGGCTGATCAAAATAGTTCCCAAGTGCAAGACTGATCTTGTCTACATGCCCTTCGTTAAACAAAGCCGCGTTGTCCGCATCCAGCACAAAGCTCAGCGTTCCATCGCTGCTGTCCCGCAACTCACAATTCGATGCAACATTGGCAACGCTACCGATCAAACCTAGCGAATCCAATGTATCTGCCCAGCTGTCTGGTGTTAACGCCGCCAGAGATTCAGCGGCAACGGCCACCGCAGATGCCGGCGGCTCTACAGGAGGTTGCTCATTAGTCGCAGGTGGTTGCGGCAGCGGTGGAACTGCTGCCCTGAGCTTTTCGACTGAGGGCTGCTCTGCCGGTGCCGCAGTTACCGACACCTCAGGGGGCTTTTTTACCGGTGAGCCGACCTCGACGGCGGCAGTTTGTGCGGCAGCAGCCGGTACTTCCTGAAGATCTCCCGGCGCCAGCGCAGTATCAAGTACAGCAACTGGTCTGAAAGCAATCATACGCAGCAGCACCATCTCAAAGCCACTGCGTGGATCAACCGCCATCGCCAGGTCTCGCTTGCCATTGATCGCTATTTGATAAAAAAGCTGTACGTCTTCTGCGCTAAACAAGCCTGCGATCGCCAGCACCCGCTGCGCATCACCCCAGCTGTTGTCTACGGCACCAGGCACAGCCTGAGCAACCGCCGCGCGATGTAACAGCGCGATCAACTCGTCCAGACTACCCTCAAAGTCAGGTGCGTGCTCACCCATGCGACCGACCACATCCAACACGGCGGCAGGATCCCCCTCTGCCAATGCCTCAAGCAACTGATACACGAAGCTGAGATCCACTGTACCGAGCATGCTACGCACATCGGCCTCGACAACTGTGCCCGAACCGAAAGCGATAGCCTGATCAGTCAAACTCAATGCATCACGCATGCTGCCAGCCGCGGCTCGGCCCAACAACCACAGTGCAGGCTCCTCGAAGCTGATCATTTCTTCCCCCAGAACATGGGCGAGGTGGCCCACAATCTGCTCGGGTGGCATGTTCTTCAGGTTGAATTGCAGGCAGCGGGAAAGCACGGTTGCCGGCAGCTTCTGCGGGTCCGTCGTCGCCAGCAGGAATTTCACATGTGGCGGCGGTTCCTCAAGGGTTTTCAGCAAAGCATTAAAACTGTGTCCGGACAGCATGTGCACTTCGTCAATCAGATACACCTTGTAGCGTCCGCGAGTGGGCAGGTATTGCACGTTGTCGAGTAGTTCTCGGGTTTGGTCAACCTTCGTCTGGGATGCCGCATCGACCTCCAGCAGATCAACACTGCGACCCTCGGCAACTTCCAGACAGGCACTGCACTCGCCGCAGGGGTGAGAACTTACCCCCACTTCGCAATTGAGACACTTGGCAAAAATGCGCGCAATCGTCGTTTTACCGACCCCTCGCGTACCTGTAAACAGGTAGGCATGGTGCAGTCGATCGTGATCGAGGGCGTTAACAAGTGCCTGTAAAACGTGCTCCTGGCCCACCATTTCACTGAAATTGCCGGGGCGCCATTTGCGCGCTAGTACCTGGTAGGACATTCGGGGTTATGCCTTAACAACGTAGGAAGACTTGAGCTGATCAGGATACACCAGCGCCGCTGATACCTGAAGGCCAAGCGCACGGTAAGAAGCGTATCTGTGAGACCACCAGAAGGCACGAGACGCAAGCAAGACCTGCCAGTGAGCACTGCATAATGGAGGTGACCCAAACAGCCACACCCCGGCACACGAGTCGATAATTACCGTTGCTCCCTTCCGGGCCTGGCGGAGTTCACTATCTATCGTTGCGAGGGGACCGCCTGGGCCACCATAACGGCGCAGGGACCTGCGCAAAGCGCGCGTATTGTGTCGAAAAGCGGAGACACCTGCAAGCGCTTCCACCCAGATAGCTTGACGTACATGTTATAACCTGTAACATTGATGTTAATAGCTCTTACATAAAGACCACGCAATGGCAATCACACCACTTAAACAAAAAGCCGGAGATCAGGGCCGCAGCAGCGTAGCCGCCGTTCTGGCCGCAGTTGGTATCACCACTGTACTAACAGCGGCGCTCTACATCAGGGTTAGCCTTGGTGAGAATCATGATAATCGTGACGCCATGCCTGTGAGCGTTACGCAATTTGTTATCACCGATAGCTATTCACGAGATCTACCCTTCCTTGGCTTGATTCGGGCAAGACGGAGCACGGACGTCGGTTTTGAAGTGCCAGGGCAACTGGCAGAACTACTTGTCACCGAGGGCTCTGTCGTCGGCGCAGGAGAGGTACTGGGGCACCTCGATACCAGCCAGCTCACCGCCCGGCGGTCCGCGGCGGCAGCCAACTTACAGCGGGTCCGTTCCGAACTCGAACTGGCAAAATTAAAGTCGCAGCGGCAAAAAGACCTCAGTGTCACCGGAGCGGTTTCGGAAGAAGCCTACGATGAAACCAGGCTGACGGCACAGGCACTGACTGCGCAATTGGCAGCGGTTACTGCTGAATTGGACGGGATTGATATTCAGCTGGACAAGTCAGAGCTGAGGGCTCCCTATAACGGCGTGATTGCCGCCCGCTACGTTAATCAGGGTGCCGTGGTTAATCCGGGGACTGCCGTCCTGCGCCTGGTTGCCAGCGAAGGCAGGGAAGCACACATAGGCGTGGCTGTTGAGAATGCCCCCCTACTGGTAACGGGCGCCAGCTACAGCCTGAAGTTGCGCGATCAAACCGTGCCTGCCCGCTTGCGCTCTGTTCGTCCCGACGTAGACCCGGCGACATTGACCACCACCGCTGTATTTGAGCTACCTGGCGGCATCAATGCGTTGGACGGAGAACCCGTATCGCTAGTTCTATCAGAAACGGTTACCGCTAGCGGCGGCTGGTTGCCCGTTTCCGCGCTAATCGAGGGTGAGCGCGGCATCTGGAATGTTTACCGTTTAATGCAGCTTAAAGACCGGACTGTCACCGCCAGGGAAATCGTGGAAGTACTGGAAATTCGGGGCGGCCAGGTCTTTGTTCGCGGCACCCTCGCTGACGGCGAATACGTGATTTCCGACGGGCTGCATCGCATCGCCGCTGGTACGCCGGTTATCGCCAAGGGCCTCTGATATGTTATCGCGCATTCTGTACAACAATGCCCGTTATTTCACGCTGGCGATCCTCGTCGTACTGCTCGTTGGCATTAGCAGTTTGCGCTCTATTGCACGACAGGAAGACCCGTCGATTACTAATTTCGTGGCAAAAATCACCGCTTTCTATCCGGGAGCAGACCCTTCCCGCGTAGAAGCACTTGTCAGCAAACCGCTGGAAGACAGGATTCGCGAGATACCTGAAGTAGACGAGGTCAGCTCGGTATCCAGCAGTGGCGTTTCCATTATGACCATCAAGCTGCAGGACACCCTGCCACGGTCAGAGCTGGAGCGGTCATGGTCAGAAATTCGAGATGCCATAGGCGACGCGCAGACCGAGTTTCCGGCGGGTGTGCCCGCCCCTGTTTTCGATAATGACCAGATGGCGCCGTATGTGCAGATTCTCGCCATAACAGCCGCGGATGACAGGGATATATCACCGTCGCTGATGAATCGTCTCGCACTGGACTTCGCAGACAGTGCGCGCAACTTCCCCGGGACAAGACTGGTCGACATTTACGGCGAACCGCGCGAGGAAATACGGGTAGCGATCGACGAAAGCGCCATGATAGCCCGCGGCATAGGCATTGCAGACGTCAGCCAGGCCCTCAGTGCTGCCGACACCAAAATGGCATCGGGTCGCGCCAGCGGCGCCATCAACGACCTATTGATAGAGGTATCCGGTGATCTGGATACCATGGAACGTGTACGTCAGGTTATTGTGCGAGCGCTGCCGGATGGTCGCGCCGTGCGAATCGCCGATATAGCGACCGTATCCAAGACAGAAGCTTCGCCGCCACCATCGTTGGCACTTGCCCAGGGCAAACGCGCAATACTGGTAGCAGTAAGTGCTCGCGAAGGCTTGCAGGTTGATGCCTGGAGTCGCCGGTTTTCAGAATTTGTGGACAGCTATCGCGAACAGGCCCCGGCAGGCATAAACCTGATCACCACTTACGATCAAAGCCTGTATACCACCGAGCGCCTGTCCGCGGTGGTCGCCAATCTGGGCATCGGTATTGCCCTGGTCCTGCTGGTATTACTGGCCACACTGGGTTGGCGGGCTGCGGTGGTTGTAGCATTTATATTGCCCTTGTGTAGTCTGCTCTCAATCAGCGTATTGGCTTTTATGGACATGGCGATACATCAGATGTCGCTGACCGGGCTTGTGGTTGCCCTGGGGCTTTTGGTGGATGGGTCTATCGTCATGACCGATCAGGTGCGCAAGCAGTTGCTGCGCGGTCACTCGCCTATTGAATCTATCAGCCTTGGTGTGCGCAGATTACGCATACCACTACTCTCCTCAACCGCCACAACTATTCTGGCGTTCATGCCAATGGCTATCCTGCCCGGTGTTCCCGGCGACTTTCTTGGCTCCATTGCGATAGCTGTTGTGGTCATGTTGGGCTCCTCCCTGTTGCTGGCCCTGACAATTACACCGGTACTGGCTGCCTGGCTATTACCTGGAGGATTGGATGCCGAGGATCAGTGGTGGGATCGTGGACTAAAAAGCGGCGCAGTGGGCGCTCTTTTTACCCGCTCACTTGACTGGTCCCTGCGTCGCCCTGTGGGATCCATCGCACTGGCGCTGGCCTTACCGGTAGCAGGATTCCTGTGTTTTCCCACGCTCACTGCGCAGTTTTTCCCCGGCACAGATCGCGACCAATTCCACGTGCAGGTGAAGCTACCCGATGGCCGATCAATTCAGGATACGCGTGCCCTGGTAATGCGGTTAGACGAGCAGCTGCGTAACGAGCCCATGATCCGTCGCGTTGATTGGACAATTGGCGAGAGCGCCCCGGGCTTCTACTACAACATGATCCGCTCCCGTGAAGGCATGCCCAGCTGGGCGGAAGCACTGGTAATGACAACGGATGTGCGCACAACCGATGACCTGATAAGACGACTTCAGCATGAACTGGACAGCGATTATCCGGCAGCCAGAATTCTAGTGCGCGGCCTGGATCAAGGGCCACCAGTCAATGCACCCATCGAGGTGGAAGTACGTGGCCCCAACCTGTCGATTCTGCGAACACTTGGCGAAGAGTTCCGACTGCGCATGGAGCGTATTGCCGAAGTCACCCACACCAATACCAGCCTGGTTGCAGGCGCTCCAAAGGTTGTCTTTCACCTTGACGAGAACAAACTGCGGCTGACCAGGCTACAGGCCAGCGGTGTGGCCAATGCGCTTAATGCCGCGCTGAGTGGTCAAAGTAGCGGCGAAGTACTGGAAGGCACCGAGCGACTGCCGGTACGCGCGAGACTTACCGAAACCGACTGGGGGCTCGCCGAGCAAATCGGCGCAATGCACCTGCCTGTTCGTGGCACCAATGCGACCGGGCTTCCGGGTATTTCCCTGGCTACTCTGGGCAACTACGAAGTGGTTCCGGCAAGCAGCTCTATCGCCCGCAAAGATGGACAGCGGATCAATATTATTCAGGCCTTTATCATTCGCGGTGTGTTGCCAGAAGAAGCGCTGAAGCAACTTGCCGCAGACCTCGAAGCGAACCCCATAGAACTGCCAGTGGGCTACAGCTATCGTTTTGGTGGAAATACCGACGAGCGGGCCGGTGTGGTCGAGAAAATCATGGCTCCTATGGGGCTGATTATCGCGCTGTTAATCGCAACCGTGGTGATGACGTTCAATTCCTGGCGACTCGCTGCCATCGCCTTTTTTGTTTGCATTTGCTCTATGGGCCTGAGCCTGCTGGCGCTAGCAATTTTCCGCTATCCCTTCGGGGTTCAGGCTCTGATCGGTGTGATTGGATCTATCGGGGTATCCATCAATGCAGCGATTATTATCATAACGGCGCTGCAACTGGACGATGGCGCAATGAATGGCGGCCTGTTTGCCATCCGACGGGTGGTGATGGACTCGAGTCGTCACATCGTGTCAACGACCATTACAACATTCGGCGGCTTCCTGCCTTTAATTCTCTCCGGCGGCGGATTCTGGCCGCCCTTTGCAATGGCTATTGCAGGTGGAGTTCTACTATCGACCATTGTCTCGTTTTATCTGGTCCCACCGATGTTTCTGCTGGCCAACCGCCTTGGCCGCAACCCGGTAGGCGCCAACTTGACCTTACCTGGCGCCAGCGCCGAAACAGTAGAGCGTATGGCTAGCTGAATGACCAAGATGACTACACATACTGAGAAAGATACTGGCCAGGCTTACCATCACGGCGACTTGCGTAATGCGCTGATCGTTGCCGCGGCCGAACTGATAGAACATAGCGGCTCTGTGGACTTTGCGATGATCGAGGCGGCCCGACGTGCAGGCGTGAGCAGCGCCGCGCCCTACCGGCACTTCAAGAGTAAGGACGCATTGCTGGAAGCGGTTGCAGAGCTGGCCTTCTACGGCCTGACCGAGGTTTCAAGAAAGGCGATTGACGGCATGCAACGCGGTAGCGAAGAGTCGATTATTTCGCTGGGACGAAACTATATAGGCTACATTGTCGAACGACCCCAGTTCTATGACTTGATGTGGGGTGATCACAGCTTGCGCGCATTGGACTCAGGCGCGGCCGAGCTCAAGAGCAATGGTTTCTATATCTTGAAAGACCAGGTTGAGGCATGGTGCGAAGCTGCTGGCGCAACCCAGGAAGATCCCCAGGAAATCGCCACCAAATTGTGGGCATCGGTACACGGGCTGGCAAGCCTTGCTCTCAATGGCCATATCGAGCGTTTCAGTGAAGGCGCGGATATATACCAACTCCTAGACGGACTCACCCGGACCTTTCTAAGAGGGCTAAAGCAAACGCCTTAGGTCGACCAGCCACCGCCGTCATCACCAAACTCTGCACCACCAAGCTCTGCCGGCGGTGACTCACCACCGCTCTGCGGCATTTCCCTGCCTCGCCAGTACCATATCGACCACAGCGACAACCCATAAAGCAGAAGCAGCGCTCCGCCAATCGCCGGCCTCTCCTGGGCCGCGAGTGCAACCACCTCGTCCCTATCGATCTCTGCCATGACAGCCCAGCGAGAGCGCGCCACCTCGATCGAGTCGTAGGAAGACAACACATCGATGTCACGGTAGTCGGGCGTATATTGCACGCCCTCCTCGCCGGCGAGTGCCATGGCGACGGTTGCGGTATCTACACGTTGGCGCAGCACAGTGGACACCTCGCTGAAGCGGGAGTTACTTCGCATCAGCAGATCCTCACCTACCAGGTAAGTTTCGCCGCTTTCACCCATACCACTGGTGTAATTCATGATAGACAGAATGGTGTCAGTGGGGAGCTGCAAGGCGATCACGCCCAGGGTTTCACCTTCGGGAGAGACTATCGCGTTAGCCATAAAAATTGCCGGGGCACCCTTGCTGGGCTCGTAACCTGCCAAATCGCTCATCACCACAGCGCCAACCGAGGTCAGCGCTCGTCTGTAGACTGCAGCCAGGCCGGACTCTTTCCACGGACCGTTCTGCAGACTGGTAGCAAAATCCGCTTCCTTCTCTACGGTGTAATATACATCGCCGTCCCTGCCGATAAGGAAAAAGTCGTAGTAGCCCCTTTCGGTTACAAATTTACGCGCCGTATCATGCAGTAATGCATGCGCCTCGCTATAGGCGCTATCGTCGGCACGCGACAGTTCACTGTATTTACCGGGAGGGTAAGGATTATCGGTGACATAAGCACTGCGAATCGCTGCCGCCAACGGTATCTTTTCACCCGCAGACCATGTTTGCGCCAAGGCGGCCTGCGATCCCAAAATTATAGGGCTGGACGACCACGCTTTGATTTCCGCTTCGGCAGTTCCAAAGTAAAGTTCCAAAGCGCCCTGACGCAATTCGTTAAGTAACTGCAAGCGTGTACTGATCTGGCGCTCATACTGTTTCAGATGCCACTGGCCGAACCCCCAGGCAACACCCACCATCAAGACTGCCAAGCCAGTAGCCGAGATTAACCAGAATCGTTTATTCGTCATCGGGCGCGCCCTACTTCGGTTGATTGCTCCCCGAATGCGGGAACCAGGTTCAGGCGATCACGAACCAGGGCGTCTACGGCCTGCCAGGTGAAACTGAAGTGCTCGAACTCCTCCTGGCTAACGCGCTCGCGCTCCAAATCTCCGATCACCTCGGTCAACATATCGACAAGCTTGTGTTTGCACTCCAATAAGGCGTCAACGCCCTCCACACTGCGAGCCGAAGCTGCTATTTCCATCAGGCTTTGATTAAACACATGCATTCGCATCCGCCTTGATCGAACCCAGTGCGTGCGCAATGCCAACAGCGCAGAGCAGACGATGGCAATCATATACATGAGAGCCGACACCAGACGCGCATTCTGCTGCATAAAGCCGGGTTTTTCCCTGTCGTAGTAGCTTCGGGCCCCCGGGTGCGCCGGAATTACACTTTCAGCATCGTCAGGCAAAGGGCCGATAAAACCGGCGAGCCTGCTGTACTCCAAAATATCTGCCCTGCGCTCATAGACAGCTCGCGTAAACTTGTACACCAACTGCTGATCCAGGTCTGCCCTGCCCACAAGCAAGCGATCAAGAACACCGGTGGGTAAATTCTGGGCAGGAATTGGCGGCGCCCCTCGATAGGAACCCAGCGGAATAACACCGGGGTTTATGGCGGGCTGCTTAAGTGAAAGTGCCTCGGATTGTGAAATAGGCACAAGATGCAACTTCTGCTCACCGATCATTCGGCGAATCGATACATTCCCTGGTGCCCGCACCCGAAACACAGCGTCCACCTGCCCCTGCTGCATAGCAAAGTTCGCTGCATCCTCAGACATCGGTAAGGCTGTGATCATCGCCGGGCTTATACCGTAGTGACCTGCCAGGAACCAGAAAGATTTGAACTGACCGCTGGTGCCCGGTGGGATTGCGATGCGGTGACCCGGTAATGCTGGAAAACTGTCAATCTCTGACTCGTCTCGCACTACCAAATGATACGCATCCTGGTAAAGGGACATCAAACCGAGAACAGAATCAGAAGCGGTGGTGTCGGCTTGTATCTCGGCGAGTTCTATCTTGCCGCTCTCCAAAAGGCGAAGGTTTTCGTAACTGCCTCCCGTTTCGAACACGGTTACCTGCAAGCCGATATTTGCCTCATTGATTACTGTGGCGACGGCATTCATCAAGTCCAGCGTTTCGCTACCGGCAGGGCCACCCCCTATGGCGAGGCGCTGCACCTTGGTTGACCCTAACCAGATTACCAGGGCACCAAGAGCGATTAGCCAAACAATGACCATTAAAAGAAGGCGAACCCTGGCAGAAAAGAGCTGCAAAATTTATTCCGATTAACGTGGTGGCTTGATTGTATGAAAACTCAAACGACTTGCAATGACCTTTTGTACGATGCTTTTGACCGGCTGGCTCTCTATAGAGCCCAGCCAATTCGAATCAATCGGCGTCACTCGCGATGATATCGATACCTGCCAGATTCTCGGCGTAACGCTTTTTGCGCTCTACATCCATGCTTCGCAGGATCTGTATGCGCTGCGCTTGCGGCGAGCCGGCGCCATGCAGCGACTCAGTCAGGTAGCCCACCGCATTGCGACCCAAGGTCATATTCTCAATCAGGCGAAGCATACGCATACGCCTTTCAACCGGTATGTCTGCCCTGCCCTTCAAATACTTCGCCAGAATCGGACCCGCCTCTTCATGCTCAAAATCCTGTTGCGATGGCAGAGTCACCATTAGCCCCCCTGCAAGATCCTGCGCAAACCGCGCAATCTCATACGGAAAGCGCGTCACATTGTGTTTGCACACGTTGGACAACAATTCATCGTTCATGAAAATACCGGAATCCAGCTGGCTCGCCTGATAAGAGGAGGCAATACCCGATGAAAATATGGTTTCGTTGAGGTGCGTCATCTCGACCAGCTTGTCTTTGATATGACCGGCCTTATCGGCGCCGTTGTACTCTGCAATGGACGCAGCCGCGCCGACCATCACATCACCCAGGCCCGTCTTGCACACGTAGCTGGCGCGATGGTACGCGGTGAAGCGGGACACCATGGTCTGTGCAAACTCGTACTCACCATCCATGAGCACATGCTCCCAGGGGATGAAAACATCATCGAAAACGACCAGCACTTCCTGGCCACCATACTCCGCATTGCCCGCGTCGATATCGCCCTCTTCCATCGCCCGGGTGTCGCAGGACTGGCGCCCGTAGATATAGCTGATACCCTGCGCGTCGGCCGGCACCAGGCCCACCACGGCATAATCGCGATCCTCTTCCAGCATATTCATTGTCGGCATGACACAGATCCAGTGCGAATTGAGGCCGCCGGTCATGTGAGCCTTGGCGCCTTTCACGTATAGACCCGCATCAGTGCGCTTGGTCACATGCATAAACAGGTCCGGATCGTCTTGCTCGTGAGGCCGCTTGCCACGGTCGCCCTTGGGATCCGTCATTCCCGCACCGAGAATGATGTTATTGCGCTGGGCCTGCTTCATGAACTCCAGATAGCGCTGGTGATATTCCGTACCGTGTTTCTGGTCGATGTCGTAGGTAATCGAATGTAAAACACTGATCGTATCCAGCCCGGCGCAACGCTGAAAACACGTGCCAGTCAGCTGTCCCATCCGGCGTTGCATTCGATTCTTCAACACCAGATCCTGGGGCGATTCAACCAGGTGTAGAAAGCGATTCACCTGCGCGTCTATCAGCGGCGACCATGCTGTCGCCAACTCCGGGTCCTCTATCGCCAGGTCGTAGGTTTTGCGTAGGGCGTTGATAGAAGGACGGATAATGGGATGATCAACCGGCTCATCAACACGCTCACCCATCAGGTAGACCGTCAGGCCCCTGCCCCGCAGACTCTCAATATATTCTTCACCGGTAGTTATCGGCGCGAACCTGTCCCAGCGTTGCTGACCTGTTTCTTCTTTTGAGATCGGTGTGATGGCGTTCAACGGAGTGGCCTCTCTTTCTGTCGATTATTTCCTGAAAATTGCTCTTGGCATTGCGCACGCGAAAGTGGCGGGGGTAGAAGGATTCGAACCCTCGACCTACGGCTTAGAAGGCCGTTGCTCTATCCAACTGAGCTATACCCCCAGGACTACCTTTCTGGAACGCGCGAATGATAACCCAGATGCTCTCAATTAGGCAGATTTCGTCGCTGAATTCTAATTGCTTCGAGAACGTAACCCTATCGAATGAATCACCTAAGATTGCGTTTTCTTCACTTGCCTCCTAAAGCCCGCCTACAAAATAGTAATAAGAAACGGCGCGGTATGTCCAAAACGATCTGGCGCAATGAGGGTGCAAAGACTAGCTTTATAGTTCTCGTTTTGGTGCAACGGACATTGAACTGGGCCGGGGACTTTGGGGCAACATCAATATTCAAATGGAGTTTGAAATGAAAAAAATCACTTTGATAAGCCTGCTAACGATATTTGTACTCTCTTCGCCCGTGCACGCTCAAGATGCTGAAAGGGAATTCGATGAGACAACACTCTTATTGCACAGCAAAAATTACCAAGACTTCGAAGACTTACTGGTTGACTGCGCTTGGGCAACACCCTATCTACCCATGGATGCTCAAGGGGGTTGGACGTCCGATCTATATGCTATATCTACCAACGACTCCACCGGTAAGGCTACGGGCACGGGAGACAAAGTAGCAGAGATGTGGACTTGCTTCGATTCGGGCCAGGAGGTACTCACGCCATTTGGGCCGAGTTTCGAAAATGCGATTGCGTATGGCATATTTATCGATGGTGAGATTTTGGGTGCTTTAGGTATTGTAAATCCCCCCTTATCTTACAGAGAAGAATTCCCTCTATATTCAATCACAGCGGGTGTATCCATAGTGGTTGACGATGTACCTGGAGAAACCATAGGAGCATTAACAATTACAGAGCTCATAGATCGCCCAGGCGTATGGGGTGGAAGCAATGGTATTGTGACCTTAAGGCTCTTCGGTCCACGAAATTACGACCAAGAGGCATTGGCCGAAGCGCTAAAACGTGCATTTGGAGTAGATGTAACAGCTCAATAGGTCGGGTGCGCCGGGGTAAACTAACCCTCCCCCGGCTTTACTCATCAAACCGTGAAGGGCGCTACAAGTAAGACCAGAGGCCGCCAACAAATCTAGGGGGTGGACCACCCTAATGATGATCAGGTCGTGCGCCATAGCGGGATTGGGGTGGCCGACGGGTCTCGAACCCGCCACCTCCGGAGTCACAATCCGGTGCTCTACCTGATGAGCTACGGCCACCATTGCGAGGTGCTGAAAACCGGAGTGACCAAGCGATTCCTGAGGACCGGAAAAGTTGGTCGGGGTAGAGAGATTCGAACTCCCGACATCCTGCTCCCAAAGCAGGCGCGCTACCAGACTGCGCTATACCCCGAATTTTTCCGCCAAGAGGCGACTTGCGACCCCGTTTTCAGGAGCGCGCATAATACTCACCAGCTACCTGAGCGTCAACGGCAATTCTGTGATTTTACTACAGTTTTCGCCATGTGGCTCGATCAAAGATAGTACCGATGCTAACCCATACGCGCTACTGCAGGGGCTGGATTACTCCACGCCTCTGCGCCACTTGGTACCGTCGCGTGAATCTTCCAGGACCACGCCCTGCGCAAGCAACTGCTGCCTGATCTCGTCCGCGCGCTCATAATTCTTATCCAGCTTGGCCTGCTGCCGCTGGGCGATCAAACTTTCCACCTCGTCGCCGGAGATCAAGGCCTCAGAAACACCGCCCTGCATCCAGGCCTCGGGGTCCTGACCCAGAATGCCCAGTAGGTTACCGGCGGCAAGTATACGGGCCTTAATAGCGGGTTTATCGCCCTCTCCTGCCTTATGCAGCTGTTTTGCCAGGGCGTGTATTTCAGCAATCGCAAGTGGCGTGTTGAGATCATCCAGTAAGGCCTCATAGAAAGGCTCTCCTGCCAGACTGACCTCATCTTCCAGCTCTATCCCCTGAACCTCACGCAACGCGCTATACAAACTCCCCAGTGTGTTCTCTGCCTGCTCCAAAAGCTCCGCCGAGAAGTTCAATGGTGAACGGTACTGCGCCGATAGCAGTGCAAAGCGCAGCACTTCGCCGCGATACTTGCCCAACAGATCGCGTACCGAGCGCACATTGCCCAGGCTCTTGGACATCTTTTCGCCATCGATATCTACGTAGGCGTTGTGCATCCAGTAGCGCACGTAATCACCACCATGCGCGCAGCGGCTCTGAGCTATCTCATTTTCATGATGCGGGAAAATCAAATCGCGACCGCCACCATGGATATCAATGGTCTCACCCAGGTGTTTGCGAATCATCGCTGAGCACTCAAGGTGCCAGCCGGGCCGACCGCGCCCCCAAGGGCTATCCCAGCCGGGGTCGCCCTCCTCAGCTGGCTTCCACAGCACGAAATCGCCGGGATAGCGCTTGTAATCAGCGACCTCTACTCTGGCACCGGCCATCATGTCTTCCAATGTGCGCCCGGAGAGAGCACCGTACTCGGCCATAGACTCCACCGAGAACAAGACATGCCCCATAGACTCATAGGCATGCCCTTTTTCTATCAGGGTTTCGGTCAAGGCAACCATAGGTTCTATATTGTGGGTCGCATGAGGCTCAAGAGTCGGCGGCAATGCGTTCAGTTGCGCCATGTCCTCTCGATACTTGGCTGTAAACTCATCCGTGACCTGCTCGATGCTGCGATCGCTTTCTCTCGCTGCAGCAATAATCTTGTCATCCACATCCGTGATGTTGCGCGCGTAGGTAACCGTGCCATAAAGCGTTTGCAACACCCTGAACAGCGTATCGAATACAACCACCGGCCTGGCATTACCGATATGAGCGAGGTTATAGACCGTGGGTCCGCAGACATACATCGTCACCTGATCGTCCAGCAGAGGGACGAAAGGCTCCTTGTTGCCAGACAGCGTGTTATACAGGCTGAGACTCATTAACCTGTTCCTCCTGCACTCGAACTCCAGGTGTCACGCAAACCTATAGTGCGGTTGAACACCGGGGTCTCGGGGTGGTGCTCATAGCGATCAGCCACGAAATAGCCCTCTCGCTCAAACTGGAAGTTATCTTCCGCCGCGGCTTCTGCCAGCCCCGGCTCAATCCAGGCAGTACTTACTTCGCGCAATGAATCGGGGTTCAGTTGCTCCAGCAAACTACCCTCGGCCTTGTCGGGCGATTCATGATTAAACAGCCTGTCGTAGAGGCGCACTTTTGCCTGCCTGCCATGCTCCACCGAGACCCACTGAATAACACCTTTAGGCTTCACTCCATCAGCCGGGTCCTGCCCCAGTGAACCGGCAACTGTGTGCGCATAAATGACTGTAATTTCACCATCGGCGTCCTTTTCAACATCATCCGCTTCAATGACATAGGCATTGCGCAGGCGTACTCGCTTGCCCAGCTTCAGTCGCTTGTATTTCTTGTTTGCTTCTTCCCGGAAGTCATCCCGGTCTATATAGATTTCGCGTGTGAACGGCAGACTACGCTGCCCCAACTCCTCCCGGTTTGGGTGCGCTGGAGCAGTGAGCATCTCAAGCTGATCTTCAGGGTAATCGGTGAGCACAATTTTTACCGGGTTGAGCACACACATTCCGCGCGGTGCATTTTCATTCAGGTCATCTCGAATGGCGTGCTCCAGCATCGCCACGTCCACCACGCCATCACCCCGGGTGGTGCCAATCATGTCGCAAAATTTGCGAATGGCACGTGGCGTATACCCTCTGCGGCGCATGCCAGCCACAGTTGGCATACGTGGATCATCCCAACCGTTGACAACGCCTTCGTCTACCAGCGCTTTCAGCTTACGCTTACTGGTTACTGTGTAGCTGGTATTCAGGCGCCCAAACTCGTATTGCCGCGGGTGCGACGGCACAGGTAGGTGCTCAATAAACCAATCGTACAGCGGCCGGTGATCTTCGAATTCCAGCGTGCAAACGGAGTGCGTGATGCCTTCCAGCGCGTCTTCCTGGCCATGGGCAAAGTCGTATGTGGGGTAGATGCTCCATTCGGTACCGGTCTGGTGATGTGCGATTTTGCGAATGCGGTACATGATGGGATCGCGCAGATTCATGTTCGGCGACGCCATGTCTATGCGGGCACGCAGTACCCGCGAACCCTCCTCATACTCCCCGGCCTTCATACCCGCCAACAGCGCCAGATTTTCCTCTACCGCGCGCTCGCGGTAAGGGCTATTGCGACCGGGCTCGGTCAGGGTGCCGCGGTACTCCCGCGCCTCATCCGGGCTGAGGTCACACACATAGGCAAGACCCTGCTCCACCAGGTGGATAGCCCAATCATATAATTGCTGAAAATAGGCTGAGGCAAACTTGACCTCGCCATCCCAGTGATAGCCCAGCCACCGCACATCCTCCTGAATCGAGTCTATGTATTCCTGGCTCTCTTTCTCTGGATTGGTATCGTCAAAACGCAGATTGCAGCGGCCGCCAAAAGACTCAGCCAAACCGAAGTTCACGCTTATGGACTTGGCATGGCCGATATGAAGATAACCATTGGGCTCCGGCGGAAAGCGGGTCACTACCTCAGTCACCCGACCGGCAGCGAGATCATCGCTGACAATGGTTTGCAGGAAATTACTGGCTGACTGCTCATCCATACGAGGCGCTCACTCCGAGCTTTAAAAAAGGCCGAGTATTATAGCGACAGATGAACCTCACACATAGGGGCAGCGCCTGCTATTACTGGCTTTAGCGTATTTGTGGGCCAGATTGTCCGGTCGGCGGTTTGCCTGTGGCATAAAAGCCCGTATCATTGCGCAGCTTTCACATTTTCCTCGCAAGGACGACACATGGTCATCATCCGCACTACTTTCGGCGAACTCAAACTGGAACTGGACGCCGAAAACGCACCTAAAACCGTAGAAAACTTTCTCAACTATGCCCGCGAAGGCTTTTACGATGGCACCATCTTTCATCGCGTCATCGATAACTTCATGATCCAGGGTGGCGGCTTCGACGTCGATATGGCGCAGAAAGACAACGGTGAACCCATCGAAAATGAAGCTGACAATGGCTTGAAGAACGATTTCGGTACCGTGGCCATGGCCCGCACCATGGAGCCTCATTCCGCCACGGCGCAATTCTTCATCAATGTGAAGGACAACGACTTCCTTAACCACACTGGCAAGAATATGCAGGGCTGGGGTTATGCTGTTTTCGGCAAGGTAACGGAAGGTAGCGAAGTACTGGACAAGATTCGTGCTGTGCCAACCACCAGCCGCGGCGGCCATCAGGATGTCCCAGCTGATCCAGTCATCATCGAGTCTGTCGAAATCGTAGAAGGCTAGCCTTCACACTGCTGCCAACCATGGCCCGCAGCCTGTTTATTTCCGATCTGCATCTGGACGCTTCTCGTCCGGCTGTTATTCAGGCGCTGGAGGCCTTTTTGCAAAAGGCCTCTGACGCTGAGGCTCTCTACGTACTCGGCGATCTTTTCGAAGCCTGGCTGGGCGACGATGACGATTCGCCCCTTGCTCAGCAAATTACCGCAATGTTCCACCAATTCAGCGCATCGGGGCCCAGGCTTTTCCTGATGCAGGGTAACCGCGACTTCCTGCTGGGTGATAATTTCTGCAATGCCGCAGGTGCCAGCCTTCTGCCAGATCCCACAGTAATCGACCTTCATGGCACACCGACCCTGCTGATGCACGGGGATAGCCTGTGTACCGCCGATGAGGAATATCAATCGTTTCGTAAAATGGCCAGGGATCCAGCCTGGCAGGCAGAGCTACTGTCAAAGTCGCTGGAAGAACGACGCGCCATCGCGCAGCACCTGAGAACCGTCAGCAAGGACGCCGGTAGCAACAAAGCGGAGGACATCATGGATGTCAGCCCGGATACCGTTGAACTGGAGCTCAAGTCACGCAACGTAGCGCAACTTATACACGGTCATACCCATAGACCGGCAACTCATCATGAGGTCGCCGGCGAACGCTGGGTGCTGGGAGACTGGGATACGCTGGGCTGGTATATCGAGGCTCGAGACGGAAACCTGGAGCTCATTAAATTCAATATTAATCAGTAGTTTACCGGCTCTTTATAAAGCATATTATCGAACTGGCGGGCCGCTGTGGAAACGAAACTCAGAGTCATCTCGCTCTATAAGGTCACACTCCACAGCCAGTATCTTATCCAGGCTGTTTGCAAGCTCCTCCTCCGTAGACTGCGCCCTCGCCAACCTCAGGTAGTCTTGATAGTGACGTGACTCGGACTTAAGTAACGAGGCGTAGAAGGCTGCAAGTTCGTCGTCCAGCACAGGAACAAGGGCAGCAAAGCGCTCACAGGAGCGCGCCTCGATAACTGCACCCGTTAAAAGGGTATCCAGCAGGCGAGCAGGCTCCTGTTTACGCACTTGCGCCCGAAGCTCACCCGCATAGCGCGATGCCGACAGTTGCGAGTAATCAACGCCCCGCTTTTGCATCAGCGCCAGTACCTGCTCAAAGTGACGCAACTCCTCCCTTGCCAGGCGCGACAGTTTGTTCAGCAGTACAGGGTGCTCCACATACCGGTAGATAAGGTTAAGCGCAGTCGATGCAGCCTTCTTTTCGCAATTGGCATGATCTACCAACAGCACAGGCAGGTTTGCAGGATCCGCGGCCGCGGCCACCCAGGCAGGCGGTGTAGCACAGGGTAAGAACGCCTGGATATGTGCAATATCAACCGTCACGGCATACCATCAGGCCTTGCCCTGCTCGTCAGGAAACAGGTCGGGAGTGACCATGTAGCGGTCATAATGTGCCTCTGAGAGAATGTAAAATTCCTGGTCAATCTGCAGGCGCAGCTCGGTCAGCGGTACCTGCCGAAACGAGAAATCCACCTCAAAGCCAAAATCGGCGGTGTTCTCTATTTGACTGCCGCCCGCCTTGATCAGGCTGTAGGCCCAGCAGTATTCGTCGTGATGCTCGGTAAACTGGATTTGCTGAACCTCAAGTTGCCAGCGTAGAACCGCCTTGTCAGTCACCTCCAGCTTGTTGTTCACGCACTGGGACAAAAACCCGGCCAGGCGCCGGTCCACTACCCGTTTTTGCTCGGGACTGTAGCTATTCCAGTGTATTACCTCATGGGCAAATCGCTTGCATCCACGACACACCGAATCGCCAATGCCAGTGGAGCAGACACCGATACAGGGAGTTTTTACGGGTGGATCAAGCATAAGACTCTGAGCGACTGAAAGGACCTAAACTGCGCAGCAAGTCTACGTTATCAATCCAGTGAATGCACGATATAAGCACTTGATTTATTTATCTTAATCGCCCTTTAAGCTATACTTCGCAACCGAATTTAGCCCTACCTCGATTATCGCGCAGCACTCTCGCGACGACCGACGCAACCAAAGGAGCACAACGTGCTTGAAGCTTATCGTGAACACGTGGCCGAACGCGCCAGCCAGAACATTCCCCCCAAACCTCTCAGCGCCGAACAGGTAGCAGGGCTGGTTGAGCTACTGAAAAACCCGCCAGCGGGAGAAGAGGAATTCCTGCTGGACCTGATTACCACCCGGGTGCCACCCGGTGTTGATGAAGCAGCTTATGTGAAGGCGGGGTTTCTCTCTGCCATTGCTCGAGGCGAACAGGAGTGCCCGCTGATCGACCGTCCTGCCGCAATAAAATTGCTGGGCAACATGCACGGTGGGTACAACATCGAAACACTGGTTGCATTGCTGAACGATGACGCCCTGGCTGCGCCGGCTGCTGCCGAACTCAAGCACACACTGTTAATGTTCGAGGCATTCCACGACGTAGCCGAGCTCGCCGAAGCCGGCAATGAAAATGCCAAAGCAGTCATGCAAAGCTGGGCCGACGCCGAGTGGTTCACCGATCGCGACGCAGTGCCCGAGTCTATCAAGGTAGCGGTATTCAAGGTTACCGGCGAGACCAATACTGACGACCTGTCACCTGCACCTGACGCATGGTCACGCCCCGATATCCCCCTGCATGCGCTGGCCATGTACAAAATGACCCGCGACGGCCTGACGCCAGAAGAGCACGGCGTTACCGGACCAATGCAGCAGGTCGCCGACATTCAGGCGAAAGGCCTGCCCGTCGCATTTGTAGGTGATGTTGTTGGCACCGGCTCCTCTCGAAAATCTGCTACCAACTCGGTCTTGTGGTTCTTCGGTGATGACATTGACGGGGTACCTAATAAAAGAGGCGGCGGCATCTGTATTGGCAACAAGGTGGCTCCCATTTTCTACAACACAATGGAAGACGCTGGCGCGCTCGTTTTCGAGGCCCCGGTTGACGACCTGAATATGGGTGACGTGATCGAGATCCGCCCCTATGACGGCAAGATCCTGTCGGAGTCCGGAGACGTGCTCAGTGAATTTGAACTTAAATCGGACGTTCTCCTCGATGAGGTACGCGCCGGTGGCCGCATCAACCTGATTATCGGTCGTGGCCTCACAACGCGCGCCAGAGAAGCGCTGGGACTGGCGCCCTCTGACCACTTCCGTGTGCCAGAGCAGCCCGCCGACAGCGGCAAGGGTTTCACCCTGGCTCAGAAGATGGTCGGCCGCGCCTGCGGTACCGACGGTATTCGTGCTGGCACTTACTGCGAGCCCCGCATGACCACCGTTGGCTCGCAAGACACTACCGGGCCAATGACCCGTGACGAACTTAAAGATCTGGCCTGCCTTGGTTTCTCTGCTGACCTGACAATGCAGTCTTTCTGTCACACCGCCGCCTACCCCAAGCCTGTCGACATTGACACCCAGCACTCGCTGCCAGATTTCATCATGACCCGCGGCGGCGTCTCGCTGCGCCCAGGCGACGGTATCATTCACTCCTGGCTCAACCGCATGTTGCTGCCAGACACTGTGGGCACCGGTGGTGACTCCCATACCCGCTTCCCTATGGGCATTTCGTTTCCCGCGGGCTCCGGTCTGGTCGCTTTCGCTGCTGCCACCGGCGTCATGCCGCTGGACATGCCCGAATCAGTTCTGGTTCGCTTCAAAGGCGAAATGCAGCCCGGCATCACCCTGCGTGACCTTGTGCATGCGATTCCCTACTACGCCATTCAGCAAGGCCTGCTGACGGTTGAGAAGAAAGGTAAGAAGAACATATTCTCGGGCCGAATCCTCGAAATCGAAGGCCTCAGCGATCTGACCGTGGAGCAGGCCTTCGAGCTCTCTGATGCGTCAGCCGAGCGGTCTGCAGCGGGCTGTACTATCGCGCTGGACGAGGACACGATTGCCGAGTATCTGCGCTCTAACGTGGTTCTGTTGCGCTCCATGATCGCGGAGGGCTATGGCGATGCCCGTACTCTTGAGCGCCGTGCGCGCAAGATGGAAGATTGGCTGGCCAACCCCGAGCTGCTCAAGGCAGATGCGGACGCAGAATATACCGAGATCATCGAGATCGATTTGGCCGATGTCACTGAGCCGGTTGTCTGTGCTCCCAACGACCCCGACGATGCGCGCCTGTTATCACAGGTTGCTGGCGACAGTGTCGACGAGGTTTTCATTGGCAGCTGCATGACCAACATCGGCCACTTCCGCGCTGCCGGCAAGTTGCTCGATCAACACAAGGGAAGCATTTCTACCCGAATGTGGATTGTGCCGCCTACTCGCATGGATGAGCATCTGCTCATGGAAGAAGGCTATTACAATATCTTTGGCAAAGCCGGGGCTCGCACCGAAATGCCAGGCTGTTCTTTGTGCATGGGTAACCAGGCCCGGGTCGCGGCTAACTCAACCGTACTGTCGACCTCCACACGCAACTTCCCCAATCGACTGGGTGATGGCGCAAACGTCTATCTGACATCCGCTGAGCTGGCCTCAGTGGGCGCGATACTCGGCAAGCTGCCCACACCGGCCGAATATATGGAGTACGCACGCAATCTGGATGCCATGTCAGCTGAGATCTATCGCTACATGAATTTCGACCAGATCGTCGAGTTCCAGAAGTCAGCGGAGGAAGGTGCGCGCATCGCGGCGGTGGAAATTACCGAGCTGAGCGCCTGATACACCGCCTCAAACGATCCAACCCCGCCTTACGCGGGGTTTTTTTGCCCTTAATAAGCCAACTCAGGGCCGCGCGAACTGAAATTTCCGCACATGGCGACCAAGCGCGACCGTAAGCTTGCCGGCATCCGACCCGGGGTTATCTTCAGCTGCATAAGCCAGCGCCTGATAACAGCGGGTGATCTCCGTGACCTCAGCTTCCAGACGCGAGAACTTGCGAATTACTCTGTGGGCAAAATCACCTGGCGCTTCGCCCGGGTCGCGGACCATACCCATGCTCGCCAGCCGATCGCAAAAGCGCAGGTAGTGCTTATCTGGCAGGGAAAGCCTATGTATGGGCCGGCGCAACAGTAGGGACAAGCCAACAGGCAACAGTACCAGCACCCAGGTGCCCAACAGCACCGCCACAAACTTGCGGGGATTAACCTCGCCAAAAACATCACTCAACAGCTTGTACTGCTGGTCGCTGTTAAAGTTCACCACCCATGCCTGCCATTGATAGGTTAGAGCGTCGTAACGCAGGCGGGCACTATTCAGCCAATTGATGCCCCGGTAGCGCAAGGGAGACAATGGCGAGGAAGACAGAAAAGAACCCTCTTCCTCCATGGCAACCTCAAGACCATATTCGATACGCTCGGGCGCTACCGCCGCTGTTGGGTCCGCGCGCACCCAGCCCTGCCCTTCCAGCCACACTTCAGCCCAGGCGTGCGCATCGAACTGATGGACGATCACCGTTCGGTTGACCGGGTTAACCTCGCCACCCATATAGCCCGCTACAATTCGCGCGGGAACACCAGCCGCACGCATCATCATCACAAAGGCATAGGCATAGTGTTCGCAGAAGCCACGACGGGTCTGAAACAAAAATTCGTCCATGGGGTCGTCGCCAAGAAGTGGCGGTTGCAGAGTATAAAAAAACGGCTGTTGGCTGAAGTAATTCATCACCGCGCGTACGAAGGCCTCGTCACTGTCGGCGCTGGCACGTAACTCCTGAGCCAGGCGACGCGTCAGTGGGTTTCCAGCTGCTTCCGGTAGCGCCAGCTCCGTCTCCTTGCGCCAGGTTGTGAGCTCGATCTCCAGGGCAGTTTCCGGCCAAGTTTCCACATCGTATTGATACTCATCTTCAAGCTGAACCAGGGTAAACAATCGGTAGTCCGGCGTTTTGATCACACCCGGGCTGGGTGAACTGGCGTAGCGCAGGCCATACAGCCAGCGTTGCTGTGTAGGCTCCATTAACACTGAATAGCGCAAAGGCTCTCCAACATTGTCTACAGCCGCCTGCCGTCGTTCCTTTGCTGGCACATCGAAGAAGCCAAGGGTGCGCCATGCGCCCTCTTCCAGCTTGCTCATCACAAGACCCCGCCAATACAGCTCTGAGGCCGCCGGAATGTCGCCTTCAAACTTGACCCGGAACGCTACGTCCGCGGATTGACTGAGGTTAGAAATATCCCCGGGCTTGAGAAAGTCACTCACTCCTGTTTTGGCGGAATGGCTCTTGACTGGAACAGTCCACAGCGGCCCTATGCGCGGGAACAGAAAGAATAAAACGATCATCAGCGGGAAGGCCTGTGCCAACATAACGCTGGCCCGCTTAAACGGACGCATACTGAAGCGCTGCTGACCGGGCTGGTGTAAAGCCACCAGGGCAGTGGTAATCAAGATGACATTAAACAGTGAATACAGAACTATCAGAATATCCTGACTAAACAGGAATTCGGTAATACAGATGAAATAGCCCAGAAAAATCAGGACGTAGGCATCTTTCCTGGAAACAAGCTCAGTGAGCTTGAGACCGAAGGCCGTCAGCAACAAGGCAACCGTAGGCTCCAGGCCTATCAATGATCCATAACTGACGAATATCCCCACACAGGCGCTGACTGTAAGCGCAAGCTTCACCCAGCGACCCGGGAAGGACCAGCGGCCACGATAGACCTGTATGCGCCAGATTGCGGCTACCACGTAGACTACAAGCACCCAGACCGGCAGCCGGCCGGCATGGGGAGCAACAAGCGTAAACAGCCCCAGAACTATCCAGGCCAGTGCATTGCGCGGAATGAGCGTTTCAATCATGGGGGGTGGCCCGCTCATAAACAGCCAGCTGCCTGAGCACGTCGTCGCGATGCCGCTCTCCCCAGCCCGGCTCTATACTGCTACCGGGAAGCCGCAAACCATACTCCTGATTTGCCCGGTCAAACTCCAGCGCCCAGTAACACAAGTGGGACAGTCGGGCTTCCATACCAACTCCGGGAAACATCTCCCAATCCAGCCAGACACTGCGATCAGCATAGGCCGCATACTGCTTGCTTTGAAGATTCTGTCCTTTGGCCAGTCCCTTCCAGTGCACATGACGTAGCGAGTCGCCGGCCCGGTAATCACGAAATCCATAGAAATCGTCACTGCCCGGGGTTGGCAAGGCGGTACCATCGGGGTGGTCATTAGCTAATCCCGGCAACTCCTGGGAAGCTAAAGGCCGCGGATACACCAGGGCATGTAGATCAAGATCTATCCATGTCCAACAGCGCAGCAAGCCCAGCGGGTACGTCGACTCGAGCAGCAATCTGCCCGGGCTATACCATCCTCGCTCGCCCACGGGCAGGTGCAGGCTTACCGAGGCGCTGTCTTCCTCAATCAGGTTAACCAGGCTCTCACTACTATCGGGCCAGCGCATGTATATCGCGAAGTGTTCACGCCGCCGGCTGCGCTCCAGCAAAATTTCAAACTCACTTTGCTGTCCCGGAAAAGCCGCTGAAGCCCTGACCGCATGAATTGTAAGTCCGGAAAGGTTGGCGTAAGTATGTAGTACAGCCACAACAAACAGGGTTGCCAGCAAAAAGGTCAGGGCAAAGCTCAGGTTGTTTTCATAGTTGATTGCCGTCATCAGCATCAAGATTAGACACAGGATAAAAAAGAAGCCTACCCGGGAAGGGAAAATAAAAATGCGTTTCTGATCCAGGGTAACTGATCTGGCAGGGGGAATTCGACGATTAACAAATTCACGAAACCGTTGCCGCAGGCGCGCACGTAATCCGGAAGAACCATCAGCTGCCTGTTTCGTGCCCATAACGCACTCGCCTCAGGGCTTGATCACGTCCACATTGCGTTGCAGCAAGGACACAAGGGCGTGACCATCTCCAGCATAATCGCCGCTGGGCACAAGTCGGTGACCCGCCACGGCTGGCAATACGGTTTGCAGGTCCTCAGGCACAACGTGCCCCCGACTATTCATTACGGCCCAGGTGCGTGCACAGTCCAGCAAGGCCATGGCACCGCGAGGTGACAGGCCCACTGCGAACTCGGGGGCCTGGCGCGTATAAGCAACCAGCCGTTGCAGGTAATCAAGCAGATTCTCCGAGGCCTGCACCTCAGCAACCGTTTCGCGAATAATCGCCAACTGCTCCGCACTGATCGCCTGGCTAAGCTCTGAGCGCTGCGCACCACCGGCCTGTGAGCGCTGGAACAGCTCTCGCTCGGCCCGCGGGTGCGGATAGCCCAACTCCAGGCGCATTAGAAAGCGATCCAGTTGAGACTCTGGCAATGGATAGGTCCCCGATTGATGAATCGGGTTCTGGGTTGCGATAACAAAGAACGGCTCAGGCAATGCGCGTGTCTCACCCTCAACGGTAACCTGTCCTTCAGCCATGGCCTCGAGCAAGGCACTCTGCGTACGCGGGGTAGTCCTGTTAATTTCGTCAGCCAGTAATACCTGGGTAAACACCGGCCCGGGGTGAAAAGAGAAGCTACCATCGTTACGGTCGTAAACAGAAACGCCGAGTATATCTGCCGGCAGCAAGTCGCTGGTGAACTGGACCCGCTTGTAGGAAAGGCCCAGCGCATCGGCCAGGGCATGAGACAGTGTGGTTTTGCCCATACCGGGGAGATCTTCAATAAGCAGATGCCCTCGGGCAAACAGGCAGCACAAGGCGAGGCGTATCTGCTGCTCTTTACCCAGAAGCACCTGACCGACATCAGCAACGGCCTGATCTATCACTTGTTGTAACTGCATAGTTGCTATCCCGGCATGCGCCCGCGGCATTACTCAGCCAATGAGGGCGAAGCCCCGTTGCAGATCGGCCTTGAGGTCATCGACGTGCTCCAGACCAACGGCCACCCTGATCAGGTTATCCGCTATTCCGGCCTCTGTGCGTTGCTCGGGTGTAAGCCGCCCATGGGTGGTGGTGGCTGGATGAACAATCGTCGTTTTTGCGTCACCAAGATTGGCGGTCAGCGACATTATTCTTGTGGCGTCAATGCACTTCCAGGCCTGCGCTTTGTCACCGCGCACCTGAAATGACAGTACGCCGCCATAAGCTCGCTGTTGCGCGCGCGCCAGGTCATGGCCCGGGTGATCCTCCAAGCCCGCGTAATAGACTTTATCAACGGCCGGTTGCGCCTGTAACCAGGTGGCCAGGTCCATCGCTGACTGACTGTGGGCGTCCATGCGCAAGCGCAGTGTTTCCAGTCCCTTCAAAAACACCCAGGCATTGAATGCACTCATGGTCGGGCCACAGGTACGCAGAAAAGTTACTACCTCGTTCATCAGCTCGTGCGATCCAACCACCGCTCCACCAACACAGCGTCCCTGACCGTCAAGATATTTGGTAGCAGAGTGAATGACGATATCTGCGCCCAGCGCCAGCGGAGTTTGCAACGCGGGCGTACAGAAACAGTTATCGACCACCAACAGGCAATCATTGGATCTGGCGAGTTCTGACATGGCGGCGAGGTCTGCAATCTCGCACAGCGGATTAGACGGTGTCTCCATAAACAACAACGCTGTGTTGTCACGAATAGCAGCCTGCCACTGGGCTACATCCAGCAGGGGAACAAAAGTCACCTCAACACCAAACTTGGCCATGTACCTGCTAAAAAGATTGGTCGTGGTGCCGAACACGTCACGCGAACAAATCACGTGGTCACCGGCCTGCAACAGGGCCATGCATGTGCTCAGGATCGCCGCCATTCCAGAGGCGGTGCCCACAGCCTGTTCACCACCCTCAAGTGCGGCAATACGCTCTTCAAAGGTACGCACTGTGGGGTTGGTGTAACGCGAATAAACATTACCCGGCTGCTCACCGCCGAACCGAGCAGCAGCCTCCTCAGCTGAAGCAAAGACATAGCTGGAGGTTGCGAATATTGGCTCTGAATGCTCACCCTCACGGGTGCGCGAGATACCTGCACGCACAGCGAGGGTATCGAGTTGCGCCCCGTCTAGTGCGCTTTCTTCATCACTTATTGTCATAGCTTTAAACGTCGTTATGCAGACCGACTACAGCTCCTTCGGCCTGCAGGTACTCCCTGCGTTTTGTTTGTGCTTCGTCGTTACGTAGCGATTCCACCCAATCTAGGTAATTCTGGTCGACATCACCAGTGACATAATTACCATCGAAGACCGAGCAATCGAAACCATCGACAGCAGGGTTACCCTCTTGCGAGCTCGCCACCAGGTCATCCAGGTCCTGGAAAACCAACCAGTCTGCGCCGATCAACTCACAAATCTCATCAACACTGCGACCGTGCGCGATCAACTCGGTCGCTGATGGCATGTCTATGCCGTAGACATTGGGAAAGCGCACCGGCGGCGCAGCAGATGCAAAGTAAACCTTCGCCGCACCTGCCTCTCTGGCCATCTGGATAATCTGACGACAGGTAGTACCGCGGACAATGGAATCGTCGACAAGCATCACGTTCTTGCCCTGGAACTCCAAAGGCACTGGATTGAGTTTCTGCCGCACCGATTTCTTCCGCTCGCTTTGCCCCGGCATGATAAAGGTGCGGCCAATGTAGCGGTTCTTCATGAAGCCTTCGCGAAACTTGATACCCAGCTCTGACGCCAGCGCCTGACCGGCAATACGGCTGGTGTCGGGGATTGGTATAATCACGTCAATATCGTGATCGGGACGCTGCGCCTTAATTTTCCGACCCAGCGCCTCACCCTGCCGCATCCGCGTTTTGTATACCGAAATACCATCGATCAACGAATCGGGGCGAGCAAAATACACGTGTTCGAAAATACAGGGCTTCAAGCTTGTTTGGGTGGCACACTGTTGGCGATGTAACTGCCCGTCCATGTCGATATAGATTCCCTCGCCTGGAGCTACGTCGCCCAGCAAGCGGAACCCGAGCACATCCAGCGCCACACTCTCCGAAGCGACCATATGCTCCTGGCCGGTATCGGTATCACGCACCCCCACCACCAGTGGCCTGATTCCGAAAGGATCGCGAAAAGCCACGACGCCATAATTTACCAGCATGGCGACTGCCGCATAGCCGCCAAGACAACGGCGATGAACGGCTTCTACCGCCTTAAAAATATCCTGAGGCTCAGGACTCAGCTTACCCAGCGTCTGCATTTCGTGGGCAAAGATATTGAGCAGGACCTCAGAATCAGAATCGGTATTAAGATGGCGCAGGTCGTCCTGAAAAAGTTCTCGTGCCAACTGCGCAGCATTAGTCAGATTGCCGTTATGGGCCAGCGCTATGCCATAGGGTGAGTTCACATAAAATGGCTGGGCCAGCGCAGGACCGGAACTTCCTGCGGTGGGATAGCGTACATGGCCAATGCCGACGGTACCCTCCATGCGCTGCATGTGGTGCTGACGGAAGACATCGCGCACCAGTCCTTCGCTTTTGCGCTGGCTGAACTTGCCACCGCTACAGGTCATAATGCCAGCGGCATCCTGTCCGCGGTGTTGAAGCACTGTTAACGCGTCGTAGATGTCGGGCGCGACATTGCGCTGCCCCACAAGACCAACCAGTCCACACATCAGGCAGTCACCTCAAAAACTTTCACTCAGCCAGCTCCAATTACACTTTTATACCCGACCAGGAGTCGGGCTTGAAACGATCAAACTGGACCTGGGTCCAGTCCATAAGTACGGCAATACCCGGCATCAACTGGGACTCATGCAACCACTGCTGATCCCTGGGCGGCACAACCTGTCGAACCACAAATACCAACACCATAATAATCAACAGGCCGCGGGCAAAACCAAATACCGTGCCGAGCAGACGATCAAGCAGGCCCAAACCGGAGGCCTGTAGCACCCTGGACACCAGCTTGGCCAATAACCCGCTGATCACTAGCATCACAACAAATAAAACGGCCCAGGCCACGATATAGCGACCGGTAAGATTGGCGATAATGCCGTCAAGGTAGGAGGCAAAGACACTGGCAAACAGGTTGGCGACGATAAAGGCCAGCACCCATCCGGCGAGGGACATCGCTTCGCGGGCGAAACCGCGCCACAGACTGACCGCGACAGACAGCGTAATAACAACGATGATGAACCAGTCCAGTCCATTGAGTTGTGACCAATCAGGCCAGAATTGCTGCACTACGCTTTCCAGTTATTGCGTGGCTGGAGTTTAACAGAGCGCCGCCGGCACGATAAGTGCAATCCCGTCATTTCGGTCAAGGCACATATCGGGCGACCATTGATTTTACGCCCAGCTGACTGTTCACCTGCCCCTGTATACGCTCCAACTGGGCTCGTTCGAACTTCGGGCCGATATACACCCGATAAAGTGTCCTGTCAGCTGACTTGATCGGCTTCACGTAGGCCTTGTGCCCATCGGCGATAAGGCCATCACGAATCGATTCCGCTCGGGTTTTATTGCTGACACTCACCACCTGCAGTATCCATGCCTCAGGCACGCCCTGAGCGTCCAACTTGGGAGCTACCGGTGCCGCCTTGCGGGTGGCTCGCGCCACTTCTGCCTCTGCTTGCAGGCTTGCTTCGCTGACGGTCTCCTCTGCCGGCACTGGCGCTACGTCGGGTTCGGGGTTCTGCTCCGGCTCCGGCTCGGTGGTGGACGCCTCCATCTCAGCTATCGCCGCCGCCTCTTCTGCCCGCGCGTCGCGCTGGGCAGCCACCTGCGGCGCCTCGCGCAGTCCGGCGGTATCAGGGGGTTCAATCGGCGTGGTATCAACCAAGGGTGGTGGCGGTATACGTGCACCGGGCAGCCCGCCAGGCCCTTGTGGCTCGACAAAAATGATAGGCCAAAACACAACACCCAGTGCCAAAAGGATCAGCGCGCCAATTAGCCGCTGCTTGAGAATATTATCCACGCTGTTCTTTCCTACGGTCTTTTTCTATCAGTGGCAATATGGCTGCCACAGTATGAAATGAGCCAAACACCACCAGTCTGTCGCCTTCGCCCAACAGGCTTCTGGCTCGCCGATAAGCCTGGCGGAGGTTCTTGCTGACGCTGATCATGCCACATCCCTGCTCATGCAATGTCGCGGCAACATCTGCCGCCTTCGCCGCCCTTGAATTCTCCGGCTGATCGGCGAGAAACCAGGCATCAAACGCTGCAAGACTGCGCGCAATCATACCATGTATATCTTTGTCTTTCATGGCCGAGAAAACCGCTATTGTCTTTTTATTACAATGTGTTGCATCCAGATGCTCAACCAACTTATCAACTGCCCCCGGGTTGTGCGCAACATCGAGGATTAGCTCGACGCCCTCCACCACCTCGCACTGTAGTCGCCCCACCAGCTCGACTGAGGCCACTGCTTCGGCAACATCCAGTGCAGCGAGGTCTAGGCCCAACAACGCCATTGCCTGCAGGGCGGCACAGGCGTTCTCGGGCTGAACAGGCAGCGCCTGCGGCAGCGTCAACACCAAATGCTCACCTGAAGCCTGCTGCAGCTTGACCTCCAACTGCTCATCACTTGCCTCAAAACCAAAGCTGTCGCCCAAATAAAAAGCCTGGGCGCCGATATCACAAACGGCACGGGACAAACCGGTTGGCGGAGCAAGGGCACCGATAACAGCTGGCCGCCCCGCCCTCAGAATACCCGCTTTTTCACGGGCTATGACGTCAATGTCGTCACCCAGCCAATCCTGATGATCCAGATCTATACGGGTAATTACAGCGACATCCGGATCCACAAGATTGACCGAATCCAGGCGCCCCCCTAAACCCACTTCCAGTATGGCGAGACTGACGCCGCGCTCACGAAAAATGAGCAGCGCGGCAAGCGTAGCGAACTCAAAGTAGGTCAGCGAAATTTCATTACGAGCCGCATCAATCTGCTCAAAGGCGGCGATGATTTCGCTATCGGTGGCCTCCTGCCCCCCAACCCTTATCCTCTCGTTGAAGCGCAAAAAGTGCGGCGACGTAAATAATCCGGTGCGCTCCCCTGACGCCAGGGCCACTGACTCGGCCACGGCTACCGTCGACCCCTTACCATTCGTTCCTGCGACGGTCATAACGGGGCAAGGCACAGGCAACAGAGCCAGGCGTCTGGAAACCTCGCCACAGCGTTGCAGCCCCAGCTCAATCTCGGCGGGATGCAGTTGCTCTAGTCGCTGCAGCCATTGATCCAGAGTGGGCTTATTCATCCCCTTCTGGGGGAGCGGGCTCAAGCTCCTCCTCAACAAGCTCCACGGGCCGCTCTTCTTCCTCCTGCAACTCTACACCGGTCATCTTGGATAGCAGGCGGGCAATCGTGCTACGCATGTCGTTGCGATGCACAATCATGTCGATGGCCCCGTGCTCCAGCAGGAATTCACTGCGCTGGAACCCTTTGGGTAATTGCTGTCGGATTGTCTGTTCAATGATATTAGGGCCAGCAAAGCCCGCACGGGCATCCGGCTCAGCAATATTAATGTCGCCCAGCAATGCGAGTGAGGCCGACACGCCACCATAAATCGGGTCAGTCATTATCGAGATATAGGGCAAACCTGACATTTTCAGGCGTTCAATAACCGCGCTGGTTTTGGCCATTTGCATCAGCGAAATAAGTGCTTCCTGCATCCTGGCGCCACCAGAGGCGGAAAAACAAACAAGCGGAATTTCTTCTTCCAGTGCCAGCTGAGCCGCCCGGGTGAATTTTTCACCAACGGCGTAGCCCATCGAGCCCCCGTGAAATTCAAACTCAAAGGCGACACACACAAGCGGCAAGCCACGCAAAGACCCGCGCATTGCTATCAGCGCATCTTTTTCGCCGGTGGCTTTTTGTGCCGCGGTTAACCGATCGCGATACCGCTTCTTGTCTTTGAAACGCAAACGGTCCACCGGCTCAATGTCGGTGAACACTTCTTCGCGGTCTTCGGAGTCGAGAAAACTATCGAGGCGTCGGCGAGCGCCGATGCGCATATGGTGATCACACTTGGGACAGACATCGTCATTGCGTTCAACGTCAGGACGATACAGTACTGCCTCGCATTTAACGCATTTTTTCCAAAGCCCCTCTGGCACGCTGGTCCGTCGTGGACCCTCTTCCTTGCGCACACCGGTGGGCAGGATCTTGTCAATCCAGCTCATGGCTATCCCCTCTCAGCTGCCCTCATTATAAACGCGGGCCAGTGCCACTAGGAAGGGTCGCTGTCGATTCCCTGGCGAATTTCCGATAACAGTTGGGCCGCGGCCTGAGACGCCTGCGCCGGGCTGTCGCCCGCCTGTACACGCTGGGCAACAAGATTCACCAGAGCACTCCCCACAACCACCCCGTCAGCCAAGGCGGCAATAGTGCTAGCTGAGGCGGCATCTTTGATTCCAAAGCCCACCGCAACCGGCAACTCTGTGTGCGAGCGGATACGGGCAATATTGGCCGAGACATCTGCTGCATCGATATTGCCGGCGCCGGTCACGCCCTTGAGTGACACATAGTAAATAAAGCCACTGGCCTGCCCGGCTATCACCCCGATACGCTCATCGGGTGTGGTAGGCGCAATCAGGAAAATATTATCCATGGCGACGCGACGCAATTCAGCGTTGACCGCATCCACCTCCTCGGGCGGGATGTCGACTGTGAGCAAGGCATCCAGGCCGACTTCGGCGGCGGCATCAGCAAAGGCCGCGTAGCCCATATGTTCCACCGGGTTGGCGTACCCCATCAGCAACACGGGTGTTTCCTGGTCCTGCTCTCGAAATTGCGCCACCATCGCCAGCACGTCGCGCAGGCGAACGCCATTGGCCAGCGCTCGCTCATGGGCCAACTGAATCACCGGACCCTCAGACATCGGGTCGGAAAATGGTACGCCCAACTCTATGATGTCAGCGCCGGCAGCAACCAGTTCATGCATCATGGGAACCGTGCTATCGATGCCCGGGTCACCGGCCACAATATAAGGTACCAGGGCCTTGCGCCCCTGCTCGGCAAGGGACTGGAAACGTCCAGCTATGCGACTCACTATTCTGCTCCCCTCACATTTCCAGGCCGTCGATCTGGGCGACGGTATGAATATCCTTGTCTCCCCTACCCGACAGATTGACAACAATGGTTTGATCCGGCGACATCTCGGCCGCCAGTTTCCCCGCATAGGCCAGTGCATGCGCCGACTCGAGCGCCGGCATGATGCCTTCCACCCGGGTAAGGTGATGAAACGCAGCAAGGGCCTCATCATCGTTGGCCACTACGTAATTGACTCGGCCAATATCCTTCAACCAGGAGTGTTCGGGACCAACGCCAGGGTAATCCAGACCGGCCGACACGGAGTGTGTATGCATTATCTGACCATCGGCGTCCTGCATCAGGTACGTTCGATTACCGTGTAATACGCCAGGCGTACCGGCGGTCAGCGGTGCGGCGTGCTGGCTTGTGGCAACCCCGTGGCCGCCTGCCTCAACACCATACATCGCCACGCTCTCGTCACTCAGGAATGGATGAAATAAACCGATTGCATTGGAACCGCCGCCCACACAGGCCACCAGCGCATCGGGAAGTCGACCCGTTTGAGCCAACGCCTGCGCCCGCGCCTCACGACCTATTACTGCCTGGAAGTCACGCACTAGCATGGGGTAAGGGTGTGGCCCGGCAACGGTGCCTATGATGTAAAAGGTGTCATCGACATTGGTCACCCAATCACGCATCGCCTCGTTCATGGCATCTTTCAGCGTGCGCGAACCGGAAGTCACTGGCACCACGGTAGCGCCCAGCAATTTCATGCGATAGACATTGAGAGCCTGCCGGCGAATATCCTCTTCACCCATGAACACGTGGCACTCCAGATCCAGGCGCGCTGCGATAGTAGCTGTAGCAACACCATGCTGACCGGCACCGGTCTCGGCGATCACCCGACGCTTACCCATGTGCTTGGCTAACAAGGCCTGCCCCACGGTGTTATTCACCTTGTGCGCACCGGTGTGGTTGAGGTCTTCCCTCTTGAGGTAAATTCTTGCGCCGCCCACCTGGTCAGACCAACGCTTGGCCTCGTACAACGGCGATGGCCTGCCTACATAGTGCGCGAGATCCTCGTCCAACTCGCGCTGAAAGTCCTCGTCCTGCGCCATCTTCTTATACAGGCTCTCCAGCTCCGCCAGAGCTGCCATCAAGGTCTCGGCAACGAATTTTCCGCCATACACACCAAATCGCCCATCGGCATCCGGCACTGTTGAAAAAAGCTCGCTGTTCATATCTGTCGTCATCACTTCCTACCACTATTACTTGAATCTGTTGTTCTCACCGCACGAATAAACTCGGCGATACGCTTCGGGCATTTGATCCCCGGCGACTGCTCTACCCCGCCACTAACATCGACGCCAGCAGGGCGTAGTTGCTCAATGGCCGCACCGACGTTTCCTGCATCCAGGCCGCCGGCAAGAACCATAGGCCGCGCGATCTCCTGCTGTGCAAGTTGCCAGTCAAAGGTTTTCCCTGTGCCACCAGGTACACCCTCTTGCCAGCTGTCCAGCAAAATACCTCTCGCCCGTTTATACGGTGACACTGCACTTTCAAGATCAAGGTCGGGTTTAACTCTCAATGCCTTGAGGTAAGGACGCTGAAATTGTTCACAATATGTCGCGGTTTCCTGGCCGTGAAACTGGATAACGTCCACTGGCACCGAGGCTAAAACTGTCTCTATCGCATTTTCAGAGGCGTCTACAAAGAGTGCTACCACCGTCACAAATGGGGCGACATCGGCAACGATTTCCCTGGCCGCTGCAGCATCGACTGCCCGGGGGCTCTTGGCATAAAAGACGAGACCGATAGCGTCTGCACCACTGGCGACAGCTACCTGCGCATCTTCCGGCCTGGTGATACCGCAAATTTTGATACGCGTGTAAGCCACTGGCTCGATTACTGGTCCGAAAAAAGAGGCGCAATGATAGCAGAATCGGGCTGCAACTGTCTTTACATGGCCAGCATCATTGGCCCCGTAGGCGCTGCAGGCAAATCATAGGAGTCTGGATAACTAACAGCCACCAGATAGAGGCCGTCGGGCGATGCCGTATCCGCCGCCGCGGTGCGGTCGCGGCCCTGCAATAACCTCGCTATCCACTCCGGCGAGTGCCGCCCGTAGCCCACCGCCATAAGCGAGCCGGCAATATTGCGCACCATGTGGTGCAGGAAGGCATTGGCTTCAATCTCAATGATAACAAGCTCACCACGACGCCTGACCGACACCTGCTGCACATTGCGCATGGCCGTCGGGGATTGGCAACTTGCCGCCTGAAATGCTGAGAAGTCCTGCTCACCCAACAGCGCCTGGGCTGCCTCGTGCATGCGCTCTGCATCCAGTGGACGGCGCTGCCAGCTCACCTGCCGCGACAGCAGTGCCGACCGTACGGGTGTATTGGCAATTACATATTGGTATCTGCGTGACAATGCCGAAAAGCGCGCATGAAAATCAGCCGGGACAGCTTGTGCCCACTGCACCCGCACCGACGCAGGCAAATTGGTGTTGGTGCCTATAACCCAATTCTTGCAGCTACGCCCTACCGGGTCATCAAAGTGGATTATCTGCCCCAGACCGTGAACGCCGGTGTCAGTCCTGCCTGCACAGTGAACACGCAGGGGCTGATTGGCAACTATCGCAAGTGCGGCTTCCAGGGTTTGTTGAACAGTGGTGACGTTCAGGTGGGGCTGGGCTTGCCAACCGTTGTACAAACTGCCGTCATACTCAATCCGGCAGGCGACCCGACTACCAGGCGGCAGCGGGTCAGGTGAAAAGCGAGGGGGTGCTTCAGCCAAGTCGTTCCAGCAGTGACCTGGCTTCCTCTTGTTGTTCTGCGTCACCGTCAGCCGCGACCTCATCGAGTATCTGACGGGCGCCGTCTTCATCACCCATATCCATATAGGCTCGGGCCAAGTCCAGTTTGGTCGACATGGTGTTCCCTTCGGCGGCAAAAACCATTTCATCACCGTTGGACTCGCTGCCGAAATCTTCGGTCAGGTCAAGCTCATCAGCAGCACTATCGGCGCTGCCGTCGTCCAACTCCAGCTCACCAAAGTCAGCTTCAAGCGGCTGCTCAGTTTCTCCCAGTGCAGCTTCGGTAACAGCGGGCTCTGCACTGCCCGACATCAACGACTCAGCCTTGGCCAAAGCCTCGGCATTGCCCAGGCTTTGCAACTCAAACAGTTGTTTCTCAGCTTCCCCGGGCTCACCCATCTCCAGGCTCAGTTCAAGCAGCTTGAGGCGGTACTCAGCGTTACCCGGCTCGCTGCCAATAGCGGTTTTTAGCAAGTCTGCGGCCTGCGGATAACGACCATAGGCTATATAGATATCGGCCTCGGCTAGTGCATCTCCGGTCTCGGCGTCGCTGGCATATTCATCGTATTTTTCTTCACCGTAGCCACGATTGGTGTCGGCATCTTCCTCTTTGCCATCCACTTTTTCGGGAGCCGGCACATCAGCTGGCGCAAGCTCTACTTCCTGCTCCTTCAGCTGTACGCCTTCGAATGCGTCTCGCGCCTGCGGCCGCGCTGCCGCTGCGGAGGCCACAGTTTCAACCTCTGTGTCCTTATTTTTACGACGCCAGAAAAACAATCCCGCGAGAATTGCCAGCAGCAAACCACCGCCTATATAAAGCAGGTTCCCGAATAGCCCTCCACTCTCTTCCTTCTTTGGCGCAGGCGCAGGTGTTGGCATGGGAGCAGGCTTGGGCGCTGCTACCGGCTCGGCTTCCGCTGCAGGCTGTGCCGCTGGCTCTGTGGCAACGGCATCGATAGGCATTTCTTCAATAGCGGCCATATCACCGTCTACGGGCTCGGCACTCTCGGCTGCGCCCTGCGCGGAGGATTGCGCTTCCTCCAATGCAGCCTGTAGTGCTGCAATCTGGTCATCCTTTACGCTGACAATACGTTCCAGCGTTTCAACCTGTTGAGACATGGCATCCACCTGCCCCTGCAGGTCGCCACTTTCCAGCGCGGCGCGATCCATCTCTTCCATTGAAGTGTTGCTGCCGGCAGCGCTATCACGGTCGCCACTGCTCTCGCCCGCGCTATCATCACTGCCGCTATCAAGGTCTTCATCGACGGAGATTCTTAACTTTGGTCCGCCGCCATAGGACTCGCTGGCGCGACCAGCGCGCCAATCTTCATTCTGCTGATTCACTTCTGCCAGGGCACTGGACAGGTCGTCGGAACTGATATCGCCCTCGGTAGGCAGATAAATGATGTAACCCGCCTTGATCCGGTTGATGTTGCCGTCGATAAAGGCATTCGGATTCAAACGCTGTATGTCCAGCATTGCCTGGTGCACTGAGACATTTTCCGGCTTGCCGGCCAGAGCGATGTTCCACAGGGTTTCGTCACGCTTGATCATGTAACGACTACCGGACTGTGGGTAAGGACTGGTATCAGAGCTGAAGTCGCGCTGCGGCATCTCGCCTGGTGCGAGATCTGAATCCCTGACGTCTACCCGGGTGCCGCTAGTGGTGGCGGGGTCCTGTTTTTTTTTCGCAGGCTCGGCGGGTATGCCTTCAACCTCGTATACGCGCTCCGAAGCGGAGACCACGGGATTGCTGTCATCAAACGCGGGAGGGTCGATCAGTACGGTGTATTCGCGCAGCAACCGGCCCGAGGGCCAACGCGTCTCTACAATCAAATCAAGATACGGTTCCAGTACCGGGTCGTCGGATGACACCAAAATGACGCCGCGGCCATCACTGTCGACGCTGACTTCAAATTTGATACCGGTAAGAAAATAGGCGCGGTCCACGCCCATACGGTCGAAATCTTCGGCTGTTGCCAACCTCACCCGGATCTCATCCGAATGCAGTCCGCCTGTATTGAGCAGGTCTACCTTTGCCTTGAGAGGTTCGTTAAGGAACGACTCAAGGGTCATTTCCCCAAGGCCCAAACCCCAGACCGAACCGGCCTGTAAACACCCCAAAGAAAACAGAACTGCAGCCAACTTACGCTTCTGAGCCATACCGAACCGCCCTTATTATTGTTTCCGCTGACAACACGAAAAGGCCTCCCCTGGGCCAATCCACTTACCGTGATATCAATGGTTCAGTGCCGGATAAAATCCTAGCCCCTACAAGCACTTGCACTACAAGTTCAAAGTAGTGCGCCAAGTACATCCATGCACTTATGATACCCCAGACTTGTCCCAAGTATGTTTTATAGATGGGTATTAATCAAGGTAAGTAGCTATCAAGCTCTCGGCAATTTGCACACTATTCAGGGCCGCGCCTTTACGCACATTATCGCTCACAATCCATAGGTTCAGACCCCTGGGATGGGAGATATCCTCACGAATACGGCTAACAAATACCGGGTCATTACCTGCAGATTCAGTGACTGCAGTGGCATATCCACCATCCTCATGGCTGTCCATTACGGTCACCCCCGGGCTCTCTGCCAGTAAGGCACGCGCCTCCTCGGCGCCCATCTTGTCGACGGTTTCTATATGAACGGCCTCGGAATGGCCATAAAAGACCGGTATGCGCACACAGGTCGGGTTTACCTGAATGGCTGGATCATCAAAGATTTTCTGCGTCTCCCAGACCATCTTCATCTCTTCCCGGGTATAGCCATTGTCCTGAAAGGTATCAATGTGTGGCAAGGCATTAAAGGCAATCTGCTTGGGGTACACCTCACTATCAATGGACTGCCCGTTTAACAGCTTCGCAGTCTGTCCGGCAAGCTCTTCAATGGCTTCCTTGCCGGTACCCGAAACAGCCTGGTAAGTGGCTACGTTGATACGCTCGATTCCCACCGCGTCATAGATCGGCTTGAGCGCCACCAACATCTGGATAGTCGAACAGTTCGGGTTGGCGATGATGTTGCGCCTGCCGTAGTCCGCCAAGGCCTCATTATTGACCTCGGGGATGATAAGGGGGATGTCCTCGTCACGGCGAAAGTGCGAGGTGTTGTCGATCACCACACAACCGGCGGCGGCTGCAATAGGCGCAAACTTTTCAGAAATGCTGCCACCCGCCGAAAACAGGCCGATCTGTACCGTACTGAAATCGAATTCGGCCAAATCGGTGACCTGCACGGATTTACCGCGAAACATAATGGTTTTGCCGGCGGAGCGACTGCTGGCCAGCGGGTAGAGATTCCCTACTGGAAAATCGCGCTCTTCGAGAATACTGATCATGGTTTCGCCGACCGCGCCGGTAGCGCCGACCACGGCCACATCGTAAAGCTTACTCATTTGGTTTACCTGGTATCGAGATTAATAAAAGTGTCTGTTTCAGCTGGACAGGACGGCTGTCACGGCGTCGCCCATTTCGACGGTGCTGACCGCCTGCTGGCCGGGGCTGTATATATCCGGCGTACGCAGGCCCTGATCAAGCACCTCGCTGACGGCAGCTTCTATAGCGTCAGCTGCAGCCGGTGTCGACAAGGTGTAACGCAGCATCATGGCAACCGACAGTATTGTGGCCAGCGGATTCGCCTTGCCCTGCCCTGCAATATCCGGAGCGGAACCATGACAGGGCTCGTACATGCCGCGCCCCTGCTTATCCAGTGATGCCGACGGCAACATGCCAATGGAGCCGGTCAGCATCGCAGCTGCATCCGACAGAATGTCGCCAAACATATTGCCGGTAACCACAACATCAAACTGCTTGGGCGCCATCACCAGCTGCATGGCAGCATTGTCTACGTACAGGTGGCTGAGCTCGATATCGGGGTAGCCCTTGGCGACCTCCTCCATCACTTCGCGCCAGAGCATGGTCGCCTCAAGCACGTTGGACTTGTCTACCGAACAAACCCTGCCGTCGCGCTTACCCGCCAGATCGAATGCCAGATGGGCAATACGCTCGATCTCGGATTCACGATAGACATAGGTATTGAAGCCTTCTCGCTCGCCATTCTCAAGCGTGCGTATACCCCTGGGCTCACCGAAATAAATGCCGCCGGTCAACTCCCGCACAATCAGAATATCCAGGCCGGATACAATCTCTGGCTTGAGGCTGGAGGCATCGGCCAACTGCGGATAAAGAATCGCCGGGCGCAAATTGCCGAACAACTGCAGCTCTGAGCGTATGGCCAACAAGCCTCGTTCGGGCCGCAGGTGGCGCTCTACGCCATCCCACTTTGGTCCGCCAACAGCGCCCAACAGAATGGCGTCGGCCTCGCGGGCGCTGGCCAGAGTTTCATCCGGCAACGGGACACCGTGCACATCCAGCGCCGCGCCGCCCAACAAGCCGTGCTCTATTTCAAGGCCAAGGTCAAACCGGTCATTGACGACGGCAAGAACTTTTTCAGCCTCCGCCATAATCTCCGGGCCGATGTAATCACCAGGCAGTACCAATATTTTTGCAGACATACGTTTTCCCTTACCCAATAGCGCCAAAGAGCCAAGGCGACTGCTGCTGCCAGCGCTGCTCAAAGCTGCGAATGGCGTCCGAGCTCTGCAATGTCAGGCCGATGTCATCCAAACCATTGAACAAGCAATGCTTGCGAAAACTGTCTACCTCGAAAGTAATTTCCTTTCCTTCCGGTGTACGCACCACCTGTTCAGCGAGGTCTATCTCCAGCTCATAACCTTCCTGAGCGTACATCGCGTCAAACAAACTACTCACTGTCTCGGCTGGCAAAGCAATTGGCAATACACCGTTCTTGAAGCAGTTGTTGAAAAAGATATCGGCGAAGCTTGGCGCGATAATGCAGCGGAAACCATAGTCTTCCAATGCCCAGGGTGCGTGCTCACGACTGGATCCGCAGCCAAAATTCTCTCTCGCCAAAAGCACAGAGGCGCCCTGGTAACGCGCATCGTTCAAAGGAAAATCCGGGTTGAGCGGGCGCACACTGTTGTCCTGCCCGGGCTGCCCTTCGTCAAGGTAACGCAACACATCAAACAGATTTGGACCAAAGCCGCTGCGCTTTATAGACTTGAGGAATTGCTTCGGAATAATCAGGTCCGTATCCACGTTGGCCCGATCCATAGGTGCAACCAGTCCTTTCATTAAAGTGAAACTTTTCATCTCTGTACTCCTCTATACGCTGCGCACGTCAACAAAATGTCCGGCCACCGCTGCCGCCGCGGCCATTGCCGGGCTAACCAGGTGTGTTCTGCCACCAAAGCCCTGACGACCTTCAAAATTACGATTCGAGGTGGAGGCGCAGTGTTCGCCTTCACCCAACTTGTCAGCATTCATGGCAAGACACATTGAGCAACCCGGCTCACGCCACTCCATACCCGCATCGGTAAACACTTTATCCAGGCCCTCTGCCTCTGCCTGCGCCTTGACCTGTCCGGAACCTGGCACAACCAGCGCCTGCTTAATCGTAGCGGCGACATGCTTACCTCGCACCACGTCAGCTGCGGCACGCAAATCCTCGATTCGCGAATTGGTGCAAGAACCGATGAACACCCTGTCCGGGCGTATATCGGTAATCGCTGAGCCGGCTTGCAGCCCCATATACTCCAGCGCACGACGGGTCGACTCTTTTTGCGTGGCGTCTTCGATATCTTTCGGGTCCGGCAGAATTCCATCTACAGGCAACACCATTTCCGGCGAGGTTCCCCAGGTAACCTGCGGCTTGATGTCCTCCGCTTTCAGCTCGATCACCCGATCAAATACGGCATCATCATCACTGCGCAACTCACGCCAAGCGGCTTCTGCCATATCCCACTGCTCACCCTTGGGCGCGTAAGGGCGACCCTTGACGTAATCCAGCGTCGCATCATCAACTGCGATCATGCCCATGCGGGCGCCGCCTTCGATAGACATATTGCACAGGGTCATTCGACCCTCCATGGTGAGATTGCGAACTGCCTCGCCCCCGAACTCAATCGCGTAGCCGGTGCCGCCTGCGGTTCCAATCTCGCCTATGATCGCCAGTGCGACGTCCTTGGCGGTGACGCCCTCACCCAGGGTGCCATCGACACGAATCAGCAAGTTCTTCATCTTCCTTTGCACCAGACACTGGGTGGCCAGCACATGCTCCACTTCCGACGTGCCGATTCCGTGGGCCAGGGCCCCAAGAGCACCGTGGGTTGAGGTGTGTGAATCTCCGCAAACGACGGTCATGCCCGGCAAGGTAGCGCCCTGCTCTGGCCCCACAACATGCACAATGCCCTGACGGATGTCGTTGATGGGAATTTCAACAATGTCGAAGTCTTCGCAATTGTCATCCAGGGTTTGCACCTGCAGGCGAGAAACCTCATCGCGAATACCGGCAACACCAGCGCTGCGCTCGGCGGCCTCAGTAGGCACATTGTGATCGGGAACGGCCAGATTGGCGTCGCGACGCCAGGGTTGTCGCTTGGCAAGTCGCAAGCCCTCAAACGCCTGCGGCGAAGTCACTTCATGAATCAGATGCCTATCGATATAGATTATCGCGGTGCCATCATCACGTTGCTCTACAAGATGGTTCTGCCACAGTTTGTCGTACAGCGTTTGCCCGGCCATGGGACACCTCCACAGTTGTCACTTTGATAGGACCCGCATTTTAGGCTTGACCTTAAAATAACTCAAATTTATTATTTTTATAGTTTGGATTCCATATAGGAATAGATTTCATGGAAACACAGAACCTTCGGGCGTTTGCCCTTGTGGCTCGCAGCGGCTCTTTCTCGGCCGCCGCCGAAAAAATGCACCTGACCCAACCAGCGGTAAGCAAGCGGGTCGCCATTCTCGAACAGCAACTGGGCACCGAGTTGTTTGATCGAATCGGGCGCCATATCGGGCTGACTGAAGCCGGGCGCGCCCTGCTGCCCCATGCGGAGCTCATAGAACAACAGCTATTTACAGCTGAGCAGTCCGTGCGCGATCTCTCGGGTGCCGTAGGAGGCGCACTGCGTCTCGCTACCAGTCACCACATTGGCCTGCACAGACTGCCCCCCATATTGAGTCAATTCAGTCGAGAGTTTGGCGACGTCCACATAGATATCGATTTTATGGACTCGGAGCAGGCCTACGACCTCATCATGCAGGGCAAGATCGAGCTGGCAGTGGTGACGCTCGCGCCAGACAGCGAGGCCAGTTTTATCACGGTGCCGGTATGGCATGATCCACTTGAGGTGATGGTGTCTCCCGACCACATCCTGGCTGGTGAAGGTGTCAGCAGCCTCGCGGAGTTGAGCCTCTCCCCCGCGGTGCTACCCGGGTTGAACACCTACACCGGTCAAATCGTCAAGCAGTTGTTCGACAGCCACAAACTGACGCTGAATGTTTCCCTGGCAACCAACTATCTCGAGACAATTCGTATGATGGCCTCCGTAGGGTTGGGCTGGACTATCCTGCCCCGCTCCATGCGCACCGACTCACTGCTAGCGCTGGAGATTCCCGGCCTTGCGGTAGAACGTATACTGGGGGTGGTCTATCACCACGGCCGCAGTCTGTCGCGCGCGGCACAAGCCTTCGTCGATGTTTTACAGGAAAGTGCTGACGTCTAGGTTTGCGCACCGAAGGGGTCGTTCTCGCTGGTAAACCGGTCGGCCTTTTCCTTGTCCTTCCAGACACCCTTGTGTTCCGGAAGATAAAACGTACCGTTAAACCTTGCCACCAGCCCCTTGGGGCCATTGATCGTTCCATGGCAAAAACCGAAACGGCGCTTGACCGTGGCTTGCTCCACGTCAGCCTGGATCCAGTCTCCCTTGCGCCCGGCGGCTACAAAATCGACACTGAGGTTCACAGTAGGACTACCTGCCACTTCGCCCCTGGCCACGTTAAGTCCGGAGGCGGCGGCCACATCAGCCAGCGTGGTGAGCACACCGCCATGGCAAACCCCCATCAGATTAATGTGTTGTTCATCGACAAAGAGGCCAAAGCTGACGTCGGTACCACGAATCCTGCGATAGCACGGCTGCAGGTTATCGGTAAATCCCAAACCGTCAGGTAATTGTTCAAAACCCTCCGGGATTACCATTGCAGATGTCTCTGTCACGAAGCTCAACTCCTAAAAAATACCCATCTCAAGACCCGCCGCCAGGCCGCGGCCCAGATCTCCGGCCTGCGATAAATGCGCCGGGCAAATGTCGCCGCGCAGTATCAGTGGTTCGGCCGCCTCTGTAAACGGGATACCGGAAAGAATCCGCTGCGCTTGCGCTACCGCACCACGACCGTCATTGCCGGCACTGACCAACAAGGAGTACGGAAGCACCATTGCGTGACTTATGGCTGGATAAAATACGCGGTCCAGGAAGTCTTTCATCGCACCAGCCAATGCACCGGAATTCTCTGCGGTCACCAGCAGCACGCCACTGGCTGTTTGCAGGTCCTGCACCGAGGTATCGACGGCACGTTGCACACACACGTCCACCAACGCCTCTTCCATCGCCGCGGCAGCCGCCGCCCTCGCCAACTGGGCACTGGCACCGCTCTGGCTACTGTAAACAATGAGCAATTGTTTCATCGGCTCAGACAAACCCTTCTTGCAGGCAGGGGGTGTGCTCGTCCAGCACTTCCCACGCGGCTTTTGATGCAACATATATATGAGAGCTCAATGCAACGCCCGGGTCTTCATCAAACAAGCCCGCCGGCACCCAGTACATTGCAAGACTTTCCACATGTTGCGGTAATACGCTACCGCAGCATTGACAAAAATAACGCTTAAACCCACTACTAACTTCATACAGCCGAATCTCTGCCTCGCCGCGCATCCAGGAAAACGCATCGCGATCCACCAGTACAGCAGCGCTGGAT
>JBDVXK010000019.1:0-136674 GCA_039964455.1 Halieaceae bacterium | reverse complement strand
GGCAGCGGCCGACCGTCTTCGACCTGCCGATTATGAGGAGCAGGGAGAGGCTCCAATTGCCTTAGTAAGTTGCAGAGCCTAAAGGCATTTTTCTATGGTTGTAGGGGAGGGCTACCTAAACCGAACCTATCCCGAGCTCGGAATTACAGGGACAGTACACCTATTTCCTGTAATCAAGTGTACTGTCCCCGGAGCCTCCAATAAATCATGTCTCCATTACTTAGTGTGCAAGTGTTCCGCAAACCATTCTGCCACTCGAGTCACGGCTACTTCAGCTTCCGGGGTACCCCAGTGTCCATGAAAGCAATGCTGCATGGCGTCGTGCACATCCAACTGCGTGGTGTGCCCGGCCTGGCGCAGTACATCGTACATGCGGACACCGTCACTCATCTGAATCTCCTTCGTGCCCTGCTGAATCATCGTAGGAGGGAAGTCACGTCCTTCGAAGTTATCCAACACAGTCGAGTAGCGCGGATCTTTCGCTTTTTCTTCTGTCATGCCGAGCATCGGCCACACGGATTCCATAAGGAGATCGAAGTTCGTGCGAGGATCGTCGTAGCGCAGGGTTGTGTTTGAATCACTGTCCATTGTGAAATCAACCATCGCACCCTGCAGTACGGCAGCGGCTGGTAGTTTTCCACCTCGATGCGATAGCTTATTGACTGACATGGCGACCAACCCGCTGCCAGCGGAGCAGCCGTAAATGCCAATGTCTTCTGGTTTGTACTGAGTCCCTTCAGCTGTGAGGGCGTCAAATACAGCAATCACCTGGTCTCGCTGATTGAGAATGTCCCATTCTTCGCCCGGTTTCCCGGGCATCAGCTTATAGTCCACAGAAACAATGTTGATGCCCATCAAGTCGGCAAGTGGTGCCGTTCTGTCATATGTGGTTTCGGGGGTGTTGGCGTAAAACGCGCCACCATGAACGTGTATCAGCACTTTCCCGGGATGGCGATTTTCGCTCGGATGAAGCATGACCGTTCGCACTCCGTTAAGCTCGCGCTCTTCCGTCGTGATGTTCATCGTTCCCAAAAACGCTTCTCCAGCCTTTGCCGCCGGACCGATCACTTCCCCGTGTAGTACCTCGAACTGCCACGCCGCTTTGTCGCTGGGGTCCGGGAACCCGGTAAACCCGTCCGCCAGCCAGAAGGGAGTCCAGTTTGCCATGACCTTGCTCATCTCCGGGCTGACGAAGTTGGGAATGTTGGTTGCAAAGCGTCGGTTGCGGTTCGGGTCGTCAGGATTTACCTCCGACTTAACCAGGGACTTCAGCCGAAGAAGATCGTCGAGGCAAGGTGCACGATCCCTCTTCGCCAGCTGGTTGCACCTGCCTTCCAGATTGCGAAACTCAGTATCGAATCGCACTATATTTACATCACCTTCGCCATGAGTCTTATTGTCTTCGGTGCCTGTAAGCGTAGCCGCAAGTTCATACGCGTTAGCGATCACACTCCAGCGTGAATCGGTGCTTGCAACGGAAGTCGAATAGGCTCCGACACTCGCAAAGAAAAGTGCAGTTAGTAATATAGGCTGTGTGGGTCGCATATGTGATTTCCCCGAGTTGTTCAATGTCATTTACTGTCATCTGACAGGATATGTCGCTGATGTTGGTGTGAAACTGTTACAGAATAAATCGCAATCGAATCCCCAGGATGCCGATGGAAGACTCATCGGGGTTCAGTGCGGGATCCATAATGTGCTGATAAGACGTGGTCAACTGAAGGCTTTTTGCCAACTGAAACTTGTAGAAAACTTCCATGGTTTTTTCAGCGTCAAGGCTTGAATCCGGTGGCTTGCCGTAACTCATTGCCAGGCCAATTCGATCGGTATTGCTGTGGAATACTCGGCCAAATCCCACTAAGGCGAACTCATCGTACAGTACCGCTTCACCCGAGGAGACCCCTGCTTTGAAGAACCCCATCCATGTGTCTTTCCAGGTTTTATTCGCCGAAAACGCGACACCATGAGAGGATGGGAGCCCTGCGTCCTCGCGTTCGTCAACATGCCATACGGTAAAGCTGGTTTTGGTATAGAGTCTGCGCTCGCGGCTTGGAGACCAGCCTATCTCGGCCTGCTTGAAGAATTCAGCCCCCCCGGTGAACCAGTCCAGACCCGACCGCAGCGTGCCATTGGCATCGCTGATACTGCCACTGACATACCACTGTTCACTTTCCCCCAGCCATGATCCGGCCCCCACTCCCCAACTGGCATCGGGCAGGGAAATACTCAGGTTGAGCAGGTGGCTTAGGTTACTGAAGGTTGTCCACGGACTGCAACAACCGAGCACATCCATATAGTTGTTGGGGTCGAATCTGCCGACGACGATGGCCGCCTGATCGTTATCGCCCAGGCGTTGCTGATAGCTAAGCTCAGTGATCAGGTTGCCATCATCACTAAACACGATATCGGTATAGCCGAGGTAGCCAATCTCCCGGCGTAGATTTTTGGGTGGAATTTCCCCGCCCAAAGCACTCCGGTTTTCAACTTTGAAACCGATAAAGCCCGTGTTGTCAGCTGCTCTGTTGTGGAAGGCCCATCGACCGTACAGTCTGGCGACAGCTCCCCAGGCGTTATCCGTACCGTCAATCGATTCGCTGGCCCACTGGGAAAGTGTTGCTAGGTCCATGCCTAATTGCAGGCCGTAGTCCTCGAGCAACCCCCGTTTCCACGACTGAATACCGGAGAGTGCGCCATCCAGTGCCCCCAGACGTCCTGACGGCGATTTGATCGCTTCGTCGGTCTCTAGTTGCACCGAGATAGAGTCCCTGCTTCCGAATAGCGTGGACTCCCGGCGATTGCCTGATACTCGTTCTTCTACCAGCTCGGGTTCTTCGGTAACAATGTGTTCCGAATCCTGATTTGCCGGAGAGGCAAGGCTAAGCGGACAGAGAATGAAAAAGACAAAGATTTTGAGAATGCGGTGGGTCAATGTAAATAGCGCTCTGTAAGTGGGCTTTTCGGAGCTAAGGTAGTTTGAAATATTCTCATTGTAAACGGGGGTACTGACAAGTTAACTGGCCCAGACTGCTAGAATCGGGCCATGAGCATATACAAACATCACTGTTTCCTCTCGATATAATCAGTTACGCCGTCTGGCTCTCACATCGCTTCAACCTCAGTCATCACCGGAATGCCGGACCACTCATCGAAGATTTTCTGCCTGAACGTGGAATCACCACCACTTACAACCACCGACTCCAGTCTATGAGTCACTACCCACAGTCGGACGCTCTAAGCAGTTATAAGTCTCTGAAATTTATAAAAAATGGTGGGCCCAGAAGGATTTGAACCTTCGACCTGCCGATTATGAGGAGCAGGCACAGGCTCTAATTGCCGCACTAAGTTGAAGAATCTAAAGGCATTTTTCTATGGCTGTAGGGGAGGGCTGCCTAAGCCGACCCTATACCGAGCTTGATTGGGCTCGGCTTTTGAGTGAACTGTCTGTAAGCCGAAGAATGCTAACTAAATTTCAGAAACCGAACTCCGAACCTGGGCCGAACCTGGAGCGACTAATGTCCGCTTTCACCTCGAAGCGGCCACTGAAGCCACGTGGACCAAGTTACTCTGCCCCATTTATTGCGGACTAAATCATCTCGTTTGAGAACAGTATGTAGCTTGCGAGTATAACCAGTATAAAGTGTGTGACGGCGACCGTACCACGAACCCAGACCTTTCCGGAGATGGCACCTATTACGTTGAGGCCTGCCCCTATCCAAAACGGGATACTTTGAGCATCGTATCCCGTGGAATCGTTTGCAGCCCAAGCGGCGACAAGCGATGAGATTGAGGTCAGAAATGCGACGATAAAGTATGGTCGCGCCGATTTTTCAAAGTGTTTAGCCCAATCTTCTATCTGTTCTGGGTTGCTTGAGGCAAGGATATGCCCCCTTAAGACGAAGGTTGATGCTATCGCTATTGAAGACGCATACACCATCCACGTAGGATCTATCGAAAGGTTATTCTTATAGGCCCATAAGAAGTTGACGCCATAGATGAAAGTCGACCACAACAACACCTGAGGCATCCAATATCGCCGCTGGCTTGTCATCGAGTGATAAATCCCATCAACGCACCGAACCAAGCCCGTGGCAAGGATCATCGTCACCCCGACAAGGAGAAGCTCTGCTTCAGACATTATTGCACCTTGTTATTGTTAGATAGGCAACCACCATACATGCATGTCCGCTTTTAGGCGAAAGCGGACGTTAAAGGCCCTGAATCGGCCCTGGGGCTGGAAGGTCCGCTTTCACCTCAAGGCAGACGTTACTCAGCCTTGGGGTGCCTAACGCGCCACATGAATGTGAGCGCTCCTCCAAACAAAAGAACACGGATAGTCGCGAAACCCCACCTGGCAAATTCTTCAGCCCCGCTGTCTCCATCGAAGCCAGCGTAACCTTCTTTGCGTAGGTCACCGAGTTGTGAGCCGTAGTAGTACATTTCATTCAGATTACTTATCTGTCCAAGAGCAGCAAATAGACCAAATACGAGAAACATTAAGCTGACGAAAGTACATTGGAAGGTCGTCAGCTTTGTTCCTACGGCATATGCAACAACCATGTAGGCACTAAGCATGGTAACGGTGACGGCCTGCCCCTGTATTAGATTGCTCTGCAAACTCGCTATGGCATCTACAAGCTGATATTCAGTCATCTCTATATCTCCCTATTGTCAGACCAAGCAAGGATAGTACGATGTCGCCGATTAGGCGAAAGCGGACGTTAGAGGGTATGAACGATCCTGAAGGGGATAATGTCCGCTTTCACCTCGAAGTAGTCATGCAGACTTGGAGTGCCGAACATTCCACATAAAGTAATAGCTCACCAAAACACCTGCCGTTAGAACAACGGCCATATAGCTAGCCCAAGTAACAGCGTTTCCTAAACTATCATTAGAGGTAATGTCGTAAGTTGCGCCTATCAGAAGTTCGAATTCCGCCGCTCTAATTGAGTAGTAGTAATTCGCGACCAATGCTGGGATCACACCCACCGTGTACAAGCTAGATAGGACAACTGCCTGAAAAGTACTCAGGCTGGCACCAATTATGTAACTTGTAATTAGATATCCAAATGTCAGCGACAAGTAGACATTAAGCATTGTAGAGGCCTGTGAAGCACTAAGCAGACTCAATTCAAATAGATCGGCATCAGACATCTGCGACTCCTTAGTTCATCCTGTAGCACAGCATAGCCAAATGTCTTCTAATAGGCGAAAGCGGACATTAGTTGCTTCTACAAATGCCTCGGGTAATGCCAAGCTCTCAAATCGCTACATAGCCCCTCGAGCCTGCTCCAGCCACTCACCAGATTTTGCAACAACCCCATCCCAAACCTCGCCTGCATCTGGCAATTCCGGCGAGCAGACGCTGTGCACTGCGTCATCAGGGGTTTCTCCAGTCATCCCCAGATCTAAATACAGCTGATCCAAATCCGTGATGGTTTCACAGGCTGCGTACAGCTCATATCCGGTATCAGCGATAATCACGGCCACACCGATGAACGGTATCGATTCAGCAGGGATAGCAGCAATACTCTTCGCCGCCACTCGCTTGGTCCTGCTGGCGAGACGGGTGCCGAATCTCTTGGTGGCCGCTTTGCGCTCGATGGCTGAGGTTTGGTGTTTCTTGATGGTGCTGTTCTGAGAGGCGATTTTGGACTGCATTATGCTGGATACCGTCCGGACACCCAGGGCAGTGCCCATTAGCCCAGATATAGCAGCATTGAAGGCGGTGCTGGTCAGGGTGAGTATGTTGGTGGTGAGTAGGGCCAGAAAGCTGGCAGTTATTATCAGGCGTTTTGTCCAGGTGAGCATGATCGATTGGGTCTCCTTGATTCGTTCAGTGTAAGTGCTGGTTGTGGGTATGTCAGGGTCTCTCTCGCCCAAGAATGCCGTGGGCATGGGGCAGGTATTACCCCGCCCCAGAATGCTCCAGAAACACGCCTCTAGGGCGCCTCGTGGATAGCCTGCCGATAAGGTGCGTCCTGGAAGCGGCTATCTGGTAATTCAGCCGGTTCTGCTGCGAATATCCCGAATCCTGATATCAGTGCCATAGGAATCACTATCCACCGCATTGCACGGTGAATCAGTCGTCTGCTGGTGGCTTTCAGGTCTATCCAGGCCTGTGTTGATGCGGCAGAGAATTTTTCCAATTCGCGGGACCAGTATCCAGGCGGGCTGGATGGCAGTCGCGGTGCTATAGGTCTGGGTATGACGTAGGTAGGCTGGTTAGCTGCTCGCTGTCTCCGGACGTAGTGGGTCTCTGGTATCCGGTATAGGCGGGCTTTGTGGGTTGGTAGGGGATTGGATGGAATTTCAGTGTGTCGAGCGAGTGATTGGGCGTTAGTGATTACAGTCATGATTTCGATCTCCGTTATAAATGTATGTTCAGAGTTTTATGGGGTGTACGTGCTTAGTAGCCTCGGGCGCGCGAGGCAGTTACTGCGGGGAGGGTGATGTTTTTGTGCAGGTGAAGGGGAGGTAGGTGGGGCCTATTGCAGGCCCCGTTGAAAGTTAAAGTGTGCCAGAAGTGTTCATTGCCTCCGTGATCCTGTCTGAAGCCGAAGAGGCAGCCCTTTGCAGGCTCTCCTTGGATAGATGGGCGTAACGCATTGTCACCTTCGGGTCGGAATGGCCCAGGGCCTGCTGGACTTCGAACAGGCTGTGCCCCGCGTTGACGAGCAGCGACGCATAGCTGTGGCGGAGGTCATGAACCCGGCAGTCCGCCAGATCAGCTTCAGCACGTATGCGGTACCAGACCTTATTGATGGTCGATAGCGGTCCACGCTTTCCAACAAATAGCCGGCCGCGTTTGCGTTCATTTCCAAGGGCATCTAGAACACCGATAGCCACATCATTGAGCGGCACAGACCGTTTCTTCTTCGACTTGGAGTTTGTAGCCTGGATGACCCAGACGCGGTTCTCTATGTCGATATCATTCCAATCCGCTGATAATGCCTCACTAACTCGGGCACCAGTAGAAAGCAGAAACAGGATGACATTACATACAACCCGATTATGGTCTGCTTTTAGTACCCTCAAGAGACGTTGCATCTCTTCCTGGTTTAGGTATCGCTCTACCTGATTGTCCTGATTAAATAACTTCACCCGGGCGACTGGATTAGTCTTTAACATCTCCCAGTCAACCGCTAGGTTCAAGGCTTGACGTATCAGCTTCAGGTGATGGTCTGCCGTTGCCGGTGATAGGCCCTGGTCGACCAAGCTCGTGTGGAAGCGTTGCACCTCCGAGCGGGTGATCCTGTTGAGGGGCTTGCTGCCGATAAGGCCGTTGATACGTAGGCGAAACATTTCCTCATCATTCTTCCAAGAGCGCTTGTGCTGCTGAACATGCGGCAGATAGTGATCGTTGAAAAATGATTGAAAGGTCATGACCTGCTTCTTGGCCCTGGCTTCTGCCTGTGGGTCTGCTCCGAGCTGTATCTGTGCGCGAAGCTGCTTTGCACTGCTGCGGGCTTGCTTGAGTGTGATATCAGTGGATCGACCTATTTTCTTGTGACAGGTCTTACCGCTGGCATCCTTGTAGCGCAGGTAGAAGGTGCCCCAGGTAGGGCTCGTGGCCTTAACCTCAAGATAGAGGCCGGGGAGGGCGATGTCGCAGTGCTCGATGCGGCGCTTGCCCGCTGGTGGTGGGGTGGGTTTGTCTACGAACTTCTGGGTGAGGTTTAGTTTTGGCATGTTTACATTTCCTATGTGTTTAATGGGTTTGCTAGTTCACCGGTTTCCCGAGCCCTATAGAGCGAAAAACTGGCAAACTGACCTACTAAGGTGGGGTACATGGGTTCCGAGGCGGTTTCCCAGTTCACCGGTTACCTGAGGGTTAGGGTGCGGTGAACTGGAGAACTGGGAAGCCGGAGCTACGTGTCGGATTCTGGTGTTGGCGGTGCCGGTAGAGAGTACAGTCGGGCATTGTGCTTGCCCCGGTTGCACTCCCAGAGGTCATCACCACCGCTGCCGATGGTGTGGTTATTGAGTACCTGTTCGATTTTGCGACGGGATGCGTCGACCGAGCTTTTTACTGTTGCTAGGAGTGTTGTGCTAGTTATTGGTCCGTCAGCAATAGCCCTTCTGACTGAGTCGATAATATCTGCGTCGCCGTTTGATCTATCGAGTATTTCCTTTAATGCTTGGTCGCCTACGCGCTGTACTGAGTCCAGTAGCTCGCGATAAGCGATCTCGCGTTCGGTGCGATAGCTGTAGACTAAGCTGTCTGCAACATTTCCGCGCGCCTTCTTGTTCTCGAAACGAACCGTCCGCCGATTATCACCATTGTCGGTCACATGGAGTTTGTAGCCACAGTCGGCATCATCAAGGTTGTCAGACACGCCGCCGTAGATGGCCTTGCCGCCCTTGTCGCGGTGTTTGTTCACGTGGGCCAGGCAGAGCAAGGTGCCGCCCTGTAGGGTGTAGGGTCGCACTGCTGTTCCGAATGCTGTGCACTTTCCCTTATCCATCAAGTCGACAAATTTCTTCAGAGTATCGAGGACAATCACTGTTCCTGATGCATTACCGCTCTCAACCATTTTGCCGAGCAGAGGCACTAGCATAGATGTCCGAAATCCAGCGTGCCCCGGAGCCAGCATGTGGAATCCGAACTCCTCAGCGATCGCAAGTTTCTCTGTGAGTCCGCGGAAGTTGTCGTCTGCATTCACATAAAACAGTTTTTCTGGGTTCAACGTTTTACTCTTAATGCTGTGTAAGAGCTGGTAGAGCGTGATTAGCGTTTTCCCGGTATTTGGGGGAGCATAAATGACAGTCCATTGCCCACCAATGGCGATTTCGTCCAGTATAAAAGTCTGGTCTTCCAGTAGGTCTGATAGCTGGTCGCTCTGTCCGCGCAACGAGTAGCAGAGAAGTTCGTGCTCGGATGTGCTGCCAGAACTTGGAATTACCGGAGATGGTGGTGCAGGCAATAAGAGCGGCTGCTTTGCTTGATTGGACATCATGACCAGCGTCCCTAGGGTGATCGGGTTATCGTGATCAATGCGAAGGTAGTTCCACGTGCGTTCAATGTCTTCACGCCCCTTGTACTTGCTACCTCCCGAACTCCAGTGATCAAACAGGCCGAGTCCGTCTTGCGTGCCTCCGGTGGCATGGTGTAACGCCATGCCTATTTGGATCCAGTCGCGATAGCCGAGATCTGGATCGATATGACTCAGCAGCTCCTTAATCTTTGCCTTATCCGCCATGGACTGGACAGTGAGATCTTCGGGTCCGATGGCAGATAGTGCTGTCGCCATCCTAGTTGATGATGCTGGCTCACGTCCGTTGTTGCGGTCGAGGGCATCTACGAAGTCTTGACCCGCGGAAACAAGTTCTTCTAGGCTAACTGCCTCGCATATCTCAAAAGATTTGTCGGTTGAAGGCGGAACTATCGCCAAAGTCTCGCCCGTTCGTATATCGATTCCAGTCGGGTTGGTTTTTGAGTCGAGGCCATCGGCTATAGCGGTAGTTCCTTCTGTGAGCGCGAAGTAGTGATGGACCCCCTTGCGAGTGCGTACTGTTACATTTGGACAAATACCATGCGCTTCTTCGATCTCATGGAGCCGCGCCTCTGCCTCGGGAGTATCGGCATCCAGCACTATAATGTGTGGTCCAACTACGATTGCGACGTCGTGATCAGGATGCTTTCGCCAGTGACGCATCAATGCACGGCGACTGGGGAAGCCGCCGCGCCTGTTGGCGCGCCACTTCCATGCTGGTATTTTTCCTCCAGGAAATATCGGAATAACATAAAAGCCGAGCGTGCACAGAATGAATGCGATTTGGGCGCTTGTGAGGTCATTGGGATCGCGGTCTTTTGTTGATCGGGCACAATTAGTTGTCGCTTTAGACATAGGAGTCTCCTCGCGCTAGGCGCGTGAACAAAGTTTGTATGTTCGAGAAGATCCGGATCCCCGGACTTGATGTTCGCGCACCTATTGCAGTGCGTGTCCTCGACGTGTGGCGCCGTATTAACGCCAGATTTGTCTTAGATGATCAGTGATTCACGAGAGTCTGATACCAGCTCTCTCCTAGACAATAGCGATGGAAGCGCAGGTGGACAAGTGATCGAAGAGCGAGGACATGGTTCTATTCGGTAGCCTGTTTCCGTGGTTTTATGCGGGTTGTAGGGTTAGGAATCGGCGCTAATTTTATTTGTGAATAGTTGTGGCGCTTTTAATAAGTCAAATGAATAAAGGCGCTCGAAAGCGCCGATCCTTATGGTTTATTTCTCCTCGCGTCCAGAGAGATGCTCTAATCCCAATTCCATCTGCTTTAGATACAGGTAGGTTTGTAGGTACTGTTCTAGGGCGCCGGGAATGTGCAGATCGTGCTCCGAATCAAGTATGGCGATCGCCACAGACTCGATAGCGTCGAACTGGTCTTGCTTGGGCATCAGTGGGTCCATCTCTTCCTGTAAAACAGTCAGGCACAGGCCTACCTCCGCCAGAGAGCGGTGTGTCATGGTGTTACTCCTATTTCAGTGGTTGGTGGCTACGAGAGCCGGGGTAGGGGGTTAGGCGTTCCAGTAGTGCAGAACGATGTACAGCAGGGCCAGAAGGCCGATGAATATCAGGATTGATGGATAGATCACTATCACCAACAGTGTGATAGCAGTGAGTATCAGCCAGAGTGATCCTGACATGAGCATCAGGATGCACCCGGCTGCGAGGAGCAGATAAAGCATGGGTAAGACCTCCAGGGTCTATGAGTTAAATGATAGAAAGACCGGTACACCAAACGGATCGGTATAGGGTCAGTTTTGGGAATCAGTCACTAATCCTTTTTGCTGACAGCCTTGCACTGCCTGGTTTTATGGCTTGTTTCAGAAACACACCATCCGACTACAGATACGAGGGTGTGGCCGGTGGGTGAGGGGAGTTACTTGGACTTAGCAGCGGGTTTCTTCGCTTTTGTTATACGGGCACCTGCTTTCGCCTTTGCCTTGGCTCTGGGCTTGCCGGGTTTGCTATGACCAGTCTTCAGCTTTTCCACCTCGGCCAGAAACGCCTTCACGTCACCGAGCTGATAGTGACGCTTCGTATCAGCTTTGCGCTCCAGTACGCCCTCTTTGACCAGGGTGGCCATGAGGAAGCTGGGGTTGTTGGCTGACTTGCCCATGAATATCGGGCGCAGCGCCATAGAGGTAATGGGGTTTACCTCAGGCCATGCTGCCAGAGCATCCTGGATTGCCTGGAAGGTTACCCACTCGTCCGAGAAGAAGCCGCCTCCGTCATTGTTGGCTATGCGCCAGTGCAAGGCTGAGGTGTCATCGAGTCCCAGGTGATAGCCCAGGGTGGCTTTACCTTCGAGGGATTTGGTCTGGGCTTTCTTGATGATTGTGATGACAGGCTGAGTAGCATTGTCGGTTTGTTTCTTTGCTTTTGCATTGGCCATGATAAGGCCTCCTATTTAGGGGATTGATGGTTTTGGGGTTGTGAAGTGAGACATGAGGTGGTCTTACTTCTAATTTAGATACATGTCTTTCCGCAGTTTTTCTGGTGTGCCTCGGGCCCGCGATGACGAACTGGGCCGTGAAACATGGTGTTTGATATTGGCTTAGTGGAGGCATACGCACCCATCACGTAATGCCTATGAAAAGGCTGCGCGATATATGGCAGATGGCGTTCTGGGTGCGGGTTGGGGCGTTGCAGTATTTGGTAGTGGTTGGGGCTTGGCGTGGCTTTTTGGGCTTAGGTAAAAGACTGGGATATGGATGGCAGGGATTTAGTCAGCCTCTTGCCGTTTGAGCAGGACTGCTGGGCTGATCATTTTGGCATCAGTTACAAGCAAGCAGCCATCTAAATATTGATGGTTATTGATCGGGGGTATTGCTGGTGGTTGCTGAGGATTGTCTGGGTTTCAGACGGTTGCGTTTACTGAGTGGAGCAGAGCGACTAGCACACCGCTTCCCCAGAGGGCCACAGGAATCCACACTGTCAGCTTGTCTTCGGGTGCCGAACCACCGCGGATAGACCGATGTCGATGGTAAGGCGAAGTCGAGCATTGGAGACGACTGCACAGATTGCTGATTTATCCTGAAGCAGTACCGTTGCACTCTGTCGGTTCTCGTCTAAGCTGAATCATTACAATGGGGAAGTCAGGGTATTGCTCATTAGCTGTTTTGAAAAACCGAACACCAGATGGCAATCTGGCTTCCATTGCACGCTTATTCTGTTTCTCTTAAGCGCCTGCTCTTCCTCAGAGCCTAATGTTGTCACTGGCAATCAAACGGGCGTACTGCACTACGGTACTGGTGCAGAGGTGCAAACCCTGGATCCTCACATTGTCCAAGACATCAACGCTTGGGAGATTTCCGGCGCCCTGTTTGAAGGGCTGGTAAGGCGCAATGCAGAAACCTTGGAAGCCGAACCCGGTGTGGCCGAATCCTGGAACTTCAGCGAAGATCAACTGACCATAACTTTCAAGCTCAACCCCACTGCCAGGTGGAGCAATGGTGACCCTGTGACCGCCGAAGACTTCGTCTGGTCCTGGCAGCGTTCACTAAACCCGGCTATGGGGAACGTACTGGCAGGGACTCTTTTCCCAATAAAAAACGCCGAGCCATACAACAGGGGGGAAATTGATGACCCCGAACAACTGGGTGTTAAGGCGATGAACCGCCACACCCTCAAGGTCACACTGAAAAACCCTACCCCACATATTCTAGGCTCGCTGGCCGCGCCGGCGGCCTATCCTGTGCACCGTGAGACCGTGGAAAAATATGGCACCGCTACCCAACGTTACAGTCAGTGGACACGTCCGGACAATATCGTGAATAACGGTCCGTTCAAGCTTGCCGATTGGAAACTGTATCGACACTTGCGCGTAGAGCGAAATGAGAGCTATTGGGATGCCGAAAACGTTGCGCTGAATGCCATTATGTTTAGACCCATAGAAGATCAAACAGCAGAAGAACGAATGTTCCGTGCGAGGCAACTGCACGTGACGTTCCAGGTGCCAATCAACAAAATTCCCGAGTACCGGGCCTTGCCCCAAACACCGTATGTGCAGGCACCACTGCTTGGCTCCTATTACTACCTGTTTAACATCACTCAACCAGTGGTCAATGACATCAACGTGCGCAAGGCCCTCTCGATGGCCCTGGATAGAGAGCGACTTGTCAGCAAGGTATTACTCGGGGTCGAGCGCCCATCGGCGTCGATTGTGCCCCCGGGTATTCCCGGTTATCAGACACAAAATCATGCATATTTTGACCCGGAAAAGGCACGGCAGTTACTGGCTGCCTCTGGCTATCCTGATGGTAAAGGCTGGCCCGGCCTGGAGCTGCTTTACAACACAGCCGAAAACCATCGTCGGGTAGCCGTGGCCATGCAACAAATGTGGAAGGACAATCTGAACATTGAAGTCACGTTGGTGAATCAGGAATGGAAGGTCTATCTGGATACTGTGGACAATAAGCAGTTTAGCCTCGCTCGCATGGGCTGGACCGGCAATTCACTCGACCCCGAGGATTTTTTAGCCAAGTTCACGACAGGTGGAGGCACTAATCGGACGGGGTTCTCGAACACACGCTACGATGAGATCGTTGAGCATCTGGCTCCAGCTGCAACTACGCTCGAAGAACGTTATAAGCTAATGGCAGAGGCAGAGACACTCTTTATGCAGGAGTTCGCCCTGATTCCAATTTTCAGTTACAACGGCAGGCATCTGGTGCAACCCAGTGTGAAAGGTTACCACCCAAACGTACTCGAGATACGGAATTTCAAGAATATGAGCCTAGATGCCTCCGCGCCGGTTTGGGCATGGCCTGCTGAGTACTAGCCATCAGTCGGTACTGACAAGTTAACTTATTTCGGTATCGCCAAGTTAAGCCGCCGAAGTTGGTGGAATCGGACCATGAATACTTACAAGCGCCACCGATTCCCACCCGATATCATCTCCCACGCCGTCTGGCTCTACTATCGGTTCAACCTAAGCCACCGTGATATCGAAGATTTACTGGCCGAACGGGGTATCACTGTAAGCCGCGAAGCGATCCGCCTCTGGTGCATAAAGTTCGGAGCCATTTATACCCGCCGGTTGAAACGGAAGCACCGAGGTTACGGCGACACCTTTTACATCGATGAAGTCTTCGTCGGTGTGCCGAACCATTCAGATCAACTGCAAGCAGCATTATCTTTGGCGCGCGGTAGACCAGGACGGAGAAGTGGTTGATGTCTATATACAGGCCAGACGTGACGGTGCGGCGGCTAAGCGGTTTTTCAAGCGATTGCTACGCAACCATGGTGGAGAACCCAGGAAGATCGTTACCGATAAGTTGCGCAGCTATTGCGTTGCTCACCGGGAACTGATTCCAGAGACGACCCACAGTACGAAACAATATGAGAATAATCGGGCTGAGCAGTCGCATGAGGCGACCAGGGTGCGAGAGCGAGGGATGAGGCGCTTCAATTCGATCAGGCAGGCTCAGCGATTCGTGACTGCACATGCTGCTGTCTATAATTTATTTAACCTGGGAAGGCATCTGGTTAGTGCTCGACATTATCGGGATCTCAGGATGAGTGCGTTCGCTGAATGGGGAAGGGCCGTTGCTTAACTACCACACATCGGATTATTCAGGTCTCTATGGGTTAACTTGTCAGAACCTGTCGGTTGCATCCAGCTGCGTAATATCCACCAAACCACGCGCCCATAGCTCCGCCAGATCGCGATTCTCCACGATCTCCCCAATCCACTTTGCTATATCTGCGGTAGTGCCCTCAACCGCAATTGTTTGCGCTGCCAGTGCATCGGCTTTTAGCTGTCTGGTGTTTTGGCGAATCTGAAAAGCCAAATACAACAGAGTGGCCACAACACCAACACCACCTAGAAAGTCGCCTATATTTCCAAGATCTTCAAGTGTCATTGTGTCTCCTTGACGCCTAACGCTTCGGGTTGGGGCTGCCGTCAGGCAGTCCCAAACCCTGACTTGTTACATTTGCGAGGAACCATGTAAAAGCGCTCATTACTTACTTGGTCCGAGAATAAGAAAATCTTGGTAGTCGGAGCTCGATCTCAATATTTCTCGGACCCTGTCTGACATCTGATCCTCGCCACCTTGCTCTTTTAACCAATACTGACCTCCAGTTGATGTCAGTATTGAATTGAGTGTTCCAATGTAGCGTCTCGCTACTTCGGACTCGAGAATATCATGATCATTGTGCATGATAGCTGTAAGCAGTACGTGTACTAGACGGGCAAGAAACAAACTGAACACCGCCTGATCTTCTTCGCTTAGACTGGAAGGGTTTGTGAGACCGACAGTCCAGACATGGATAGTTCTATCGCTATTGTAGATTGGGTCAAAAGCTTCGTTAATTAGATGATTCAGTGAAATGGCAGAGCCAAGCTTAACTTGCAGAGAATTCTCTCGTACTTGTTTGGCCAAATAGATCAGCGAGATAATTACGGCTACCCCACCAATGATTTCAGCGACCGAAGCAAAGTCTCCAATATTCAATCTCTAGTTTCTCCTCACGCTGGGAAAATTTAACGCTGCGAGTTGGGGCGGCGAAACCGCGCAGCGGTTTTGCCGTCCCAGCGAAGCGACAACCTTGCCTTGTTAGGTGGCATTGGCAATCCCTTTAAATGATGTGGACAGTAAACGATAAAACAGCATAGCAGCCACAACCAGTATGAGAACGGACGCAAGGAGATAGAGACCAAAGTTACTCTGAGCGTACATATCTGAGCAAATGACCAACAACACCGCGAAAGCTGCCAACTGATTAAGCACAAGTAGAATTGAAGCTGCGGGGTTGTAGGCGGTTGGAATGCCGTGCCGAAAAACTCGAAGCGCGCTCGCTAGATTGATGGCAAGTAAAGGCAATACTATAAATGCACTTACTCGCCAGGGGTCGGTGGCGCTCAAATGATGAACCACAAAAGGCAACAGCGCGGCAAAAACCACCAAAAGACTGGTATAGGCCATTCCCATTAGGCGGACCTGATCATCATCACTCCAGTCACCGCGGGCACGATAACCTAGGCCCGCCGCAATACCACCGAAACCTGCTAGACCCATAGCTATCTCAGCTATTGTTTGGAGAATATCTGCTGACTCCATCTACGCCACCTAACGCTTCAAGCAGGCGCGCCAGCTTCGCTGGCGTCGCTATGGCTTGACTTGTTAGGTGTTACATTCCAACTATCCACTTCCGATACAAAGCTTTTGCTGAAAACTCCTTTTTGACGCTGCCACGAAGCAAAGGCGCCCGGCATACTGAGCTGCCCCCGGAAGGTGGTGGCTAAACTCTCCCAATATTCTGAATCAGTCTCGCCATCCTGGTACTGTTGATATTGAATATCAATATGTCTCATCATAAGTAGCATAAGAATCTCAAATCGCCCGTACTCTTTTTTGCTTAACGCATCTGATGATCTAATCCCTTGGTAATAGATTTCGTAAAGCTCTGGGTCTGATACCAGGGCTGTCATAATTCCTACATCAGCATTGAGTGCGTTTTGCAGAGATCCGCTCCTAATTGCCGAAGAACTATGGCGGAGCTGTACTACAACGAAAAGCAGTGTAACGAGCACCACAAGTGACCCTATTAACTCTGCTACTGCACCAACAACTTCCCAGTTCATATTGGCTCCTGGTTGGACACCTAACGCTTCAAGCAGGGGCCGCTGTAAAGCGGTCCCGGCGCGAAGCGTCCCTGCTGCCTTGCCTTGTTATGCGGCACGGAGTTCCGCACCTTCCGGGTCGCTAAGATAACAATTCACTTGCCGTTAACCCTCAAAAACGTCAGCGCGTCAGTTAACGGAACACCTGAGGACGATCTTCGCTCTTCAAAGAAGGCATAGCCCGGAAACAGTGGGCCGACCTGGGCCCACCACTCCGCGCCTCCCGGAGTCTTGATGACACCTATACAAATACCGTCGATAATTGAGTCCAAGAGCTGAGTAGAGGCGAGTCCCTGCTGATGCAATCGGTGCAAGGCGTCTCCGCGATCCATCATGCCAACGAGTATCGTATGGAACATCGCCTTCTGATCATCATCGAGACTGCTGAAACTATGCAGTCCTTGCTTGTACAGTTGCGTAGTCTCGAGATCGGCCGTAGTACTCGCAACGATTTCCTGCCAGCTAGCTAGCCACACTCGCTCCGCCTCGCCTTGGCCAATACGATTACTCTGCTGAATCTGTCGTGCGAGAAATAGGAGAGTAGCGAGTACAGCCAGCGCACTCGTGATTTCTGCCACAGCCGCAATTGCATCCCAGTTCATTGGTGTTCCAAAAGTAGTGCCGCATAACGCTGCAAGCAGCGGGCGGCGAAGCCGTCCGGCTGCCTTGACTTGTTATGTGCTTTTGCGTGCATGGACATATGAAAAGACCAGGTAACCAGCGCAAGCTAAAAATGTGATTGGTAACGCAAACATACCTAACAAAACTCCATACTTGCCTGATGGATGCACCAAAGTTTCTTGACCGCCAGCTGTGAGTCTGCCGGCATCTCCTAGCGAGCTAAGTTCGTCGATTAGTCCGAAAGTTATGGCCAGATTGTAGTCTAGAAGGAAGTACAGCCATAAAGAGTAGACAGTGTAGAGAACAAGTATAGTCAATAGTATGAAAGCGCTAAGTTTTTCAGACGCTAAATGAGCAATCATGATGATCCCGAAAGATACGCTGGCCCACCACTGGACAATCACCCAATATCGATCATATAGGCTGAAGAGTTGCTCCAGAATATCCGCCTCACTCACTTATCGATCTCCGCTAGCTGCGGCACATAACAGCTAAGTATAGAGACCGGTCTATATAACACCTGGTCCCTGTATGTAGGATACATGCGCCGACACTTCATATAGAAAATCCCTTACTTTCAGTCTGTTACATAACTTAGCCCATTCAGCGCAGAAAACAATAGCCAGTCCGCCTGCGAATCTTCCATCAATTTCATGCACGTGGAGAGACACCTCGCTCCTAAAAATTGTATTTAAATTAATCTTATAGAGCAGGCTTTTGGCGCTAGCGCGGCACTGGTCCTCTGAAAAAGGGCCTTGAAAACCAACGAAATTCATATAGACAGTTAATGTCTTATGCCGAACTCCACTGCCTCAGCTGCTTCAGCTTCCTGCGCGCCGCCTCCCACCCCCATGAACTGGTAGAGCGAGCCGCAGAGCTGGGTTACAGCGCCATCGCCATCACCGATGAGTGTTCATTTGCAGGCGTGGTGAAAGCACATGTGGCCGCCAAGGAAGTCGGTATACAGCTGGTTATTGGTAGTGAGCTAATACTCGAAGAAGGTATAAGAGTGTTAGCCCTGGTGCCCTCGCGCGCTGCCTACAGCGAGCTTTCAGGCCTTATTAGCAGAGCCCGGCGGCGCAGCCCCAAGGGCGAGTACCGGGTTACCCTGCGCGACGTTATTTTCCATCTCAAACGCTGCCTGCTTATATGGTTACCCACGCAGGACAACGACAACACCCGGGCCTATGGCTTGCAACTAAAGCGCCTGTGCAAAGTATAAGCGGGATAAACGCTACCCATGCCGCTAATCTAGTACAAACAGCGGACTGCAGACAACCATTCATCGCGGTCCATGCTATCAACTGGTGTTATCAATGAACCAAATGGCCATAGAACACCCATCAGCGTCGTGTCTTTTGCTAGAGAAACCTTGCCCAGGTCCTGCGCAGCAACGGCTGCCAGATAATGTGGCCAAGAGTCAGGGGCTGGCTGGATCAAGACTTCGCCGCGGAAATTGATGCAATGATCAAGCAAAGCGATGTCACCTGGTTAGACCAGATGCTGGGACCACAAGCTTCGCTTTAGGACAATTGTTCCCGTTGCGTGTAAGGCCCTATCAACTAGTCGCCGCCCAGGCGCCAATCAGTCGTACCAGTTGGGCGCCTTCTTCTGCGTGTCAGCCAGCGCTTTTGAGTGTTCAATCCAAAGCGTTGCCTGTTTATCGACGAGAAACTGTTCAACCTTGTCGAAGGAGCGCCTGCTCTCTTCGGCATCCGTATTGAAAGTCGGCACCGCGCGCAATTTCCGGCTGACCTCAAAGTGATACAAGTCTCCGGAAAGAACAACAGGGCCGGTGTTTTCCAGATCGACAAACAACACCTGGTGCCCGGGCGTGTGACCCGGCGCTGAAACGATCACCACGTGACCATCACCAAACACATCATGATCTCCATTAAGGATCGTTTTAGGCACATCTTTTAGTTGATCGTAGAGTGTCGGGTCGAAAATCGGGTTGATGTCAGTTTCAGCAAAAGCCGCCTCGTACTCGGCGCGTTGAATAAGCAGGTGGGAATCCGCGAAGGCATTCGCTGCACCGTTGTGGTCCAGGTGGAAATGACTGAAGGCAACCAGGTCTATATCGGCAGGTTGAAGCTTCATGGCCGAAAGCTGATCAATTAGTGAGACGTTATAGACCACCCTGTGAATATCGTCCAAGTCGAATTCAGGCTGCCCCGCAAAGGACAATGGCAAACCACCATCCCAGAGCAAACGCTTATCACCATGCTCAATCAGGTAGCAGGGAACGAAAATTTCCCGCACATCGGTATCCGAGTCTTTCAGGCCGTACTGGGTAATGGTGGTGTGCTTGATAGCACCACAATCAAACAGGTATAAGCGCGGCGATTCAGCGATTGTCGGAAGTGATATCCACACCAGCGTTGCTGCCAACAGACTTTGGACGAGTAATTTATTCATATCGGGTATTGGCCCTGCACTGATTAATTGCCAGAGCCTACCAGAATAAATCTGGACCGTCCCATTGCCGGTTCTACCAGGACGCTGCCACCAGATCTGATGACAACGGTGCTGAAACCAATGTGGCAGGCACAGTTGTAAATCGCGTCAGCCTTTATCAAACGACAGAAACCGGACTGTCGCTGCAGGCAACTCTACCGGATACGAATGACTGGAATGAGAAAAAGCTGAATTAAAGTATAAGAAGTATAAATGAGGTGTCGGGAGTAACTGGTCGTCCAGAAAATAGTCTCGGGGGTATTGCCAAGTTAAAGCAACAAAATTGATAGAGTTGGCGGATGAATACCTATAAGCGCCACTGGTTCCCGCCGGACATCATCAGCTATGCCGTCTGGCTCTACTATCGATTCAACCTGAGTCACCGTGGTGTCGAAGATCTACTGGCCGAGCACGGCATCACTGTCAGTCACTCACACACCCGCCGACTCCAGTCTATGAGTCAGTACCCATAGTCGGATGCTCTAAGCGTTTATAACTCTATGAAATTTATAGAAAATGGTGGGCCCAGAAGGATTTGAACCTTCGACCTGCCGATTATGAGGAGCAGGAACAAGCCGCAAGCAGTAAGTTACCTGGATCGTACGATCGTGATACGGGTACTCTGGCGGCTCTGGCCGCCAGTATTCCCGCGCCGAAGGTGTATACAGTTCACCCGGGTACTTCATGTTGAGTGACTCATGTGGCCGCTCATTATTGAACTCGTCCACGAAATTGTCGAACCGTTCCTGCTGCTGTAAGAAGTTATAGCTTGCCGGTTTTGTCGCTTCTTTCTTGAGCGTCAAGTGCATGCGTTCATGGCGACCGTTCTGCTGTGGGTTGCCCGGCTTAATCCGTTCGATGTTGATTCCCAGCCGGAGCCACCACACAGATAATTTGCTGAGGCCGAAGAACGCTGTCGGAGCGGCGAAGGGCACGCCATTGTCTGTGCGGATGGCAACCGGCAAGCCAAACTCCTTGAAAACCCGCTCAAAAATGGTAAATGCAAACACTTCTTTTGTGGATTCGAGTCCTTCACAGGCTAGCAGGTAGCGAGAACAGTAATCGGTGATCGTTAGCGGATAGCAGTACTTATGATTCCCCAGCAGGAACTGGCCCTTGTAGTCTGCACACCACAGGCCATTCGCCATTTTAGGGTCGGTCAATGTCGTTCCCTGAGCTTTATAGCGCCTCCGTTTCCGCCGCTTCACCAGGCCGTGACGATCCAGTACGGCATGCACTGTACTCTTGGCGGGAGGCTTGATCATGGGATATTCCCGGATCAACTTCTCGCGAATCTTGGGTGCGCCCCAGTTCGGGTATTCTCGCTTAAGTTGCAGTATCGATCGTTCGACCTGAAACGGGAGTTGATTTGCGTAGCGCTGGGGTCTACGACTACGGTCCTGCAAGCCCTCAATTCCAACATCCTTGTAGCGATTGAAGATCTTATAGCCCGTTTTACGCGATATCCCAAATTCCCGGCAGACCTCAGCCATATTGCGGCCATCGAGCAAGCGGGCAACAAATCTGATGCGTTCATCCATAGCATTACACTCATTCCAAGGCATCTGGAGACCTCCTCCAAATGCAGTAATGTGTAACCTATGTGTCCGGTATAATCTGTAACCTATGTGTCGGGTTGCTCAGCCTTCTACACACCCAGATCGGCTCACTGGGTATCTTCCGCAACCGCTGGGAGCGTGCTGTTCACTACCGTGGCGTCGCACCGAAGGGCACTGTTGCTGTAGCCCTCACACTGGCTCAAAGTGGGGAAGGACGATGGAATGGGCAGCGCATGGGCCATGATGACGTGCTCGTGACAGGTTGCGGCACGGAGGGAGACTATCTCTCGGCGGCGCTCTGGGACAGCGTGGTAATGGCGATCCCAGAGACCGAGCTGGCGCAGCAGATCGCCGACCTTACCCAAGATGACCCCCGGGGCTTCATCGCCCAGGGCATCGCCCGCTTCACGCCACAGGCGGCCGCCCAGATCCGTCAGGCCGCCCGGACCTATCTAGACGCTTCGGTGCGGGCCCTGGTCAGGCCGGATGCAAAATCACTGCTTACGGAACTTGCGCCACACATGGTTGAGTTGATTGCCCACGCGTTGGTTTCCGCTCAGCCGCCGCGCCCCCAAAAACGAAATCTGAAGCGACAGCGTCAGTTGATCCGCAATACGGAGGATTACTGCGCATCTAACAAGGGTCAACCGCTGCGGATTGGCCAGTTATGCAGTGATTTAGACGTCAGCGAACGTAGCATGCGTGACGCGTTCTATAACACGGTCGGCATGAGCCCCCTCGCGTATCTGAAGACCGAGCAACTCAATCGAGTGTACCGCACGCTGCGCCACGCTGACCCGGCCGAAACACTGATCAAGCAGATCGCCCATGAAAACGGGTTTAGGCATATCGGGCAATTCAGCCAGGACTACAAACACCTGTTCAGTGAGCTGCCCTCGGAAACACTGCAACGCGCTTAGCCGGTTGAATTATACCGTTAAGATTATCCTGCCAAGTGCCCGGCGCCCGGCGAGGCAGTGGAAGGCTTTTTCGTATTCTGCAAGAGGATAGGTGTCGCTGATCAGGGGGTTGATCTTGCCATCGAGGTAGAGCCTGAACAGCTCTGCCATGTTTTCATGATGCAGGTCCTGGTAGCGCATTATCCAGGAATTCCAGAATACGCCGACCAGGGACGCTTCCTTGACCAGCGGCAGGTTCAAGGCAATGGCGGGGATATTGCCGGTGGTGAAGCCAAGCACAAGATGCCGCCCACCGGGCGCTATGCAGCGGAAGGCCTGTTCACTGTAATCGCCGCCCACAGGATCATAGATAACATCGACATCCTTGCGCCCGGTTTTTTCGGCAATGGCTGTTTTCAGATCTTCGCTGGTGTAGTCAATCAGCCAGTCGGCGCCCAGTTCCTTACAGGCTGCCAGTTTTTCAGCGGAAGAGGCACAGGCAATCACCCGGGCGCCCATTGCTTTGGCAATCTGGATCGCCGAAGAACCCAGGCCGCCGGAGGCCCCCAGTATCAGCACGTGCTCGCCGGGCTGCAGGCCGGCACGCTGCTTGAACGAGTGGTAGCCGGTGCCGTAGGCGGCCAGGAAGCCCGCAGCAGTCGGATAGGGCATCTCGTCGGGGATGATGACGGCATTGCCGGCCGGTATGACGATCTGTTCTGCAAAGGCTCCGGTGAGGGAGTAAAACAGCACGCGATCGCCAACGGCATAGCCGCTTACATTTTCGCCTATGGCGCTAACAACACCGGAACCCTCGCCACCCGGAGCAAAGGGCGGTGGCACCTTGATCTGGTATTTCCCCTGTATCACCAGGGCGTCGGGGAAATTGCACCCCGCCGCTTTTACATCGATGAGCAGTTGCCCCTCGCCGACTGCCAGGTCATCGACTTCCTTGAAGCGCAGTTTTTCCACCGGCCCATATTCTTCGCACATTACCGCTTTCATAACTATTCCTTGCTCCCGCAGGCTTAAATTGTTCGCCCGGTCGGTGTATCAGGCTGAATCGGCCGGTGCATTCAGGCTATCGCGAATCTTGCGCTTTAATACCTTGCCTACGGCGCTGCGCGGCAAGCTGTCCATCACCACAATTGACTTGGGCGCTTTCATGCTACCCAGCGCGTTCTTGCAAAAGGCGATAAGCTCCCCCTCATCGAAGCTTGCGCCCGGTGCCAGCTCGATTACGCCAGTAACCGCTTCTCCCCACTTGTCATCTGCCACGCCCACGACGGCACACTCCTGCACGCAGGGGTGGGTAAACAGCACCTGTTCAATTTCCAGGGGAAAGATATTGAAACCGCCGGAAATAATCATGTCGCGCTTGCGGTCGTTGATAAACAGGTAACCCTCATCATTCAGATATCCGACATCACCGGAGTGGTGCCAACCGAATTGCTGAGTCTCAGCGGTGGCCTCGGGATCATTCAGGTAGCCTTGCATAATAGTGGGCCCGCGCAACACAATCTCACCGGATTCACCCGCTGGCAGCAGCTTGCCACTTTCATCCATGATGGCCATTTCATCTATCATGCCGGTTTTTTTGCCGCAGGATTGCAGCAGATGACGCCTGGCCGGGTCGGCACTGGCTGCCGCTGTTTCTTCCGGGCTGATAAAAGTGACCGGCATGCCCGCCTCGGATTGGGCGAATACCTGGCACATGACCGGCCCGAACACCGCGATGGCCTCGGCGACTTTTTCCGCGGCAATCGGTGCCCCGGCGGTCAGCAGATAGCGTAGATCAGGGTACTTGCTGTCGCGAATTCTCGGGTGTTTTAACAGCACATAGACCAGCGTTGGCGGCAGAAACAGGTTGGTGACATAATCATTTTGCATATGCTCGATAATGCCCTCGATATCGGCGCTGGCCATCATGATATTCGTGCCACCGGCCGCCAGCGAACCCAGGCAAACCATACCCGAGGCATGGGTAATGGGCGCCACACACAGATTAACCCGATGAATATCTTCAACCGCCATCAAGCTGTCAAGATAGAAGGCCGCCATGCCCAGCATTGCCTGCGGGTTCTGGGTCAGCTTGGGTAATCCAGTGGTACCGCCGGTGGAGCCCTGTAGACCGATATCTTCAGAGCTACTGAGCGCAACGCCTGGGGTCTCGTCACTGGCATCGGCCAGCCAGTCCATCAGGTGAGGGGCAGCGCCATCGGGTTTATCCAGACAGACCATCAATTGAATGGAAGGGGCGCCGGCCTGAATTTCCCGCGCGGTATCGCCCACACTGCTGTGATAAAAGAGGACATCACATTCACCCCGCCCCAGAATATCAATATTGTCGGCAACAACATTTTTCAGGTTGACGTTGCACCAGGCCAAACCAGCCTTTAACGCGCCAAGCTGCGCTATAACCGCGATTCCGCAGTTGGGGGTGAAAATGGCGAACTTCTGGCCTTTGCTATAGCCACTTTGAACCAGTTTGTTAGCTACCTGGTTACTGATGTTCTGTAACTGGCCGTAGGTGAAATCGCTACCGTAACCGGTAAAAGCCAATCGTTGAGGGTATTGGGTACAAGCACTGTCAATCAGTTCGGTAACAATCATAATCTCGCTCCGCTAACAGGAAAGATAAGTTTCAGTTAAAAGGGGGCTCATTTGTACTTTTCCGGAAACTGCAGGAGCCATGCTTCTTCGCTGACAGGCTCGTAACGTCCCTGGTCCTCGGCGGGATAACGGATAGGCTGCCCGGCATAGACCTGCAAAACCTTCGAGTCCTTCACCACGATCTGGCCGTTGATGATCACGTACGGGATCCCCGTGGTCGGCAGACCCTGTTCGCCTGCCTTGTAGGTGGCGTTGTCCGTGACGTTCTCTGGATCGAAGATGGTGATATCGGCAAGCATTCCCTCCTGCATGCGCCCGCGGATCTGCATAGCCTCGATGCCCGCATCACCCAGGTGTTTGGCCGGATAGTAAGAGGTATTGGCCAGGACATCCATAAGAGGAATGTCGTTCTCGCGAGCGAGACGCAACGCTTTGCCGTGTGTTCCAGTGGTGCGCGGATGTCCCGCGTATTCTTTAAAAGGTGTGTCGAATCCTTTGGGTCCGGAACTATTGGGAACGGCGTCTGAACCGATGGTCATGTGCGGCGTGCGCAGCATAGGCACAATCCAGGGGATTCTGTAAGCATAATAAGCGACGATGAACCGTCCCGGCTCTTCCTTTGCCTTCTTCAAAAAATCTTCCTTGCTGTAGAATTTATCCAGTTGCGGATCGTAAATCCCACCGTCACCGTAATGGTTGCCCCCCGCCTCATACACATCAGGCTGCAGGAACTCCGCCGAGATGACGGTTGAAGACCCTTCATAGGGATACATCTCCGACCACATGTTCAAGCCCTTCTCGCGAGCCAAGGCCAGCTTTTGTTCGATTTCGTACCATCCGTAGTCCATGTTGTGCTGGTAGATCAGCGGCGCGTCCAGCAAGTAAGCATTGGTGAAGACCTCATCGAAACCCATCGGATGCTCAATGGGCGTTAATGCGCTGGGGTAAAATCGGGCGTGAAATCCGGTCAACCGGCCGTAGTTGGCCGCCGTCTTTTGTGCCAGGAACAGTTCATAGGTCGTGGTCCCGGTTCGCATGTAGCCTACCGGCGACCCCACACCGAGTGCTCCGTCGCGCAAGTCCTTATCAAGTATCTCCATAATGCGATTGGCTTGCTCACGGTTACTACGGGACACTGACCATCCGGGAACCCCGTCTTTTGCAGCAACGTTCATGAGGCCCGTGGCGTTGATAAAATCCACAGGTCCATCTAAATCAACCTGATCCTGCGAAGCCATCTCCTTCGCATCATGCACCAGAAGGCGCGCTATAAAGTGGCTGGCGGTGGTGCCGTAGTTCATGAGGGTCTTGCCCTCATGATCTGCATACCACTTCGCTACATTGAACGCCCCGGCCTCAATGTCCATACCCGTGGTGACTCCGTCCCGAAGCCCGATCTTTCTGCCGAATGAATCGAGGGCATGCCAGTGGGTGTCGATGAACCCGGGTGCCACGACGTGGCCCGAGGCGTCGATGGTCTCCTTGCCGTTGATCGCCTTGTTGGTGACAGCGGCGATCCTGCCGTTCTTGATACCCACGTTTCGCATCGCATCGAGCCTGGTCTCGGGGTCCATGACGCGTCCGTTCAAAATCACCAGGTCATAGTCATCCGCCTGTAAGGGTGTAGGCAGACTCAGGCATAAGAGCACAAACATAACCAAAGTGTTTATTGATGATGTTGGCATGGCTAACTCCCGTTTATTGATTGTCCTTACGCTGGCTCATTGCGATCCTCAGGCAGGACCAGCTTCAGCTCGGCTGCCAATTTTTCCAACAGGGCCTGAACCTCAGCCGACGGCTCGGCGCTCGTCACGCTGACCAGCATCTGACCACCCTTGCCAATTTCAGCGGTGACTTCACACTGTATTGCCGGAAAATTTTCCGACAGCGATTCCCCGACCGCCAGCTCAGCGGCCTTCTCCCGCAAGCTCGGCTTATGGATTTTGCCTACGGCGGTGACCGGGAGCGCCTCCAGGATAAATATCTGCCTGGGGCAAGCGGGTCGCTCGCTGATGTTGTCCAATGCAAAAGCCACGAGTTCCTCGGGGCTGGCACTTTGCCCGTCAACAAGCTGCACAAACGCGATGGGGAGTTCCCCTGCGTAGCTGTCGGGTTTGCCAACCGCTGCGGCCAGCGCGACGGCGGGGTGTTGTTCCAGGCAGGCCTCTATCGCCAGGGGGTCGATGTTGTGTCCGCCGCGAATAATCAGGTCTTTGCTGCGGCCGGTGACAAAGAGCCGCCCCTGCTCATCCACATAGCCCAGATCGCCGGATGCCAGCCAGCCCTCCGGGTCAATGGGGTTTTCATCGTGTTTCAAATAGCCCTTGAATACAGCTTCACTGCGGATAAATATCTCCCCGGCTTCACCGGGACCCTGCGCGCCATCACCAATGCGGATCTCCACCTCGGGGGGTATCCAACCGGCGCAACCCTTGACGACGGGCACATGGGGTGCCGGTAGGGCAGTCAAGCCGGTCGTTTCGGTCATGGCATAAATCTGGTACAGGGGGTGGCCAGTAATTGCCTGTACCCCGTCACTTACCACGTCCGGGACCACTGAGCCACCGCTGACACTGAATCGCAAGCTGCTGATATCGGCGTCGTCCACCGGCACCTGCACGATGCTGGCCATCGAGGTGGGCACGCAGGCGTTGCTGGCAATGCGGTAGTGCTCTACCAGGCGCCATATGTTGTTGATGACCGCTTTGTTCCTGAAGCCGTCGCTGGTTGGCAAAATGACATTAACGCCCGCGGCAAACATGCCCAGGCTGCCCAGGGTAGAGCCGCCAATATGGAACAGTGGCAGCCCGTTGATCATCGCTTCCCCCGCTTCCAGGCCGGAATACTTGCTGCGGGACCGGGCTGCTACGATGTGATTGCGATGGCTGTGCACGGCCAGCTTGGGCACGCCCGTGGTGCCTCCGGTATGAAAATAAGTGGCGTCGTCGCCGGCCTTGGGAAGCCAGTACTGCGGTAGAGGGGAGTCACTTTCCTGCGCCACCTCGGTATCGTAATGAGGGTGGGCGCTGTTGCCATTATGAGTATCCACGCTATAAACCTTTTTCAGCGTTTTCGACCGGGGCGCGAGCGCCATGGTTTTTTCCCAGATGCCCGGATGCTCCTGCGGGCCAAGGGCAAACAGAATGTCAGTGCCGGCGGCGTCCAGCAGGCTGAGCAGGGTGTCTTCATCCAGCAGGGGGTTGAGCGGATTCACTACCGCCACCGCCGAGCCACCCCACAGTATCACCTGTGCCTGCGGGATATTGGGCAGCAGGAAAGACACCACACCGCGGCGACCCTCCAGCTCGCGATGGACCAGACGCGCGGCCTGGTTCATCATCCCGACAAACTCCGGGTAGCTGATGCGGGTGTCCGTAATAGAGGGTGACACCGATTCGATGTAGGTGATGGCTGTTTTATCAGGATGGGCGACAGCACTTGCTGCCAGGAGCTCGTAGATACTTGCGGGTTGGCTGTGCTTACTCATCAGGCAATTATCCTGGTAAATGAGATAAAAAAGGCGTGCTGCTAGATCCGATCGGAGTGCTGGTGGGCCATTAGCGTGTTGCGACCAGCTGCTTTCGGGTTGAAAAGCCTGCCGGAGGAGTGCCCCGACAGGAAGAGGGAGTTGGCAAACTCGCGGACGCAAGCGTCGTTAAACTTGCCACACCAGGTTTCTAGAGCCAGTTGTAGGTAAAGCTCACGCCGTAGGTCCGCGGCTGCCCAGTAAACCGGACAAGACCGTCGGTGAGCTTGCGGGTATTGAGCGGCTGGAACTCATCGCTGAGGTTCCTGCCCCAGAGGACGGCGCTCCAGCGTTCGTCGGCACTGCTGATTCCAGCCCTGGCGCCGTAAAGAGTAGCGCCGTCCAGGTCAAACGCCGGGTCGGCGAGGCCGTTCTGGCCCTCGTAGTCGGATATGAAGTCATCGCTGTAGGATACGTCGCCACTCACATGCGCCGTCATACCGTTAGCCAGGGACCATTCATAACGGGCCATCGCCGTACCCTGCCATTCGGGCGTGAGCGGGAAATCGGATCCATCGAAATCCTGTGGTTGACCAAGCTGGTTGAAGTTCTCAAAGTCTTTGACTTTCGTGTCGAGGTAAGTGGCGGCCAGCCCCAGCACAAGGCCGTCCACAGGCGCCCATTGCAGGTCGAACTCCGCTCCCGTGACCTCGGATTCCGGCACATTCACCAGCGCGCCCAGGGCGCCGAAGATGGTCGGAACCCGCCCCAGCAGCTGCTTGTCCGTGTAGTCGTAGTAGAACGCAGCCGCGTTCAGCTGCGCCGCGCCGTCGGCGAAGCGTGCTTTCATGCCAACCTCATAAGCGTCAACCTTTTCCTGCACCACCGGGTCCAGCTGCGATGCGGCATTGGTAGATAGGGTTGGGAAAGAGCCGGACTTGTAACCGCGGCTGTAGCTGGCGTAGGTGAGAATGTCATCGGTCACATTCCAGTCGAGCGCCACCTTGCCGGAAGTAGAATCCTCGTCGAGGTTTTTCTCGATAAGGGAGCCGGTAAAGCTTCCCTCCGGGAAGGTGATGCATCCCCCGGGTTCTACGTCTGGCACAATGCCAGCGGACACCTCTACAAGAGTTGCAATATACTGGCTCGTGTCACCATCACCGTTGTCGCCTGTACAACCCTTGAAATCCTTCTCATCTTCGTCATAACGCAAACCCAGGGTCAACTTCCAGTCGTCGGCAAACTGCCACTCGGTATGCCCGAATACTGCCCAGGTCGTGCCATCCTGCTGTGAAATATTGTCGACCGTCTGCAGGCCGATTTCTCCTGGAAACGGGAAGAAGGAGATGTTCGTGTTCGTGGTTACGTCGACAATCTGCTGGGTGCGGGTATTCACGTCGTCATCGGCATAATTGGCTCCGATGATCCAGGTCAGATTGTCATACTCGCCTTGTATACGCAGCTCTTGGAACCAGGATTCTATTTCCGAGTCGTTGGTGAAGTGAGAGTGGCCCAACTCGTCGTAGGCGTCATACTGGTCGCGAACGACGGCAGCGATGGTATCCTGCGCAGTAAGCCCGCCAAAAGTTTTGTCAGTCGGCATGCCACCGAAGCCGTCGTTCTGGTAGGTGGAATCGTTTTCGAACTTGCTGTAGGAGGTCAGGGACGTCAGCGTCAGCGTGTCGTTGATAGCCCAGTTGAGAGTAGCCGAAAACGACCGGGTGTTCATATCCAGTTCCGGCGCGCCACCGAGCCGGTTATTGCCACCCGCCCAATCCGCGTCGCGGTTATCGTCCTCGTTCAGCGTGGAGACACGCGCATTGTCGCCAGTGTCCAACAGGCCTTCAACGATGGGGTTGGCACTGCCAAACAGCCCCTGGTAAGCCGGTGATTGGAAGCTTGGCACCATGGAGTCGGAGTTGTCTTCCCAGTAGTCGGCGCGCAGCAGCAGGTCAATTGAGTCGGTGACGTCGATAGCCAGCAAGCCACGCAGCGAGTATTTGTCATATTCGCCGTGGTCGTCGTCGCGGGACACACTCTTCTGCCAGCCCTCTCCAGATTGGATGGTTCGGGCGGCGATGCGGCCGCGAACGCTGTCGGTTATCGGCCCACTGACAAAGCCCTCGAGGTCCGCGGTCTCGAAACGGGAGTAGCCCGCGGTGACAGACGCTTCGAGCTCATCTGTCGGCTTGTTGGCGATAAAGTTGATCGCGCCGCCGGTGCTGTTGCGGCCGAACAGGGTACCCTGGGGGCCTTTGAGAACCTCGACGCGCTCGTTGTCCATGAGCAGGCCCCTGGTCATGATGGGGAAGGGCAGGCCAATCTGGTCGTTGTACACACCTACCGTAGCGGCAGCCTGCACGCTCTCCTCGTTGAAGCCAACGCCGCGCAAGGTATAGACCGGCACGGACAGGCCAGTGTCCGCGTAGGTGAGGCCGGGTATGGCTACTGCAAGGTCGGTACTGTCAAGTACGCGTAGCTCCTGCATGGCATCCCCTGACAAAGTGGAAATAGCCATGCCGATATCGTTGGCGCTCTGTTCGCGTTTCTGGGCGGTAACTACCACCTCTTCCAATTGCGCCATGGCAGTGGTGCTGGCGCCTGCCAGTAATACGGCACTGATGGCTGAACATAGTAGTTTTTGTTTCATGTGCTCTCTCTCTGGTTTTGCGGTTCTGTATTTGTGGATCTGCAATAGTGCAACTCGTTATCGTTATCGCCCGCTGCGGCCACATTTCATTACGCCCCTATGGCGCTAGAGTTTTATAGCCAGCCTGGCCTTTTTTACCAGGGTGGCCAGTCTGCACTAGGCCGGTATCGGGTATTTACCATTTCGTGTCGCCGAACTTATCATTTCCTGACAGCGCCAATTATTCACAATCACGGCTACTGGGCCTGCTCTTTCTGCAGCACGTCCAGCAGTACGGCGCTCAGCGCCTGGGCGCCGTAAAGCACAGCGTCTGGATCCATGTAAAAAGCCGGGTTGTGCGGGTAGACGGGCGGCTTACCTGCCGCTATGTCAGCCAGCACGTCAGCCGGGCCACTGCCCACTTCGACCATCAGCACCCTGGCCTCGGGGTTCCTGGCAGCCAGCATATGAAAATCTTCAGAGCCCATGTGCGGTTTACCTGCCAGGAACACCCGGTCATCGCCGAGAACATTTTTCATGGCGGTTGTGGCTAGCACTGTAAGGTCCTGGTCATTGAATACCGGAGTCACCTCGGACTTTATGGTGTATGTCGGCATGCGGTCAGCGGGTACGCCATACATCCTGGCAATATTGTCAGTAAGCTGTTTAATACCATCGACCATCCCATCTCTAACCGAGGGGTCGTACCAACGCAGATTCAGCATCAGCGTGGCGCTGTGAGGAATAACGTTATGGGTAAACCCCGCTTGAAAGGCCCCAACCGTGAGCACCGCGGGCTTACTCTGATCGACCAGTCGGCTCACGATGGTCTGGTAACCCATGACCGCCTGGCTCCCCATTACCACAGGGTCGATTGCCAGATGCGGTACAGATCCGTGGCCGCCGTTACCGTTTATCACCACATCCATCTGAAGGGCGCCGGCCATACGGTAGCCATTCGCCACGGCCACCGACCCCACCGGCCAGAACGGCATTTGATGCCCTGCGATGATGTGGTCCAGCGTTGGTACGATATCGAACAGGGTGTCTTTAAGCATGGCCTGGGCACCGGACATTAGCTCCTCAGCAGGCTGTGCGACCAGGACCAGGGTTCCAGACCACTGATCTTTGAGTTCCATCATCACAGTGGCGACACCCATCAGCCAGGCGGCGTGTGAGTCGTGCCCGCAGGCGTGCATCACCGGCACGGTTTCACCCGCCAGGTTCTCTGTGATTTTGCTGCTCCTGTAGCTGATATCAACCTGCTCTTCGATGGGCAGCGCGTCCATATCACTGCGAAACAACACCACCGGGCCGGGACCGTTTTCAAAGACACTGACCACGCCTGTTCCACCGACCCCGGTGGTGACCGGATAGCCCAGCTTTTCAAAGTGCGCCGCGATGGTGGCGGCCGTCTCAAACTCCTGGAAGCCGAGTTCCGGGTTCTGGTGAAACTGTTTGAAGCTGGCAATCAGTTGTGCGGAATTGTCGGACACAATGCTCCTGACTGTGTCGTCTCTAGTGCTTGCGGATACCCCTGCAGCCCAGCATGTGAGAAGGATCAGCAGGGGGGCCAGCAGATGCGAGGTTTGCCGGCGCGGCGGGTGAAGATGGGTCATGGTGTGGTAGTCCCGTTAACGTATAGCGATACATTAAACAACCGGGTTGGCCGCAAGCGACGCGATCCCTGTTATAAGCGCATACTCTAGCGACTGCGCATAAAGATCGTTTACCTTTAAATGACAAGCAGATACCATTTCATGACGCCCTTGTTGAACTTGGGTTCGTACTGCAGGTGCGCCACATGACAAAATTCAGCGAGAAAGATTCTCCCCGCCTGGTCAACAGTGCAATACTGCTGGGTTGCCGGGAGGCCGCGCAGGAACTGGGCGTAGACCTGGGTCCCATACTCAGGGAATACCGCATAGCCCCCGGGCTACTCAAAGCACCGGAAGGCTTTCTAAGCCATTACCAGGTGATCAACTTCCTGGAGACAGTGGCCGAGCGCTTCGATTACCAGCACTTTGGTTTTCTGGTGGGCAAATACCAGCCCCCGCTGCAGTTTGGCCCAACAACGCAGTTACTCAGGCTTTCACCTGACCTCCAATCAGCTCTGGAAAATGCCATGAAATATGCGAAGCTTTATAGCGAGATCGCGGAACATAAAATAATGATAGAAGACGGTTACGCGATTTTTACCCGCCGGGATAGAAAACCGTTTAGGGGCAGTGCGGTGCAGATGCATACGCTGGGTATTGTTCAGCTTTTCAAAATACTCAAGACCCTGTGCGGCCAGCAGTGGCTACCTACCTCAGTTTCTTTTGCGCACGCGGCACCCAGGCAAAAGCAACAGTACCTTCGGTTTTTTGAAGGTCCCGTTGGTTTCCACCGGGAGTTTGATGGCATTGTTTTTCCCGAGAGTGACCTGGCTACACCGATAGAGACCGCTGATGCCGAACTGCTGGACTTTGTCTGCGCCCATTTTGATACGCTGCTTACAGGCCAGGAGCAAGAGGGCGATATGCTCAGCAGGGTTCGCAACTATATACGCCGGAAAATCGGCAGCAATCTGTGCAACCTGGAAAGCTGTGCCCAGTTTTTCGATATGCACCCCAGAGCCTTACAGCGTGCCTTGTCTGGACAGGATGTCACCTTCAAGCAGCTGTTACTGGAACTACGTATGGAAGTTGCCGAGCACTATTTGCAGAGCTCAACTTTAGCGCTGTCAGACCTGACGGAGATGTTGGGCTATAGAAATCTCAGCGCTTTCTCGCGAGCGTTCAGGAACAGCCATGGAGAATCCCCGGAGCAGTGGAAAAGAAATAGAGGGTTGCGCTGTAATTGAGCGCCACCGACATCAATAAGCAGGGATAAGCCCGATCCAAAGGGGCTCGACTTGTGCAGCGGCAAACAGTCGCTAGAACAGTGTCACGACAATGCTGAACTGGGCTCCAGAAATTTCATTGCCAGTTTCGATTAACTGCAAGAGGGAAATGCAAATGAGCGGACAAATGCGGCTGATTATACTTGCGATAGCAGCTCTGCTGCTGAGCAATCTTGCCCTGGCGCAGGACAAGCCGAATATTCTCGTTATCTGGGGCGACGACATCGGCCCCTATAACATCAGTGCCTACAATATGGGTCGCATGGGTTACCAGACCCCCAACATCGACCGTATTGCCCGCGAGGGCATCATTTTCACGGACTCCTACGGCGACCAGAGTTGCACCGCGGGTCGTGCCGGGTTCATTACCGGACAACACCCTTTACGCACGGGCTTGACCAAGGTAGGCCTGCCGGGAGCCAAAGAGGGCCTGCAGGCAGAAGATCCCACCATCGCCGAGTTGCTCAAGCCTTTAGGGTACGCGACTGGCCAGTTCGGCAAGAACCACCTCGGCGACCTCGATGAACAACTGCCTACCAATCACGGTTTTGATGAGTTCTTTGGCAACCTTTACCATTTGAATGCCGAGGAGGAACCGGAGCACCCCAACTACCCCCAGGACCCCGAATTTCGCAAGCGCTGGGGGCCACGCGGCGTGATTCATAGCTTTGCCGATGGCAAGATAGAGGATACCGGGCCGCTGACCAAAAAGAGGATGGAGACTGCTGATGAGGAATTTCTCGCGGCCAGCCTGAAATTTATCGACAAGGCTCACAGTAACAAGAAGCCGTTTTTTGTCTGGTTCAACTCGACACGAATGCACGTCTGGACAAGGCTCAAACCCGAATCCCAGGGTGTAAGCGGGCAAGGCCTGTACGCCGACGGCATGGTTGAGCACGACAGCCATGTAGGGCAACTGCTGGCAAAACTCGATGAGCTGGGCATCGCAGACAACACCATCGTGATGTATTCCACCGACAATGGCGCGGAACTGGCGCTGTGGCCGGACGGCGGTTACACACCTTATCGTGGCGAGAAGAACTCCAACTGGGAGGGTGGCTACCGCGTGCCCATGATGGTGCGGTGGCCGGCGAAAATTGAGCCCGGGCAAGTTTCGAACGAAATCATAGCGATGATGGACTGGATGCCCACGCTGATGGCGGCCACAGGAAACGACAAAATCAAGGAACAACTCAAAGCGGGCACCCGTATCGGGGGCAGGAATTACAAGGTCCACCTGGATGGCTACAACTTCCTGCCCTACTTCAAAGGCGAGACCGATAAGGGGCCCCGCAACGAGTTTGTCTATACCTCTGATACCGGGGATATCGTCGGCTATCGCATGGGCGACTATAAGCTGGTATTCAAGGAGCAGCGTGCCCACGGTTTGCAGGTATGGCAGGACCCGTATGTCTCATTGCGTATGCCCAAGGTCTTCAACCTGAGAATGGATCCGTTCGAGCGTATGGATCACGAGGGTTCCGGCTACGACCAGTGGATGGGCGAGCACATGTTCCTGTTTGCGCCTGCCATGTTCGAGGTCGCCAAGTTCAAGGCGACCTTCAAGGAATTCCCCCAGCGGCAGAAACCAGGCGCCTTTGTGCCCTAGTCCCCTGGTTGGCCCAGTGCCCAGGAAGCTGCGCAAGTCTGCCATATTTCCCGTCAGTGCCTGTTTTCAGATTTGAAATACAACCACTTTTGAAGCATCGAGAATTGCATCATACCTGGCGACTTTCATGAACCCAGGCATCTAAACCTGGGCATCTAGTACCGAGCGCGCAATAATTTCGCGCATAATCTCCGACGTCCCCCCATAAATGCGTTGGATACGGGCATCGGCATAGGCGCGGGAAATCGGATACTCCTTCATATAACCGTAACCACCAAACATCTGCAGGCAGCCATCCACTACCCGGCACTGGGCCTCGGTGGAGGCAAACTTGGCCATGGAGGCGGTCGCTGCGTCCAACTCGCCAGCGTTGAATTTATCGATACACTCGTTGACGAAAGCCCGGTTAAGTCGGTACTCAGTCTGCATTTCCGCAATCTTGAAGCGGGTGTTCTGCAGTTTGGAAATCGCGGCACCGAAGGCCTGGCGCTCGTTGACGTAATCTACGGTCATGGCCAGCGCACCCTCAATCGCCGCCACCGCGCCCACGGCCAGGGACAAACGCTCACGGGGCAGTTCATTCATCAACGCGACAAAGCCCTTGTTCAGCTCGCCGAGCAGGGCATCGGCGGGGACTCGCACATCTTCATAGAACAACTCGGAAGTGTCGGCAGCGTGTAGTCCCAGCTTTTCCAGGTTGCGGCCCCGACTGAAACCGGCGGCACTCGCATCGACCAGGAATAGTGAGATACCCCGGGACCCAGGCGCGTCGGGATCGGTGCGGGCAACGGTTATGACTAAATCACAGTGCTGGCCATTGGTGATGAATGTTTTGGATCCATTGATGATCCAGTCATCGCCATCGCGTTTCGCCGTGGTGCGCACGCCCTGCAGATCGCTCCCCGCTCCCGGCTCGGTCATGGCGATCGCACCCACACAATCGCCGCTCACCATCAGGGGCAGGTAGCGCTGCTTCTGCTCCTCGCTGCCATTGTTGAGAATATAGTGGGCCACGATATCCGAGTGCACTGCCATGCCGCCGCCCAGGGAGGTGTACCCGGCCCGGGTCAACTCGCGAGCAACAACCATACTCATATCAAAGCTACTACCCGGCCCACCATAGTCCTCGGGAATGTCCACACAAAGAAAACCCGCTTCACCCAATTTCCGCCAGATTTCACGGGGCACGATTTCATCACGCTCCCACTGCTCATAGTGTGGCGCCACTTCGGCATCACAAAAACGGACAAGCATATCCTGCAGCATTTGCGCTTCTTCAAGGTTGAATTCATTAGCGGCGTTCATTTCGAGTCTCCTCTCATGCCGTTGATAAAAAGTTCGTTCATCTGCGCGGCGATATCGGCAGCGCTGTAGCCCTGCGCCGGGTCAAACCACTTGATGATCCAGTTCATGGCACCGAACAGGGTAAATGCCGCGATTTTTGGGTCGCACTGCCTGATGGTCCCGTCCTCGATACCCCGGCCGATAATGTCGCGCAAACGCGCGTCTACCCGTCCATAGAAGGGCTGGATCTTTGCGCGATAGGAATCACTCAGGGGGTCCAGCCCGGGTCTCGCCACACATCGCCCCAACTCATCGTCAAACAAAGTGATAAAGGCTTCGACAAATTTCTCCAGTTTCCCGAGACCGGATGTTTCTGCCTTGTCCAACAGAGAAATCCGCACTTCAAGATCCTCCAGCGCCGTGTGCAGGCACTGAAACAGGATGTCGTCCTTGTTCTTTACATAGTAATAAAGGGTGGGCTTGGTGACGTTCAAAGCGCCGGCAATGTCATTGAGTGAGGTTTCGCGAAAGCCCTGCTCACTGAACAGCAGTGCCGAAGCGCGCAAAATGGCCCGACGTTTCATGTCGTGCTGTTCGTCCCGGCTCGGAACCTGCTCACCCCAGGCTGCACCTGTCTTTGTTACCGCCACTTTTGGCATCGATATCACGTCCCGCACACTGGATTTAGAAGAAATATAGCAGGATGGGCTTGCAACATCTACCCATTGTTCCTATTATTTACCCATTGGTAACATTGATAAACACACGGTAGCATCGAGGAGCCTGAATATGACAAACAAAGTCATCGTAGCCGGGGTCGGCATGATCCCCTTCACCAAGCCCGGGGCCAGTGAGCCCTATGACATCATGGGTAGCCAGGCAGCTCGCCAGGCACTGCAGGATGCGGGACTGGATTACAGCAAGGTTGAACAGGCCTACGTGGGTTATGTCTACGGGGACTCCACCTGCGGCCAGGCGGCACTATACCCGGTGGGCCTGAGCGGAATTCCCATCATCAACGTCAACAACAACTGCTCCACCGGATCCTCCGCCCTGTTCCTGGCCCGCCAGGCAGTGGAGTCGGGACTGGTGGACTGCGCGCTGGCGCTGGGTTTTGAGCAGATGAACCCCGGTGCACTGGGCACGGTATTTGATGATCGCCCCAACCCTCTCGGACGCTTCAGCGAGGAGATGGTGGACCTGCAGGGTTATGATCAACAGGCGCCCTTCGCTGCACAGTTCTTTGGCGGTGCGGCCCGTGAACATATGAAGGAGTACGGCACCAGCGCCGAAACTTTCGCCAAAATTCGGGTGAAAGCCAGCCAGCATGCAGCTGCCAATCCACTGGCCATTTTTCGCAAGGAAATGACCGAGGAGGAGGTGCTTTCCACTCCGATGATCTTTGACCCCCTGACTCGCCTGCAGTGCTGTCCCCCGACCTGTGGGGCAGCGGCAGCCATTGTCTGTTCGGAAAGTTTCGCCAAATCCCACAAGCTGAATACCGACGTCTACATCGCTGGCCAGGCCATGACCACGGACTACGAGAGCACGTTTGACGACCACGATATGCGCAAGGTGGTGGGCTTCGATATGGCCAAAGCAGCAGCAAAACAGGTCTACGAGCAAGCCGGGGTTTCTCCCACGGATATACGTGTTTGCGAGCTACACGACTGCTTTACCGCGAACGAACTGCTGACCTATGAAGCCCTCGGGCTGACCGCCGAGGGCAGCGCAGAGAAGTTTGTACTGGATGGCGACAACACCTACGGCGGCCAGTGTGTCACCAACCCATCCGGTGGCCTGCTGTCAAAGGGGCACCCCTTGGGCGCCACCGGCCTGGCGCAGTGCTTTGAACTGGTAAACCAGTTACGCGGCAATGCCGAAGCGCGCCAGGTTTCCGGTGCCAACGTGGCCCTCCAACACAACCTCGGACTGGGAGGGGCCTGCGTGGTCACTCTCTACCAGTCCCAATCCAACGCCTGATTGAGATAGCCTTAAAGGAGACCAGAAATGCTGGACAGAAATTACATCGGCCATACATTTCCCGCACACAGTGTGCCCGTGGAAGTTGGCCGTTTGAAGTTTTTCGCACAGGCGGTCGGCGAAAGCGACCCCATTTACCACGATGAAGAGGCCGCCAGGGCCGCCGGGTATCGTGCCCTGCCAGCCCCGCCCACCTTCGTTTTTTCACTCAACCTCGCCGGCACCGATCTCGCTGAAAAGTATGTACCCATGGGCATTGATCTGGCCCGCCTGCTCCACGCCGAACAGCAGTTTGAGTATTTTTCCACCATCTGTGCCGGTGACGTCATTACCCTTGAGTCAAAGGTGGCTGATATCTACGACAAGAAAGATGGTGCCCTCGAGTTCGCCATCGAAGAAACCACCGCCACCAACCAGAACGGCGAACTGGTTGCGAAGAGCACCCAAACGCTGGTTATGCGCAACGGTTAACAGGAGAGAACTATGACTACACTTGATTTTGATTCCGTATCCGTCGGCGACGAACTGCCGCCATTGGAAAAACCGCCCATCAGCCGTACCACCCTGGCGCTGTTTGCCGGCGCTTCCGGTGACCACAACCCGATTCATATCGATATCGATTTCGCCAGGGCTGCCGGCATGCCCGACGTATTTGCCCACGGCATGTTGGGCATGGCTTACCTGGGACAGGTGGTAACCCATTGGGTTCCCCAGGCCCAATTGCGCCGCTATGGCGTTCGCTTCGGCTCCATTACCCAGTTGGGTGCGCAGATAACCTGTACAGGCAGAGTGCTGGAGAAGTTTGAAGATAACGGCGAACAATTGCTGCGCCTGGAGGTGAAGGCAAGCGACGAGAACGGTGACGTCAAACTGGCCGGCCAGGCTGTAGCCGCACTGAACTGAACAGACAAACACACGGGATAAAACAAGGATTCCATAATGAGCAAATTACAAGACAAGGTCGCACTAAGTATAGGAAAAATAAACGGCCTGCTGGAAGTAGATTTCCTCACTGATCCTGCTAACTGAACTGTAGAAATTCTCGAAATATCCGCCTATGGGCCTGAGACGTTGTTGGCTGAGGTGATCTCGCAATTCATATCCGTCCATTCCTGAACGAGGGTGCGCAACAGTTCGTGCCACGCGTTTTTCAGTAGCGTCCTTGCTGATGTGGGGTTGTGGATCCGCTTCCTGCGAAAAGAGGCAATGTACCCCAGGGCACCTTCTCTTGATGCTACGCATCAATTCACCTTGTCTCAGGTGACGCTCTGGTCGGTGGTGCCAGGTGTGGCAAAGCGGGGGTGTTCTGTTCCTTGCTCTCAAGATGAGCCAGGATCCGGTCGATGGCGTCCTGCTCCTCGATGCAAGCGATGACTTTGACAGACCCACCGCAGCGACTGCAAACCTCAATGTCGATATTGAACACGCGCTTGAGTCGCTGGGCCCAGGTCATAGCAGCATGGCACTCGGCCGGTGTCCTTACTTCCGCATTTGCGCACGTCTTAAGTGCCTTGCCACGTCTGGCCGGAGTGACTTCCCCGCGCCAGCGGTGATTTGGGGCAAGGATGCCATGGTAGCGGGTAAGATTGACGCGAGGCTTAGGCACCAGGGCAGCCAAACGTGCGATGAAATCCACCGGCTCGAAGGCCACTTGCGTGGTGCCATCCCGGTAGGGCGTCTTCAGGGTGTAGAGCACCTTGCCGATGGAGCTCAGTGAAAGGCGGGGAACTGCAACCGCTGGTCTAGCAATGTACCGGCACAGCCGCTCACGCTTGTCCTTTTGATGCTCCTCACAGCTCACCCCGGCGTGTAGCGAAAATCCGTTGGCTTTGGCCACCCGCTCCAGTCCGGGATCAGGACGGTCGAGTGGACGGATGGTGCGAATCATGAAGGCCTTGCGCCCCTGCTGCGGGCCGACGGCGATCCGATAAGACACGGAACTACCCAGAAGATGAGACATGGCATCCGTGTCGTCTGCGGGCTCCAGGTCCAGCCATGCACTCTCGCTATCTTGCTCCAGCAGCCCCTGTCGTTCTAGGCAGCGTCCCACGCGCTGGCTAATTAGCTGGACCAGTTCCTCTAGCCCACTTTTATCCGGCGCTTTTACGCGTTGAAACCGAGGGGGCCGGTTGTCGCGATACACGCAAACACCATCCAGAAACAGGATGTGAAAATGTATATTGAGGTTGAGAGCCGAGCCGAAGCGCTGGATCAGAGTCACTGCACCGGTAGCCCCGTCCTTGAGCCGGTATCCAGCTTTGTGGGTCAGATGTGTAGAAATTGCGCGGTAAATAATGCCCAGCACTTTGCCCATTGCCTGAGGGTGGGCGGCAAACAGGTACCGAAGAGGAAAGGGGAAGCTGATGACCCACTGGCGAAGCGGGACATCGGGAAACACCTCATCGGCCAGCAGGGCGGCGGTCTCGGCCATCCTGCGGGCGCCACAGCTGGGACAGAAACCCCGCTTCTTGCAGGAGAACGCCACCAGGCGCTCGAAGTGACACGTATCGCAACGCACGCGAAGAAACCCGTGTTCGAGGCGACCGCATTTGAGATACGCTTCAAATTCTCGATGGACATGAGTCGGCAGACTTTTGCCCTGGGCTTCCAATTGCTCAACGAGGGCAGGGTAGTGTTTCTCTATAAGTTGGTAGAGCAGAGTTTGCTCTGGGCGATGGCGTTCATAGGTGGCGTGACCAAGGGCATGCCCATAAACAGGGGCAGCCCCTCCTTTGCCTGGTGACAGCATGCTGCATCGACTCCAACAGAGTGAAGTCAAACACAGTGGGGCCGAGAGCTTTGGCGGGGAACATCCGAAGTATCCAGCCGCTTGGTTATATTCGAGCAGATCTGGTCACACCCACCGACTCCCGTCTATGAGTCAGCACCCATAGTCGGATGCTCTAAACAGTTATAAGTCTTTGAAATATATAGAAAATGGTGGGCCCAGAAGGACTTGAACCTTCGACCTGCCGATTATGAGTCGGATGCTCTAACCAACTGAGCTATGGGCCCTTATGAGGGGAGGCGAGATTATAAAGAAGAATGGGCGCCAGTCACAGCCCCAGGTTTAGTCTCTAGCTACCGATAGCAGAGTTGGCGTGCTTGCTTTCGCTTACGCTTTTTTGACGTCGCGAAACTTGCGATTTCATCTATTTACAGGCGAGATTCGATGGTAAAAACGGGAAAATTTTAAAAAATATCTAAAAACACAGCGTACGCACATTCTATCCACAGGGTTGTGCCTATACATTAAGATCAAGAAGAGTATCTTTTTACCCATGGCCACGGGATTGCGCGTCCCGTTTAAAGCCAGGCCCCGATTGGCCGGGGTGAGGGTCGCACGCCAAGAGTGACCAACGAGCAGCTAAGCTGCCTAGCCTGAAACGCCTTAGGGTGTGAAAGGGCACTACAAGCGGACCTGATGGTGCGTTTGGTAGGGCAGAAGAACTGGTCGAACGCGTTGGCATATCAACCGGGATATGCAGGCGGGTGGACGTCGCCAAGCGTCAATAAATAAATGGGAGCTCAGGCTTCCAGGCCGGTGACAAGTCAAAGTGCGGGACTCCTTCGCGAGCGTGCACAGCGACGGAAGGCCGAGTCGGAAAGGTTTACAGATGAAGCGAGTCAAATCGCAGCGTGTGTAAGTTGGACGGACGAAACGGAAGGGGGACGAAGTCTTTGGATTTTGTCCCCTTTTTTTATGCCTGCAATAAATAGCGGCTGTGCTCCCGGCCAGCGATTGCGGTGACAGGGAGCGAAGCGCCTATTTTAAAAACTCTCTAGCGGTCGCAATTTTTGCCGCGGCAAGGTTTGTCATTTCCGCCGCCGCCGCCACCGTCATCTCCATCAGTACTACCAGCCGTGGAGACTGTGATGATGGCGGAGTCGGCCCAGTTTCCGTGAACATCGAACGCTCGCACGTAATAGGTGTAGGTAGCTTCAGGCGACCTTGGCAAGCTGTCTGTGTAACTGCTTTGACCTGTTGATGCTTGTGGTGAGCCGTTACGATATATCTCATACGATTCAATACCTGATTCATCACTGCCACTCCAGCTCAGCTGAACGCGGTGGTTCTTGCCCTTGCGGGTATAAGTGCCGGCCAGGTTGCCAATGCCAGGTGCCTTCGCATCAACGGCGAGTGTTGCTTGCCTTGATGGCGTCGATTCACCTTGGATGGAGACTGTGACGATGGTTTCACCTGAAGATGAGCCACCGTTAATATTGAGGGAACTGCTGCCCTGAGATCCTGGGTTAACGCTAAGGCTTACAGGTGCTAGTTCGCCTCCCGTCGTTGCGGCCAAGCTGAATGCCCTTGCCGCGCAGGAAGTGCTGTCATTGTTGGTGACAGTGACCGGGAAATTATAGCTGCCCCCCGGCCCCACGGTCTGGAACTGCGGATTGATGGAAAGTGCGGGAGTGGACTCCACACACTCTACTTCACCCATATCCACCGAGAAGGTAACCGTGCCGTCCTCGGCGCGAGATAGCTGCGTTATGGTCAGGCTATTCAGTGAATCTATATAGGAGCCACCATTACTTAACTGATCTACGCGGTCAGTTTGGCTGGACCCGGAACCAGCGTAGCGATGAATATTTACCCCGCTAAGTGCGGCACTATTGCGAGAGCTAAGGTCAGTATCGTAGCCCTGAGCCACCCTCGCGGACAGGAAATAGGGATCACCTGAATCGACTTCAATGCGATAGATGGAGGGAACATTGTCAGCGGGGCTTATTTCCCGGAGTGGCGCCACGTCATAGGTTCCAGAACTTTGAATTGTTCCTGTGCTCAGGGCATCTATGCTGTCGTACCAACCAGTCTGCCAATGGTGGGCACCATCCAGTGCGCGCACACCATTGCTCAGGGAATACCCCATAAAACTGGAATAGTCTGCATACTGATTACTGCCTACCCCGGCATGTCCCATGCCGAGGTTGTGGCCGAACTCGTGGGCCGTTGTATTGCGGTCATGACTCCAGCGGTTAAACGCAGTACAAGCCGAGCCGCAACCGACATTGGCGTAGCCAGTCCAGCCACAGGAATCTGCCCCGGTTAAATTTCTGGGGATGGCAAATATCCTGTGTCGGTAGTCGTTGCGGTTGATGCCCAGCTCGTTTTCAGCCTGGGTCAACCAACTGCTGGCGTAGTTAAATGGGTTGCCGCACACTTGGTCCGCTGTCTGACTAACATTGATAGCCCCGGCAACCTGGCCGTTGATCATCAGTTGGCCAAAAGAAATTTTCTCGTACATATCGGCCATGCTGTTGGAGGTGCCGAAATAGTAGTTTTCCATGTTGCCCAGCTCGGTGGTGGAGTGGTTGAAGCCGGCATTTGGCATATTCACGATAACCACCACAGTGCTGCGTTCGTCCAGTGTAAAGGCCTGCATAGACTCGCCACCTGATCCGGAATCGTCACCGCCATCCTCCAAGTTTGCAGCTGTCACCTCAACGTTACCGTTGCGTACCTGGCCTCGCACTGCAATGCTAACACCGGACCGCAGCTCGGACGGATGGGCGTCGAGAAAGATCAATTTGACTGGGCCCTTGCCTTTGCCACGCTCGAGAAAGTACTCGTACTCTGCGGATTGCTGTTCCAGATTTTCCCGAATGAAGACCTGTAGCGTACCTTTGAGTTCAACCTTGGCATTTTCGGGCAGGCCGTTAGCTGGCTGCCCATGCGCCATCACGGCAAATTGAATTGCTAAAAGACCCAGTAAAGTAGAAAAAATAGACTTTTTCATAATCGCACCATCCACCAGCTTTAATTTCTATTGCAGCGATATGTCTCGCGAGAATCTGTAGCCTGCGCTTTCGCACAAACTTCAACCCTGCATTGAGCACTAGCCTCGGAGCTGTCCGGAGCAAGTGCCATATCAAATTTTTGTGACGGAGTGAAATTTTTCACCAGTTTGAGCCCCTACAACCCGTCATTACGCATCCATCTTTATCAGCCAAATCTGAGGTCAACTAGCGTTTTCTGGAGAAATCTCCAGATTTCTACCGGGTTACGGGGGTTTGGGCGAGCAGACATTCTCAGGTAGCCTATCGAATCTTGCAGATCGGATGCTCTAGCCTGCTGAACTATCGGCCCGCAAGAGTGACTACAAGCATAAGTGTTGAAACAAGGAGTGGCCCCTATGGAGCATTGGGTAGCGTGGTTTCATGAAACGAATGGTGGTTCGGAGGTGAAAGCGGTCGCGCAGGCTGCAGAAAGTCTGGGCTATACGGGGGTGGCATTGTCCGATCATGTCGCTTTGCCTAAAGATCAGAAGGCGAGGCATCCGTTGCTGGGTATTCCCTACGACCCGGAAATCCCGATTACCGAGCCCATAACAACGGCTGCCACCATGGCTGCGGTTACCGAGCGATTACGCTTTATGACTTATGCCTATGTGATGGGCATGCGCGACCCTTTCACGGTGGCCAAGCAGGCCGGTGCGCTAGCCGACCTTACCGAAAATCGCTTTCAGCTAGGTATTACGCCAGGCTGGAGCAGTGATGAGATAGCATTGCTTGGCCATAATCCGAAGACGCGCGGCGGGCGCTTTGTAGAGTCTATAGAGGTCATGCTGGGGCTTTGGGAGAACAATCTTTTCTCTTACGCGGGAGAGCATTATCAGTTCTCCGATGTTGGATTGTCGCCACGCCCGGGCACTCCACCGCCTATTTATGTTGGCGGTAACTCTATGTTGGCGATCAAGCGTGCCGCCTCACATGCTGGCTGGATCGCAATGAATCACAGTATTGAAGAGTTAACGCCTCTTCTGGCGCAACTAAAGGCGCTGTCTGATGGGCAGGCAGATAGTTATGTTATTGCTGCCGAACAAGCCACACCGCAGTACATGGAAAAGCTGCGAGTGCTTGGCGTACGAGGTGTGATCTTTATGCCCTGGCCTATGATGCAGGCAATACCGGTGTCGGTTGAGGAAAAGGTTCAGGCACTGGAAGCGCTGGCGTGTCAGTTGGAACTGCACTGAGAAAATGTAGACCTAATTTGATGTTATAGCGTTACAACGTTAAAGTACTAACATCAGATGGAGGTTAAGCAATGAGCGATTTATCCAAACGGTCCACGGTGTATTTCGATCCAGAGATTCACCAGGCACTGAAGCTGAAGGCTGCCAGCACTGACACCTCTGTGTCTGATTTGGTGGACGAAGCTGTGCGCTTGCTAATGCTTGAGGACCAGGAAGATCTGGAGACCATTGCCGACCGTGTTAGCGAGCCATCGGTCAGTTATGAAGCGCTGTTAAAGGATCTGAAGAAGCATGGCAAAATATGAGCTGCGCTTCAAAAGATCAGTAGCCAAGGACCTTCGTGCTGTTACATCGAAGCGTGACATCAAAAAAATCCTGCAGCGTATAGAAGCGCTTACGCTCGAGCCGCGCCCGGTGGGCAGTAAAAAACTCGCTGGGATGGCGTACTACAGAATTCGCCAAGGCTGCTACAGAATTATCTATGAAATATTAGATCAGCGGTTGATTGTGCACGTTATCAGGGTCGCGCAGCGTAGCCGGCTATACAAATAGGCGCCACGCCCGAGGAGCGCAGCACGAACTGAATAAATGAGCTATTGTAGAAAGCTTTGCCAGTAAGCGTTTATTGGAAAACGGCTTACTCGTCCAAAAAGCTACGCAGGTAATCCGAACGAGTCGGGTGACGCAACTTACGCAGGGCTTTGGCTTCAATCTGACGAATCCGTTCCCGGGTTACGTCAAACTGCTTGCCCACTTCTTCCAGCGTGTGGTCGGTGTTCATGTCGATACCGAAACGCATACGCAGCACTTTGGCTTCGCGGGCGGTCAGGCCGGCAAGTACATCCTTGGTCGCTTCCTGCAGACCCTGGCCAGTGGCCGCATCCACGGGAGAGTGGATGGTGTGGTCTTCGATGAAATCACCAAGGTGTGAATCTTCATCATCACCAATGGGCGTCTCCATAGAGATGGGCTCTTTGGCGATCTTCAGTACCTTACGCACCTTGTCTTCTGGCATTTCCATGCGTTCGCCCAGTTCTTCAGGCGTAGGCTCGCGGCCCATTTCCTGCAGCATCTGGCGAGAGATACGGTTGAGCTTATTGATCGTCTCGATCATGTGCACGGGAATACGGATCGTTCGTGCCTGGTCGGCAATCGACCTGGTGATGGCCTGTCTGATCCACCAGGTTGCATAGGTTGAGAACTTGTAACCGCGGCGATATTCAAACTTGTCCACGGCTTTCATCAGGCCAATGTTGCCTTCCTGAATGAGGTCCAGAAACTGCAGGCCACGGTTGGTGTACTTCTTGGCGATGGAGATTACCAAACGCAGGTTTGCTTCAACCATTTCCTTCTTGGCACGACGTGCGCGGGCTTCGCCCATGCTCATGCGGCGGTTGATTTCCTTGATCTCGCCGACGCTCAGGCCACAGGCCTGTTCTACCTGCAGGATGCGGCGCTGCAAACGCTGGAGGTTTTCTTTTTCGGCGGACAGTTTGGGGCCGTAATCTTTTTTGCGTGAGTGACGTGACAGCCACTTCAGGTCTGACTCTGAACCCTGGAACGAGGCGATGAAATCCTTGCGCGGCATACCGCAGCGGCGCACCGCAATGCGCATGAACTCTCGCTCTTGCACGCGTACGGCAGATAATATCGTGCGTGCTTCTTCGTTAATCGGATCAAATACACGTGGAGTCAGCTTGAAGAACTTGAACAGCTCGCCCAGCTTCTCCATTTCTTTCAATGCTTCTTTCGAGCCGCGACCCTTGGCAGCGATCACTTTTTCAGTCTTATTGTACTGACGCTTGAGGGCGGTAAAACGTTTCTTCGCTTCAACCGGGTCCGGGCCAGTATCCACTTCTTCGTCACTGTCAGTTGATGCTGGCGCCGCTGCTGCGATCTCGGCCATTTCGGCGGCAGAAGGCACGTGCTCGGCGGGGTCGAGGTAGCCCACCATGATGTCAGTCAGGCGGCGTTCTTCCTTGGTAACCAGTTCGTATTCATCAAGGATGGCCTTAACAGCACCGGGGAAGAACGCCAGCGCGGCCAAAAGCTCACGGATGCCTTCTTCGATTCGCTTGGCGATAACGATCTCGCCTTCGCGGGTGAGCAGTTCAACCGTACCCATTTCGCGCATATACATGCGCACCGGGTCGGTGGTGCGTCCGGCTTCGGTTTCAACGGCGGCCAGGGCAGCGGCGGCTTCGGCGGCGGCGATATCGTCGGCAGAGGCATCGCCTTCGGCCATCAGTAATTCGTCGGCGTCCGGGGCAACTTCAAAGACCTGTATGCCCATGTCGTTGATCATCTGGATGATGTCTTCAACCTGGTCCGGATCGGATATATCTTCCGGCAAGTGGTCGTTGACCTCGGCATAGGTCAGGTAGCCCTGCTCCTTGCCTTTGGCAATCAGATCTTTAAGGCGGGACTGTTGTTTTACTGCGTCGGTCATTAAGAAGAACCTTCGGGAAAAGTGGTACAAAAAACAGCCGGCGATTATAACCGGAAATTCAGCGTCTTACCTACATTAAGCCCAGTAAATGAGCGACTTTCGGCCGAAATAGGCCGATTTTGGCGTCCATTACCGAGTTGCTGTGATATGGGGACGTTTTCTGCGGTTTCAAGCCGGCTGGTCGGGTGTAACCACCGCGCCATAGAGCTTGTCTGGATCAGTCTTTGCGCTTGTTGCGCTCGGCGTCCAGCAGCCGCTTTTGCTGCAGCATCTCTCTCAGACGCTGCTTTTCCAACTCACTGATTTCAGCGTAGTTGCTGGTTTTCAGTTTGTCGACCTGAGCATGCAATTTAGCCTTGTGGGGCTCATGCGAGAGGGCCGTCATAGTATCAACGAACTGCTGCTCAATTCCCGCAGTGGGAATTAGTCGCTCCTGGCCGGCCAGTCGATTCAGTAATTCGCCCTGGGGGGTGCCATACCAATGGCCGAGTAGCATGGCGGTGTTGGAATCGGGACGTTTTTGTAACAGTTCCAGTAGCTCTCGCAGCAGGGCGATGTCATCACCCTCAAGATCATCGAGCAGGGCGGTCTTGGCCAATGTGGCGATATCTGGCTGGTGCAACAACAGGGCGATGGCGGCCTGCGCCTTACTGACATAACCGGCCAATGTTGCCGTGGCGAGCAGGGCGCGCTTGCGCGGTTGAATCGCTTCCTCGTCCTCGGGAATAGGGGCGTCGCTGTAGTCATCCGGGGGTGGCGGGGCCTCGGGTACCGGTGGCGCGGGCGGTGCTTCCAGCTGCATCAGGCTGGTCAGTTCCAGCCCGGTGCGGGTCGCCAGGTCCTGAAACATGAGTTGCCGATAAACCCCTTCGGGTAACTGGCGGATGTAAGGCAATGCCAGTTTGCTCAACCTGGCGCGGCCATCCAGAGTGCCGATATCGATGCCTTCGGCCAGCGATTCAAACAGGAAGGTTTCCAGCGGCTGGGCATTGGCGACCAGGTTCAGGAAGTGGTCGGCACCGCCGCTTCTTACCATGGTGTCGGGGTCTTCACCCTCCGGCAGGAACAAGAAGCGGGCCTGACGGCCATCTTCCATGCAGGTGAGTGCCGCTTCCATGGCCCGGAATGCGGCTTTGCGCCCGGCCTCGTCACCATCGAAGCAGAACACCACCTCCGGACACAGGCGGTAAATACGCTCAAGGTGGGTTTTGCTGGTAGCCGTACCTAAAGTGGCCGTGGCGTTGGAAATGCCATTCTGGGCCAGGGCGATGACGTCCATATAGCCCTCAACCACCAATATGCGCTCCAGCCGGCGGTTGGCCTGCTTGGCTTGATACAGGCCGTAAAGCTCGCGGCCTTTCTGGAACACATCGGTTTCCGGCGAGTTGAGGTATTTGGGCTTATCGTCGCCCAGCACCCGGCCACCAAAGGCGATAATCCGGCCGCGCTGATCGCGTATGGGAAATACCACCCGATCCCGAAAGCGGTCGTAAATGCGGCCGGCTTCGTTCTTTACCACCATGCCGGTCTTCTGTAATTGCTCTTTTGTTTCGTCACTCGTGCCAAGGGTCGACAACAGGTTATCCCACCCAGGTGGCGCAAAGCCCAGGTCAAATTCTTTGGCGACCACACCGGTCAGTCCCCGTTGCTTCAGGTATTCCACCGCCCGCTTGGCCTCGGGGTGTTTGCGCAATTGCAGCTGATAGAATTTGGATGACTGCTCCAGCAGGGCGTACAGCGGTTTGTTGCTGGCCTCAGGAATGGCCGGGTCACGACCGCCGCGCACTTCCTCCCGTTCTATGGTCATGCCGGCGCTGCTGGCCAGGTTCTCTACCGCCTGGGGAAAGTCGATATTGTCGTAATCCATCACGAAGCCCAGCGCATTGCCGCCGGCGCCACAGCCGAAGCAGTAATAGAACTGCTTGTCAGGGTTTACGCTGAATGAAGGTGTTTTTTCGTCGTGAAAGGGGCACCGGGCGCTGTAGTTTTTGCCGGTTTTCTTTAGTTTCACTCGCCGGTCGACAGTCTCGACAATGTCTACCCGGTCGAGCAGATCATCGAGAAACTTCTGGGTGATACGTCCGGCCATGCCTGCGGCAGAATCCTTGGGCTAGTGGTTCAATCGAGCAGAGTATTGTCACACGCGAACGAGTGATTGTTTAGTGCGAAGTGAGATTGTTGGTTGCCGGTGGCGGCAACAGTGGTTCAGCCGGCCAAGCGATCCTTGACCAGTTTGCTAACGGCACCCATATCGGCACGGCCTTGCAGCTTGGGCTTGAGTTGCCCCATTACCGGGCCCATGGCCTGCATGCCGCTGGCACCGCTATTGGCGATGGCGTCATCTACCATGGCGATTAATTCGTCATCGCTGAGCTGAGCAGGCATGAATTCCTGCAGCACCTCAATCTCGGCGATTTCCTTGGCCTCGAGCTCATCGCGGCCAGCATCTTTGTATTGTTGGGCAGAGTCGCGGCGCTGCTTGACCATCTTGTCCAGCACGGCCAGCGCACGGGCATCATCAACGTCGATGCGCTCGTCTACTTCTATTCGCTTGAATTCGGCCTGAATCAGCCGGATGGTGCCTAGCCTGTCTTTGTCCCGTGCTTTCATGGCGGCTTTCATGGCCGCCCTGATCGTCTCGGTGAGGCTCTGGTCACTCATGGAGGGGAGGGTGCTTGCGCTAGTACAGGCGTACGCGCTTGCGGTTTTCCCGGGAGAGCTTCTTCAGGTGACGCTTTACCGCAGCGGCAGAGGCGCGCTTGCGTACTGTTGTGGGCTTCTCGTAGTGCTCACGCTTGCGTACTTCAGCCAGCAGGCCGGCTTTTTCGCAGGAGCGCTTGAAACGGCGCAGGGCCACGTCAAACGGCTCGTTTTCCTTGATCTTGATAGAGGGCATTAATGTCCTACCTGTCCAGTTCATTATGGGTAAATCACGCCCAAACGGCGGGCAATACCCGAAAAGGCGCGCATCATATACTTTTGAGGGGTGTTTTGCAAAGCCCTGCAAAGTGGTAATTTGCGGCTATCTGGCTGGCTTTGGTGGCGATTCAGCCAGTATCATGCTCCCTGTTTTTACCGCGGTACCTTTATGCTGATCCTGGGTCTGGAAACCTCTTGCGACGAGACCGGTGTGGCGCTCTATGACACCGAGCGCGGCCTGCTGGCGGACGCCCTGTTCAGCCAGGTGGATATTCACGTGGAATATGGCGGCGTGGTGCCGGAATTGGCCTCCCGCGACCATGTGCGCAAGGTATTGCCGCTGCTTGAGCAGGTGTTGGAAGAGGCCGGTTGCAGCGGTGCTGATATCGATGGGGTGGCCTATACGTCCGGCCCTGGCTTGGTGGGTGCCCTGATGGTAGGCGCAACCCTGGCGCGGTCGCTGGCCTGGGGCTGGGGCGTGCCGGCATTGGGTGTGCATCACATGGAGGGCCACCTCTTGGCGCCCATGTTGGAGGATAATCGCCCGGAATTCCCCTTTGTCGCCCTGCTGGTATCCGGCGGGCATACCCAGTTGGTACGAGTGGATGGCATTGGCCAGTACCGGTTACTGGGCGAATCGCTAGATGATGCAGCCGGCGAGGCCTTTGATAAAGCCGCCAAGATGCTGGGCTTGCCGTATCCGGGTGGGCCGCATATTGCCCGTATTGCCGAGGCAGGCAACCCCGACCGTTTTGATTTTCCTCGGCCCATGGTTAACCGCCCCGGGCTGGATTTCAGCTTCAGTGGGCTCAAAACCCATACGCTCACCACCGTGGCCAAGTGTCGTGAGGCGGGTGAGCTGAGTGAACAGGATAAAAGCGATATCGCCCGCGCCTTTGAGGAGGCCGTGGTCAGCACACTGGTGATCAAGTGCCGCCGCGCCCTCAAGCAGGAATCGCTGAAGACTCTGGTGATTGCCGGTGGAGTCAGTGCTAACCGCAACCTGCGTGAGCAATTGGCCAAGGCTCTGGCTAAAGAAGGTGCCGAAGTGTTCTATCCAGCACCCGCCTATTGCACCGATAACGGCGCGATGATTGCATACGCCGGTGCTCAGCGTCTGGCAGCAGGGCAGATCGACAGTGAAGAGGCCAACGTTCGGCCGCGCTGGCCCATGGAAGAGTTGCCACCCCTGACAGCGGGTGCGCAGGCCTGATGGATATCGTATTCATTCGAGAGCTGCGCGCCGAGACGGTTATCGGTGTCTACGACTGGGAACGCACGATTCGCCAGGCCGTGGTGCTGGATATCGAGATGGGCAGCGACAACCGGCGCGCCGCTGCCAGCGATGGCATTGACGATGCATTGGACTACGCGGCGGTGTCGAAGCGATTGCTTTCCTTTATAGAAGGTAGCGAGTTCCAACTGATTGAGACCATGGCCGAGCAGGTGGCACAGATCCTTCTCGACGAATTTCAGGTGCCGTGGCTGCGTCTGCGGCTGTGCAAGCCGGGGGCAGTTGCTGCGGCTAAAGACGTGGGTGTGCTGATCGAGCGGGGCGAACAACCCTGATGGCCACGGTATACCTTGGCCTGGGCAGTAACATCGAGCGCGAGCGCTACCTGGTGGCGGGGCTTGATGCTCTGCAGGGCCTGTTTGGCGAAATGGCGCTGTCGTCGGTGTACGACAGTGATGCTATAGGCTTTGATGGCCAGCCTTTCCTGAACATGGCGGCACGCGTAACCACTGAGCTGGGTGTGGGCGAGTTGCATCGCACGCTGCGCCATATAGAGTTCGAACACGGTCGACCGGCTAATGCCACCCGTAATAGCGCCCGCCAGTTGGATATCGATATCCTCACTTACGACATGCTGGTAGGCGTTGTCGAGGGGGTGGAGCTACCGCGCGGCGAGATTCTGGAGAATGCCTTCGTGTTGCAACCCTTAGCGGAGTTGGCGCCGGAGGTGATGCATCCGGTGGAAGGGAAGAGCTTTGCCGACCTGTGGCAGGCGTATGACCGGGACTCACAGGGGTTGGTACGAACGGACTTTCAGTGGCGAGGTCGGTTTATTTCCAGGGGGTGAGTCCCTGTGTAAGTTCAGATGTCCTGTTTTTGCTAAGTCTCTGTTCGCTTTAGCGCCCTGTCGACGCCTCGGTCTCTTAATATGCTGGCGACCACTTAGCCCTCCAGCGTTCTGCCACCATCCACGGCAATCACCTGCCCAGTCACAAAAGGTGCATCGCAGGCGAGGTAGCGCACGGCCTTGGCGATATCGCTTGGGTCGCCAAGCCGCTTTAAAGGCGTGCTTTCAATAGTGGCATCGCGTGCAGCTTCATCATACTCGGCAGTGCCGTCAGGCCAGAGGATTGCACCCGGCGCTACGCCATTGACTCGGATGTCGGGTGCTAGTTCCACTGCCAGACTGCGGGTGAGAGAAGCCAGCCCCGCCTTGGCGGCGCAGTAAGCGTTGAAGTTGCGTAGGGGGTGCGTGGCGTGTACGTCGATGATATTGACGATGTTGCCACCGTCTTTACGCAGCGCTGGCAGCAGCCCCTGAATCAAAAAGTAGGGGCCTTTGAGGTTGGCGCCCAGCATCGCGTCAAACTCGGCTTCGGTACACTGCTCGATGGGGGTGGCGGCAAAGCCAGAGGCATTGTTCACCAGGAGATCGATTGCGGAATAGGTGGTAGTAAGCTGCTTGGCCAGCGCGGTGACTTCTTCGACCGACTCTAAATTGGCTTGAAATAGTTGGCAGGAGTCAGCGCGTTGATCGCACAGTTCTTCCGCCAAGGTCTGCGCCGCAGCCTGTGAGCTGCGATAGTGCAGGGCGATATCAAAACCGGCGGTGTGCAACTCCCGCGCGATGGCCGCGCCGATACGGTGGGCGGCGCCGGTGACGACAGCGATTTTCTTGTTGGCGGTCATATTTGTGGGCCTTGCTCCATTTTCTACTCGATTTACCTGATTAATCGAGCGCGATGTAGGCAATCTGGCTTAGAATCAGGCCATTCTAACCAAGTAATGCGACGGATGTGCTATTGGCTGTTCTAGACGACACACTGCAAAAGCTTCAAAATCGTGATGCGACGGTGGGTATTGTGGGCCTTGGTTATGTGGGCTTGCCGCTGGCGCTGCGCTTTGTTGCCGTGGGCTATCGTGTGGTTGGCATTGATAATGATCCGCAGAAAGTTGCTGCGCTAAATGCGGGGCAGAGCTATATCGGCCATATCCCCGAAGAGAAAATAGCCGAGGCCAATGCCGCCGGCTTGGCTGCCACAGCCGACTTCGCCGAGGCCGCAAGCTGTGATGCACTGGTGTTGTGCCTGCCCACCCCGTTGAACGAATTTCGCGAACCCGACCTCAGTTACGTGACCAATACGATGGACGCGCTGGTGCCATATCTACGTGAGGGGCAGGTGGTGTCTCTGGAGAGCACGACCTATCCGGGTACAACAGAAGAGGAGATGCTGCCTCGCATTGAACAGAGCGAACTAGCGGTGGGCGAGCAGATATTCCTGGTGTACTCACCCGAGCGGGAAGATCCGGGAAATCCGAATTTTGAAACCGCAACCATTCCCAAGTTGATTGGCGGCCATACGGCAGCTTGCTTACAGGTGGGAACAGCGCTCTACGAGCAGGTGGTGGATACGCTGGTGCCGATGAGTTCGACCCGCGCCGCCGAAATGACCAAGCTGCTGGAGAATATTCACCGCGCGGTGAATATCGGTTTGGTCAATGAAATGAAAACCGTGGCCGACCGCATGGGTATCGACATTTTTGAAGTGGTGGATGCGGCCGCGACCAAACCTTTTGGCTATACGCCTTATTACCCCGGCCCTGGGCTGGGCGGGCACTGTATTCCCATCGACCCGTTCTACCTCACCTGGAAGGCCAAGGCCTACGGTTTGAACACGCGGTTTATCGAACTTTCGGGGGAGGTCAATCGGGCGATGCCGGCCTATGTGGTCGACAAGCTGATTGAAGGGCTGAACCGGGATAGCAAATCGCTGAAGGGCAGCAACGTGCTGGTGCTTGGGCTGGCGTATAAAAAGAACGTGGGTGACCCTCGGGAATCACCAGCGGCAGAGATTCTGGACATTCTGGTGGAGAAGGGTGCCCGGGTTGCCTACTCCGACCCTCACGTACAGACGTTTCCGCGCATGCGCAATTACAGTTTTGAGCTGGAAAGCGAGCCCGTTACCGCAGACAATCTCGCGTGCTTTGACGCGGTGGTGTTGACCACTGATCATGATGCCTTCGATTACGAGTTGATAAGCGAGCATGCGAAATTGATTGTCGATAGCCGCGGTCGTTATCGTGAGCCAGCGGCGAATATTATCAAAGCCTGATCCGCAGGAATAAGTCTGTTCGTTTTAGTCGCTTTTCCCGGGCCGTAATGATTCCAGCATGCTGATACGTTCGGCGGCAATTGCCTCGCCCAAAGCCTTTCCTTCCACCCCTTGCTCCGCGAAATCTGCCGCCGAGACGGTCAGCACGGTTGCCAGCGCCTGGCGCAGGTAATCGGCCTGAGGATAGGGGCGCTCTTCCAATCCAAGGCGTCCGCGGGCGTCGGCTTCGCAGGCCAATAAAAAAGCCTCGAAGCGGTCTGGCCGGCGCAGGGCGTCGGTTTTATTGAGTAGCTTGAGTGCGGTCTTGCCGCGCAACTCCAGCGCCCGATGGCAGTGGGTGTGGTACTCGCAAACCTTCAGCGCTAGATCGCGATGCTGGTTGGGCACCTTCAAACGCTGGCAGACATCTTTGACCAGCTTAAGACCACGGTGCTCATGCGCGATATGGCGCGGCCACTCCGACTCGGGTGTTGTTCCCTTGCCCAGGTCGTGGATCAGCACAGCAAAGCGAACATCGGTATCGGGAGAGAGCAGCACAGCTTGTTCGAGACTCATAAGCGTGTGCACGCCAGTATCTATTTCGGGGTGATGCTCTGCGGTTTGCGGCACCCCGAACAGCGCATTCAACTCTGGGAGTAGGGCAGCAAGGGCGCCGCACTCGCGCAGCACAGTCACGAAAACCTCGGGGTTGCGTTCGCCCAGTGACTTTTCCATCTCAACCCACAAGCGCTCGGCAGGCAGGTGGGCGAGCTCGCCCTGGCTGACAATGTCGGCCATCAGGGCCATTGTTTTGGGTGCAACTGTAAAACCGAGATGAGCAAAGCGGGCGGCGAAACGGGCTGTGCGCATCACCCGCAGCGGGTCTTCTACAAATGCCTCGGAGACATGGCGCAATACTCGTGCTTCAAGATCACGCTGGCCGCCGTAAGGGTCGACGATATTGCCGTCGTCTTCGCGGGCCATGGCGTTGATGGTGAGATCGCGTCGGGCCAGATCTTCTTCCAGGGTTACATCGGGGTCGTAGTGCAGCGCGAAGCCGGTGTAGCCATGGCCTTGCTTGCGCTCGGTGCGAGCAAGGGCGTATTCGTCTTTGGTGTCAGGGTGCAGGAATACCGGGAAGTCCTTGCCGACTTGGGTGTAACCTTGGTTGAGCAAGTCCTCCGGGCGTGCACCCACCACCACCCAGTCGTGCTCTACGACCGGGTAGTTAAGAAGTGCATCACGGACAGCGCCGCCAACGAGGTAGGTTTTCATGGGGGCAGTGTACCGCTGGTGGTGCGGTGCGTCATGGGGTTCGTGCGCGCTGCTGAGGCATCGGTGGCTTGCTGACTCGTATAGTTAGCGTGCGTTGATCATGGCAGTGGCGACATAAGGTGAAGCACTGGTCACATATGATGTGGCTTGCCTGCAGGCTCTGCGCGAAACTAGTCGTCTACAGGAGCCCTACCGTGTCTGCCATCGCTTTTGATACACTCAAGTACAGTCGCCGCCTCATGGAGGCCGGCGTTCCCAAGCAGCAAGCCGAAGTGCAGGCGGAGGCAATGGCAGAAGCATTTGTATTCAATGTTGAGGCGCTGGTCACCCGGGATTACCTGGATGCCAGGCTTGGTGGGCAGGATGCTCGTATTGATGCCAGATTCACCAGCCAGAATGCATTTTTGGAACAACGATTTGCTGAACAAGATGCGTATATCGAGCAACGTTTCGCTCAACAGGATGCTCGAATCGAGCAACGTTTCGCTGAACAGGATGCTCGAATCGAACAACGCTTCGCTGAACAGAATGCTCGCTTCGAAAAGCGTTTCGCGGCATTGGATGTGCGCCTCGAGCGAGAGTTAGGCGCTGTTCATAAGCAGCTGCACCTGCACGGCTGGATTTTGGCCTTGGTCGCGGCCAGTACTGTAGTGCCGGCAGTGAGCGCATTGCTCGGCTACTAGAGCGCGGCTTATACTGGCGCTTTAGGCTTCGAGTTCTCCAGATTGAGCACAATTCTTGTCACAGGTGGTACTGGCTATATCGGCTCGCATGCTTGTGTGGCGCTGATTGAGGCTGGCCACCAGCCCGTTATTCTCGATAACCTGACTAACAGTAGTGTTGAGGTGGTCAGTCGCATCGAGCAGATCACAGGTGTCCGGCCGATATTCATCGAGGGCGATGTGCTCGACAGTCCGCTTCTCGATCAGACCTTTGCTACTCATACACCCGAAGCAGTGATGCATTTTGCCGGGCTCAAGGCCGTGGGCGAGTCGGTTGAACAACCGCTGGCTTACTATCACAACAATGTGTCCGGCTCGATCTCGCTGTTGCAGGCAATGGAGCGGGCGGGTGTGCATAACCTGGTGTTTTCATCTTCGGCTACTGTGTATGGCGACCCAGCGTCCAACCCGATTAGGGAGGATTTCCCCCGCAACGCGGCGAACCCTTACGGCCAGACCAAGCTGATGGTTGAAGACATCATGGCGGATTTGCATGCTTCCGGCGGGGGTTGGAATCTAGCTTGCCTGCGCTACTTTAATCCGGTTGGTGCGCATGGCAGCGGCTTAATCGGAGAGGCCCCAGGGGGTACTCCCAATAATCTCATGCCATTTGTTAGCCAGGTGGCGGTAGGACAGCGAGAAAAGCTCAGTGTTTTTGGCGGAGACTACCCCACGGTGGATGGGACTGGAGTGCGTGACTATATCCATGTGATGGATCTGGTTGACGGGCATGTTGCTGCCCTTGATTATCTCAGTGGCCAAGACGGCGTTTTGCTCAACGTTAATCTGGGCCGTGGCAAGGGGGTTAGTGTTTTGGAGATGGTAGAGGCCTTTGAGCGGGCCTGTGGCAAGCCTATTCCCTATGAGGTAGTCGGTCGCCGAACAGGGGATGTCGCACAGTATTGGGGTGACCCCACCATGGCGAATGAACTGTTGGGCTGGTCGGCTGAAAGGGGCGTAGATGAAATGTGTATCGATACCTGGCGTTGGCAGTCGAATAACCCGTGGGGCTATGACTCGTAGTTCAGGTTAGACGAACTCCAAGGCTCAATCAGCACAGCGTCCGCCCTCACATCTGCACCGCGTCCACTCGCCAGTTTCCAAGCAGTAGAAAGACAATGAACCACCCCACACACAGCCCGTATCCAGTGCGATAGCATTCGGGCTGTCGGTATGCCCCTCAATCGATGCCCAGTGGCCAAACAGGATTTTGTCGTCCTGCGTTTTGCGATCCGGGTGACTGAACCAGGCCGATACAGGCTTGCCGGCGTTGGGGCTGGGCCCTTTGCTCTCCAGGTCCAGCACACCTTTTTTGCTGCAGTAACGCAGGCGCGTGAGGTAGTTGGTGATTACGCGCAGTCGTTCCATGCCCTCTAGGTCGTCTGACCACACATCCGGCTGATTGCCATACATGGCCTTGAAGAAATCGTTACAGCGGGGGCTTTGCAGCACATCTTCTACTTCCCAGGCACGAGCCAGTGCATCGTCAATCGTCCACTGTGGTGGTATGCCCGCATGCACCATAGTGTAACCGTGTTCGTGGTGAATCAGGGGGCGGTGCAACAGCCAGTGCAGTAGCTTGTCGCGATCCTTGGCGGCGAGAATTTTATCCAGCGTGTCGGAGCTGCTGGGAGCCCTTACACCGGCTGCTACAGCCAGCAAGTGAAGGTCGTGATTGCCCAGCACCATCACCAGGTTGTCGCGCATTTTGTAAAGAAAACGCAGCGTTTTAAGGCACTTTGGGCCGCGGTTCACCACATCCCCCACCGACCAGAGTACGTCTTTGTCCGGATTGAAGGATACGGCCTTGAGCAGGCATTTGAGCGGCTGCAGGCAGCCCTGGATGTCGCCAACGACGTAGGTGCTCATTGCGCTAGTAGATGCCGTGGTAACTAGTGAGACGGCCGAGCGTCGTTATGGATGCAAGCTCAAGAGCCTTATCGCCAGCGATGGGTTTTACGGCCACAGACAGTCTACTAACTAACCCACTGCAAACCATTGCTGCAGCTGGGGTACAAAAAGAACAATAATTATCAGTGCCAGCATCCACGTGTGCAGGTCTACTTTAGATTTCAAGTTACCGAGTTCTCTCAGCTTGCCATCAATATCCACAAACTTGCTATCGGAATGGGATAGGCGCATATCGATCTTATCAAGGGTCTTCTCCACGCCATTCAAGCGTTGATCGACGCCATTCAAGCGTTTGTCGACACCATCCAGGCGTTTGTCGACAGCATCCAAGCGTTCGTCGACAGCATCCTGTTTACTCTCAACAGCAACGAACCTATTGTCGATGCGCTCCATCGCGGCTTCAAATTGCTCAGTGGTTAACAATGAATCGAATTGTTGAGCGATCATTTTGGTCATACCCGCTGCTATGGCTTCGGCCTGTTGGCGAGTAAGCCCGGCAGACTCCATATTCTGCGTGTAGCCTAGCACATCAAATGCGAAATCGGACATGAGAGTGGCCTTTGCTGCGGCATTTTACTGAATACCAGAATAGCGAGTGCCTGGTGCTGGGAGAACATCAAAAGTGGCCAGAAGCAGCCAGATTTCTGAGAAACTGACTAGCCGAGACGGGGCAAATCCGGTTTGGGCGTAGCGCTGTTTTCTGGTGGGGCCTGCTACAGCCCAGTCAATTCAACGCCGTAGGCGTATGCAGCGTGAACGCCGGAATTGGCACCTCAAAAGCGGGTTGCTCGGTGAGGTCTACTTCATCTTCTTCCACCACAATCATGGTGTAGCTGCCCTCCATGCACCCCACAGGGGTGGTGAGGTTGGAGCCGCTTGTATAGCGGAAGGCGCCGCCGGGTTCTATCACGGGTTGCTCGCCCACCACACCTTCGCCGCGCACCTCCTGCACGTCGTCGTTGGCGTCGGTGATGACCCAGTGGCGTGATAATAGCTGCACGGGCACATCGCCAGCATTACTGACTGTGATCGTGTAGGCGAAGGTGTATTGATCGTCCTCAGGGCGGGAGTGGTTGGGCAGGTAGGTGGTTACCACCTGTACGCCAATGAGGGCGGGATTGAATTCTGTATTACTCATGAAGGCTGTTGGTCATCCCATTGAATTGACTGAGTTGAGGCCTCTGGCTTCATTGAGGTGCGCAAGATACCATTTATAGGCATCGCTCAAGCCGTCCCGCAAATCGAAGGCTGGTTGCCAGCCCATAGCGTTTAGCCGTCCACTATCCATTAACTTGCGGGGGGCACCGTCGGGTTTACTGGCATCATATTCTATCCGTCCCTTGAAGCCTGTTACCTCGGCAACGGTGGCAGCCAGCTCGGCGATAGTACAATCCACGCCAGAACCCACATTGATATGAGAAAGCTGTGGCTCGGTCACGGCGCCGTAGTCTGAAAGCGGTAAATCCATCACATGCACCGAGGCCGCAGCCATGTCGTCCACATGTAAAAATTCTCGCATAGGCTTGCCTGACCCCCAGATTGTCACACTCTCCGCATTACTCTCTTTGGCTTCGTGAAAGCGCCGCAAGAGGGCAGGGATAACATGGCTGTTCTCAGGGTGGTAGTTATCACCCGGGCCGTACAGGTTAGTAGGCATCACACTGCGATAATCGGTGCCATGCTGCCTGTTATAGCTTTCACACAGCTTTATGCCGGCGATTTTGGCCAGGGCATAGGGCTCGTTCGTGGGCTCCAGAGTGCCGGTGAGTAAGGCTGCTTCCGCCATTGGCTGCTCAGCCTCGCGGGGGTAGATGCAGGAGCTGCCCAGAAACAACAGCTTGGTCACACCGGCACGCCAGGCCTCGTGAATCACATTGGTTTCGATCGCCAGATTTTGATAAATGAAGTCGGCGGGATAAGTGTTGTTGGCGTGAATCCCGCCAACCCGGGCCGCAGCCAAGTAAACCTCATCTATGTTCTGCTCAGCGAAAAATGATCGCACCTGGTCTTGTTCACATAGGTCCAGTTCTTGACTAGAGCGGGTTATCAGGACCACTTCTTGATCTTTGGAAAGCAGCCGGCAAAGTGCCGATCCCACCATGCCATTGTGCCCGGCTATATAAATGCGTTTAGCCATGGGTGCTTGCTACTCGCCCGGTGTGGTTACGTCGTAACCACTGTCCAGTAGCAGGCGATGCTTTTTCGCCTCAGATAGGTCGTTCGCGACCATCTCAGTAATCATTTCTTCCAGGGTAGTGCCTGGCACCCATCCCAGCTTTTCCTTCGCATTGGTTGGGTCGCCCAGCAGGGTTTCTACCTCGGCGGGGCGGTAATACTTGCTGTCTACCGCTACCATGATGTCCCCTGGCTTCACCGTAATTCGCTCATCAGCTACTGCCGCATCTACTGAGGCGACTCGGCCTACCTCGTCCAGCCCCTGCCCCTCAAACGCCAGGGTAATACCTAACTCATTCGCTGCCATGCTCACAAAATCACGTACCGACGCTTGCTTACCGGTGGCTATAACAAAATCCTCGGCGGTGTCTTGCTGCAGCATCAGCCACTGCATCTCCACGTAGTCTTTGGCGTGGCCCCAATCGCGCAGGGAGTCCATGTTGCCCATGTACAGACGTTGCTCAAGGCCCTGACTGATATTACTTAAGCCCCGGGTGATTTTTCGGGTTACAAATGTCTCTCCGCGGCGGGGTGACTCGTGATTAAACAGAATGCCGTTGCAGCAATACATGCCGTAGGCTTCCCGGTAGTTCACCGTGATCCAAAAGGCGTAAAGCTTGGCCACGCCATAGGGGGAGCGCGGGTAGAAGGGCGTTTTCTCGGTTTGCGGCGTTTCCTGTACCAGGCCGTACAGCTCGGAAGTGGAGGCCTGGTAGATGCGAGTCTTTTGCTCCATGCCCAGCAGGCGCACTGCCTCCAGTATCCGCAGGGTGCCTACCCCATCAACGTCAGCGGTGTACTCGGGCTCTTCGAACGACACCGCTACATGGCTCTGTGCCCCCAAATTATAAATTTCATCAGGCTGCACCTGTTGGATAATTCGGGTGATGTTGGAGGTGTCAGTCAGGTCGCCGTAATGCAGGAAGAAGTCTCGGTTCTCACTATGAGGGTCCTGATAAATATGGTCGATGCGCTCGGTATTGAACGACGAGGCGCGGCGCTTGATACCGTGAACCTGGTAGCCCTTGGCTAGCAGAAATTCGGCCAAATAGGAGCCATCCTGGCCGGTGACACCCGTGATCAGCGCTACTTTAGATTTAGGCATCTTATAGATTTTACCGTGAGATCAAAGAGAGAGCGCAAGTTTACCGTGAAGTGTTGTTAAGGTCATGCTCAAGCTGTGTTTCCGAGTAGCTCAGCTAGCTGCACAAACTGATCCAGCGCCAGAGTTTCAGCCCTGGCACCCGGGTCTATCCCCAGGGCTTGCAGGTCAGTATCGTCGATTACGCCTTTTAGATTATTGCGTAGTGTCTTCCTTCGCTGTGCGAAAGCGGCCTGCACAACTCGGCGCAACGCAGCTACATCACATTCAGGCCAGAGTGTCTGAGTATGAGGCACCAAACGAACAATAGCCGACTGCACCTTGGGCGGCGGGTTAAACGCCTCCGGCGGCACATCAAACAGGTGCTCTACCCGGCAGTGAAACTGGCTCATTATCCCCAGCCGCCCCCAGTGCTTGTTGCCTGGCTCTGCCGCCAGGCGTTGAACCACCTCAAGCTGCAACATGAAATGCATGTCTTTGATGATGGTGGCATTTTCCAGCAGCTTGAATATCAGCGGGGTAGAGATGTTGTAGGGCAGGTTGCCCACCACCCTAAGTTGCTCCGGCCCATTAACCAGTGAGCCAAAATCAAAGGTAAGCGCATCAGCCTGGTGCAGTTTGAAGTGGGGATGGACACTGAAGGCCGCCAGCAAGCCTGGAACTAAATCACGGTCCAGCTCTATCACATCAAGCTGGCCGCAACTTTCCACTAGCCCTTCGGTGAGTGCTCCCTGCCCGGGGCCAATTTCCACCAGATGGTCATCGGGCCGCGGGGCAATTGCTGCGGCAATACCATCGATAATGGCGTCGTCTTGCAGGAAGTTCTGCCCGAAACGTTTGCGGGCGCGGTGTGTTGAGGGTTTACTCATCGGGCTAGTTTACCTGTAAGCGATTGAATTTACTGGATGAACATGCCGCGCGGCGGCCTTAGCTGGTAAACTGCGCTTTCTCGAACCATAAAAAGGAAATGGCCCGCGCCATGCCACCACTGCAATACGCCAGCCTGATGGATACCATGGCCCGCATGAACCTGCGGGCCGATGCCTCCCGCTATTTCTTTGGCTATATCTGGTGGGTTCTGGAGCCACTTCTTTATGTAGCGGTGTTCTACGTTGTCTTTAATGTGATCCTTGATTCTCGCCGGCTCGATTTCCTGGCCTTCCTAATGTGCGGCAAGTTGGCTTTTATCTGGTTCTCCAAGTCCGTGAACCAGGCCTCCAACAGCATTTTGGCCAATAGGGGGCTGGTGGGCAAAATCAATGTACCGAAAACCTTGTTCCCATTGGCAGTGATACAGGAGGGCTTGTATAAGCAGGTAACCGTATTTCTCCTGCTTTTTGCTGTGCTGTTGATGTATGGCTACAGACCGTCGGCAACCTGGCTTGCACTGGTGCCTATCGTGGGGGTGAATTACCTGATGATTGTGGCCTGTTCACTGGTGGGTGCCTGCCTGGTGTGCTTCATGCGCGATTTCAGCATGGTAATAGGCCTGATGATGATCTTCCTGATGTTTACCTCGGGTATCTTCTGGGATGTGCGTGCCCTGGGTGACCCGGCAAAAACTGAGCTGCTACTGGCGGTTAACCCGCTGGCCTTCATCCTCGATGCCTACCGGCAGGTGCTTATGTATAACCAGGCTCCGGATTGGTTGCACCTGGGAGTAGTGGGCATTGGCTCTGGCGCGGTGTGCCTGATCGTAGGCAGGGCCATGCATCGGGGTAACCAGTTTCTGGCGCGGCGGGTGCTCATTTCATGAGCGGTGCAGACGACCGGCGCGTAATGCTGCAATTGGACGAGGTGTACCTGAGTTACCACTCCAGCAAGGCCACCTTTGACCATGGCGTTCACCGGGTGCTGGATGGGGTGTCGCTGCAGCTTTTTGAAGGTGAAACCCTGGGTATCATCGGCCGCAATGGCGTGGGCAAAACCACTATGCTGCGAGTGATGGCCGGTATTCTCGCGCCTAACAGCGGCAAGGTGAGCCAGTATCCCGGCAAAACATCCTCTTTGCTCACCATTGGGCTGGGTTTTAAGCCTGATCTATCTGGTCGCGACAATGCGCTGCTATCCGCAATGCTGCAGGGCGCCAGCAAGCGGCAGGCAAAAGGCTACCTTGAAGAGATCAAGGCATTCTCGGAGCTGGGCGACTCTTTTGAAGAGCCGGTAAAAACCTACTCCTCGGGCATGCGCTCCCGGCTGGGTTTTACCACTGCGCTTATCTCCCACGTGGATATATTGCTTATCGATGAGGCCCTTAGCGCCGGCGATGCCCAGTTCCGGGGCAAAGCCGAGGCGGCTATGAAGGAGCGTATTAGCGGTGACCAAACCGTGGTGTTTGTGTCTCACATGGAAGGGCAGGTGCAAAAGCTCTGTGATAGGGCAATCTGGCTGGAAAATGGCAAAGTAGCTGCCGAGGGTGATACGGCTGAAGTGCTAGCTGGTTACCAGCAACTAGTGAAACAGGCAGCCACCAAAAGCTAATGAAATAATGGCAAAGGCCGTGTCAGCGAGATGCTGAATGCGGTGTGAGCCTAAAGGGCGACGAAAAAACTACTCCTCCACTAACCGTTCCCGCCGTGCCGCTGCAGCATTGCGAATTAACGCGATCAGTACCCCGAGCATGCCGCCGGAGACAACAGCAGCAGCCACAATGAGCGATTTGCGGGGTTTGATTGGTTTTGTGGGCACCATGGCAGTCTGGTCAACTCGCATCAGAGAAACGTCGTCATAATTTTGTGCCAGCAGGCCTTCGAGTTTACTAATTTCCTCACGCAGCACGGGGGCGTTGGCCACAAAAGGCTCAAAGTTTTCTCTGGCCTGAAGGCTTTCAATTTCTCGATTGTTTGCCAGTAGTTGCAGCTTTTTCTCCAGCTCTCTAAGCTCCGTGATCTGCTGATCGTCGGAGGTGCGCGCCCTGAGAACAGCCAATTCAGCGCCCAGCACCCGTGTGCCCTTGAGGTAGACAGGGTCCTCTCCCTCAGAGATCTCGGCAGTAAATGCGACCGAACCTGAATTGTCGGACTGGTTCTGCGCCATAACGGCCAGGCTGGTAGGCTCGGTAATTTTCAGGCGCTTGGCCACGGCGAGTGCCTCCTCAAGCCGGATGATTTCGTCTTGGCGGGCTTTCGCCGCCATATCTCTTACGGCGCTTATCTCATCCTCAAGCTGTGATCGTTTCAGCCGGTCTAGTTCGCTGAGTTGCGCTATGATGTCTTTGTCTGAAACCGCCCTGTTAGCAACGGCTTGCTGTAATTGTAACCGCAGGTTTTGCAGTCGCGAAGAGGTCGTCGACTTGAATTCTTCGAGAAGGTTGGCCTTGGCTGCCTCGCCGGCGGCCTCGCTCAAATCATTCACAATAGCCGCTGCGACGGCAGGCTTGGCGTTTTCAAAAGAGAGCGTGCGCCGATCTTCGTCTTTAGCCTTGGGGCCGCGACTGGGGGTGCTCACACTTAAAGCCGGATCGAATCTGTTGGTAAAGGCGCTATTGAGTTCGTCCTCGCTAGCAGGTATCTCATCATAAAGGACGCTTATATTGCGATCAAAGAGGCTACGGCGCAGGGTTAACGAGTTCAGTTCCTCTTCCACCCGCTGGATAGCGTCTTGGGGGGTAAGTTCCATAACGCCGGATTCGGCTATGGATGCCACCTGACTGCTGAGCGGGGTCCTGATAAACGCTTCAGCACGGTAGGTTGGGCTCGTAATCTGCACGGCAGCCAATGCCACCACTGCGCTCACGCTGGTAACGGCGACGATAAGCCACTTTTGCTGCCATAGACCTTCCATTAGCTCGAAGAGGTCTATCTCGTCATCATGAAAATCATGGTGGATATAGCCATTGTTTTGCTCTGTGATATTGGGCATTACCGCGTCTCAGTCCTTTGAATATATACCGGCTAAGCCGATTTACTCTGCGTTGTTACGGCCAGTTTTACAGGCTTGGCCTTCTTCTCCAGCTTTTTGAGCTTTTCAGCCACCCGCCAAGCCTGACTCATGAGCACACAATAAAGCACAAAGCAGCCGAGGAAAATGAAAAACTGGTAGGGCGCGCTGGCGCCTGAGCGACTCAGCATTAAACCCAGAAATGGGGCAGAGAGCCCCACGGCGCCAATCACAAGGAGGGAGCGCCGGTTGCTCATGCCCAGCTGCTGCATCAGGTGGTGGATGTGGGTGCGATCTGAGCCGAAAGGCGAGCGACGAGCGTATACGCGTCGCAGAGAGCAGAAGACCATATCGAACAGCGGTAGGCCAATGAGGTAGAGCGCGGTTACCGGCTGAATTAGCTTCTCGCCGCCGATCTGGGCGGAGCTTGCCGCCAGAATAAGCGATACCACGATAAAGCCCAGCAGCTTGCTGCCGGCATCACCCAAAAAGGTTTTGGGGATGTATGGCGATAACTTCAGGTTTGACACCAGAAACGCCAACAGCGAGGCACCTATGAACACACTGACAAAGCCCGGTGGTGTAACCGTGAACAGGTGGAATCCGATTAAGGTGATGAGCACCATAATACCCAGCAGGCCGTCCATGCCATCCAGCATGTTGAAGGCGTTAATCACACCGAATATACAGACAACAGTGAAAGGGTAGGCCAGTTCGGGGGGCAGTGTTATGTGGCCGGTGCCCAAGAGGTTACCCAGGTGATGAACCTGCAAGTCCAGCCCCTCGATAAGGATCAATGCCACGGCTATCTCGACCACCACGCGTGTGAACACACTGACATGATGGCGGTCGTCCACAGCGCCCAACACGACTAGCACGCCACCAGCCAGCATGAACACGGCCAGGCCGCCACCCTCGGCCAGAATAGAGATACTGGCGGCCCCCCAGAGCAGGGCGCCCAGTGCTAATGAGAGGTAAATGGCAATACCGCCCACCAGGGGGATCTTGCCCTGGTGGAGCTTGCGATGATCTGGCGCATCCAGCAGGCCCAATCTGGGGGCCAGCCGCGCCAGCACGTAGATGGCGCAAAGCGTCGAGATGAATGCAACCAGTGCCTGTTGCAGTAGTGGTGACATAGCGTAGGGACAAAGCCTTTATACGAATCCGAGGATCTTATAGAATTCGGGACGGGAGCGGAAGCATAAGTCCGCCGTGTCTTTACCTAAACCCACAGGTGGAAGCTATTAAAAATAATATTATATCAATATGTTGCCCCTCACCCTGGGTTGCGCTTTGATCTGGCTGGCGGTGCATACCAGGCCCCGGCAGGAAGCAACCGCGGCGGTGAACCTGAGCCGCCAGGGCTTCGAGGTGTTCCTACCGCAGCTGCGCCAGCGTAAGCGGCGGCAAGCTAAGTGGCAGTGGTTTACGGCGCCGCTATTCCCCCGTTACCTGTTCCTGCAGGTTGCCCTGGGTGAGCAGGATGTCGCCAAAGTACGCTCAACACTCGGGGTGGTGAACCTGGTGAGATTTGGTGCCAGGCTGGCACAGGTGGATACCAGCATTATCGATTTTTTAAAGGCGCAGCAGGATGATGCAAAGGGCGTTGGAGAGTTGGATGATGCGGCCTATCGGCCCGGCGACCGGGTGCAGATTCTCGAGGGCCCTTTTGCTGGCCTCAATGGCCTCTATCAAATGAAGCGGGATGCCGACCGGGTTGAATTACTACTCAGCCTGATGGGGCGTGAGCTCCCCATCGTTTTGCAGCTGGATCAGCTGGGCAGCGCCTTCTAAAACTTGCCACTCAATGGCGAGGATGGTAGATTGTTCATTAAGTGAACAGGTTTTGATTGAGCACCCGTTCAGCATAGCGAGCGACCACTGTGGGCAGCTGTTTTTCACGAAAGTGTGATGCATGTCCTGCGGTAGCCTGCCCGAAGCAAATACAGGGCATGCTTTGCCCACCCAAACCAGGGTTTTACACCACTCCCTTTGAATTCCTCTGAAACACACCTGCGAGCGCTTCGTGAACTTGAGGCCTCCCCCGTTATTACCCAACGTGAGCTGGCACTCAAGCTGGGCGTTAGCCTGGGCGCGACCAACTACTGCCTGAAGGCGTTGGTGGAAAAGGGTTGGGTAAAAATGGATAACTTCAGCCGCAGTGAAAACAAGTTGCGCTACGCTTACTTGCTTACACCGAAAGGGCTGGCGGCAAAAACGCGGCTGGCCTCGCACTTCCTCAAGAGAAAGCTGCAAGAGTATGAGGCGTTAAAGGTGGAGATTGATAAGCTTGAGCAGGAAGTTGGTGCCTAAATGCGGATAACTCTTGTTATCGCAACCAAAGAAGGTCGATACCATCTTGGCGCCGGCAGAGAAACCGAAATCCGTACTGCCTACTGTTCCCCAAACTTCAAACAATAAGCCTAGCCTGGATGGGCGGCTTAAGGCATCGATAGCAGGCTGGCATGGTTACGTTTGTATTCGTTCATAGCTACAGTAGCGACAACGCCAATTGGCGAGATGTGATGCTTGGTAATGGAGCGCAGAGCGGCAGACTGACACGGGGGAGGCAGTTAGCCCATGAGCTAGGTGTGCCACTGCTTGCGAACGACAAAGTTGACCAACGTAACCGAGAGCTATTCTCGGAGGGAGAAGTTACGAATATGGCTACTGCCAAAAATTCAGCCGACGAAGTATCTTCTGCGCTGCGAAAAGCGGCCGGCCAGCCGGTAATGTTTGTCACTTCGCCAGATCATCTGCCCAGGGTGGTTAAAGAAGTCATGATCGCAGGCGGAGAAAACTGCCTCTTCGCCGCCAGCGACATAGCGTTCTCTGAATCAGGCGCAGCGGGCGTTATGGTCATTGAGCCTCCTCATTCGAAAACACATAACAGGGGTCCACAACTGTGAACTGGCTCATTACTGGTGGTTGTGGCTTCATTGGCCGGTCACTGGTCGCACGTCTTCTATTTGAGGACGGTCACGCTATACGCATATTTGATAACCTCGCAGTTGGCACTAGGGACGACTTGGCAACGGTGGTAGCTTTCAATGATGCGAATGCTCAGGAAGGCTGGTCAAACGGAGTCACCCTTGTGGTCGGTGACATCAAGAATCGCGAAGATATAGCAAGCGCGTGCAAAGATGCTGATGTAATTGTTCATCTAGCCGCCAACACCGGGGTCGGACCTTCCGTAGAAAATCCGTTTCAGGATTGCGAAACCAATGTTATCGGCACACTCAATGTTCTAGAAGCTGCCCGCTCAGCAGGTAATTGCAGGGTTGTGTTTGCTTCCTCAGGCGCACCTTTAGGCGTTCAGCAGCCGCCACTTCACGAGGAACTGGCACCACATCCAGCTTCGCCCTACGGCGCGTCCAAGCTTAGTGGAGAAGGTTACTGTTCCGCTTACTATCACTGCTTCGGTGTAGAGACTGTCGTTCTTCGGTTCGGCAACGTCTACGGACCTAGATCTGGGCACAAAATGTCTCTTGTCGCCAAGTTCACCAAGCAGGCACTAGATGATGAGCCCTTGGAAATCTATGGCGACGGGAAGCAAACACGCGATTTTATCTTCATCGATGATCTCGTCGATGCGGTATTCAAGTCTGCCTTAGTGGATGATGTGGGCGGAGAGACCTTTCAGATAGCCACCGCCAGAGAGACGACAGTGTATGAGTTGACCGAAGCACTAGTGGCGGCGCTGTCGAAGGCTGGAGTGCATGAACCGAAGATCACCTATGGCGAAAAACGAGCGGGTGATGTGGAGCGAAACTACTCTGATACCACGAAAGCTGCACAGCTGCTGGGGTGGCAGGCGGAAACCGATTTGACAGATGGTCTCCAGGCTACGGTGAATTTTTTTTGCAAAGCTGAGAAATAGGAAGAAACTAATGCGGGTACTTATACTTGGGGGTGATGGTTATCTAGGGTGGCCTACGGCAATGGATTTTGCATCGGCAGGGCATGAGGTAACGGTTGCGGACAACTATCTCCGAAGACAGATGGCGGAAGCAACTGACAGCGGCCCACTCATCCAGTTGCCCAGCCTCAGTGATCGAGCGTCGATATTTGGTGCAATCTGTGGAGGAAGCATCGAAGTCCGGATTGGAAATCTGGCCGATGCAGACTTCATGTTCGACGTGGTAAGGGATGTTAGTCCGGACACTATCATCCACTACGCTGAGCAGCCCTCCGCACCTTATTCAATGCGCGGTTTTAGAGAGGCGCGCGAAACCTTCCAGAACAATCTTGATGTTACTTTCAACTGTATCTGGGCCGTAAAAGAGCACGCGCCCGAGGCCCACATCGTCAAGTTAGGTACGATGGGTGAATATGGAACACCGAATATCGACATCGAGGAAGGCTGGATTGACATTGAGCACAAGGGGCGGAAGGACACCTTCCTCTATCCTCGTGCGGCTGGGTCCCTCTACCACACAACAAAAGTGCTTGATACGGATCTTTTGTGGTTCTACGTGCGCACTTACGGTTTGCGTGTAACTGACCTGATGCAGGGGCCGGTATATGGCCTCTCGACCGACGAGGCGGATCAGGATCCTCGACTCTGCCCCAGTTTTCACTACGACGATATATTTGGCACGGTGGTTAATCGTTTCCTTGTACAAGCAGTAGCCGGTGTTCCCTTAACTGTGTACGGTGGCGGTGGACAGACGCGCGGCTACCTTAACCTGAGGGACACGCTGCAATGTGTGCGTCTGGCTGCGGAAAGCCCTGCCAACTCTGGCGAGCTGCGCATCTTCAATCAGCTAACTGAAACATTCACAGTGAACGAGCTGGCTGATCGTGTTCAGCAAGCAGGCAATCAACTAGGTCTGAATGTCGAAATCAAGTCAATTCCCAATCCTCGAAAAGAAAAAGAAGAGCATTACTACAATCCAACGCACAGCGGATTGATGGAGTTGGGTCTTGAGCCACATTATATGAGTGAAGCAGTGCTAGGCGCTATGTTAGAACGGATCATTGAGAATCGTGATCGTATTCAGACATCGCGAATAATGCCGCGCGTGCGCTGGAGCTGAATCTGTGGAACGTTTCAACGGCAAGACAGTATTGGTTACCGGCGCATGCGGAACGGTAGGGTCAGAATTGGTCAGACAGTTGGTAAACGGGGGAGCGGAAAATGTTGTTTGTCTAGACAACAACGAGACTGAGCTTTTCTTTTTGATAGAGCAGTACCGCAGTAGTGGAAGAGTTTCCGGGCACCTCGCTGACATTCGTGACGGCGCTGCACTCAAACTAAGAATGCGAGGCGTTGACATTGTCCTTCATTCTGCAGCTTTGAAGCATGTAGGCCTATGTGAGGATAGCCCTTCTCAGGCAATTGCCACCAACATTATGGGCACTCAGAACGTCATAAATGCAGCACAAGAAAACGGCGTAGAGCGTGTAATTTTCACTTCTTCTGACAAGGCAGTGAATCCCACTAACGTGATGGGGACTTCAAAGCTGATGGGTGAGCGGCTAATGACCGCCGCGGCAGAGACTAGCGCAACAGGTCTTGATATTAAGACGAGCAATGGAGGTACGATATTTGCGTCGACGCGCTTTGGCAACGTCTTGGGTTCGCGCGGCTCTGTTGTGCCAATTTTTCGCCGTCAAATCGAAGCCGGAGTTCCCATCACACTTACGGATCGGCAGATGACTCGCTTCATTATGACTCTCGAAGAGGCAGTGCGTTTGGTGCTCGAGTCAGTATGGCTAGCAACGGGTGGCGAGGTAATGGTCACCAAGATGCCAGTCGCTCGCATCGAAGATATTGCCCACGTAATGCATGAGGCACTAGCTCCCCGAGGAGAGATCGAGATCATCGAAATCGGAGCGAAACCTGGCGAAAAGATGTACGAAGAGTTAATGAACGATGAGGAGGTGCGCCGAACGTTCGAGTATGGCGATTTCTTCGTCACTCTATCGGCGTTTGCTGATGCATCCGCACCGAGGTATGAACGCCTAGTTGAGCACCCACGCCCTGATCGGCCTTATAACTCGGCTGAAGAATCAGCACTGAGCCGTGCAGCTCTGATGGCGTACTTCAAAGAGAGCGCTGTATTGTAGTGAATTTCCCTCGCTTTAGGGAGCGTTGGCCTGCTGTCCGGCACAAGGCCTTCGTGCGCACGTTTTCCGGTCTTTTGCCCTATTACGTCGTCAACGAGTTCCCAAAGTCGGGGGGCACTTGGCTCGCGCAGATGCTTTCTGATGCCCTGGATGTGCCATTCCGCCGGAATGCGCCTATCCGATTTGAAAGGAGTGTGACACATGGACACTTTTTATACCCGCTTGGTCTGCGGAACGTGGTTGTGCTGTGGCGTGATCCGCGTGACCTGCTGGTCTCGTTCTACTACCACTGCTATTTCATCAACGAACATCACAATTCTACGCTAGTGAGTATGATGAAATCTCGCTGCCCTTTCAAAGACTATTCAAATATTTTCGCAAACTTGCCTTACTTCATAAGATTTATATCAGAAACCCCTGTCAGTCCTCGTTTTTCCTGGACAGAATTCGTGTCTGTTTGGGCGCGACGGCCTGGAACTGTCCAAACTAGTTATGCGGCTCTTCGCCTGAATACAGCGATGGAGCTCGCACGCGTAGTTCACGAGCTAACGGGAGCAATGCTTAATGCCGAGCTGGCTGTAGAGATTGCTGATCGACATAGTTTCGCGAGAGCCCAGAAAGCGGCTGAGCTGCAAAAAAAAGACGGCTCCGAAATGTCATTCGTTCGCGAGGGGGCGGTGGGTAACTGGCAGAAGCATTTCAGTAGTGATGCGTTTGCCGCTATTCGCGACACTGGTATAGAAAACTCCTTGAATGCCATCCACGACCTAGTAGATTATAAATGAGAGCAATTTTTCTAAGATCCCGGTGCAATCTGAATCAGCAGTCCTGCACCAATCGCCACAGAATTAGTTTTGGTAGTAGAGAATAGTCGACAATGTTCTTCGAAATTAGCGCCTGCAATGGTAGTAAAGGATTATGAAACGGAGGGACTTCTTTTCATCAGTGTTTGGAGTTCTAGGCGGCATAAGTGCCACCAGTGTTTTCCCGGAGGAAGACAATAGGTTCATATTTCGGCATCAGGGTAAACAAAGTCCGGCAATCGCAGGTAATGTGAGAGTCGCAGTTATCGGGGTCGGCAATCGCGGCAAAAAGCATCTCTTGCAGTTGGGTATGCTCGACGATACGGAAATTGTTGGGCTCTGTGATTTGCGAGAAGAAAGCATTACATCGGCCCTATCTCAACTGAGAGCTGTATCGAAGCGTCCCGTCGAGAAAATACACGTATATAAAGAGGGACCGCTTGATTACAAAAGGATGTTGGCTCAATCGCGTCCTGACGCGGTGTATATCTGTACGCCATGGGACTGGCACGAGCAAATGGCACTAGATTGCTTGGACTTAGATATTAATGCTCTTGTCGAAATACCCTTAGCCGTTACAGTTCGCGGCTGCGCTAGAATTGTCGAAAGAGCTAAGCGTTCAAGAGCGTCCTGCATGGTGCTGGAGAATGTCTGTTTCGGAGAAGAAGAGCTCACTTTTAAAGAAATCGTTCACTCAGGTTTACTTGGTGAAATAGGTTATGCAGAGGGAGCCTACGTACATGATTTGCGGCACCGGCTTGCTGACGTGGATAGTGGCCATGGCTCGGGCGTATGGCGTGTGAATCATTGGGCAACTCGATCTGGAAATCTTTATCCAACGCATGCTGTTGGCCCGATATCAAAATATCTGGGTTGCTATCAGGAATCTGGTGATTACTTCCAGAGTCTATCTTCCTTCAGTTCTCCTGCTAGAAACCATAGAGAATGGGTGACTAGATTCTCTAAACCCGATTCGAAGCTGCGCAAGATTGATTTTCGGGGTGGGGACACAAACATAACGATGATAAGAACATCTAAAAATAGGCTCATTAAATTGGTTTGGGACGAAAGCACGCCGCGCCCATACACTCGGACGAATCGCGTGCAGGGTACACGTGGCGTCGCTGTTGGATTCCCTACTAGATTCTCTTTGGATTTCATGAGGGGGGAGTCGCCACTGCCTTTGGAAATATATTCAAAGCTAAGCTCGTCAGAACGCACTAACTTTCACAAGTGGACGGACGAAGAAAAGACGGAGGTAGTAATGAGGGCTTTTCGACCTGAGATCCTAAAAGTTGACTGGGAAAAATCCCTGTCCTTGAAAGGCGGTCACCCTGGAATGGATGGCTTGATGAATATGAGAGTGATTCGCAATCTGAGAGAAGGAGCCCCCTTAGATATTTCAATCGAAGAAAGCGCTGCATGGAGCATGATCGCAGAGCTTTCCGAACGATCCAATCGGCTAGGTGGCCAGCCTGTGAGCTTCCCCAATGACCTCCTATCTTGAGCGAGATTACGTGGGCAACGTCGATAGCACTAGCTTCACTAGAACGTGATCGGGGCTTCTTAGATTGTTTGTATTCAGAATGAATTCCGTGCCTTCGAGTTACCGGGCTTCACGGCTTTCTGCTGCCTCTATATTCACGCGTCCGATAGTCAGATCTTCCGGCATTTCGCAAGCGTGTGATTGCCAAGATCTTTTCACATTCATAGTCCGGTTCTAGCTGGTGTATGTATTGATTAGAACATGGCCGTCATACTTTCTATCTGGAGGATTGAGAGCTCCGATACATGTAACGCTTTGTAACTTTAAACACTGTGTCTAGCCCATAATCGAATGGTACTGATCGGCACAACGCGAGAGAATCACTTCTATAAAGTCAAAGATCAACACTAGACAGCTTTTTTGTAAGTACGGAAGTTCCAAGTGGGTAAAGACCTTTTCGCTATAGCCCTAACACTAGTTTCACGTGCGTTTACCGCACTTGGAGGTCTAGTGTTGAGCATCCTAATTGCACGGAGCTTTGGAGCAGAAAGCCTCGGTCAATTTACTGTGTTTCTGAGTCTCCTCGGTTTTCTTGCTATTCTTGCCAAGTACGGGTTGGATGTAATAATAATAAGAGCCGTAGCTTGGGCAGAAAGTGGCTTATCTTCTACCGCTTCGAACTTCCTTCTGCAATGGGGCGTCTTGAAAGTTGTAGTCCCAGCCGTTTGCCTAGGTGTAATTGGGTCTGCGCTACTATTCAGCGGAGCCTTGGGAAAGCCGTTTCCTGGAACAGTTGTACTAATGCCCGTCGCGCTTACCGCGCTTACTGTGCTGGCGCTGGTAGCAGGCTACTATAAAGGTAAGTCGCTGTCGTGGATTGCTCCGCTATTTGAGATCGGCGGAATATCGATACTTACATCAATTTACTTTCTTGTCTTCCTTTCACTATCGACGGCACCTGATCAGACATACTTGTCTTGGGCATTTTTTGCAGCGAATTTGAGCCTGATTCTGGCTGCATCATCTAAGTTTCTAAGTGACTCGTCTTCAGGGATGATAGTCTCCAGAGGCGAGAGGGACAGGCCACATGAGCTGGATGCTGGGCGTTTTGAGTTTACGATAATTGCACTGGCGGGTTATCTTACGCAAGCTGGCTCTTTTCTTCTCGCGGCCCCGTTTCTGAATGAAAGTGATATTGGGCTACTTCGGTCCGCTGAGCGTTTTGCACTTCTGGTTAGTTTTCCTGTGCTTGCTATAACTCCGGTGATCTCTCCGCGAATTGCCAAATTATCTCGGATCGGGTCTCAAGGAGAGCTAAGTCGATTGATCAAAGGGTCTTTACTGATAAGCGGGTCGATGTCACTGATCTTACTCGGCGTTCTCTTTCTCTGGTCGGAGGATGCATTAGCACTGCTGGGTGATGAATTTGTTCCGGCAAGGTTGTACCTGTGGGTAATAGCCTCGGCTCACTTCCTAATTGCTTTCATCGGGCCACTTACGGCTCTATTGAACATGGCTGGCCACGAGAGGGTTTCGATGAGAATAAGCTCAATGACACTTATTCTTATGCTTTTCTTGGTACCGCTGATGTGTGTCTATTTTGGCGGCGTTGGCTTCGTCATAGCATACCTATTTGTTGTAGTTTGTCGACTGGCCCTAATCGTCCTAGGCATTATTCTTGTCAACCGTAATACCGTTGCTCACATGAGTCGCTGATACTTTCGTGATATACGAACTTGCAAATTTCTCGCATACTTCGATTGGCTACGAGTTATCTATTGCTTTACCTTTCATAATCTTATTGGTGCTGGCCTATTACCAGTTAAGCCATCCCCTTTTTAGTCTTCCAATCTTCGCGTCGCTATTCGCGATATACCCGGCATTAACTCCTGGTGTGACTGCCATACTTGGCTATGAATATTTCACGAGGCTGAATTACGATCTTCAGCATGATCAAGTTTTGGAGATTGCTTCTACGTACCTAATATCTGGTTTTTGTATTTGTTTAATGATTGGCGCGGTAATGGCCAAAACCGCTCAAAGTATTGGTCGGCTAGAACGGTATATCCTGCCGCTATGGTGCCTTGTTCCATTGTTTAGCTTATTGCTAGCTTTGCTGGTGATGTTTCTAGAGAAAGGCACAGTGCTATGGAGTAGTTACGGGGAAGTCAAATCTGCAGGCAACGCCCCATATAGTTCTTTGGTCAATCAAATGTTCAATGTTAATGCGGCCATATTTTTATCATATTTGGGCGGAAGAAAGCGGCAGAGAGTTATAGCCGTAGTTTATATAGTTGTCATTACTTTTGCGCTTCTAACTTCGCGAAGGACGCTGGCGTTAGCTGTTCTTGTTTTATCTCTATACTCCTTTGACTTGGTTCAGTTTCGGCTAAAGCAAGTTGCTCTGATCCTTATCGTCCTATTTCTGTTCGTGCTAGTAGGCGAAGCTCGTGTTGTGGGATTGTTTAATTACTTTCAAGGCGATCGTCGAGAAGTATCTGAGATTCCATGGTTTTCTCTCCCTGGGGGAGCGTCAAATATATTTGTGGGAACTATGGGCGTAATCGACCTAATTGGAAGTGACGTCCTCACTTTTCCAGATCGGTTTCCTCTTTCGCTCTGGCCTCTTGGCATTTATGAGTCGAATATTTATAGCAAGTATCCCTACGACTATAACGGAGGTATGCACATTGCAAATATACTTTACTGGAACGGTGGTCTACCTGGGGTAATCTTTGGTGGGCTGTTTGTCGGGTGGATTGTGAAGAAGGTACATACAGTAGCCCTACGTTTGCGTAATGAATCGGCTGCGACTTTGCCCGCCATGCTGAGTATAGGGTTTATTCTTGTTTTGCCGAACTTCTTTTGGTACCACCCTATTGGGCTATTGAAGCTTTCATGCGCGATATTGGTCGGGTATTTGATTCTGATGTTAGCTCGGCGCGGTACTTCTGAAAGTCGCTTGGTCCGATCTTGACATTGTGGCCATCTTTCGCTTGTAAACGTAGCTGCGCTATGGCTTTGGTAAAATCTGATTCTAGACCCAAAGATTTACCGAAAATTTCCGGAGCCAAAGCCGTCACGGCTCGAGTAGATTGACCATTGCAGCTGGAAGAGACCGTCCAGTGCGTCAGCAAATTATGTATACTTTGCCATCCAATTTTCCTGCTTTAAACACCAAGTAGTTGAGGCAAGATAGAACAAGAAAATATTTACAGAGAACACAAGACGGTGACTCTGTATATTGATGTAACCGCTAAGGCTAATCTATCTCGATTATCGCTCTTGATTTGAACGACACTTTCTCCGTTCTGAGCTTGTGCTAAGGGGAGCAAGCTTGCTCGATTCGGAACTAGCGAGAGATGGAGGTTGGCCCATTCGCCCTAGACGGTCGATCAAAAAACCAAGGGACTAGTGAAGGGATGTATGTACTGTATGCGCGTCGCCAATATAATTGAGGAAGGAAAAGTTGGTGGCCCGCAGATTCGAATGGTGCGAGTGGCTAAAGCGCTTTCAGTCTCCGTGGAAACGTTGATTGTCATGCCACGAGTCAATTCAGGTGCATTCCGTGAGCTCTGCTCAACGAATAACGTAGCATTCTTCACCCTGCCAATCACGCGTATAACAAAGGAATGGCGTACACTTGTCGCTTACGTACTACTTTCGCCATTCGAAGTGCTCTGGCTTGCCTATTGGATTCGGAAACAGCGGATAGATCTTGTACATGCATCGGGTGGCAGTTGGCAGTACAAGGCAATTATGGCGGCATGGATCGCGGGCAAGCCGTCTATCTGGCACCTAAATGATACATCAATGCCGTTGTGGGTAAGGAATATTTTTCGCCTTTTACAGCCAATGGCGAGTGCATTCATCTACGCTTCAAAGAGTTCACAGAAGTACTATAGTGACCTAATTCGTCCAGGGCGACCGCAATCAATAGTTCCTTCCACAGTCGATCTCAACTATTTTAGTCCTTATCTGGATCATCCGCAGGTTTCTGAGATAGCGATTGGCTCTGCAGAGCTGGTGATCGGCACGGTAGCCAATGTTAGCCCTGTAAAGGGCATTGACGTACTCATTCGAGCTGCAGTTCATCTTCGTTCCCTTGGATTTTCACCACATGTTGTGATTGTAGGGCCAGTCTTCGAGAGGCAGTCCGATTACCTCAGTCAGCTACTACAACTCGCGGAGGAAAAAGGACTCCAGAATATTCACTTTGTAGGGGCTAGTTCCGATGTGAGACCCTATCTTGCCCGTTTCAACGCCTATGTGTGTAGCTCAATCGCGGAATCTTCCCCAATTTCTGTTTGGGAGGCAATGGCAATGGGTTGCCCAGTAGTAAGCACCGATGTCGGCGATGTCTCACAACATATCGAGTCTGGCCGTTCAGGGTTCGTTGTTCGTGTAAACGACCATATAGAAATGGCAGAGAGAATTGCCGAGCTGTTGGGTAACGCCGAGCTGAGAAGCTTTATAGGAAACAATGCGAGGCAAGCAGCGGCGCCCTTCTCTCCTGATCTAGTAGCTAAGCAAACACTAGATGCGTACAACCGCACGCTGTTGAGTTATGCGCAAAGCAGCTGAAGAAGATTGGTTTACAAAAATGAAGATAACAATAGTAACAGCTGTGCTGAATCGAGTCGAAACCATCGCTCAATCAACCAATAGCGTGCTTAGTCAGAGTCATACCGATGTCGAGCTCTTAGTGCAAGATGGCGGCTCTAGTGATGGTACTCTTGATTTACTATCGGACATAGGAGATTCACGTTTACAATTAGTGAGTGAACCTGACTACGGAATATACGACGCGATAAATCGTGGGATATCCCGCGCTTCGGGTGAAGTGGTGGGAGTCATGCACTCTGACGACTTCTTTGCGCATGAAAAAGTTTTGGAGCATGTTGCGGAAATCTTTAAAGATGAAAGTATTGACGGTGTTTTTGGAGACTTAGAGTATGTTTCGGCGAAGGAGCCTCAGAATGTAATTCGTAGATGGAGAGCTGGCGAGTATCAAGTAAGAAAACTTTGGTGGGGTTGGATGCCGCCACATCCTACGTTATATCTACGCCGCGAAGTCTTTGAGAAGTTCGGCGACTACAACGAAGAGTACCGCATTGCCGCAGATTATGAGGCCATACTGAGGTGGCTACTTCGAGCCAACATTAAGCTGGCGTACTTGCCTGAGGTTATGGTGAAGATGAGGGTTGGTGGGGAGAGCAACCGATCTATAGAGCATTTGATACAGAAAAGCCGCGAGGACTATCGATCGATCCGCGCCCACCGTGTCGGTGGGTTCATTACGCTATTCTTTAAGAACGTTAATAAACTGATGCAGTTCTTCCCGCAGAAATAGAGAAGAGGTTTGACCCACCATAGCAGTTGATTTATGAAGCCTTAATGGGGCCACCCTGACCATTCGAGCTGCATGCCTTTGCCCCACATATCTGGCTTTCTGCATCATTGAAGCGCAAGCAAAAATACGGAAATGACATTTGCATAATCTGGTTTCGGTTTCCATAGCCATTGCTCTGGCCACAATGCCTTGGGTGCTGGGCGCATCAATAACTACCATTGTGTGTCTAAGACAGTCAATAAGCGGCGGTCTTAGTTCCATCTTGATCGGAGTGAGTGGTTTCATAGGTTATCTCGTCATAGCACTCGTTCTGCGTGCCTCAGATTGCTACGGGAAGCCGCTATTGTCTGATGAATTTGTTGTAGCCTTCGTTCTAATTACCATCGTCTTTGTGATGCCGCTCTTCGTTTACACGTTCAGCCAAGGGATAAACCTTCGTGGCGGCTTTCTAGGATGGCCTATCTTGTCAATACCGGCGTTTTACGTGGCTTGGTCGGCTGCAATGAATCTCCAAAATCCTGTTCAAGGTTGGGACGTCATGGGGTATTGGGGCCAACAAGCTTATGCCTTTATTGAACATTCCGATGCGTCGTGGGAAAAACCGTTTCAACTGATTTGGGATAAACACCCTATCACGCTGTACCTGGTACTTGCGTGGTCTGGATGGAGTGCTTCCATTACAGATCTCGGCATGGGGGCCGTTGTTCCATGGTTTATGTGCTTTCTGAGTTTGATGCTTATCGTTGCGGGTTTCGCATGGCAAAGTACCCGCTCCGTGATAAGCACTGTGATTGCGACTATGTCACTTATTTCCCTACCACTGCTTGAGAACCATACAATATTAGCTGGGTATGGGGAAATATTCGTAGCCGCCGCCATCGTAGGTGGATGCGCACTGATAAGTATAGGAATCACACAGTCCTCAAGAACGTTTTTGGTGTTCGGATTGTTTCTCCTCCTTTGCCTTCCGTACATAAAGAACACGGGACTCGCATATGCTATGCCACCAATCGTCGCTTACGCTTTTGTCGCCATTTTCTTCTATAGCCGGCGCGTCTTTCTCGGTATAGCGATCGCAGCTATCGCGTTTCTCGCGGCGATATGGCAAACGGGGATTTCTGTCGACCTGGGGATATTGTCAATAGCTTTCGACAGTGAACAAAGAATTATCAATTTCGGAGGACGGGAGCTAGAACTAAATAGTGTGGGAACTAATGAGCTTTTTCTTACGGAGATCACTAGTCGGGTTCTAAATCAAAGTTATCATCTTGGATTATCTTTATTTCTGCTTAGCTGTGCCTTACTGCCCCTAGTAAGCCGTCAAGATCGGCGTTTTCAGTCATCCTACATTTTCATTTTGCTAAGCTGTGCCCTGTTGATTCTTATGTTGTGGCTTTCCCTATTTACAGATGACGGATTGCGGCATGCTCTTCCTGGAGCTGATACAGGACATAGTAGGCTATCTATTCCAGTTTTTACGTTAATCTCTTTATTATTGGTTAAGACACTGGAAGCGATGAGTAACAAAATTGTGGGACCAGTTACAGACAACTAGAGGCGAGTTTGCGGTGTCGGCAATAGGTAATCGATGTTTCTGAGGGATAGAACATTGACTCGTACCCGGACCAGTTCACGAGGTGATCCTATATCCCTGCCTTATCGATTTGAACGATTTTACCCAGTGTCCTGGTCTCGCTATCGTGGTCCATGGCAGTTGTTTCTTCTGTTGCCCGATTAAGCTTCGCAGCTCAATCGCATCAACTCTGGAGGTGCCGTCCATTCCTCAAATGTGCGAAAGATCGTTTACGTTATGCAAGCGGCTTAAGGAGTGGATTACACAATCCTATTACCAAGTGAGCTCCCTACGGTGATCTAGGTGGTGGTGGACGTGACGGCTTGCCAACTGCGGAGGTAGCCTATGGTGGTAGACTCGGACTGCCACCCACCACGAAGCATGATTCGCTCTAAGGGCTCACCCTCCTCAAGAAGGTCAATTGCGCCTCCGACTCGAAACGAGTGTCCACTCAGTTGACCGATGTCTTTGATGCCAGCTATCTTCTGCAACCTCTGGAGAATGGTGTTAATGCTGGCTGGGTTGAGCGATTCTCGGATGGCACCGTTCTTCGATACCCCGCGCAGTATAAATCCGGTTTGACTAAACCTGTCGCCCCACTGTTGCAACAGTTGGTGGGTAGGAGGGCTTATCGGCACGATCTTCCCTTTGCCCAGTTGGTCTGTCTTCGAAAAAACTAATCGTAGGGCGACCCTGCCATTCGGCAACTGTTCAAGATCTTCGAATCGGAAGCGGCACAACTCTGCTCTGCGCCGCATCGTATCGCTGCCTAGATGGAGTAAAACCCGGTCGCGAAGCCCCTTCGTATCAGAGCTACATACTGAAAGGAGTTGGTCCCTTATGTCTCTGGTAAGAGGCACCGCCTGTTTTTGTGCGCGCCCCTTTCGTCGTTGCATGCGTTTCAAAGCTAGGATTACTTCGGGTGCCTTGGTCATATCTTGACGACCACTGAGTTTGAGGATTGTACTCAGGCTGGCGATCTGGCGTCGGATGGTTGCGGTTGCGAGTCGATCCTGCACCGCTTCCACGTACGCTGCGATATCTTGCTCAGAGGGGTCAAGTGGCTCGACGCTTGCCGTGTGGCACCAATAAGAGAACTGTTCAAAGTCTGAGTGATATGCGCGAAGCGTATTTTCTGCGAATGCCCCCTCGAATTTGGCGAAGATTTCGTCGATCATTGTCTTGCCTCTCGATTTGCTTGAGAAAGATAGAAGATATCAAAAGAATCGTATATGTCAAATAATATCTCTGCTGCGCAGATACGCTCCGCAAGAGCGTTGCTAGGCTGGAATGGAAAGGATTTAGCGGAGCGATCAGGTTTGGGCTTAGCTACTGTGAGAAGGGCCGAATCAGATGCTACGTCCGGTAGGACAAATCAGAGCACTCTCAACGTTATCAAGTTGACGCTCGAAAGCGCAGGAATCGAATTCACGGGAGACCCTGGGAAGAATCCAGGTGTGGTCCTGTACATAAAAGATAGTTAGTCAGTTAAGGCGCTCTCGTCCGGCCACTACATGCCGTAACTCCCCCAGCGCTTTTGAAAATTGATTGTTCAGCGACGTGCTGTAGCGAATCAATTGTTCCAATTGTTCTTTCTTTGGTGCAGCAACAGATGGTTTTGTTTCCATATCTGCCGCTACCTGCATAGTAATGGACTGCACGGCCAATTTTTTGCGTAACCGCTTGTGCGTTGAATCGATGAGGGTGCGGAAGTTGATCGCGTGCGAGGCGCACGATTCAGAGACTTCGCTGGAGAACTCGTCTGCATCGTAATTGGCAACAAGTTCATCGAAAGCCGGGAAATCCGCTAGCCACTTGCACGTTTCCTTTGGAAACTCTTCCAGATCCATCAGCAAAATCTTCGGCTCAAAATCAAAAGCCTGACAATACAGATACATTCGCTGGTTTAGCAGCGGGAAATCGACGGCAAATGAATCATAGTCCTCTGGTACGTAATCCGTATGAATTGCCTTAGACAGTTCCAATAGCAGGTCGCGATGATGCTCAATGGGTAGGTTTGCTAGCTTGGTTTCCCAGTCTTCTTTTTGGCCTCTGGCAATCGAAAGTGCAAAGGCCTGTTTGTGCTCTAGCGGCTCGTCGAGGGTTTCGAGAATCTTGTCCAGGTCCTCGGCATCTCGGCGCGCCTCGTCATACCAGGCCCTCTCCAATTTCTGAACACGCTCAATGCGAACCTGGATATTCGCCACACGCGTTATCAGCAGTTCCTCCGTGATTGTTTGAGGGCGATACTCCTTCTTTAGTTGTTTGATCAGATACTGCAGTCGCTTGTCTTCCTCTACCGTTATTGGGTGCACGGCGGTCAGGCCATGCTTGGTGGCATTGCGCGATGATGTAGCTTTTCCTTTTGGCGTCTTTGGCCCGGAAAGCTTGGGGAGTGAAGCGGCCATAGCTGGGGCTCTCGATGACTGTATGTCCATACAGGTTAACTGAGATTGGAGACCAGCTTAAGCTTGAATATGTAAAACTCTCTTTTATAAGTTAGCTTGGTGGAGGTTTCCAGGATTTTGCGAAACGAATCTCTATAAAAGCCAGATAAAACAGTGGATTAGGCGCGATAAGGAGCCTTATCAAAAGTAAGGCAACAGATCTGCCCGGCAGTCATCAGGAAATCGCGCGCAGCGTATTGGGTTGTTTCTTATACGCTCTTCCAATGGTAGACCGCTATATCGCTGGTGGGTATCTCTCAGTTGTTCAATACGCCATTGCCAGCGCAATAAGTCGCCCAACACCCAGCACAGTGCGATTGTGACTAAAATAGTTCTAATAGTCGAAGTGCCGCTCAGCCATTTTTTGGCGGGGCTATATTTTATTGTTACAAGTATTATTACCGATGTTAGAACGAGCAGATTGAGCACCAGATTTGGAAATATCATGCCGTTCTTGTGGATTCCCCTAACGATATTGTTCGAGTAACCCTGCCACAGCGGTGGGTTTGTCCAGTCCTCAAAAATCTGTTTGGTTACGCCCAAGGCAGACAGCGGTAAAAGCTTCACGCTTTTGAGTTTGATCGGTATCTCATTATTGTTTGAAAAACCAAGAGCTGGCCCATCGAAAAAGGCCACTACTAACTCAACGACTTTCCCTTTGTAGTTTTCTCCGCCATAAACCATGGCCACCTGCGTTACACCATCCCCTGATCTATTCAACGGTAGTGAGTATAGCTCCTCCGGATTACTGGCCAGCCGCCAAAATATGGTGGCATTTGTGAACCGGGTGAGGCCTTCCATCTCAATTTTGATGAACGGGTAATCTTCTGCGTCAAATCTTCTATTCAAGCCTATGGCTGCTCGGCCGTCTTTAAGTTCTTGGATAACCGCTGAGTTGCCGGCAATGCCTCCCGCACCAGCCATGACGGGGCGAAAGCGTTTCCCCGGGATGGTTATAGCCGGAGCGTCAGAATCCCTAAACCTTTCGAACTCGGGGTGAAACTCGAAAAACCAGATACTGTAAATCGCAGTGAGTGTTACCGAGGCCGCGCTTAGTGCGATCAGCGCATGTTTGAAGGCACGCGTCCATACTGCTCTGTTTTCTCGATCTTGCTCCGTTGAACTGTCAGACGCTGTCATGATGATGCGGTCTTGTTGCTCGACACAAAATTGCCGAGGTAATCAATAAAATCCGGTGCGACCATCTTAACTCCATCCAGTGTGAAGTGCTTGGTGTCGAAATAGATGACCTTGTTAGTTTGGGTGAGTATGTCACACCAGGTTTCTGACGGGCAAAGAGCCTCGACGGGAGAGTAATATCCTATACCCTTATTTTCATAATATTTTTTCGCTCTATCAACCGCCTCACGCATTTCTTTTGGGCTGTATAGCAAGTGCTCGCTAGTGAATTTTCCGGCACTTTGAAGTCTTCCGTGTTTGAGTACAAGGTTTGCCGGTATCTCGTTATAGATAGGCCTTTCACCATAGATTAGCAATGGACCGTAATAACCGGCGTTTCTTAAAACATTGATGTTCCGTATGATTTCCAGGTCGGGTGCCCAGGTGGAGAATTGATCGGCTAGTACGACAACATCAACTGTTGGGTAGGCATTCTGGAATCGACTGATATTTTTAGGGCAGTGCGCAGCCATTTTCGCGTCTTTCGGGTCCCTTGGGCGTGTAAAGCTCTTGCACTTGTAGCTTGTTCCCAAATAGTGGACTTCGATTCCTGGCCTATCCACTAACATATTGGCCACATCCAGGGCCAGAGAGTCACCTATAACCAATACCGAAAGCTTTTCTGTTGAGAAGTCCTCAACGCTGTCTACCCCTACCTTCCAGTCGCCCCAATATTCTGCTCTTCGGGCCCGCATGTCTTCCACACTTTCATTTATCTCGGGAGGTAGCCGCCAAGCCCACCCTGCGGTCTTCCAAGCATGGGCACTGGGTAAGGCGATGATGAGGCTGCCCATCGTTATTGCGAAAAGAAAGCGACTGTTTGCTTTTATGTGCTGAGGTTTTCGTCGAAAGGGAAGCTCAATCCAGCGATAACTTAGAATTGAAAGAAGTACAGTACCGAGAGCCAGAATGGATTTATCAACAACTGATAAATCACTCAGCGTGTAGTACTTCCAGAATGTAATCAGTGGCCAATGAACCAGGTACATGGAATAGCTGATCAGGCCTATCCCTACGAATAGCCTGTTGTTTAACACGCGGCCCAGGTAGGGTGGGTTGCTTGCCCAAATGATCAGGGCAGCGCCAATACAGGGGAGTAGTGTGTTGATGCCTGGGAAGTCAGTATTGCCGTCGAAACTGGTAGCTGCCAACAGAATCATCACGATGCCCAGTGGCAATGCCAGTTCTGCAGCGGGCCTGAGCTTGCCAGTTGCTGGCTTTGTCCAAACTAGTAGGCCACCTATAACGAATTCGAAGGCCCGAAAGGGCGTTAAAAAGAAGGCAGCGTCCGGTGACAAAAACCTGATTGCGTAGAGGCTGGCGACACCTGTTGCAAGCAGACCGATGGGAGTTACCCATTTTGGCCTTGGTAGGGCCAATAGAACCAACAGCCACGGCCATAGCAGGTAGAATTGCTCCTCAACGCCTAGGGACCATGTGTGTAGTAAAGGTTTTGATTCAGCCGATAGGTCGAAGTACCCCGACTCCCGCCAGAAATACAGATTGGAAAGGCTGAATGCTGCAGCTAGCGTCGCCCCACTGAAGCGTTGCAGATCACTCGGTGAAAGTAGGATGGCGCCAGCTACGAAGGATGCGCCCAGTGTTGCCAGCAGCGCGGGGTAGAGTCGCCGTAGCCGTCGCAGGTAAAAGCGAGGCAGGCTGAAGCTACCAGTGTTGTTGATCTCATTGGTGATCAGGCGGGTAATCAGATAGCCGCTGATGACAAAGAATACGTCAACGCCTACAAAGCCGCCGCTCAGCCACCCCACATCCAAATGCCATAGCAGCACAAGTATGACTGCAACGGCGCGTAAGCCGTCTATGTCTGGCCGGTAGGTGCCGGTGCTGGGCTTCATTTAGGCGCTGCCACACATCTCAATCGCAACCTCAATCGCCCGAATAAGGCTGCTAGCGTTCGCCTTACCGCTCCCCGCCAAATCCAGCGCAGTACCGTGGTCAACCGAGGTCCGAATGATTGGCAGCCCCAGGGTAATGTTGATCGCATTGCCGAAGCCTGAATATTTCAGCACAGGCAGGCCCTGGTCGTGATACATGGCCAGTACCGCGTCGCAGCTATCCAGAACTTTCGGGTTGAAGGCGGTATCGGCGGGCAGTGGGCCGATTAAATTCAATCCTTTCCCAGTCATCTGCTCCATGGCCGGGATGATCGTGTCGATTTCTTCCCTCCCGATGTGGCCGCCTTCTCCGGCGTGGGGGTTCAGGCCCAGAACGGCGATGCGCGGTGTGGCCAACCCGAATTTTTCTGTCAGGTCGGTGTGCAGAATGTTCAGGGTTTGCTCCAGCAGCTGGCCCGTTATTGCCTCGGGCACAGCCGCCAGGGGCAGGTGGGTAGTGGCCAGAGCCACACGCAATGTGTCGGTGGCCAGCAGCATTACAACTTTTGGTGTTTGAGTAGCGTCTGCCAGAAATTCGGTGTGTCCTGAGAAGGGAATTCCCGCGTCATTGATCACCGATTTTTGTACCGGCGGCGTTACCATTGCATCGAAAGGCCCGCTCATGCAGCCATCAACTGCCAGTTGCAGGGTTTCGATAACGTAGGGCGCATTGGCTGGGTTTAGCTGCCCCGGGGAGGATGGCGCGGGCATAATGGTGGGGTGTATTTGCAGGGCGCCAGCTTTATGCGCAGCGGCCTCAGCGTTTGGGTTGAATGTTGTGAGCTCGATTTTAAGGCCCAGCAACTCTGCTCTGTCCCGCAGTAGTTTTGGATCTGCGATGGCCACCAGCTGGGCCGGAAAGTCTTGCGTGGCGGCCTGTAAGAGTATGTCCGGCCCGATTCCCGCTGGCTCTCCCGAAGTAATTGCGATTCGCGGGATAGTCATGGCCATTTACTTGATATCGACAAAGGCCTCATCACGGATCTTCTGCAGCCAGGCGTCCAGTTCTTCCTGGTACTTGCGGTTGTGCATGAATTCCATGGCCTGGTTGCGCGCGATTTGTTGTGACATGTCCTGTTCGCGCCGGCCCGTTACTTCAATAATGTGCCAGCCGAATTGGCTTTTTACCGGCTCACTGATTTCGCCTATTTCGGTGATGGCCATGGCCTTTTCAAACTCTGGCACCATTTGGCCAGGTGTGGTCCATCCGAGTTCGCCGCCTTCCTGTGCAGAGCCGATATCTTCAGAGTACTGCTTGGCCATTTCGGCGAATTCTTCGCCACCCTCTATGCGTCCCTTGAGCTCTGCTACCAGTGATTGGGCTTGCTCGTCAGTCATAATCTCTGAGGGCTTCACCAGAATGTGGCGGGCCTCGGTTTGGTTAACCAACTCAGAGCCGCCGCGGTTCTGCACCATGTAAACAAGGTGGAAGCCGCTGGGGCTGCGTACCTTGCCGGTCTCGCCAGACTTCAGAGTGGGGGCGATGTCGGTAAAAATCGAGGGCAGGTCGTCCAGCTTGCGCCAGCCCAGGTCACCGCCGCTGAGTTGATAACGGCCGGCTTGTGAAACCACCTGCTCGAAGGGCTCGCCGCCCTGAATGCGCGCCAGCATGCGGTCGATGAAGCCTTCAGCGTCTGCCACTTCTTTTTCGGTGGCATCGGGGGATACCGCCAGCAGCGCCTGCACAATGCGGTACTCCGGCTGGGTCATTTTCTGGCCTTCTTCGGTGGCCAAAAAGTTATCCACTTCCTGCTCGGTAATCTGGATGCGCTGGTTAACGTTGCCCCCTTGCACCCGCTGGATGATCATTTCCTTGCGGATCTGCTCGCGCATGGCGATGTAGCTCTGGCCTTCCTGCTCCAGCGCAAAGCGGAACTGGTCCAGCGTCAAGCGGTTCTGAGCGGCCATGCGTGTCATGGCGTCGTTGAGCTGCGCATCTGAAATGCGCACGCCCACCCGGTTACCCATCTGCATCTGGATGCTTTCCAGAATAAGCCTGTCCAGAGTTTCCCGGATGAGCACATCCTCCGGGGGCATCTCCACTTCCCGCGCTTGCAGATTCTGGGTTACCGCTGCCAACCGCTCGCGCAGCTCGCTGGCCATGATCACGTCGTCATCGACGATGGCCACCACCTGGTCCAGCATCTCGGTGGCTGCCTGGGTGAGAGGGGTAAATAGCACTGCTGCTGCCAGCAGGGCGTTAACTAACCATTTGTTGCCTAGCACGTGTTTTCAAACCTCTTGGGGGGCTCCGGCTTCGCTTTGAGAGCGCCGGGGTATGCCGCTATAAATTCAGACCTTGCGAAGCGGCTAACGTTACCACGAAAACGGGGTAAATTCCGCCGGGATTTGCACGATATGCGCCGCTGGTTGTGTCCGCTACGTGGGCTACATGCCCAGTCGTTCTGCGGCTTTGCGCATCGCAGGCCAGGCCTGCAGGGCCTTGGCGAAGCCCGTGGCGTAGCTGCGGAATTCGGCCAGTACTGCTTCGTCGCCTAGCGCATCTTTGTTCCCTACAAAGCTGTCTGCAGTAGCTGGCATGCCCATAGCTTCAGACACGTTGTTGATAGATTGCTGCAGCCACGCATTCCACTGCTCAGGCCTTGCGGTGCCATCCTGCAAGCGCGCCGTCAGCCTGGCCGCCATACCAACTTGGTTTTCGGCCACTTCATGTCGATATCGGGTAAGCAGGCTTCTGTCGCTAGCCTCTGCCAGGGCCAGTATTCTCAACGCCAGGTTGCTCATCCGTGTTTCTGCCGATATTCCCGTATCGTAATCGGTGCTGTCGGTGATGAGTTTGGGGAAATTGAGCCTGCCTATGCCGGTTAATGGCGGTTCTGCTGCATTGCCGACTCGTTCTTCGATTGGGAAATGCGGTATACACCAGTCATATTGCAGCACAGCAGACTGAGGATGAATATGCTCAACCATTGCGCCAAACAAGTAATCTTCGCCCCGGTGCACTGGAAAGTAGGGTGGCAGCAGCGCTGAATTGTCCAGCCCAGTGGCCTGCGACATAACCGCCAGCTTGTTGAACGCTGGCCGTGAGTGGCCCAGCCAGTAATAGCGGTTGCTAAGCGCTCCTTCCAGTCCTCCAGGGCTCGCAAGTACTCGTTGGGTGGATTCAGGGTCCAGCTCGTAAATCCAGCTGGTGGAGGGGGTGCCCGGGTCACCGACGGTCCCGCATTGGGTGATCAACACAGGCGAGTCTGAAGACCACTGCCCTAGAAACGCGGCATTGCCTCCGTGCACTTCATCGGCTCGTAGTGCCTCCACGCCCAGGCTCTTGAGAGTTTGGCCCATGGTCAAACCCAGGCACTGGGCGTGAGCAGTAAGCGGGTCTACCGGTGCGCGCGTGGTGCGGGCAATAGTGTCTTCCTCGGATGAATATACCTCCGCCTTCCGTGCCGTCTGGCCGAAAGTCAGGCCAGCATCCTGGAAGGGTGCTTCCACTGCGGCACAAACAATGTCGTCATCTAACACAATGGCGCGTTTGCCCACCGAAAGCAGCAGGCATACCGTGCGGGCAAGGCCGTAGGTTTGCTTGCCGGCCCAACGATTGCGATCCAGCAGGAAGCGGATGCCCTCTTCATGGTCGGGCAATCCGACCAGTAGTTTTTCTACCAGCCGGGCCTGCTCTTCCGGGCCCACATAACGCATGTCTCTGGGGCTGCGGATATTGAAATCTTCCACCAGCTCACGATTTTTGGCGGCATTATTTGGATGGCGGGAGTCATCCACCAGCACCAGTTGCTCGTGGCGGGTGAGATTACCGGCCATTAATAAGGATGCTTGTAGCCGCTCCACTGCAGCGGGCCGATCACAGGTGATAACAAAGATACGGGTGGGTGGCATGTCCACCGCAGGTGGCACGTCGGCGGGGCAAATTCTTTCGCAAGTGGCAGACGCTGTAGTGAGCAGCCCGGCGTCGCGCACCATGTGCAGCACCTGAGCCACGCTGGCCTCTTGCCCGGCTAGTTGGGGAATGGCTGAGCACAACACTTCTATATGCTCGCCCATGGTACGAAACACGCCACAGTGGGCTAGCGAGGCGGATACCTCTGGGGACACAATCAGTTGGGCGTCGCTCAGCCGGTGGATAAGCAATATCGTGCCGTTATGCAGGTTGATTTGTTCGCAGTCTGCAAAGGCATAAAGCTCCTCAGTGCTTCCGGCGGGCGAATTGCCGGATTGAGAGGCAGGTTCACCTGAGCTGCCTTGAGCGGAATAGGGTGTATTGATGTCGTCAGACATGGGCGCTTTTGGGGTCGTTTTAGAAGCGTGCCAGTGTAGGGGCTGGGCAGTTAGCTGTAAACCAGCTGTCTAGAGGTCGGGCAGTTATCTCTAGCCCTAGTATGGACGCTCCTCAAAGCCCCGAATAAGATCATCCAGCAGGCCCTCAACCCGGTTGCCGAAGCCGCCCATGCCCTTCAGAACAATCTGGAATTGAGTGGAATGCTCGCGCTCCAGGTTGGCTATGCTCAGGCTGGGGTCTTGCCCGGGAATGGTGTCGAAATAGCGCAGGTGCAGCAGGCGAAATTTCCAGCAGCAGGTGTCGTATTCGATACCTATCATGTCTTCCACGCTTTCCTGTTCTTCTACGCTGTAGTTCCAGGCAAAGAAGGCGCTCCAGCGCGAGCCCAGTGGGACGTAGGCTGAGATGTGTGCCTGCTCGGTGGGGGGCAACAGATCACCAAAAATGGGGGAACGGCGGAATGAGTAGCCCAGGTTGTAAACTCCGCCATCACCGCGGTTGTAGTTGAGCAGCAAGTTCCCGGAGCTCATGTTCCCGGAGTAGGGGTCGTATTGCAGGCTGGTGCGGAGGCTAGTGCGCTCGTTAGGGAAGAAATTGAGCTCGCCGGCGACCTCTGAACCTGATTGCTCCAGCGGTGGTGCAATGGGGTTGAGGCGCACTTCCCGGTCTTCCAGGTAGAAGATCTGGCCCAGGCTGGCGCTGAACTGCTCTACACCTGTCTCCTCGCTGATGAACCGGGTGGTGATACCCAGTGAAACCTGGTTGGCGTCATCCAACCGGTCGCGGCCGGAGAAGCGGGTTTCGCGAAACAGCTGGTTGTAGCTGAAGGTCAGCTCGGCGCTGTCGAATGAGGGTTGCTCGGTCTGGTCTTCATTTTCGCTGTAGAGGTAATAGACGCGCGGCTCCAACGTTTGTAACAGGTTGCGGCCTGCCAGCATGGTCTGGCGCTCGAAAAACAGGCCACCGTCAAGGCTGAGCAGCGCGGCGCCGGCGCTTGGGGTTTCGTCTTCGAAGATCAGCTGATCGTCCAGGTCGTATTCCAGGTAGCGGTACTTGGCCGTTGGTGTGAAAAATCCTTGTTGCCAGAGCATGGGGTAGGTAGTGCCTACCTCGGCGTAAACACGCTCGCCGGTCACTCGCAGCTCATCATCGCTGTCAAAGTTGGAGTACTGTGCCAACACAATGGGGTCGAAATCGAAGGGTAGGCGGTCGCCGCGGTAAGCTGCGGTGAGCTGCGGCAGCTTCTTATAATCGTCGCGGATGTCGTCGGCCAGTGACTGGAACTGCTGCACATCAAGGTCGACGATCCATTTGTCGCCCAGGTAATCAATAGAGCCCAGTTGCAGCAAGTTGGCCTGGCGCTTGGAGTTCAGGCTGGAAGTATCCAGGTCTTTTAAATAGTCGGCATCACTGGCTTTGCTGTAGTCCACCTGGGTGCGCCAGCGTTGATCGAACAAGCCATTGTGTTCAACCACACCCAACCAGCGGTCGTGGTTTCGCTCTTCCGGTAGCTCGCGCTCGTAGCGATCATCGTTGTCGAGGAAGGCGCCGCCCACAGACCAATAGCCTATCAACGGGTTGAGGTAACGCAGCTCAAGCTCGTGGTTAACGCCACGCTCATCGATAAACCGTGGGGCATACAGCGCGTCGTAGTTGGGTGCCAGGTTGAAATACACCGGCGCAGATATATCGAGGCCGCCTCGTGTATCGCTCCCTATGTCTGGCCACAGGAAGCCAGTGCGTCGTCGGTCGTCTAGCGGGAAGCGTAACCAGGGGGAGTAAAAGATGGGTACGCCGGCCACATCAAGGCGGGCTCCCTTGGCGGTGCCAAGGCCTTCTTCAAGGTCGAGCTCCATTGAATCGGCGCGAATCGCCCAGTCGTGTTCGCCCGGGGCGCAGTAGCTGATATTGCCCTCGTGGATGTGAATCAGGCCGTACTCGTCGCGGTTCAGTTGCAGCGCTGTACCGCGAATGTGCTGGTCGTGGAGGATGAACCGGCTGTTCTGCAGGGTGGCCTCGCCGGTTTTGGAGAAAAATTCAGCCTCGTCACCTTTTAGCAGCACGCCGGGCTCGCGCACCACGATGTCGCCGGATAGCCTGCCGGACCGATCGTCTTGATTGAGCGTGGCCTCGTTACCGCGAAGTTGACGGTAGCCCTGCTGTACTTCTACACCGCCTTTCAATAACACGGTGTTGCCTTGCATTTCGGTGCTGTTGGCAGTGGCCTTTATGTCTGATTCTTCCGGCGTCACATCGGTTGGTACGTCTGCTAATGGGTCTATATATCGCCCGCCACAGTTCACGCACTGGCGGTCGCGCAGGTATTCCGGCACATAACGGGTTTTCACCCAGTCCAGCTCTTCCTCGGTATCTTCTTGCGCCAGCGACACAGAAGTCAGCGTAAGCAGCAACAGTGGTAACAGCGATAGCTGTTTAAGCGGGGGTTTTGCAGTAAAAGCGCTGGATAAAACCGATGTCATTGAGGGCAGAGGTTCTTTTTTAGGTTGTTGCGGATGATAATGCATCCCTAAGTTATTGTCCGAGAAAATTTGATGAGAAGCACTCCGTGGTAGCCAGACCCGTACCGCCAGATTTGTTGCCCTGGGCAATGGGTAGTCTTGCTTCGGGTGGTGGCGACCCGGCACTGGTGTTGGAAGACTCTGATGCCGGGGATACCGATGCCGGTAACGAAGGGGCGGCTCCCAAGCTTACGGTTATCGCGGGTGATGCCAGCAATCGACGCTATTTTCGCCTGAGTACGGGCGGGCAGACCTATGTGATTGCCGAGGCGCCCCCGGAAACAGAGAAGAATCCGGAGTTTTTATCAGTGCGCCAGCTGCTGGCCGAGGCCGGGGTGCGAGTGCCCTCGCTGATTGCCGCTGATCTTGACCAAGGCTATCTGCTGTTGGAGGATTTGGGTGACCGAGTGCTTTTGCCGGAGCTCAACGATGAGAGTGTTGATGATTACTATCAGCAGTGCTTTTCAATATTGCATTGCCTGGCGCGGGCAGGCGAGAGTGCAGCGGGGCTGCCGGCTTATGATGCCGCGCTGCTTGGTGAAGAACTAAGCCGCTTCCCGGAGTGGTTTGTGGGCAAGTTGCTGGGCTATGAGCCTGATGCGGCCGGGCTTGCGATTATTGAGGCGCTGGCTGATCGGCTCGTTGAAAGCTCACTTGCGCAGCCTGAAGTGGTCGTACACCGGGATTTTCACAGCCGAAACCTGATGATTCTGGATTCTGGTGAGCTGGCCGTAATTGATTTTCAGGATGCTGTTTTAGGGCCAGTCACCTATGACCTGGTCTCCCTGCTGCGTGATTGTTATATCCGCTGGCCGCAGGACAGGGTTCGCGGTTGGGCCTTGGCCTATCGCGATAGCCTGGTGGAGCAGGGCATGTTGGAGTCCATTAGCGATGCCGATTTCCTGCGCTGGTTTGACTGGCAAGGCTTGCAGCGACATATCAAGGTGCTGGGTACCTTTGCGCGCTTGTATCTGCGCGACGGCAAGGACGGCTATCTGGCTGATCTACCGATGGTGTTGACGTATGTAGAGGAAGTGTTGGCGATGTATGCGCCGCAAGAACCGGTGTTTGCTGAGTTTCTAGGGTGGTTTACCCGCGAATTGAAGCCGTTGATAGCGCAACAAAGCTGGAGCAAAGCCTCATGAGGGCGATGATCCTCGCCGCCGGCTTTGGCGAGCGTATGCGACCCCTCACCGAGCACACTCCCAAGCCACTGTTGAAAGTGGGTGGGGTGGCGCTGATCGAGCATCACATCCGTCGGCTGGCCGTGGCTGGCTTCGACGAGCTGGTGATCAATGTTTCTCACCTCGGTCAGCAAATTATCGACTTTTGTGGTGATGGCAGCGCATGGGGAGTGCGGATTACCTTTTCCGAGGAAGACGAACCGTTGGAGACTGCTGGCGGGATCATCAAGGCACTTCCGCTATTGGGCAGTGAGCCGTTTTTGGTGGTCAACGGTGATGTTTGGACTGACTATCCCTTCGAGCAGATGCTGAAGCGTGAGCTGCCTGAAAGTGGTGGCGCACACCTGGTGCTGGTCGATAACCCACCCCAGCATCCACTGGGCGACTTCGGTTTGGAAGGCGATAGCGTTCGACAGCTTCCTGGGGGTGAAAGCGGTTTCACGTTTTCAGGGATCGGCTTGTATACCTCGGATTTTTTTGACGGCGTGCCCGAGGGTAAGAGCCCTCTGCGCCCGCTGTTGGATCGTTGCATTACCGCAAACAAACTCACCGGTGAGCACTACACGGGCGAGTGGCGGGATATTGGCACGCCTGAGCGTCTGGGGGCGCTAAATGCGTCGGTAAAACCCGCTTCCTAATCAGCCGGTGAATAGATTGCCGCTGATAATCAGGTGCAGGGTTGGTATGACCGAAACGGTCATGATGATGCCCAGTAGCCAGAACACCAGTTTGAATTTCGCATCAATCTGGGCGAAACGCTTCTCGAAGTTGGCCTCTTGCTGCGCGAAACGAGCGTCCAGGGTCGCTTCGAAGTAATCCTTCGTCACTACCGCATCCGAGTTGTAAACAAATGCTTCTGCCATCACTTCCGCTTGCACGTTGGCCTGACTTTCGGGAACGCCCGCTGCAATTAAACGTTGGGCGCACTTGAGTGTATCAAAAGCGATCAGCTCCATGATAGAACCTCCACATTTGAATTCAGCATAGCGTTGAGACTTGCTACAGGGAACATCATTTCTAGCCGGGCGTTGTTTGATGGCTCGCCTTGGGTTTGCGGGGAGTAAATGGAAATTTGAGTTTGGATTTAAGCCGTCCCTCTCATGCCCCAAAAAAGCCGAATCGCAGCAACTAAGTCGGATTTTTGCCAGTCGCGGTCGTGCTCTGCACAGTGTAAGCAGATAGAATAGGGACATCGATTTACCATCGGAGCGCCCAATGCGCGATTTCTTGATAGCCCCTTCCATTTTGTCCGCTGATTTTGCCCGCCTGGGCGAAGAGGTGGATAACGTACTCGCCGCCGGTGCGGATATCGTGCACTTCGACGTGATGGATAATCACTACGTCCCCAACCTGACCATCGGCCCCATGGTGTGCACCGCGCTGCGCAAGCATGGCGTGACGGCTGATATCGATGTGCACCTGATGGTCAGCCCAGTGGATCAGTTGATCGGTGATTTCGCCGAGGCCGGTGCCAGCTACATCACCTTCCACCCGGATGCTTCCACTCATGTAGATCGTTCCCTGCAGATGATCCGCGACGCGGGCTGCAAGTCTGGTTTGGTGTTCAATCCCCATATGGGCTTGGACGCGCTGCAGTATGTGATGGACAAGGTCGACATGATTCTGCTGATGTCGGTGAACCCCGGCTTTGGCGGTCAATCTTTCATCCCCGGCACGCTTGATAAATTGCGAGAGGCGAGGACGTTGATCGACGAATCTGGCTTCGATATCCGCCTTGAGGTTGATGGGGGTGTTTCTGCGAAGAATATTGGCGAGATTGCGGCGGCGGGTGCGGATACGTTTGTGGCGGGTTCGGCGATATTTAATGCTCCGGATTATGCTGAGGTGATTGCGGCTATGCGGGGTGAGTTGGCGGCGGCTTCTTGAGGTATGAGGTATAGAGCTCTGTGGTGTCGTTTGCGTGTGTGAAAGCCTGGTTGGCTTAGAAGTGCATGCGCCAACAAGGCTTTCACACACGCAAACTGGGATACCCGAAAACTACATCTCATTTATGTAAACCTACCCAACCAGCCCTTGATATTGGCAGTACCTCAAGAGTGCATGCACTTCTAAGCGAAGGAGGTACTGCCAATATCAAGGGCGATGCAGGTCGCCTCAATTGCCCTCAAACCTTCGATTTATAAACCTCCAAGTGATACACGGAAGCCTGATGGCTTAAACGATCGAGTCACTGACAGTGATATCAGCCGATCCAGTCGGCTTGCGATCCACCCCCCGAAATGTACAATACCCATTCTCGAATTTCCGGAGATCGCTGTGTCCACAGCAATACGTAACAGCATCGAGCGCTTATCGATGCGTGAGGTCACCCGCTGGCGATGGTAGCCAGGGCATTCGTTCGACCTTCTTTTACGTCTTTTCACTCTCCGAGGAACACCCATGACACCCGAGGACTTTGCTGCACTGGCAGCGCAGGACTTTAATCGTATCCCCGTCAGCATCGAAGTGCTGGCTGATCTGGAAACCCCCATCAGTGCCTACCGCAAGGTAGCAGAAGGGCCGTATTCGTATTTCTTCGAATCGGTGCAGGGCGGCGAGAAGTGGGGCCGCTACTCCATCATCGGATTACCCTGTCGCACGCTGTTGAAGGTCTTTGATCATCGTGCAGAAGTCTGGGTCGATGGCGTTATGACTGAGAGCGAAGAGGTCGCAGACCCGCTGGCCTATGCCGAGGCTTTCCAGCATCGCTACCAGACTGCTCCGCAGCCAGAGCTGCCCGTATTCCATGGTGGGCTGGTGGGCTATTTCGGCTATGACGCCGTGCGCTATGTAGAGCCGCGCCTGCAGGCGAGCACACCGCCTGACCAGATGGGTACGCCCGATATTTTATTAATGGTGTCTGAAGAGGTGCTGGTTTTCGATAACCTTGCCGGCACTATCCGTTTGATTATCAATGTTGATCCGACCCAGCAGGGCGCCTTCGAGGCAGCCCAGCAGCGCTTGCAGGCATTGGCTGATCGACTGCCTCGACAAATGCCGCCGCTACCCAACGTTGCCCTGCATGGCGCTGACAGCAGTGCGCTTGAGCAGCAGGCACAGTCCGACTTCACCGAAGAGATGTATGAAGATGCGGTTAACACCGTAAAGGAATATGTGCTGGCCGGCGACGTGATGCAGGTGGTGCCATCCCAGCGCATGAGTATTCCCTTCACCGCGCCGCCGCTCAATCTCTACAGGGCGCTGCGCAACCTTAATCCTTCGCCTTACATGTATTTCCTCGATCTGGATGACTTTCACATCGTAGGTTCTTCGCCGGAGATCCTGGCTCGATTGCAGGACGGCGAAGTGACCGTTCGGCCCATCGCCGGCACCCGCCGTCGCGGTCATAACGAAGAGGAAGACAATGCCCTGGAGGAAGAGCTGCTGGCCGACCCCAAGGAAATTGCCGAGCACTTGATGCTAATCGACCTTGGTCGTAATGATGTGGGTCGCATTGCCGAAACCGGTACCGTTGAGCTCACCGATAAAATGGTGGTGGAGCGTTATTCCCACGTGATGCACATTGTGTCGAACGTGACCGGCCAGCTGAAGCCAGAAAGGTCGGCGATCGATGTACTGAAGGCGACATTGCCGGCGGGCACCCTGTCTGGTGCGCCAAAAATTCGCGCAATGGAAATTATTGACGAGTTAGAACCGGTGAAGCGTGGCGTTTATGGCGGGGCTGTGGGTTACATCTCCTGGGCCGGTGATATGGATACCGCTATTGCCATTCGTACAGCTGTTATCAAGGACGGCCGGTTGTTCGTGCAGGCCGGCGGCGGAGTGGTGGCAGATTCAGTGCCCCGGTTGGAATGGAAAGAAACCCATAACAAGGCGCGCGCCATGTTCAGGGCAGCGTCTATGGTTTTGGCGGGGGAGAGCTGATTATGTTGTTGATGATTGATAACTACGATTCCTTCACCTACAACGTGGTGCAGTACTTCGGCGAGTTGGGCGCAGATGTTCACGTGGTTCGCAACGATGAGATATCCGTTGCAGATATTGAAACCATGGCCCCGGACAAAATTGTCATCTCGCCTGGCCCCTGTACACCCAATGAGGCCGGTATTTCCATGGCCGTGATAGAAGCCTACGCCGGCAAGTTGCCCCTGCTGGGCATTTGCTTGGGCCACCAGAGTATTGGCCAGGTGTTTGGTGGCAAAGTAGTACGTGCGCGTAAGGTGATGCACGGTAAGACCTCACCGATTCATCATAAAGGGGAAGGTGTGTTCAGCGGATTGAGCGAACCCTTTGAGGCCACGCGTTACCACAGCCTTGTGGTTGAAAGAGAGAGTTTGCCCGACTGTCTGGAGGTGACCGCCTGGACCCAGACTGAATCGGGAGAGGTTGACGAAATTATGGGGCTCAGGCATCGCGAGCTGGCTATAGAGGGGGTGCAGTTTCACCCCGAATCGATTCTGACTGCGCACGGGCACGATCTGCTGCGCAATTTTTTGGAGCAGTAAGTGTGAGTATGAATATTCAACAAGCGATCGCCCGGTTGGTAGAGGGCGATAGTCTTGAGCGTGAAGAAATGGCCGCGGTGATGCACCAGGTGATGACAGGTGATGCGACCGACGCCCAGATTGGTGGTTTGCTGGTAGCGCTGCGTATGAAGGGCGAGACTATTGAAGAGATTGCCGGTGCCGCCGAGGTGATGCGTGACCTGGCAACCGCGGTAGACGTTCCCCAGGACAACCTTGTTGACCTCGTTGGTACCGGTGGCGATGGCGCCAATTTGTTTAACGTGTCTACTGCATCCACGTTCGTAGTGGCTGCAGCTGGCGCTCGTGTCGCCAAGCATGGCAATCGTTCTGTCTCCAGCACCAGCGGTAGCTCTGACGTTTTAGAAACATTGGGCGTACCTTTGGATTTGTCACCCGAGCAGGTTGCCCGCGCAATCACCGAGGTGGGTATGGGCTTCATGTTTGCACCGGCTCATCACAGTGCGATGCGTTATGCCGTTGGCCCACGGCGAGAGCTGGGGATGCGTACCTTGTTCAATATTCTGGGCCCACTGACCAACCCCGCCAAAGTAAAGCGGCAGGTGATGGGCGTTTTTTCTGCCGAACTCTGTGAGCCGCTTGCGCATGTGCTGAAGGCACTCGGTAGCGAGCACGCCATGGTGGTGCATGCCGACGAGGGACTGGATGAAATTTCCATTGCCGGAAGTACCCTGGTGGCTGAACTGCGCGATGGCAATATCAGCACCTATAAAGTGTCGCCCGGCGATGTTGGCCTGGAGGAGCAGTCGCTGGATGGCCTTAGCGTAGATAGCGCAGCGGCCTCGGCTGCACTGATAAAAGGTGCACTGTCTGGTGCCGACGATGCAGCGTCTCAAAAAGCTGCAGCGATTATCGCCTTCAACGCCGGCGCCACCATATATGTCAGCGGCATTGCCGCAACACTGGCTGATGGTGTCGCCATGGCTGAAGATCTGCTGGCCTCCGGTCAGGCGCAGGAAAAAATGAAGTCCTTCGTCGACTTTACCCAGTTGATGCGTGGCGACGGGAGTTAGGTAATGACAACAGGATCGACCACTATTCTGGACAAAATCCTTGCCAGAAAGCGCGAGGAAGTTGCTGCTCTTAGTGCGGTTAACTCCATCGCCAGTCTGGAAGCTCGAATAAGTGAACAGTCGCCGGCGCGCGGATTCGCCGCGGCGTTGCAGGCCCAAGTGGCGAATGAAGAGCCAGCGGTTATCGCAGAGGTCAAAAAGGCCTCGCCCAGTAAAGGCGTTATCCGCGAAAACTTTATTCCTGCACAAATCGCAGAAAGCTACCAGCGCGGTGGTGCAACATGCTTGTCCGTGTTGACCGATGTGGATTTTTTCCAGGGTAGTGATGAATACCTGCAGCAGGCCCGCGCCGCCTGTGAGCTACCGGTTTTACGCAAAGACTTCACGGTAGATCCCTACCAGATCGTTGAAGCCCGCGCGATTGGTGCTGATGCAATATTGTTAATCGTTGCTGCGTTATCCGACGGGCAGATGCACGAATTGGCGGCCACCGCAGCAGACGTTGGCGTCGATGTGCTGGTGGAAGTACACGACCGGGAGGAGCTGGAGCGTGCATTGACGCTGGCGACGCCGTTGATTGGTATTAACAACCGCAATCTAAAAACTTTCGAGACATCGCTGGATTCTACCTTGCGATTACTGCCGCATATCCCCGAGGATCGGGTCGTGATCACTGAAAGCGGCATTCATTCCATTGACGATGTGAATGTTATGCGGGAAAAGAACGTGCACGCCTTCCTCGTGGGTGAGGCGTTTATGCGGGCTGAGGAGCCAGGTGATCGTTTGCGGGAGTTGTTCTTTTAACGGGTACCGAACACCACCATCGTTTTGCCCGAAACGGAAACAAGGCCATCCTGCTCCAGTGTTTTTAATACTCTACCCGCCATCTCGCGAGAGCAGCCCACGATTTTTCCCAGCTCCTGCCGGGTAATCTTGATCTGCATGCCTTCTGGATGCGTCATTGCATCAGGCTCCTGACAAAGGTCCAGCAATGTTTGGGCGATCCGGCCTGATACGTCGACAAAAGCTAAATCCTTAAGCTTACGCGTGGTCTGTCTCAGTCTGCCCCCCATCTGGGTGGCTATGGCGAACAAAATGTCAGGGAATTGGCTGCGAATCTGATGGAACCGCTCATAAGAAATTTCCGCCACTTCACACTGGGTCTTGGCCATGATCATGGCGCTGCGCACTTCTCCGTCCTCGTCGAACAGGCCCATCTCACCAAAGAAGTCCCCGGGGTTGAGATAGCTCACCACCATCTTGTGATCGTGATCGGCATCGTCTTCTACCATTACCGACACCGAGCCTTCGAGGATCAGGTAAAGCGAGTTACTTTCCTCACCCTGGCGCATGATGACACTCTTGGCCTTATAGTCTTGCCGTTGGCAGTGCCGCAGGAAATTCTCCACGTTTGGTATCGCGTTGAGTATCTGGGGTTTTATCACCCTGTGCCTCGCTATAAATGCCGCCTGTAAGAGCAGATAGTACCCCACGGCGGTTGCAAGTAAAACGTAACTTGTTGTGCTAAGCTCCTGCGCCTCAAAATTCCGGATCTGTGAGAAAGAGAGCACTATGCAGGCAACAGTAAAGTGGACGGACGGCGCCATGTTTCTTGGCGAGTCGGGCAGCGGTCATACCGTTGTAATGGACGGCCCCGAGGATCTTGGTGGCAGGAATATGGGTTGTAGACCTATGGAGATGCTGCTTCTCGGTACTGGCGGTTGTTCGATTTATGACGTGATGAGCATGCTGAAGAAGTCCCGCCAGAATGTGGTCGATTGCCGGGTGGAATTGCAGGCGGAACGGGCTGACGAGGTCCCAGCAGTATTCACCAAAATCAATATGCACTTTGTTGTTACTGGCATCGGCCTTAAAGAGAATCAGGTGAAGCGTGCGGTGGAACTCTCCGCAGAAAAGTATTGCTCTGCCTCAATCATGCTGGGAGCCGGTGGGGTCGAGATCACTCACAGTCATGAAGTGGTGGAGTTTCAGTCTTAGTGCTTGCCATCGCCTCAACGATCGGAACGCCACCCCCCAGGCGGCCGTTAGCCCACGCTTTCGGTCAGGCTGCTGCGGAACTCGACAAATTTTGCTTTGCAAAATTCTGGACTCGGTCAGTCCTCGCAGAAAGCTCCTGACCGAAAGCGTGGGCTAAAGCTACGGCCTGATTGCCTGGGAAGTGGCGTTCCGATCGCTGAGGCTAGATCGCAGTGGAACCACACTTGGAAGCTATTTTCTTGGGATGTTCTATGGGTTAGTGGCCTAGACCCAATAACTACTCTTGGTCATCAACCCCGAAACAGCCGTCATTGCATCCTTCGCGGGGCGCGGAAAGTCAGTACCGCCAGCTTCCAGCGCATTCTCGCCATGACGCTCTTCATCTTCCAACATTTGCTGCAGGATCAGGCGCGACTTCCGGTCGTCTTCGGGGAGTTGCTTGAGGTGATCCTTGAGGTGATTACAGACTCGTTCTTCTGTAGCAGCCACAAAACCGAGGCTGACCTTGTCGCCTATGGCGCCGGCCACGGCACCTACTGCAAAAGATAGCCCGTACCACGCTGGGTTGAGCAGGCTGGGTCGGCTGTTGAGTTCTCTGAGGCGTTCTTCGCACCACACCAGGTGGTCAACCTCTTCCTCCGCGGCCTGGTCCATTTCTTCTCGCACGGTGGGTAGGCGGGCGGTCAGTGCCTGGCCCTGGTAAAGCGCCTGGGCACAGACCTCGCCAGTGTGATTAACCCGCATCAGGCCCGCGACATGTTTGCGCTGGCCTTCATTAAGTTCGGTTTCGCTGTGCCCGCTGGCGGGGGAGGGACGAGCAGCCTGATTGCCGCGGCTACTCAATGTGCGCAGCACGGTATCGGCTTCACCGATCAGGCGATCTACGAATGACAGCCGCCGTTGGCCCATATTGCGCTCCGCGTGGGGAATTCAGTTGCCCTGACTATAGCGCTCTATGGCACGCCAGCCAATATCGCGTCTAAGGGTGACGCCGTCCCAACTGATTTTGTCGACAGCCTGATAGCAGTCCTGCTGAGCAGCGGCGATGTTGTCGCCCAGCGCCGTCACGCAGAGCACGCGACCGCCACTGGTGACGACACGGCCATCGTGCTCGGCAGTTCCCGCATGAAACACCTTGATGTTGTCGGCTTGCTCGGCATCGAGCCCATCAATGGGTGTGCCTTTGCCATAACTTCCGGGATAGCCGCCGGCAGCCAGTACCACACCAATGGCGCAGCGTTGATCCCATTGGGTACTGGCTTTGTCCAGTGCACCATCCAATGCATCTCCACACAGGCTGACCAGGTCGGACTGCAGTCGCATCATAATAGGCTGCGTCTCCGGGTCGCCAAAGCGGCAGTTGTACTCGATTACTTTGGGCTCACCATCCGGGCTGATCATCAAGCCGGCGTAAAGGAAGCCGGTGTAGGCATTGCCTTCCTCAGCCATGCCGCTAACCGTGGGAAGTATGACCTCGGCCATGATTCGCTGGTGAACGTCCGGGGTAACTACTGGGGCTGGAGAATAAGCGCCCATGCCGCCAGTATTGGGTCCGGTGTCACCTTCGCCTATGCGTTTGTGGTCCTGGCTGGTCGCCATGGGTAACACATGCTCACCGTCAACCATCACGATGAAGCTGGCTTCCTCGCCCGACAAAAATTCTTCAATGACCACACGGCAGCCGGCGTCACCAAAGGCGTTACCGGAGAGCATGTCGGTCACGGCGTCCTCAGCTTGCTGCAGCGTTTCGGCAACGATGACGCCCTTGCCCGCGGCGAGTCCGTCGGCCTTCACTACAATGGGGGCGCCGTGCTCGCGCAGGTAGGCCAATGCAGGTTCCAGTTCGGTAAAGTTGCCGTAGCTGCCCGTGGGAATATCGTGGCGCGCCAGGAAATCCTTGGTAAAGGCTTTGGAGCCCTCCAATTGTGCGGCGCCTTCCCTCGGGCCGAAGCAGCGCAGCTTGCGAGCTTCGAAATAGTTGACCACACCGCCTACTAAGGGCGCTTCCGGTCCAATAATGGTCAGGCCCACATTGTTGGCGACCGCAAAATCTGCCAGCGCCTCAAAATCCATCACATCGAGGGCGATATTCTCTATGCCAGGTTCCGCTGCAGTACCGGCATTGCCGGGCGCCACGTAAACGGTATCAGCATGGGGCGACTGGGCGGCCTTCCAGGCCAGAGCATGTTCGCGGCCACCGCCGCCTATGATTAAAACGTTCATCAGTGACGGAAGTGGCGCATGCTGGTGAATACCATTGCCATGCCGTGTTCGTCGGCAGCGGTAATTACTTCTTCATCGCGCATTGAGCCGCCCGGCTGAATCACCGCGGCGATGCCCGCCTCACCGGCGCTGTCGATGCCGTCGCGGAAGGGGAAGAAGGCGTCGGATGCCATCACTGATCCCGGTACCTGCAGACCGGCATGCTCGGCCTTGATGCCGGCGATGCGAGCGGAATTGATGCGGCTCATCTGGCCCGCGCCCACGCCCACGGTCTGGCCGTTGCTGGCGTAGACGATGGCATTGGATTTCACGAACTTGGCGACTTTCCAGGCGAAGACCAGGTCTTGCCACTGTTGCTCGCTGGGCTGCACTTTGCTCACGACCTTGAGGTCGTCCAGCGTGATCATGCCCAGGTCTCGGTCCTGTACCAGCAGGCCACCGTTGACGCGTTTGTAGTCCAGTGCCGGTACAGCGCTGGACCACTCGCCGCAGGCCAACAGCCTGACATTCTTTTTGCCGGATACCGCTTCAGCGGCTGCAGCGCTGATGGTTGGTGCGATGATCACTTCCACGAACTGGCGCTCGCAAATGGCGGCAGCGGTGGCAGCGTCCAGCTCCCGGTTGAAGGCAATGATGCCACCAAAGGCCGATTCAGGGTCGGTAGCGAAGGCCAGATCATAGGCCTTGCCAATGTCGTCCGCTACGGCCACGCCGCAGGGGTTGGCGTGCTTCACGATGACACAGGCCGGCTGGTCGAAATTCTTTACGCATTCAAGTGCAGCATCGGTGTCGGCCACGTTGTTGTAAGACAGTTCCTTACCTTGCAACTGTGTGGCGGTGGCAATGCCGACTTCGGCGGGATTGGCCTCTTTGTAAAAGGCAGCTTTCTGGTGAGGGTTTTCGCCGTAGCGCATTTCCTGCACCTTGTTGAACTGGGTATTGAAGGTGCGGGGGAAGCTGTCTGAGCCGCCCGGCACCAGGCTGCCGAAATGGTTGGCAATCGCGCCGTCATAGGCCGCCGTATGTTCGTAAGCCTTGATGGCCAAATCGAAGCGGGTTGCGTAGGCCGTGGCGCCGTTGTTGGCCTTCATCTCGTCGATGATAGTGGCGTAATCGCTGGCGTTGACCACGATGTTCACGAAGCGGTGATTCTTGGCCGCCGCACGGACCATGGTCGGTCCGCCGATATCGATATTCTCGATGGCGTCTTCCAGGCTGCAGTCCGGTTTGGCCACGGTGGCTTCAAAGGGATAGAGGTTCACCACGACCATATCGATCGCGTCGATGCCGTGAGCGGCCATCACGCTGTCGTCCTGTCCGCGCCTGGCGAGGATGCCACCGTGAACCTTGGGGTGCAGGGTCTTGACCCTGCCGTCCATCATCTCGGGAAACCCGGTGTAGTCCGAGACCTCGGTAACGTCGAGGTTATTTTCCTTGAGTAGTCGGTAGGTGCCGCCCGTAGAAAGCAGCTCAACGCCTGCTTCACGCAGCGCGCTGGCAAATTCTACGATGCCGGATTTGTCGGATACGCTAATTAGCGCGCGTTTTACTGGAACCAGGTCTGTAGCGCTCATTGCTGGGTTCAGTCCTCGTCCTTGTTGCCGGCGATCAGGTCGTATTGTTTGAGCTTTTTGCGCAGCGTACCGCGGTTCAACCCCAACATGATCGACGCCTTGGTCTGGTTGTTGCGCGTGTAGGTCATGATTTCCGTCAACAGCGGCGCCTCAATTTCAGCAAGTACCATCTGGTAAAAGTCGGTGGTCATTTGGCCATCAAGCTCTTTCAGGTAGTTACGCACTGAATCGGTGACCGCGTCGCGCAGATGGCTGGCGTGGTTGGTCTCGGTATCGCTTGTGTCGATGATGTTCTCGTCGTTGCTTGCCACGTGTGGCGCCAGGGGTTCAGCCCTTGTCATGCTGCTAATGCCTCTTCACTTAGAATATGGAAAATTTGATCTATCAGGTGTAGTTGTTCGCCCGGTGTGCCCAGGGTGTTGAAAGTCTGCTTCAACTCTCGGCAACGGGGATGCTGGTGTTGCTGCAGGTACCAACCGGTGTGCTTACGGGCAATGCGAACACCCATAAAATCACCGTAAAAGTTGTGTAGTTCGGCGACGTGACGCCTCAGTATCTCGAATTGTTCGGCCAGAATGGGGGCGGGTGGCGTCTCCCCGCTCTCCAGGTGTTGGGCAATCTGCCCGCACAGCCAGGGTTGGCCCTGGGCCGCCCGGCCTATCATCACACCGGCGGCACCGGTGTAGCGCATAACGGCTGCTGCGCTGGTCGGGCTATCGATGTCACCATTGGCGAACACCGGGAAATCGGTAGCTGTAACAATGTCAGCAATCGTGTCGTATTCAACCTCGCCCTTGAAGGCGCAGGCTCTGGTGCGGCCGTGAACTGCCAGCGCGGCGATGCCGGCGTCTTCAGCGATTCGGGCAATGGTCATGCCGTTGCGCTGTGCCGGGGAAGAGCCTGTGCGGATCTTCAGGGTCACCGGCACGGATACGGACTCAACCACACTCTCCAGTATGGCCTTCACCAGGTCTTCATCAGCCAACAGCGCTGAACCAGCCGCCTTGCGGCACACCTTCTTGGCGGGACAGCCCATGTTGATATCAATGATTTGCGCGCCGTTGGCCACGTTGTAGCGTGCGGCCTCGGCCATCTGCTCGGGATCGTTGCCAGCTATCTGTATGGAGCGTGGCTCTGCCTCACCGTCGTGGCGACTGCGCCATTGGGTTTTGCGGGACTCGCGCAGCTCGGGTTTGCTGCTGATCATCTCGGACACAACCAGGCCGGCGCCCAGTTCGGCACAAAGGCGCCGAAATGGAAGATCGGTAACGCCGGCCATGGGGGCCAGTGCAACACGATTGCGCAATGTATAAGGTCCGATTTGTAGCATCGAGAGACGTTTTAAAACTGCTGTAAAAAAGAGGCGCCATCATACTCGACAGCTTGTCAGGGGAAAAGAAAAACTGAACAAAAAACCGCCAATTTTTCAGTCGCGGGTGACTTCGAGAGATTGGCGTTGTAGCGCTGCCGGTTTATGCGGTTGCCAGTGTGCCCTGCAGGCATACCCAGCCATCGGTTTCGCCACTGACAGCAATGTTGATGTGTGGCGCATAATGCGCGCAAACAACTTCCGCCTGGCTGGCGAGAAGGCCTGACAGCAGCAAGGTGCCGCCCGGTTTGAGTAGGGCGAGCAGGGTATCTGACAGCTCGATCAGCGGGCCGGCAAGAATGTTGGCGACCACCAGCTCGGCCCGCGCCGACCAGTCTTCCGCAGAGTAGGCACCTGGCAGCGCCACCTCCAGCTGCTCAGGCGGTATCGCGTTGCGACTGGCATTGTCCAGCGTTGCGGCCAGGGCCTGTGGGTCATTGTCTACAGCCAGCAGCCCGTTGGTTCCCAACTTCAGTGCCGCAACCGCCAGAATGCCCGAGCCGCAGCCGTAGTCGACAGCCGTGGTGTCGGTCAGGTCCAGCCCGGCAAGGGCGGCAAGGCAAAGCGCTGTCGTGGGGTGGGTGCCTGTGCCAAAGGCCAGGCCTGGATCCAGCAGCAGGTTAATAGCATCGGGATCTGGCGGTTCCAGCCAGCTGGGGCACACCCACAGTCGTTCGCCAAACTGCATGGGCTGGTAGTGCTGCATCCACTCCCGCTCCCAGTCTTTATCCTCCAGGATTTCCACGCGCTCATTGGAGCGTGTCAGTAAATTAGCGGGGAACTCCGCAAGCACGGCCTTCATGTCGGTATCGGCGGGGTAAAGGCCCGTTAGGCGGGTTTGCTGCCAGAGTGGCGTTTCGCCCACAGCCGGCTCAAGCACTGGCTCGTCGGCATTGTCTTCCAGCGTGACAGACACAGCGCCGGTAGCCAGCATCAGATCTTCGAGGCTTGTGACGGCCTCAGGGTGGGTGTCCAGGCGCAGCTGTAACCAGGTCACAGCGAATCAGCCGAACTTGTCTTCCAGCTTGCCTTCCAGGTAGTGGATGCTGACACCGCCGGCCTGAAATGAGCGGTCTCTAACCAGCTCCCGGTGCAGTGGGGTATTGGTGCGAATACCCTCTACCACCAGCTCGTCCAGTGCCTGGCGCATACGGGCCAGCGCGACCTCGCGGGTTTCCCCGAAACTGATGATCTTGGCAATCAGTGAATCGTAGAAAGGCGGCACGGTATAACCGTCGTACAAGTGGGAGTCCACGCGTACTCCCGGTCCACCTGGGGCATGAAAGGTTGTCACCTTACCCGGCGAGGGCAGGAAGTTCTGCGGATCTTCAGCGTTGATTCGGCATTCGAAGGAGTGGCCATAGAAAGAGATGTCTTCCTGCTTGACCGACAGCGGCATGTCGGCGGCAATGCGCAACTGCTCCTTGACGATATCGATGCCGCTGATCATTTCGGTAACCGGATGCTCTACCTGCACGCGGGTATTCATCTCGATAAAGTAAAATCCGCCGTCTTCGTAGAGAAATTCAAACGTTCCGGCACCGCGATAACCTATCTCGATACAGGCGTTTACGCAGGCCTCGGCCACCTGCTGCCGCATATCCTCATCGATGTCCGGCGCCGGTGCCTCTTCCAGCACCTTTTGGTGGCGCCGCTGTAAGGAGCAGTCACGATCACCCAGGTGAATGGCATTACCCTGGCCGTCGGCGATGATTTGTACTTCCACATGTCGTGGCTTTTGCAGGAATTTCTCCAGATAAACCACATCGGAACCAAAGGCCGCTGCCGCTTCTGACTGCGTGACCTGTACTGAGTTGATCAGCGCGGCCTCGTTGTGTACTACGCGCATGCCGCGGCCACCGCCGCCAGCCGCGGCTTTTACAATCACCGGAAAGCCGATGCGGCGTGCGATTTCCAGTGTTCGATCATTATCTTCATCCAGCGGGCCATCCGAGCCCGGAACGGTTGGCACTCCGGATTTTTTCATGGCATCGATGGCTGAGACCTTGTCGCCCATCAGGCGGATGGTGTCGGCTGTGGGCCCGATAAACACAAAGCCACTCTTCTCTACTTGATCGGCAAAGTCCGCATTTTCGGCCAGAAAGCCGTATCCCGGGTGTATCGCGCTGGCATTGGTCACTTCGGCCGCGCTGATAATAGCCGGCACATTGAGGTAGCTTTCCATGGATGGCGCTGGGCCTATACACACAGACTCGTCAGCGAGGCGCACGTGCATCAGTTCGGTGTCAGCCGTCGAGTGTACCGCCACGGTGCGGATACCGAGTTCCTTACAGGCCCGCAAAATGCGCAGGGCAATCTCGCCGCGGTTGGCGATGAGTACCTTATCCAGGATTGGCATTGCTTTTATCCTCTGCTTGCGCGGTTGACGAAGGCGTTCTAAACAATGGACACAAGGGGTTGGTCGAATTCGACCGGCTCGCCATTCTCCACCAGTATGGCCTCGACCACGCCCGCCTTGTCTGCCTCGATCTGGTTCATCATCTTCATTGCTTCGACGATGCAAATCACATCACCCACTTTGACGGTTTGGCCTACCTCAACAAAGGAGGCGGATGTGGGCGAGGGTGAGCGGTAAAACGTGCCGACCATTGGCGAGGCGACAACATGGCCGCTGGTGGCTGCTGCCGGGGCAGCGGTTTCGGCCGCAGGAGCAGCGGCGGCAGGTGCTGCGGCCACGGGTGCGGGCGCCGGGGCCATGGGTGCGGCGTAAGCGGCCGGTGCGGCCATCAGCGCCTGTGCGCCATTGCGGCTTATACGTACAGACTCTTCACCTTCCTTGATCTCGATTTCATCGATATTGGACTCTTCGAGGAGCTCGATCAGTTTTTTAACCTTGCGAATGTCCATAGTCGTATCCCCTGTGGAGTGTTAAGACTGTTCCAGTTGAGTGATTGCCGCCTGTAAAGCGAGATCATAGCCTTGTGCGCCCAGGCCGCAGATAACACCCACGGCCAGGTCGGAAAAATAGGATTGATGACGGAACTCTTCCCTGGCGTGCACGTTAGACAGGTGCACTTCAATGAAGGGGATAGCCACGGCAGCCAGGGCATCGCGCAGGGCAACACTGGTGTGAGTGAAGGCGGCCGGGTTTAGAACAATGAAATTAACTCCCTCGTGTCGCGCGTCCTGCACGCGCTCGACCAACTCGTATTCGGCATTGCTCTGCATTGCCAGCAGGTGATGGCCACGAGACTGGGCGGCCTGCTCAAGCTGCAAATTGATATCGTTGAGGGTAGTGGAACCGTAGATGTCGGGCTCGCGTTCGCCAAGCAAATTCAGGTTGGGACCGTGGAGAACAAGAATGGTGGCCATAAGGCAGGCAATCTCTGTCAGCGCGCGATTCTGTGCCAGTGTCGCTGAAAGTTCGGCTATTGTCTATGCATTTTGTAACTTTTACAGGAATTGGGCGCAGATGGCCGCTGATTTACCGAAGTTAGCCAGTTTTGACAAAATGCGGGTATCTTCGCCGCCTGCGCTACACGATATCGGCACGTTCGCGCATCTTCCGCAAACGTGGGGCCATCGGCTCACAAAGTGCCGGCTATAGCGCCCTTTTTAACAGATACAGCCTGCAATGCCTCCTCTACGGTGGCACTGGTCAGTATCTGCGGCAGAATTACAGGTGAATCAGCGAGATCTCCGGGATACATCAGGTACAGCGGGATACCGTTGCGGCCATGTTGGGCGATGAAGTCGGCAATTTCGGGGTCGTAGTTAGTCCAATCGGCGACCATGTAGGTGACGCCGTGCTCGGCGAATGCCGCGGTCATTTCATCGGTAAAAAGCACGGCCTGCTCATTGGCGATGCAGGTGATACACCAGTCGGCCGTAACATCCACGAATACCGGTTTGCCCTGGCTGCGCAACTCCTGCAGGGCGGCCGGCGACCAGGCGACAGTGCCGGGTGCCAGCGAGTCGCTGTTTTCGCCATTGCCCGGGCCCCTCCAGCTACCCAGCGAGACGGCCAGTGCGACACAGATCACTGTGATCACCTTGTGCCAGTGGCTGTGGCCCCAGGCCCACAGGCCCATTGCCAGTACCAGCGCGCCAGCCATTGCCACGGCCATGGTATCTATGCCCGTTTGTCGGCCTGCTACCCACAGCAGCCAAATGGCGGTTGCATACAGCGGAAAGGCAAGAAACTGTTTAAGCGAATCCATCCAACGCCCCGGCTTGGGCATTAGTTTACGTGCCAGTTGGCTGTAGCTGAGCAGCAACAAGGGGGCGGCCATACCTGCTCCCAGTGCCGCGAACACGGCCAGGGCAATAATGGCGGGCTGGGTGACTGCGAAACCCAGCGCCGTGCCCATAAAGGGCGCAGTACAGGGACTGGCGACCACGACGGCCAGTACGCCGGTAAAGAAGCTACCTGACTTGCCTTGCTTGTCGGCCAGGCCACTGCCTACATTCATCACGCTGCCGCCGAATTCCACAACGCCAGAGAGGGAAAGACCCATGGCCACGAACAGGTAGGCCAGCGCGATAACGAAGCCAGGCGTTTGTAATTGAAAGCCCCAACCGATGGCATTGCCGGCTTGCTGAAGTGCGATAAGTACTCCCGCGACGAACAGGAAGCTGGCGACAACGCCGGCCGCATAAAGCCAGCCGTGCACGTGGCGGTCGTGGTCATTGCTGCGAGCGAAGCCCAATACCTTGAGTGACAGAATCGGAAATACGCAGGGCATGAGATTGAGAATGGCGCCGCCACCGAAGGCCAGCAGCAGCATGTAGAGGAGTGTGCCTATTGATGCGGCAGCAGCCGGCGGGCTTGTTGTCGCTGCCGGTCTGGGGTTCGCGGTCGACTCGACTGCTGTTCCCTCTGCAAAATTCAGAGTGAATACTTGCTTACGTGGCGGGTAGCATAAACCGGCGTCTGCACACCCCTGTGAGGTAACACTTAGCTGCGCCAACGGGGTTGCGCGGTCTGGGATCAGGGTGATGTCGGCCTCATTGTAGTAAACCCTCACCTCGCCAAAATACTCGTCGGTACGTTCCAGTGCGGGTGGCAGCTGTACCTTGGCGGTGAGTTCGCCCGCTTCGTCGCTGAGGGCGAAGTCAAAGCGGTGTTGGTACAGGTAGTAGCTATCTGCGATTTGCCAGTACAGGCGTATCTCGCCGTTGTCCTGTAACTCGATTTCCAGGCGGTAGGCTTCCTCCACCGGCAGGAACTCGGGCTCATTGCTGATTGTCGCGAACGGATCGTTACCGCCAGCGGCTGTCAGCCCTTGAGTTTGTGCGCTTACGCTGACCAGCAGCAAGATCGCGGCAATAAAGGCGCGCATAGTATTCCTTGGTAGATTGGGTGCCCACTCGATATGGGCGCTAGTGTAACAGTGAGCCTGCATCCGCCCCAACTTGGGCGCGGTATAATGGCCGGCAAATGATATAGTAGTGAGACGCCTGCCTCAGGCGTTAGTTTCACACCGGGAGATGAAAATTGAATACACGATGGACGGCGCTGCTGGCGCTGGCCCTGGCACCTGCGACCCTTGGCGCTGACCTGCAGATCAGTGAAGCCTGGGTGCGCGCCTTGCCTCCTACCCAAAGCAACACAGCGGCCTACCTGACCGCGGTGAACCAGGGCGATAACACCGTTGTCGTGAGTGGGGCCACTGCCGAGCTGGCCGGCCGCGCCGAACTGCACAACAGCCTGATGGTTGATGGCTACATGCGGATGCAGCCATTACCGTCGGTCACGCTGGCGCCAGGAGAAACTCTCACGCTCGCTCCCGGTGGGAAGCACCTTATGCTGCTGGACCTGGAGCGAATGCCTGCCAGTGGCGAAACGGTGCAGCTATGCCTGACTACCGACCAGGGTGAGCCCGTCTGTACGGAAGCACCAGTGCGCCGCGGCGATGGGGCCGATCAACACAACCACAAGCATCATTAATGGGACAATTGCTATGAATAACACCTCAGCGAGCGGCGGCAGCAAAAGCGGATTGAACCGGCTGCGCGACCTGTCTGATGATTACTTACCCGATGGTAGCTGGTTAAAGTGGCTGGCTACTGTGCTGCTGGTGTATTTGCTGATTACCGTGCTTGTTGGGATGTACTGGAGCCTGGCGCCCGCACGTTTTGATGTACAGGATAGAGCGGCTGCCTATGCGGCGGATCTGGGCGGGAATGTTGTGACGGGCTCAGTGACGACATCGGCGCTTATCGGTGTGATGGATACATTGCTGGAAAAGCCCGGCGGTTTCATCCACAACGACCGCTTTCCTCCCGGCCTGTGGTTAGACAACGTTCCCAACTGGGAATACGGCGTTTTGATCCAGTCTCGAGACCTGGCGCGAGCCATGCGCGAAGTGCACAGTCGCTCGCAGTCTCAGTCCAAGGAAGACCCTGACCTTGCACTGGCAGAGCCGCGCTTTAACTTCCAATCCGACAGCTGGATTCTGCCCGCTTCTGAGTCTGAGTATCGCACCGGCATCAAGTACACGCGAAGCTACCTGGCCCGGCTCTCTGACGTTAATGCGCAAGATGCCCAGTTCTATGCCCGTGCCGATAACCTGCGCTACTGGCTTTCTACTGTCGACATTCGCCTGGGTAGTTTGTCTCAGCGCCTTAGTGCCAGTGTTGGCCAGCGCCGGGTGAATACGGACCTTGCCGGCGACATGAGCGCCACCCAATCCACCAATGCCCCGGGTGAAATGCTGGTGCGTACCCCTTGGACCGAAATTGACGATGTGTTTTTTGAGGCGCGTGGCACCGCCTGGGCCCTGATTCATTTCCTGAAAGCGGCGCAGGTTGATTTCGCGGATGTGCTCAAGGACAAAAATGCCGAGGTCAGCATGACCCAGATTATTCGCGAGCTGGAAGGTACTCAGGAGACCGTCTGGAGCCCGATGATTCTGAACGGTACAGGCTTTGGCATGCTGGCCAATCACTCGCTGGTGATGGCGTCATTCATCAGTCGCGCAAATGCCGCAATCGTGGACTTGCGGGACTTGCTATCGCAGGGCTAGCGCCGGTTGTAGCGCAGGCGTGTGCCGGTATCCAGTGACAGCCGGATTTCTGTGGCGCTGATTTCCTCGGGGAAGTAAGTGCCCGAGAGTTTGGCGTCCAGCAGGCTGGCACCTTCCAGGTTGGTATTGCGAAAATCGATGCCGCTGAGGTCCGCATTGCGGAAGTAGGAATCGCTGAAGTCCAGGCCGTCCGCATCCATGTTACGTAGGTCCCGGCCGCGGTAGTCGCCACTTCTTAACTCGCTGTTATCGAGCTTATGGCGCTGCTCATTGAAACTCTTGATGTCCTCGTTGCGCAGCAATTGGTATAAAGGATCCTGCTTGATGACGGGCTTTTTCATGCGATGTTGTTCCTCGACCAGAGTGCGTGTCGAATGATTTTCCGGGAGCGATAGCTTAAGCCACAGCGCCCGCAAAGGATAGTACAGGCCGGAGGTAATGTTTGGCTGCACAGCCAATCAAAGGATTTTTGCTGACCCGCAATTGGCGAGACACCCGCGACGGTGTTGAGCTGGAGTACTGGTGGGCGACGGATCGCGGCCCGCTCAGATCCACTGTGCACGGTGAGAAGGCCGTGTTTTTTCTGCGCGAAGACCAACTGGCCAAGGCTGATCCGGTATTGCGTAGCGAGCGCGGTGTCGAGCTGAAGCCCGTGAAGCTGCGGGCCTTCGATATGAGCAAGGTGCAGGGCGTTTATTTCACCGGCTACCGGCAGGCCAGGCAGTGTGCCGACCGACTGCGTGATCTGGGGTGTGAGCCGCTGGAAGCGGATATCAATCCGGCTGAGCGTTACCTTATGGAGCGCTTTATTACCGGCAGTGCCGAGCTTGCCGGTGAAATATCTGAGCGCGGACAGCACCTGACGTTGCGGCAACCCGCCATGCGCTCCGCCAGTTATCGGCCGCCGCTGAAAGTGGTGTCTTTTGATATCGAAACCGCCCTGCAAGGCGTGCAGCTTTACTCCATTGGCCTTCATGCGGTGGCTCCTGACGGCAGCGAAGAGCGCCGGGTTTTTATGCTGGGGGAGGGCGCCAGCCAGGACTATGTGGTCAGTTGCCAGTCGCAGGAGCAGGTGCTGCAGTCCTTTCTGGTGTGGCTGCGAGACTATGACCCGGATGTGCTAATCGGCTGGAACGTGGTTAATTTTGATGCCTGGTATTTGCAGCGCGTGGCGGATCAGTTGGGGATTGAGTTATCGCTGGGCAGAGAGCGACGGCCTGTGCACTGGCGTGAGTTGGATGACGATGGTGAGCGGCGTACCGCACAAATTCCCGGCCGGGTGTTGCTGGATGGCATTGAGCTATTGCGGGCGGCGTTCTACCGCTTCGAAAGTTTTTCGCTGGAAAATGTGTCTCGCCAATTGTTAGGAGAAGGCAAGCTTCTTCATGGGAGTGAGCGCGGTCGTGAGATAACTGAATTATTCCAGACCGATAAAACCAGTCTCGCCGCCTACAACCTGAAAGACTGTGAACTGGTCTCGGACATTTTTTCCCATACCTCACTCTTGGATTTTGCCCTTGCGCGCAGTGCCATGACCGGGCTGAACATCGATCGGCTGGGCGGTTCGGTGGCGTCCTTCGATAATCTCTATCTGCCTCGGCTGCACCGTCGCGGCTATGTTGCGCCGAATGCGCGTACTGACCAGGGCGGCAGCCCGGGCGGATTCGTACTGGATTCGCAGCCCGGTATTTTCGACCACGTGCTGGTGCTGGATTTCAAGAGCCTGTATCCCAGCATTATTCGCACGTTCCGCATTGATCCGCTGGGCCTGGCCCTGGGTGTTTCGGGTGAGTTGGACGAGGCAGAAACCGTGCCCGGTTTTTTGGAATCTCGCTTCGCCCGTGAGGGCCACATCCTGCCAGAGTTGATCGCGACACTGTGGCAAGATCGTGATGAGGCCAAGGCTGCTGGCGATGCGCCCTTGTCGCAGGCGATTAAAATCATCATGAACTCCTTCTACGGTGTGCTGGGCACGCCGGGCTGCCGCTTCTTTGATGCGCGTTTAGCCAGCTCCATCACTATGCGCGGGCACGACATTTTGCAGCGAACCCGCGAGCACATTGAGCAGGCGGGTCATCGCGTTATCTATGGTGATACCGACTCGGTATTCGTGTGGATACACAGAGCGACCAGCGATGAAGAGGCGCAGGCGGCCGGCCGCGAATTGCAGGACATGCTCAACAGCTGGTGGTCGCAACAGCTTAGGGAGCAGTTTGACCTGGACAGTGTGTTGGAGCTGGAATTTGAAACGCATTTCAAACGCTTTCTTATGCCCACCGTGCGCGGCTCCGATAAGGGCAGTAAAAAGCGCTATGCCGGTGTGGTAGCCGGCCCCGACGGCGATCAGCTGGTGTTCAAGGGGCTTGAGAATGTGCGCACCGATTGGACCCGACTGGCGCGGGAGTTTCAGGAAGAACTCTACCGGCGGGTGTTTACCGACGAGCCGTTTGAGAGCTACGTGAAGTCAATAACCGCCCAGGTATTGGCGGGCGAGCGTGATAGTGAACTGGTCTACCGTAAAAGGCTGCGGCGGCGCCTTGATGACTACGAGCGCAATGTGCCACCCCATGTGCAGGCGGCGCGACGCTGCGGTGAGCGGGGTCTGCCAGTGCCATCGCGTGGTAGTTGGGTGGAGTATGTGATTACCACGGCCGGAGCTGAGCCAGCGGAGGCGCCCTCGGCTCAGCTCGATTATCAGCACTATGTCGACAAGCAGTTGCTACCAGTTGCTGACGGCATACTTGGCTTCGTCGGCACGTCGTTCAGCGCATTAACTGACCGTCAGTTTGACCTGTTCTAGTCGCCAAAAAAGTCGGCGCGCAGATCCGGGTAGTCCGCTGCCTGCAACCGTGGCCCATAGTTGGCGACGATCTTACCCGCTGCCAGGCTGGCAAAGCGGCCAGCGGTGGGGAAGTCTTCGCCGCGGGTAATTGCATACAGGAAAGCCCCGGCGAACATATCGCCAGCGCCATTACTGTCTACCGCTTGCACGCGATGCGGTGGAATTTCAGCCAGTTCATTACCGTCAAAGGTGATAGCGCCGTCGGCGCCGCGGGTGATGACGAAACTGTTGGCGACCTGCTTGATGCTTTCGATGGCCTGCTGCAGATCATCGGTTTGTGCCCAGCCCAACGCTTCTGCTTCGTTGCAGAAAATAAGGTCCAGCCGCTCTCCGACAATCTCTTCCATACCCTCGCGGAAAAACTCCACCATGCCGGGGTCGGAGAAACTCAATGCGGTTTTAACACCAGCGGCCTCGGCGATCTCGCGTGCCTTTACCGCGGCTGCGCGGCCTGTGGGGGAGGTGACCAGGTAACCCTCGATGTACAGGTATTCAGAATCGGCGATAGCGTCGTGATCCAGTTGCTCCACGGACAGCGTCTCGGAGATTCCCAGGTAGGTATTCATGCTGCGTTCGGCATCCGGTGTAATCAGCACCAGGCACTTGCCGGTAATACCGTCATCGCGGCCAGCCTTCAGACAATGATTAACGCCTGCGGCTTCCAGGTCGGCGACATAGATATCGCCGTCGGCATCGTTGGCGACTTTGCAGGACATGAAGGTCGGCCCGCCAAATTGAGCCGTTGCAATCATCGAGTTGCCGGCACTGCCGCCGCTGGCATGGCTGGCTTTTACCAGATGATCTTCAAGGTGGCCCAGCAGCTCCTGTTGTCGCTCCTGATCCACCAGCGTCATCAGGCCCTTGCCCACGGTCATTTTGTCGAGTTCGCGATCTTCAACCTTGATCTCGGTATCAACCAGTGCCGCACCGATGCCATACACCTTGTACTTCTTCATTGAGTTATGCCTGTAGTAATTTCAGCGCGCTATTATCCGGATACCCGCTTTAAATGGAAGCGATGATATCTATGTCTTTTGCTTGCAGCGGTGTGGCAGGTCAAATTAGCCGTGGTCATTGTGAGACCGTGCTCGACATGGATGTCGGGGGCGGCCCCCGCAGCCCGAGCCCCCATGGATGGGTTCACGGCGTGTCTCATAATGACCATGGCTGATTTCGGCCGTTACCTCAATATTGATACGCAAAACTGGCGATGGAGAGACTGTGACTCGCGGCTTTTGATGTAAACTCGCAGTCCATGACACGCACCTCCCGCCCTTTCCTGAAAATCTTCATCACGCTTGCCGTGATAGGCCTGATGGGCCTCATTTATCTGGATGCTCGAATCACGACGACCTTCATCGACAAGATGTGGGAACTCCCGGCGAAAGTGTACGCCAGGCCACTGGAGCTTTTCGAGGGCGCCAAGCTGAAGCCGGATGACCTGGCCTATGAACTGGAAGTGCTGGGCTATCGCAAAGTCTCCAGTGCCCGCAGTCCGGGGCAGGTTTCCCGGGCTGGTAGCCGCTTCGATATTTATACCCGTGGCTTTCGTTTCCCCAATGAACGCGAGCCGGCCCAGGGTATACGCGTGTCTTTCAATGGCAACCGCATAGGGTCACTGACCCGTGGCGGCAAGTCGGTAGACCTGATGCGTCTGGACCCGGTGCAGATAGGCGGCATATATCCTTTGCACGGCGAGGACCGCATCCTGGCGCGCCTGGAAGACGTGCCGGAAACGCTGGTTGGAGGTTTGCTGGCCACCGAGGATCAGCGTTTTTATAGCCACTGGGGGTTTTCAATTACCGGGATTGCCCGTGCGGCGCTGAGCAATGCACGTTCTGGGCAGGTGGTTGCGGGCGGCAGCACTATCACCCAGCAGCTGGTGAAGAACTACTACCTCACGCCAGAGCGGACTATTACCCGCAAGCTTACCGAACTGGTGATGGCTGTATTGCTCGAGCTGCACTACAGCAAGGAACAGATCCTGGAGAGTTATCTCAACGAGGTTTATCTCGGCCAGCAGGGCCCTCGCGCGGTTCACGGTTTTGCTTTGGCTTCCCGTCACTATTTCGATACGCCGCTTGAGCAATTGGGTCTGCATCAACAGGCTTTGCTTGTAGGCATGATCAAGGGTCCGTCTTTGTATAACCCGCTGCGCAATCCCGAGCGCGCCAGGGAGCGCCGTGACCTGGTATTGGATCTGATGGTTGAGCAGGGGGTGATTAGCGAAGAACATGCGGTGATTGCACAGGCTATGCCTCTGGGCCTGAATAAAAACCGGCGCGTGCGCGATACCTTCCCCGCTTACCTGGATCTGGTGCGGCGGCAATTACGGGAGGAATACCGGGAGGAGGACCTGACCACCCAGGGGCTCAACATCTTCACGCCATTTGATCCGATTCTGCAGCGTCAGGCCGAGCGTAGTACCACAGCGGTAATGGACCAGGTTGATAAAACTGGCGAACTGGAAAGTGCCACGGTTGTCACTCGTTTTGATACGGGCGAAGTAGCGGCGCTGGTCGGCGGTAGGCGGGTGCGCTACGCCGGGTTTAATCGGGCGCTGGATGCCAGGCGGCCCGCCGGATCCTTACTCAAGCCGGCGGTATACCTCGCTGCTCTGGAACAACCCACGCGCTACACGCTGGCGACGCCGTTGTCAGATCGCAAGGTCACGGTAGAGGGCCCCGGTGACCAGTTGTGGGAGCCACGCAATTTCGACAGGCAGGCCCATGGCGACGTTTTGCTGCACAAAGCGCTGGCCAAATCCTACAACCTCGCGACTGCTAGACTTGGTCTGGACCTTGGCTTGGATACGGTCGTCGATATGTTGCGTCGACTGGGTGTGGACGGACCCATTCCCGAGGTGCCGGCACTGACATTGGGGGCGGGGGAATACTCTCCCATGGCGATGGCGGCCATGTATCAGGCGATTGCTGCAGGAGGCTTTCGCATGCCGCTGCGCAGCATACGCGATATTGTTGACGCCCAGGGAGAGTCCCTGCAACGTTATCCGCTGGCTTACGAACGTACTGTCAGCCTGCAGGCAGTGCATTTGTTGCACTACGCTCTGCGAGAGGTTGTTCGCGAGGGCACCGGCAAGGGCGTGTATCGATATCTTGGCCCCGAGTTTGAAGTTGCGGGTAAAACCGGCACAACCAACGAGGGCCGTGACTCCTGGTTCGCCGGGTTTTCTGGCGATCTGTTAGCGGTGAGTTGGGTCGGGCGCGACGACAATGGTGGTACCGGCTTGACTGGCAGCACCGGGGCACTGAAGGTCTGGGCGCACTTTATGTCGCGCTCGGCACAACGTTCCTTTGCCTATCGCATGCCTGACGGTATTGAGCTGCACTCGGTGGACGACGACAGTGGTTACCTCACTGGCAAGGGCTGCCCCAACTATCGCCTGTTGCCTTTCATGGCTGGCTCGGAACCGCGTAACAGCACCAACTGCACGGAACGTAAATCATCAATCAAGGACTGGTTCCAGTCCCTGTTCGGCGGAGGTAGTGGATGAGGGCTTATGTGAGGCTGATGCGGCTGTGTTTAACGGTGGGACTGCTCACGCTGACTGGCTGTTCCATTTATAGCGTGCCAGGAGACAGTCAGCCGGCGCCAGTGGAAAACAAGCAGCCCGACTACAATGCATCACCGGGTCAGGCTCCGGCCACTCCAGCACCGCCGGTTGCCGCTCCGCCGGAACCGAATGACAGCAATGCCTACGGCGGCCTGCTGGCAAAGGCCAGTGATGCGAGCGACCGCGGTGATTACGAACAGGCCTTAGCGCTGCTGGAACGTGCCCAACGTATTGATCCGGACAGCGGAGAAATCTACCTTGCCCTCGCGCTGACCTATCAGGCCAAGGGCGATACAGCACTGGCCAGCTCTACTGCCGAGCGTGGGTTGCTGTACTGTCAGGGGAGTGAATGCAATGCCCTGCGCGCATTCATCCGCTGAGTTGGCCCCTTAGCTGTTGCTGACAACGACCTCAAAACCGTCGTCTATGGGTTCGAACGTCAGTTGCTGATTGATGCAGGCCGGCATGTCACCGGCCGAGTGGCTGACAAAAATGACCTGGGTATCGCTGTTTTCAGCAATATGATCGATAGCACGTAAAATCAGTCGGCGGTGGTAGCCGTCCAGTCCTAGCGTGGGTTCGTCCAGTAACAGGATGACGGGTGCTTTTACCATCGCCCTTGCCAATAACACCATGCGCTGTAGCCCGAACGACAGGGCGTCGAAACTTTCCCGGCTGTAGTCAGCCAAGCCCAGCGCCTCCAGCCATGCCTGCGCGAGATCACGTTGGGCGTCGCCCCAGTCGTCGAACAAACCTATGGTGTCGAAAAACCCGGAGACCACAACTTCAATTGCCTTCATCCCGCGGGCAAAATTCAGCTGTAGCTGAGTGTCGAGCTGGCCGTATTTTTGTTTTATGTCCCAAATGCTTTCGCCACTTCCCCGGCGTATGCCGAACAGTGTGATGTCCTGTCCATACGCCTTGTGATTGTCGCCGGTCACCAGGCTGAGCAGGGTGGTTTTGCCACAGCCATTGGGGCCCGATACGCAGCAGTGCTGCCCGCGATCGAAACGCCAGTTCACCTGTTGCAGCACCTGCAGCTCGCCGTAGCGTACAGCGACGTCGTGCAATGCCAGCAGCGGGCCTTTGTCGGGAAGGCTGTAGCTGCGCGGTGCTGGCTCGGGCAGCCGGCCAAGCTCCGGCAGTGCGGGTTCCATCAGAGCGCGTGTGCGTGGGTTGGCCAGCACGTCCTGTCTCGGGCCGCAGGCCGCAACCTCGCCTTTATCCAGCAGCAATACGTGACTACAGCCCTCGGGCACATCACTCAATTGTCGGCATAGCAGTAACAGGGGGATGGAGCCTGCCAGTAGCTCGACAATTACCGCCTGCATTTCCTGCTGGCTGCGCTGGTCCAGTCCGTCAAGCGGGCTGTCAAGAATCAAAAGCCCCGGTTCAGACAGCATTGCCTTGATCAGCAAGGTCTTGCGCATTTCTCCAGTGGAAATAAAGCGTAGGCCGCGATCGAGGATGTGGCCGATACCCAAACGCCCCACCCACTGGTCGAAGCGTGTGTCGGATTCACCTGTGCCCAGTATCGCCCTGGCGACCGTGGTGCCGGTATCGCTGGCATCGGCGCGAAATTCGGAGTCGTCGAGCTTTTTGTCCCGATCGCACAATGCTTTGGCTTGCTCGAAACAGACATAGGCCACGCCACTTTTATCCAGCGATTCTGAACGCACAATATCGCCCGAGGCCCGGTTGGCCTGGCCGGTGATTACGTTTGCCAGACTGGTCTTGCCGGCGCCATTGGGGCCCAGACAGGCCCAGTGCTCACCCTCGTTAATGGCCCAGTTCACATCCTTGAGAGCAGGCAGGGCTCGATACACGAGGTTTACGGCATTAAGGCTGAGTAGTGTTGCGGTCAATATCGGGGTCCCGGGAATGGCGGCAGGCGCGGAGTTTACCCCTTAGTGGCACACCGGTTCAAAGCGCTGGTTGCGTTGCACCCGGACAGCTGGCTTAATTTGCGCTTCGCCTCGGCCCCGGACACTCGCGCTTGTCAGTTCCCCTGTTACAACTTATCCAAACCCGGCTGTCAGATCATAAGCCCCGTCGTCGATGGTTGCGCCGCTATACCAAGCGCTCGGCGGTTGCCCTTATTTTGCAGGTTCGTGAAGGCGAGCTGAATGTCCTGATGATCAAGCGCGCCGAGCGCGAGGGCGACCCCTGGTCCGGTCACATGGCATTCCCTGGCGGCCGTATGGATCCCGATGACGATCACGGCTATGCGGTGGCAGTGCGTGAAACAGAAGAGGAAGTCGGCCTGACATTGGGTGAAGAGGACCCCTGCATAGGCCGTCTTTCAGATATTCGTGCGGCCCCGCGACGGTTGCCCTTCGGTATGACGGTCAGTGTCTTCGTCTTCAGGCTGGATCGTGAATTTGTTTTCACACCCAACTATGAGGTTGCTGAAACGGTCTGGATCCCGCTGGAATTTTTGCTTGATAGTGACAACCGCGAGACCATGGTGTGGGAGCATCGTGGCCTTAAAATTTCCATGCCCTGTTACTGGTATGAAGGCCGTCGTATCTGGGGACTGTCATTGATGATGCTGGATGAGTTGATGGATCTTGTTGAAGGGTCTAACCCGGCGCGAAAAACGTGGCGGCGCTAGTCTTCATCGCCACGCAAAAATGCCCGGGTGTCCAACATCAAGTCGCGCAATGCAGGATCTTCCTTGCTGGCTTCCAGTAGCGCGTCACGGTCTACCTCACCTTTAACGTAGCTTTGCACCAGTTCCAGTAGTACGGGTGTCATCTCAGGCTCCCGCACCCACCGCGGTGCCGCCACCAGATTGCCAGTGACCACCTCGCCACTTTGGGCGAGCCAGTAACCGCCGCAACTGGAGAGACTGTAATCGTCAACGCGGCCGTAGCTGAAATTGGGGGTGTTAGGGTTGAAGCCGCCGGGTGCTATTTCCTTGATGCGATGTAAAGCCATCACCCACTGGCTGCCAATAGGGAACAGCTCGACCTCTGGGCGACAGTAGTTGCCCGTTTGCAACCAAATGCGCAAATCATTGCGTTCGTCGTTTCCTCGCAGTCGCTCGTCCACCGCAAGGTCGATTGAGTTGCCCTTGGTGGCGACTACTGTGGCGCTGACCACCAGGTCTGTGTCGGCCTGCACTTCATCAAACGAACCTTCCCAGAGGCAGGTGCATTCGCTCTCTTCTGCCAAAACTGATGTTGTGGTCAGCGTGAAAAGTAGCAGTGTCAGGGTTTGCCAGCGCATGGTCTTACTGCAAGGCTTTGGCCGCTTCCAGGGCGAAGTAGCTGAGGATGCCATCGCAACCCGCCCGCTTGAATGCCAGCAGGGATTCAAGCATCACTGCATCGCGGTCCAGCCATCCCTGCTCGAAAGCGGCCATGTGCATGGTGTACTCACCACTCACCTGATAGGCAAACGTGGGTGCAGCAAGCTCCTGCTTTACCCGCTGCACGATGTCCAGGTAGGGCATGCCGGGTTTTACCATGATCATGTCGGCGCCTTCAGCCAGATCAAGGGCGCATTCGTGCAAGGCCTCGTCGCTATTGCCGGGATCCATCTGGTAACTGAATTTGTTGCCGCCCTTGATGTTGCCGGCAGAGCCTACGGCATCGCGGAAGGGGCCATAGTAGCTGGACGCATACTTGGCGGAGTAGGCCATGATTAGCGTGTTGACGTGACCGTCGCCTTCCAGCGCGTTACGAATTGCACCGATGCGACCATCCATCATGTCAGAGGGCGCGACCACATCTGCACCGGCCTTCGCGTGGGAAAGGGCCTGCTTGACCAACACCTCGCTAGTGACATCGTTGAGCACATAGGCGTCATCATCAATGATCCCGTCCTGCCCATGGGTGGTGAAGGGATCCAATGCGACATCGGTGATAACGCCAAGTTCGGGCACCGCACTTTTCAGCGCTGCCACCGCGCGTTGTACCAGTCCATCCGGGTTGAAGGCCTCTTCCGCCAGCAGGCTTTTGCGATCTGTCGCGACTACAGGAAACAAGGCTACCGCGGGAATCCCCAGCGCATTAATTTCCTTGGCCTGCTTGACCAGCAGGTCGACGCTAAGGCGCTCGATACCCGGCATGGAAGCAATCGGTTCCCGCTGGTTCTCGCCCTCAAGGATGAATACGGGGAAAATCAGGTCGGCCGGCGAAAGGCTGCTTTCCCGAACCAGGCGCCGGGAAAATGTGTTAGCTCGCAGCCGCCGCATTCGCGTCTGGGGGAAGGGCCCACGTTGGGTTTGAAAAGCCATGCTGTTCTCCCGGGTCAAAGGCTGGCAAACGCGCTGCGCGCTGCCGCCACAGTTTCTTCGATGTCATCGTTGCTATGGGCCACTGACATAAAGCCTGCCTCGTAGGAGGCCGGTGCCAGATAAACGCTCTGTGTCAGCATCGCATGAAAAAAACGATTGAAGGCATCAGTATCACAGGCCATCACCTGGTCGTAATTACTGATGTTCTGCTCGCTGGTAAAAAATCCACCGAACATGCTGCCGGCGTGATTGGTAGTGAAGTCTACGCCAACATCGTCTGCCGCTTGTTGCAGGCCGCGACACAATTGCTCCGTACGCTCAAACAGCGGCTCATAAAAGCCGTCTCTGGAAATAATCTCCAGCGTCGCCAGCCCGGCTGCCATCGCAATGGGGTTACCCGATAGTGTGCCGGCCTGGTAGACCGGCCCCAGTGGCGCAATTTGTTCCATGATTTCCCGACGACCGCCAAAGGCGCCAACGGGCATGCCGCCACCGACCACTTTGCCAAGGCAAGTCAGGTCGGCGTTGACGTTGTAATAGCCCTGGGCTCCTTGCAGGCCAAAACGGAATCCGGTCATTACCTCGTCGAGAATCAAAACAGCGCCACTGGCGTCACAGACTTCGCGCAGCGTTTCCAGGAAGCCCTCGCCCGGTGGGATGCAATTCATATTCCCGGCGACCGGTTCGACGATAACGCAGGCGATATGTTCGCCATGTTCGGCAAACGCTTTCCTGACGCCTTCGTTATCGTTGTAGGTGAGTGTCATGGTGTGGTCTGCCAGCGAGGCAGGAACGCCGGGTGAACTCGGCACACCTAAGGTCAATGCGCCTGAGCCGGCTTTGACCAGCAGGGAGTCTGAATGGCCGTGGTAGCAACCTTCAAACTTGACGATGGTATCGCGGCCGGTGAAACCACGTGCCAGGCGGATCGCGCTCATGGTGGCTTCGGTGCCAGAGTTCACCATACGCACCAGGTCCATGCCCGGCATGATGTCGCAAATGCGATCAGCCAGTGCGATCTCCAGCTCGGTTGGGGCGCCGAAGCTGAGGCCTTTTTCACTTTGTCTAACAACAGCCTCGCGAACTTCCGGGTGGTTGTGACCCATAATCATTGGGCCCCAGGACAGTACATAGTCGATATAGCGTTTGCCCTCACAGTCGTAAACATAGGCGCCATCGCTATGGTCGATAAACACGGGGGTGCCGCCTACCGCCTTGAAGGCTCTAACGGGTGAGTTAACGCCGCCGGGGATGTGTTGCCGGGCGCGCTCAAACAATTGTTCCGATGTGCTCATAGTGTTCCTTGTTTACGTACCGCGTATTTCATAGATGTCGGGTGTGGCCGATAAGGGCGTGGAATTATCGTGGCTGCTACGCAGAATATCCAGTACTGCCCAGACCCTGTCAAAAGGGTTTGAGTACCGCCAGCAATACGATACCGAACAGGAACAGGACAGGCACCTCGTTGAAAAAGCGGTAAAACACGTGGCTGTGTCCGTCGGTGTCGTCGTTGATGGCCTTCACATAGCGGCCGCATTGCAAGTGATAGACCACAAGAAAAGCAACGCCAGCCAGCTTAAGCCAAAGCCAGGTCGCGCTGAGGTAATAATCAAGATTTTGTCCCACCAATGCCAGCCCAAAGCCGATTGCGAGCACCATGAACGGTGTGACAAAGCGATACAGCTTACGGGCCATGATGGCCAGTTGCGCGCGGGTTTCGCTGTGCTCACTGGCGGCGTAATACACAAAAATCCTCGGCAGATAAAAAATGCCAGCAAACCAGCACACGATAAATATCAGGTGGAAGGCCTTAAGCCAAAGCATAGTGTGTCCTCACAGTTTTAAAGTCGCGACAGGGAGAACGACTCAATGCTCTCTCGTGTCACCACGCCCTGTAGCACCCGATTACCGCCGCTACCCCGGCCGTAAACACAGACCGCTTCGACGGTGCCGGCGCGAATGGTATCCATGGCCTGCCGCAGTGTGGCCTGCACCGGTACCGATCCGGTAGTCCAGCGTCGGATGCCTGCACCCGTCAGGTCGGCAGGCTCCTCCGACGATGCATTTTCCTGTAGCCATTCGACCAGCTCCTTGCCGCTTACCAGGTACAGGTCTTCCTTGTCACGATGTATCAAGCACCAGGTCGGAGTGGCATTGGTCAAAGGCTGACTGGCGGAAGTGTCCAGCAAAACTGGTACACGGGTAACGCTCATTTCCATATTGGAAGTGACATCAGTGCGGTGCAGCAGTTGATTAAGGGGGTCATCGGGCAGGTTGCGTTGCAACTGGCGAAGCACTGCCCGATGTGCAGAGCGTTGTCGGAATACGCCGGTGTTGGTGAGGTTCGCGGCGACGATCGCGAGCAAGGCTGGCATGGCGATGCCTATCGATTGTGTCAGTTCAATCACCGCCAGGATGGCAGCCAGTGGCGCACTCAATACGGCACCCATGGCAGCTGCCATACCAATGACGATATACAGGGTCTGATGGGATGCCAGTTCTGGCCAAATCATTTCGCCGGCAATGCCCAGCGCGCCGCCCAGGCAAGCACCAATGATGAGATTGGGGCCTATGAGTCCTATTGGCATGCCGACGCCACAGGAAAAACTGGTGGCCAGCAGTTTGCAGGCGGCAATAGTCAGCAGGGCAATCAGGGCAACTTCACCGTGTAGCACTGCGTCCAGTGTGTCGTACCCGATACCTAGTACTTCGGGCACCACTAGCGCCAGGCTACCCGTCAATAATCCGGCCAACGCAAACCGCACCACGACCGGCCAATGGCCCAGCCTGGCAGCCAGACTGCTTGCTTTGATGAAGAGGGCAACTGCCATGCCGCAACAAATGCCAAGCAGGATGATGTAGGGAATTTCCCAAAGTGAATTGAGCTCGATGGCGGGGATGCTGAATAGCCCCACGCCACCCACTCCAATATTACGACTCACCGCTGAAGCGGCCACGGCAGACAGCATCACCGGGATGAAGCCGGCCACGGTGTACTCGACGATGATCACTTCCATCGCAAAAATTACGCCGGCCAGTGGCGTATTAAATGCCGCCGCAATACCGCCAGCGGTGCCGCAGGCGATGAGTACCCGCAGGCTGTTATTGGGCAAGCCAAGTCGCTGGCCTATAAGGCTGTTGGCTGCACCGCCCAGGTGCACACCGGGCCCTTCACGACCTCCCGATTGTCCGGTGGCGAGCGCGAATGCGCCGCCCACAAACTGTACCACCGCGTTGCGCCACGGCAGCGCGCCGTAATGGGAGTGCATTCGACTCAATACATGAACGATGCCGATTTCGCGATCCTCGGGGCGCAGCGCCCAGAAGGCGAGGCCAAGCAGTGTCGCTCCGGTAACAGGCAGAGCAAAGGTCAACCAGCGCGGCAGGGATTCAAAATCTTCGCCGCCAGCGACACCCCAAAGCCCGCCCAGTTCGCGAATAGTGAGTTCAAACGCCAGTACCACCAAGCCTGAAACGATGCCGCCCACAATGCCGAGCAGGGCATAGGAAAGCGCTGACTCGTAGTTTGTCAGGGAGCGGCGGTATCTGCCCAGCAGGTTGTACAAGGAGTTTGCCTGTCTTGCCAAAACCCCAATATTACCAGTTATCTGGCGGGGTATTACTTTTATACTGTGCGGCCTTCAGGCGTCTATACGCCTTTAGCAGTTAGACAGGAGCCTTTTAAATGATCACGGTAGGCATAGTGGGTGGCACCGGTTATACCGGAGTGGAGTTGTTGCGTCTGTTGGCACAGCATCCGCAGGCCGAGGTTGTAACGATTACCTCCCGGGCAGAAAGTGGCCGGCGGGTAGACGACCTCTATCCCAACCTGCGCGGTCATTATGACCTGGCATTTTGCGAGCCCGATGTGCAACAGCTGTCAGCCTGTGACATTGTCTTTTTCGCGACGCCCCATAACGTTGCGATGAACCTCGTCCCGGAACTGCTGGAAGCTGGCGCCCGAATCATCGATTTGTCTGCTGATTACCGTTTGCGCGACCACCTGCAGTGGTCGCAGTGGTATGGCGAGCCTCATGCTAGCCCGGAATTGCTTGAAGAGGCGGTCTACGGTCTGCCTGAGGTTAACCGGGAGGCGATTGCAGGTGCCCGCCTGGTTGCCTGCGCGGGTTGTTACCCCACGTCTGTGCAGCTGGGCTTCTTGCCGCTGTTGCGCAGTGGCCTTGTTGACCCCGGCAGCTTGATCGCCAGTGCGGCCTCGGGGGTTAGCGGTGCCGGCCGACAGGCCAAGATCGACAACCTGCTCACCGAAGCGGGCGACAGTTTCAAGGCCTACGGGGTCGACGGTCATCGACACTTGCCAGAGATCGAACAGGGCCTGGCGGACATTGCGGGCCAGCCGGTGCAGGTAACCTTTGTTCCGCACCTCGCGCCTATGAGTCGCGGCATCCACGCCACCCTGTTTGCCAGCTTGACCGACACTTCCGTTGATTTGCAGCAGCTGTTCGAATCGACCTATGCCAATGAGCCGTTTGTGGATGTTTTGCCTGCTGGCAGTTTTCCGCAGACGCGCACCGTCAGGGGAGTCAACACCTGTCGTATGGCAGTAACTGTGCCGCAAGGTCGCGATACCGTCGTGGTTACCGTGGTTGAAGATAATCTGGTGAAGGGCGCTTCCGGCCAGGCCATTCAGGCAATGAATATTATGCTGGCCTTACCCGAGGACACGGGGCTTGGCCAGATAGGCTTGCTGCCCTGAGGCTTGCATGAGCAGCCACGGATATCGTTCCCGTTTTAGCCGCGTAGCGGCCCGCCGTCGCGTGTTGGTGGTGGCAGTGGCATTACTGGCCGCCCTGATTCTTGTCGCTGGTTTTTATCTTGGCCAATTGGCAGCCTACAGCGGTATGGGGATTGACCCGGAACTCTATCGCCAGCTTCGCGCTGACCAGCCCGAAAAAGAGCAGCGGTTGCAGGAACTGGACAACGAGCTTGCCACGCTGGAGTCGCGCAACGAGGTTGATAGAGCGGCGCTGGAGCTGCTGCGCAGTGACCTCGCCGACCAGAAGCGTGAAATTGGTGATCTGGAAGAAGGCCTGCGCTTCTACAGAGGCTTGATGGCGCCGGGCGAATTGGCCCAGGGCCTTAGCCTGCGCACGCCGGAACTGGTGGCCCTGAACGGTGAAGGCCGCTTTGCTTTTCGTATCGTGGCACAGCAGGAGGCGCGCAAGCACGAGACCCTGAGGGGCACGCTGTACGCGGAGATCTTTGGACTGCTTGAGGGTGAACAGGTAACCTATTCTTTGGCGGAGTTATCCGATGATTTCGATAAGGATGTAATACCCCTGCGGTTTCGCTATTTTCAGGCAATCGAAGGGGAGGTGTCGTTGCCGGCAGGGTTCGACCCGAGATTTATCAATGTCACTGCCAGCGCCACTTCGCCGCGTAAGGCGGAAGCCCGGGAGCAGTATCCCTGGCAGACAAAGGAGAAGTTCACACATGTTGGGAAGTAAACATACTGGTGGTGGCACCACCCTGATTTCCCGCGATACGGTGGTAGTGGGGGATTTGCATTTTACCGGTAGTCTCGATGTCGAGGGCCTGGTGCAGGGCAATATTGTCGCCAAGCCGGGCAAAGACGCAACGATCAGGGTGATAGACCACGGTCGCGTCGAGGGCGATATCCGGGTCCCGGTTGTGGTCATCAATGGCGAGGTTCAGGGCGACGTGCATTCCAGTAAACATCTGGAGTTGGCACCCAAGGCCCGTGTGACAGGGAATGTGTATTACACCCTGGTGGAAATGGCAGTGGGCTCTGAGGTCAACGGCAGTCTGCAGCATGTGGTGGAGCAGGAGGGCGCCGATGTTGGAAAAAAGCCCGATCCCACCGTGGCGGTGACCGAGGTAGGGTCGCCGGGGAAGAGAGCGGATAGCGCCTGAGCGCTAAACTTGACTAAAATACTCGGTTTTTCCATAATGGCCGGGTTATTTTTGGTAGCAGGGCCGCGTGCCCATGAGATACAACAATGTCAGTAGCTGAAACATTCAACCCGTCGGGCATCAATCTTTCGGAGCGGGCTGTGCAGAAAGTGCGCAACCTGGTGGAAGAAGAAGAAAACGACGAACTTAAACTGCGGGTATTTATCACTGGCGGTGGGTGTTCGGGTTTTCAGTACGGCTTCACCTTCGATGAGCTGGCTGCCGACGACGATACCGCGATCGAAAGAGATGGCGTGACCGTATTGGTCGACCCCATGAGCTTTCAATACCTTGCGGGGTCTGAGGTAGATTATACCGAGGGCCTTGAGGGCTCGCGCTTTGTCATAAACAATCCCAACGCGACCACTACCTGTGGCTGCGGTTCTTCTTTTTCTATTTAGGTTTCACCTGATCCGATGAAGCACTCCCTGGCCGCATTTGTTCTGCTGTTGGTGTGTGCCTGGGTGACGGCGGACGATACCTATCTCGACCCCGATCAGCGCTATCTGGCTGAAATCGAATTGCATACCGCCGATGAAATGCAGGCCATACTGCAACGCACCGAGGCCTTGCTGCTGGACGGGGTTATTCCGCTAGATGGCGAACCCAGGGTGGCTTTCGTACTTCATGGTCCCGAGGTCGATATCCTGCTGCGGCAGAATTACCTGGCTAATAAGTCTGTGGTTGACCTTGCCGCCAGCCTTTCTGCGCTAGGTGTCGTAGAGATCAAGGCCTGCGAGGCGTGGATGGGCAGCAAAGGTATCAACGCCGGCCAGCTGCAGCCCTTTGTGGCAACCGTACCCTACGGTCCAGCCGAGGAGCGAAAGCTGCTGGAGCAAGAAAACTACGTAAGCTTCTGAAATCAGGCGGGGTAGATCCCGCCGAGTACGCGCGGCCCTTCCGCACCGGTTACCGCTGGCGCATTCCCCGGTTTACCCGTAACGGCCTGATGAGCCAGCCAGGCAAATGCCGCCGCCTCTACCCATTCGGGCTCAATGCCCAGCACCTCTGTTGTCTCTAGTCTGGCAGGCGCCAGCTTTTGGTATAAGCGACGCATCAAATCGGTATTGCATGCACCGCCTCCGCAAATGTAAACCGCCGCAGGCGCAAACCCGGTGCTCGTGATGCCATCCGCAATCGACTGGGCAGTGACATCGGCAAGTGTGGCTTGTACATCTCTGTTTGACGGCTGTTCAGGTAGCGGCGTCAAAGCTCGTTCCAGCCACTGCAAATTAAAGTATTCCTTGCCGGTGCTGCGTGGGCCAGTGCGGTCAAAGTAGGGGTCTGACAGCAGCTGTTCGCGCAGGGCAGGAATGATCTCGCCCTCGGAAGACCAGTTGCCATCCCGGTCGTAGCTCTGCCCCTGGTGTTGTTGTATCCACTGGTCCAGCAGCGTGTTGCCCGGGCCGGTATCGAAGCCGGCGAGCAGTTCCTCCCCCTGCAGCAAAGTGGCGTTGGCGATACCACCGATATTCACAATGGCGCGTGGCTCCGTGGGTGTAGAGAATGCTGCAGCGTGGAAGGCGGGTGCCAGTGGTGCGCCCTCGCCACCGGCGGCGACGTCGCGTCGGCGAAAATCTGCCACAGTGGTTATGCCAGTCAGCTCGGCGATGCTGTTCGGGTCGCCGATTTGCAGGGTAAAAGCTGACGCGGGGCTGTGTCCGGCGGAGGCTGGCCTGTGCCGAATTGTCTGGCCATGACTGCCTATCGCCCGTATCTCTTCCGGTTGCCGATTGGCCGTTGCAAGCAACGCCAGGGTTGCTTCACTGAATAAGGTAGCCAGCTCTCTGTCCAGAACACCCAGTCGCTCAATTTCGTTATCACCCGCGTGGCTGATCGCCGCAATGGCCCGGCGCAAGGGCTCAGGTAGCGGGTGCTCGTGGGTGGCCAGTAATTGGATTTTGTCCTCATCGCAATCAACCAGTGCGGCGTCGATGCCGTCCATGCTGGTGCCAGACATCAGGCCGACATACAGCGAACTGCTCACGATTCTGCTCAGGGTGACGCGGATGCGTCGTTGAAGGCGAGTTTGTTATCTGACTGCAGGGCGGCGAGTTGCTCTGATGCGCCGGCGATGGACTGACGGAAGCGTGCCATTTCTGTAGAGGCCAGGGCTTTGGCCTTGGGCAGTTGCTTGTGAATGGTGCGCGGGTTGCGGTGCACGCCATTAACAACAAATTCGTAGTGCAGGTGCGGGCCGGTAGCTGCGCCGGTGGCGCCCACGGTGCCTATCACCTGACTTTGCGAAACACGCTGACCGCTTTTGACTTTGCGCTTGTGCAGGTGCAGATATTTGGTCACGTATTTTTCGCCGTGCTGTATAAACACGTAGTTGCCGTTAGCCTTGGTGTAGCCGGCTTTGGTGACTCGGCCATCGCCCGCGGCGAAAACCGGTGTGCCGGTGGGGGCGGCATAGTCCGTTCCACGGTGGGGCCGGGTGGTTTTATAGATGGGGTGTTTGCGGCGCATATTGAAGTTAGAGCTGACCCGGGTGAAGTCCAGCGGCGCCATCAGGAACGCTTTGCGCATGCTGACACCGTCTTCGTTATAGAAGCCAGGGTCGCCGGCGCTGTCGATGTAGCGGAAGGCGTTAAAGGTCTCGCCCTGATTAATGAACGCCGCCGCAATGATGTCGCCATCCTTGAACTTCTCGCCGTCCAGATACAGTTCTTCATAGACGAGGTAAATGGTGTCGCCTTTGCGTGGGTCAAGGATGAAGTCGATCACGCCGCCAAATATGTTGGCCAATTCCATGATCAGATTGTTGGACAGGCCGGCGTCCTGGCCTGCCATAAAGAGAGATGAGGTGATGGTTGCTGTGGTCCAGGTCTGGCGAACCTGTGGCGTGCGCAAATCGCGTGCGCTTTCGAAGCCGTCCTCGGCGCGCTCGTAGGTGACGCTTTCAAGGGCTGAAATAATGTGACGCACCGCGTCCAGTTGGCCGCTGTCGCCCTCTTTAAATGCGATTGTCTGGCCTGGATAAATACGGCCAAGACCTTTGCCATCCTGCGCCGTATTGACGATCTTGTAGACGTCTCTATCGCTGAAACCGGCCCGCTTGAAAACCAGCGACAGGTTGTCGCCGCTGCGCACACTGACTGTCTCCCACTCGGGCTCCACGGGAAGTTCGGGGATTGCATCAGCAAGTGTTTGAGGTATCGTCTCGCCGGCTGTCGCGTCAAGAACGCGCGCTTCTGTAGAATCGGCTTGCGCTAGATCCTGCTCGGCCGCAGCTAATTCCTGCTTACTGGCAGACACATCCCCAGAGGGCGTAATCAGGGTGGTAAGGGCAAGGCAAACACAGATCAGCGCAATGGCCAGCAGGTGCTTCTGCTGTATGCGTCTTTCCTCGGTGCGAATTGCGGTGGCCCCCCGCGCTTTCTTCGCTGGCAACATATCCCCGGTTTTTCCTTAATAGTCCCCGCTAAGTATATAAAAATTCTGTAGAAACCGACAGTATGTGGGTTGAACTTGCATTTGAAGGACCGTGTTGTATCGTTGTCGCCCATTTTTAGAGGCGCATGGCCGTATTATCCGGGCGGAATTAGACATGAGTAGTGCACTATTGGCGGACCTGCAGGCCAGGGGCCTGATATTTCAGATCGCCGGCGAAGACGATCTTCCCGGCTGGCTGGACGGCGGCTCTCGCACCCTCTATTGCGGCTTTGACCCCACTGCGGACAGCCTGCACATCGGCTCACTGGTGCCCCTGTTAATGTTGCGTCGCTTCCAATTGGCCGGGCACAAGCCCCTGGCGTTGGTGGGTGGTGCTACCGGGCTGATCGGGGATCCTAGTTTCAAGGCACAGGAGCGCCAGCTCAATACGCCCGACATAGTGGCGGACTGGGTGGCCAAGCTTCAGGCCCAGGTATCCCGGTTTATTGATTTTGATGCCGGGGAAGCTTCTGCCGAGGTAGTCAACAATCTCGACTGGACCGCCAATATGGATGTGCTCAGCTTTCTCCGGGATGTTGGCAAGCATTTCTCAGTGAATGCCATGATTCAGAAAGAATCGGTGAAGCAGCGCCTGGACCGCGAGGGTGCTGGTATCAGTTTCACCGAGTTCACCTACATGATTTTGCAGTCCTATGATTTCGCCGAGCTCAACCGGCGTTTCGGTTGCACCTTGCAGCTGGGCGGTTCCGATCAGTGGGGCAATATTACCGGCGGTATCGATTTGACGCGGCGCATGAACAGCGAGCAGGTTTTCGGACTGACCATGCCCCTGATTACCAAAGCCGATGGCAGCAAGTTCGGTAAGACCGAGTCTGGCACGATCTGGCTGGACCCGGCCCGTACCTCACCCTATGCGTTTTACCAGTTCTGGTTGGGTGCCGCGGATGCCGACGCCTACCGCTTCCTGAAGTACTTCACCTTCCTTGATGTGGCGGAAATAGAAGCCATTGAGCAGGCTGATGCCCAACGCGAAGGTCGCCCGGAAGCCCAGGCAATTCTGGCACGAGAGGTGACTGAACTGGTGCACGGCAAGGACGGGCTGACGGCAGCCCAGAGGATCACTGAGGCCATGTTCAGTGGCTCCATTGAAGAGTTGGCTGAGGCGGATGTGTTGCAGTTGCGCCAGGATGGTTTGCCTGCCAGCAGTCACGCTCGCGGTGAGTTGCCGGAAACCCTGACCCAGATGTTTACTGAGGCCGGTATGGCCGGGTCCGGGAAGCAGGTGAAAGATGCGCTTGGGCGTAATGCCGTGACCATTAATAATCGCACGATTGGCTGGGACCAGAATGCCGACCTTGCCGGGTGTTTCGATCCGGCTGCAGCGCTCTATGGTCGCTTCTACATAGCTCGCCTGGGCAAGAAAAAATACCACCTGTTTGAGCTGTCCTGAGACCCACGCAACACGGCGATCAGCTGGCACAATTTGGCATTTTTTTTATTTTTCGCCAAAGCGCTTGCGCCACTCAGGTGCCGTGCGTATAGTGCGCGTCCCTTCACCGGGACAGGGATGCGAATCTTACCGGTGAAGATCCTGCAAATTGCCCAGCTTTCAACAGCTTAGCAGCGTCAGGGTAAACCTATCCAAAGGCCTATTTAGCGACCTGAACTTACAAGTTTTTGTTGCGCAGGATCTGCGGGTCGGTATAATACGCGTCCGCGGTTCGGGGTACGCCCCCAATCGTTACCCATGCCCCTGCGGCATTGGGTGTTGCTTAACAAGAAGATGAAGACAGATGTGTGGGCACTTGTTGGGATAGTTGATCACGACTATTCAGACACAACAAGTGACTCATTAATTCATGTAATTTTTGATTTCGAAT
>JBDVXK010000018.1:0-5403 GCA_039964455.1 Halieaceae bacterium | reverse complement strand
TATTGTTGGTTTGGGCTTGATTCCTCAGGTTCGAACAACTAGATGCCTTTGCTCGATGGCTTTACTTCCCTTGTCATAATTTACCAATTTTGAATGTACTTCATGCCTAACTCGGGGCCTGAAAGAAAATTTATGGATTCTCTTCATGTAGAGTTCAACAAACAAGACATCCCCACGTTCACATTCGATCTGATGTTTCTGGATTTCCCCAAAAACGGATCTAAACAATATGCTATGTTGGCCGGGCTGAATCCTAGAGTAGAGATATAAACCGCTACTGATTACTGTGGCTGGAATAGCGTCAATGTCTACAAATAGCCGACCTGCAACTGCCTCTCCTCCCGTCGTGTAAACATACAGCGAGCATTTATCGGTATCGCTATTGAAGTTCTTTGCTTCTTGGTCATCCCTGCCCCTGTTGCTAATAATTGTCTCTTCGGGAACTAGCTGTTGATTGCTGTAATGCCACCCAGATTCAAGGCATATTCCACTTGATGAACAACCCCAACTGTTTTCTATTATCTCGTAACTCTTAACCGTATCTTGATCAAACTCCATCACTACAAATTGATACTCATCCACAAAATCACCCGATGGGATTTTCCCCAAAACAAAAAAATACGCCAAGTGACGGGCCTCCGCGTAGATCCAAATTCTATCATTTTCCCGTGTAACGGAAGGTTTACCCAATATATTTATCACTTCTTCGCGGGAAGTTTCCCTAGCGATAATTTCTTCTGTTACCCCATTTTGATAAGGCTCAAGTTCAACTACCGGCACCACTATGCATCCTGAGATAAAACCCAAAACGATAATCAAAAAGACTCGAAGCATGATGGCCCCAATAAATGACAACTCCCTATTCTGATACTGATCTTTTTTGATGGATGCAGATTGACTTCGATCAATAGATGCGCAGTATTCCTGTAATCGCATGAGTGTGCCGCGCATAGCTGGCTGGTAGTCGACAGTAAGATTTCGCAATATCACAGGCTGAAGGTCCCCCGATAGGTGCGATTTCAAGCCCTGAGCCGACTTGGACTAATGACCCTTCATAGGCGAAAGCGGACATTATAGGCCCAGAAGTCGGCCAGATAAGAGGGACGTCCGCTGTCACATCATAGGTTACCGAATCCAACATCAACTTCTGATTCAGTTTGGCCTCATTTAATACATTTTTAACCTTTAGCATTAGGGGACGTGGATAACCAAATAGCGCCTTTGTGTACTTTGAGGCGCTTCTGCTAAGCTACAGAATAAAGTCGTTTTCGAATTCAAAGCGTTTACTCAAGCGATTGGTTTAAAAGCGCGTCATTTTTATCCTCTACGCTTGGACTAATAGCTAAAAATAATGTTCTCTGTAGGAAAATTTCCCACCGCTGACCATAGTCGGGGCAGAATATTTTATACCTCGATTGCGTATCTAATTACCGCAATAGCGTTTTATCTATGGACGCTTAACCTCTACATAATCAACATACCGTTTTTAGATGATTTCAATGACATTTTGAGATTTATCGTAAAGTTTGAAGAGGCGGAGACACTGAGCGAACGAATTGATGCGTTCTTTGAGCAACACTCTCAACCATCACATGTAGATCATCGAACGATGGCCTCAAGATTGATGTATCTAGCTGTTTACTGCGCCCAGGGTGTTATCGACTTCAAGGTGCTTGCGTACGCTGCAAATGCCACAATGTTGATGATAGTTTACGGCGTATGGAGGGGGTTAAAGCGAAACCAGTATCGCTATTTTTGGATTGCGCTTGTTGTTGCCGTTCTACTGGATATACGTCAGTACAGTTTAATTTCATGGCCCATGTCAGCGTTTGCGTTCTACTGCTCATATGGATACGCACTGTTGGCCCTTATATTTCTTAGTGGGGGCACTGGTGCAGCCTTTGTACTATCTTTAGTACTAGCGATACTTGCGACATATTCGCTGGTCAGCGGTGCGCTGATTTGGCCAATAGGTCTGCTATCAATTATCTATTCAGGACTTATAACAGGGAAGCGGCACTGGGTATTTGCCGTCGTTTGGATAAGTACAGCTGCTATCGTTTTAAGCTTTTACTTCACGGATTATAAAAGTTCCGTTTCAATCATCAGCAGCCTGCAATTTGCCGGAGAGAATACACTTTTAGTTATTCAGTTCTTTTTGGCTATGTGTGGAAGTCAATTTGGATTCGGCAATGTTTGGCTAGCGCAGGCCGCAGGGGCTTTGATTCTATGCCTTTTTTTTTACCATATGACTACCACGGAGAGAGCTGGATTTACCCATCTCCATTTCTTTTCAATTTTCGTGATTTTGTCAATCGGATTAGTGGTCGCGGGAAGGGCGTATGCTTTGACGGTATTCAACTTGGGCCTTGAAGTCAGCCTAGTTCCCAGATACAGCTTAGGTTCAAAATTGCTCATCGTTACTCTCTTAGCACTAACCGCAAATCGTATTAACCGAATTTCGTACAGACAGATTGTATTGGCTTTATTCGGAGTCTTTTTATTGTCAGCCGGCAACTTCGCAGTCTTCCGTGCTGACCTGCAGGCTCGTTACGAGGTGCGGATCAAGCAATATAATAAATACGGAATAAAGATTATCCACTCAGATTATTTTCGGGACGAGGTACCCATTTACGCAGATAAGGCAATTGAAAATGGCATGTATGTGCCGCCGCCAAGGCCGATGAGACCATAGAGCGCAGTTAGTGAATGCCAAGACCTGACGCAATTGAACGAGAAACAGGCCCACCAGCGGGGCACGATTGGGGCTATGTAAGACAGACACCTAATAGGCGAAAGCGGACAATAGGGATACCAAAACATCTATCTTTTGGGGGGCTGCTTCGTGTAAGAAAACCGCCTTTATTAGCCACGCTGGCCGTCTTTGTAAGCGTACCCTAGCCTGGGTAAGCTAATTGAACATATCCGCAGCAACTTTCCATCCATCACTCTCCTTTACCCAGACGACTAGATAGTGACCTTCGATAATAGATCCATCAGGGCTCTTCGTAGTGGCCGTGCCGTAGTCATATGCCATGTCGCCACTAGGTGCGATAAACGCAAAGTCTGACGCCCAAGAAACTGTATCATCTGACATTAACATCGCTTTTGTGGCTTTTCTTATACCCTCTAGACCAACGATTGGTGGAGAGCCAGGAAATATCAATACTGAATTTTCCGCCATAAGGGCCATGACACCGTCCAAGTCTTTAGCAGCGAACATGTCTGACCATTTGCTTTCAAGCGCCGCGATTTCATCACTATTTGATACTAGTTCAGCCTCTACAGGAGCTTCACTCAAACTGTGTGCGCTGACACCAAGGAATAGCGTTACTGTTAGACATAATTGGCGATATAGCATTCTGATATTTCCTATTAATTAAACCTGCGCCAAGAATAGACCGATATCCGCTATTAGGCGAAAGCGGACCCTTTAAATTCGGAATAGATTCGGGGTTCGGTCCCGGAAACCTCTAACTAATTTGGAGATTATGGCAAGGTGGTTCGGAAAACCGATCCAGGGAGGTTCGGGACTGGTTCGATTATGGATGCGGCTTCAGTACCGAACTGCGTAAGGCCTTTGAATTCTTCGACTTGCTGCACCGAGATGCCCCTGTTCAAGCTCCTCATAACCGCAGGCACTGCCCGAGTCTGCATCCCCGACCTCAGGTTCCACGACCACTTTCTGGACGATCAGTTACCCTCGACACCCGGTTTATACTTAATTTTCGACATTCATTCTCGAGTTGACCGCATCCACCAACACTGGATCAAGTGCATAGAAAATAACCCGTTGCTCGTTCCATGCCGCTAAAACACTTGGGTTTGCCGAGAGTATCGATGCGAGCAAAGCTACCTCTGCTCTAGGTGTGTCTGTTTCCTGTGTATAATGACCCACGACGCAGGCGATGAATAATTCAAAATGAAGGTAGTGAAGCTGTAGTTTTTGCGCATCAGTTAGCGCTTCACCCAGATTGGCCTTTATCAGCAAGTCGGCAAGATCTCTATTATTGTAAAGTGCGGAGCGCCACCTGGAATGCGCCTCGGTTACGGCCAAGGTGGCCGTATGTTGCCCCGATTTTCTAATCTGCCGTGTTTGTACCGCCAGATATCCAAGCGTAACTATAACGACTGACGCGCCAAGGACCTCTCCAATAGCGCCGACTGCATCCCAGTTCATATCACCTTACCTGTTCACGAACCTCAACCAAGGATAGACCTATGTCCGCAATTAGGCGAAAGCACATATTTGAGATTAGTGGTGAGCTTTAGGTCTGTAAGCTGTGCTTAAAGTTGATTCCCCCCTGCTTTAACTTATTCAGAGCCACTGTAAACGGGTCCTCAATGTTCGGGATTCACAACTTCTAAACGGAGTTTCGCTCCAGAACTTCATCAACATACTGTACAAACTCTTCATCCAAAAATGCCTTCCCCAATGGGCTGACATCCCAAGTGTGTCTAACACCAGAAATGCTGAATATCTTAATGATGATATGCTCCAACTCAGTTAAATCGCGCTGCTCGTGACTCGAGACCCATTGCCCCCAGTACATCCAGAAGTAGACCGCATTCGCCCATTCATTACGGGAAGCTTCAACAACATCTATACCTAACTCACCTGCCCGCGACTCGTAGTACCCTTCCAACCCCCAATCTTTCATTTGCCCCACTCGCAAGACGTCATTATTTGCCGTCGCAAGTATAATTTCGCGTATCGCTGACGATCTTGTAAGGCGGTTTTGATCAAGAGTAGCATTCTTGGCATACCTTACCTGAGATGCCAAATATACCAACGTAAGAATAACGGCTATCGCCCCAGCTATTTCGCCAATAGCGCCGATTGCTTCCCAATTCATATCATCTACTCCGTGTCTTTGTTGGCAGATAGCATAGACGAGTGTCTGCTGTTAGGCGAAAGCGGACATTAAGAGGCCTGGCTAGGCCCCGAAGGAGAAAATATCCGCTTTCACCTCAAATGCGACAATCTTTGATGGCGAATGGCGATTATCAGCGTCTACTTTAGGGTCATGAGCTGCCGCTCAGCAACGCCACCAGCAGGAGCCGGAAAACCAGAGCAAAGCTATGGCTTTTTTGTCCCTCTGGCTGGCCCAGTTAGTGCTTTAAATCACTAGTTTCTAGCGATGTTTTAGAAGTAGGTCCATAGCCAACAACTTGAACAACAACATCTTCATCTTTTGCCCAGACAAAATGGGGTTGATTCCTCGGCTCAGTGTACACGCCACCAACACCAAGCTTCATCACATCCCATTCACCGCTTTCTCTAGGAAACCCAACATATATCGAACCAGACAATACAGTTACAACTTTGACATCGTGGTGGTAATGACGATCAGATTTCTGTCCTTTTCCCACCTTCAATCTGTGGACATACATGCCTTCCGC
>JBDVXK010000017.1:0-17295 GCA_039964455.1 Halieaceae bacterium | reverse complement strand
GGACGACAACGAGCTGGGTACTACAGCGGTCAAGACTCTGGTTGAGACCCTGGACAGCTACATCCCTGAGCCCGAGCGTGCGATTGACCAGCCGTTCCTGATGCCAGTAGAGGACGTGTTCTCTATCTCTGGTCGCGGAACGGTTGTAACCGGCCGTGTTGAGCGTGGCATTATCAAGGTTGGTGAAGAAATCGAGATTGTCGGTATCAAGGACACTCAGACCACGACCTGTACCGGTGTTGAGATGTTCCGCAAGCTGCTTGACGAAGGTCGTGCAGGCGAGAACGTCGGTGTACTGCTGCGTGGTACCAAGCGTGATGAAGTTGAGCGTGGCCAGGTGCTTGTTAAGCCCGGTAGCGTAAACCCGCACACCAAGTTCGAGGCAGAGGTTTATATTCTGTCGAAGGAAGAGGGCGGTCGTCACACTCCATTCTTCAAGGGCTATCGTCCGCAGTTTTACTTCCGTACTACGGACGTAACTGGTGCATGTGAGCTGCCTGAAGGTGTTGAGATGGTCATGCCAGGTGACAACGTGCAGATGGTAGCGACGTTGATTGCGCCGATTGCGATGGAAGATGGCCTGCGTTTTGCGATCCGTGAGGGTGGCCGAACTGTTGGTGCTGGCGTCGTCGCCAAGATCATCGAGTAAAGGTAATACGGGGCGGCATTAGCTGCCCAACAATGACCGAGCCGAACCGCTTGTTGAAGCAGTTCGGCTTCGTCGTCTAAGTGACAGGATTAGGCCAGTAGCTCAATTGGCAGAGCAGCGGTCTCCAAAACCGCAGGTTGGGGGTTCGATTCCCTCCTGGCCTGCCATTATATGGCAGGGAGTGTAGTGGCCACTGGCGCTGCAGTCCGTTGGAAGGATGTGTAAATGAGTGTTGAAACAACTGCCAGCCGGTTTGATTCGGCCAAGTGGATTGTTGTGTTCATCCTGCTCGGAGCAGCGGTGGTGGGCAACAGCTATTTTGCCGATCAGTCGTTGTTATACCGGGTTTTGGGTATTGTCGCGTTGTCGGTGGTTGCCGGGCTTGTAGCTCTGCAAACCGCGAAGGGCGCGTCGTTCTGGACGCTGGTGAAAGGCTCGCGAACAGAGATTCGCAAGGTGGTCTGGCCAACGCGCCAGGAAACTGTGCAAACCACATTGATTGTGGTGGCTTTTGTGTTGGTAGTGGCGCTGATGCTGTGGGGACTCGATTCCTTCCTCGGTTGGCTTGTGTCACTGGCAATTGGTTAAGACAAGGGGATAAGGGTTAGCCGATGGCAATGCGTTGGTACGTAGTACACGCCTACTCAGGGTACGAGAAGAAAGTAGCGGCCGCCCTGAAGGAGCGCATCGATCTGCATAAAATGCAGGATCGCTTCGGTGAGGTACTGGTTCCCACTGAGGAAGTGGTTGAAATGCGCGGTGGCCAGAAGCGTCGCAGCGAGCGCAAGTTCTTCCCCGGCTATGTGCTGGTTCAGATGGAACTGGCCGACGAGACCTGGCACCTGGTGAAAGAGACACCACGTGTATTGGGCTTTATCGGTGGCAAGGCGGATGCGCCGGCGCCGATTACCGAAGCTGAAGTGGCGACTATCCTGCAGCGCGTCGAAGATGGTGTAGAAGCACCGCGGCCCAAAACATTGTTCGAGCCTGGCGAGATGGTCAGGGTTATCGACGGACCTTTCAACGACTTCAATGGCGTTGTGGAAGAGGTCAATTACGAAAAGAGCCGCTTGAACGTGGCTGTACTGATTTTTGGTCGTTCCACCCCGGTGGAGCTGGAGTTTGGCCAGGTCGAAAAGGCCTGACGACGAAATGGGCGGTCGCGAGAGCGGCTGCTTTAACTAACTGACGGCTAAGGTCGTCTTTATGGGGAGCCCGAGTATCCCCCGACGTAAGTCGGATCGATACAACGGCGTTTGCACCCGGGAGTAACAACATGGCTAAGAAAGTTGAAGCTTATATCAAGCTGCAGGTGCCTGCTGGCCAGGCCAACCCCAGTCCTCCTGTAGGTCCGGCGTTGGGTCAGCACGGTGTCAACATCATGGAATTCTGTAAGGCGTTTAACGCCGAGACCCAGGGCACTGAGCCCGGTCTGCCGATTCCAGTAATCATCACTGTTTACAGCGACCGCTCTTTCACCTTCATCAAGAAGACGCCGCCGGCATCTGTCTTGCTGCGTAAGGCTGCGAAGATCAAGAAGGGCTCGTCAACACCTAACACCCACAAGGTGGCCAAGGTGAATCGTGCACAGCTGGAAGACGTGGCTACCCAGAAGTGGCCTGACCTCACCGCCGCTGATATGGACGCCGCTGTGCGTACCATCGCCGGAAGCGCTCGCTCTGCGGGCATCGACGTAGAAGGGGTTAACTAATGGCCAAGCTGAGCAAGCGCGCACGCGCATACAAGGACAAAATTGAGCCGGGCAAGGCGTATCCGCTAGACGAGGCCGTTGGCCTGTTGAAGGAATTTGCCACGGTAAAGTTCAACGAGACGGTAGAGATCGCCATTAACCTTGGCATCGACGCACGTAAATCAGACCAGGCAGTGCGCGGCGCAACAACGTTGCCCCACGGTACCGGTAGTGATGTGCGCGTAGCCGTTTTCACCCAGGGTGAAGCAGCCGAGAAGGCCAAGGCCGCCGGTGCTGACCTGGTAGGCATGGAAGACCTCGCCGAGCAGATTAAAGGCGGCATGATGGACTTCGATGTTGTTATCGCCTCTCCCGATGCCATGCGTGTTGTGGGTCAGTTAGGTCAGGTACTTGGTCCTCGCGGACTGATGCCCAACCCCAAGACCGGCACCGTAACACCCGACGTCGAGACTGCGGTCAACAATGCCAAAGCTGGCCAGGTGCGTTACCGCACCGACAAGAACGGTATCGTTCACGGCGGCATCGGCAAGATCAATTTCGAACTGGATGCCATCAAGGGCAACCTTGAAGCAGTATTGGCGGACCTGAACAAGGCCAAGCCAGCAGCTGCCAAGGGCATCTACCTGAAGAAAATCACCCTGTCCACGACCATGGGCCCAGGCGTGATTCTCGATCAGACGTCGATAGAAGAATGATTGAGTTGCCCTCACAAGGGGCAACTCCTCAAGGCCTGTTAAGGATGACAGGTGTTGTAGGTCAGCAAGAGCCCACCGGCTCACGCTGATCCACTTTGAGGTCTTTGGATAAGGCTGGGTTAACCCCCATTTAGCTGAGAACTGAAGGCCATCAAAGACCGTAGGTGTCTACGTTGCAGCAACATCGCAGCAAAGACTTAATTGCGGCTAGCCCGAAAGGGCACGCCAAGGCCTACGCAGATGGTGGAAGTGTTCACCGGAACCGGTGCAGTCATAGAGTTGGCTGCATCTAAATTTGTAATCCAGGAGTAATTCCAGTGGCAATTGGACTCGAAGACAAGAAAGCGATCGTAGCTGAAGTTAACGAGACTGCCACCAGTGCTCTGTCTCTGGTTATCGCCGATTCACGCGGCGTAACTGTAGACGGGATGACAGCCCTGCGTAAAGAAGCGCGCGACAACCAGATTTCGCTCCGTGTAGTACGGAACACTCTGGCGAAGCGGGCGTTGGAAGGTACCGAATACGAGTGCGTTAACGACTCGTTGGCTGGCCCCTCCCTGTTCGGATTTTCTATGGAAGATCCGGGTGCAGCGGCTCGACTCTTCAAGGACTTCGCGAAAGATAACGAAGAATTTGAAGTAAAAGTACTGGCGGTAAGCGGCCAGATGCTGGGTGCAGAACAGTTGGATGTTCTGGCGAAGCTGCCTACGCGTGATCAGGCACTCTCGATGTTGATGAGTGTTATGAATGCGCCGGCAACCAAGCTGGTTCAGACAATGAACGAAGTACCTGGAAAACTGGTTCGCACACTCGCAGCAGTTCGCGATCAGAAAGAGGCAGCGGCGTAAGCCACTGTCATTAGATTTTAATCAGCTAAATAGGAGATAAGAGTCATGGCTCTGTCTAAAGACGATATTTTAAATGCAATTGCTGATATGAGCGTAATGGACATCGTTGAGCTCATCGAAGCAATGGAAGAGAAGTTCGGTGTAACAGCAGCAGCTGCTGTTGCCGCGGCCCCTGCGGCTGCCGGCGGCGACGCTGGTGCGGCTGCTGAAGAGCAGACCGAATTTGATGTAATGCTGACCGCAGCTGGTGACAAGAAAGTAAACGTCATCAAGGTAGTACGTGCGGTAACTGGCCTGGGCTTGAAAGAAGCTAAAGGTCTGGTTGATGGCGCTCCTTCTGCAATTAAGGAAGGCGCTACCAAGGAAGAAGCAGAAGACGTCAAGAAGCAGCTGGAAGAAGCCGGCGGCTCAGCGGAGCTTAAGTAAGCACCGTTATGGTCCGGTTTCGGCCGGACATGGACAAGGCTGGTGGGCGTTTTGCTTGCCGGCCTTTTCCCGCTTCATGCAAGTAGATATTTCGGTTACCGCGCTCGGTGAGTGCTGGTAACTGGTAGGCAGCCCGGCAGCGGGCTGTAATACCGCCGCTGGGGCGGTTGATTGTTAATTACGCTGGGGAGTACTGATGGCCTACTCGTACACAGAGAAAAAACGTATTCGTAAGGATTTCGGCACGTTGCCGAAGGTAATGGATGTTCCATACCTGCTTGCGATTCAATTGGATTCCTACAGGAAATTTACCCAGCAGGGCGCGCCCCTGTCTGAGCGCGGGGACTATGGTCTTCACGCCGCATTCAAGTCTGTTTTCCCAATCGTCAGCTACAGCGGCAATGCAGCGCTTGAGTACGTTGACTACAACCTGGGAACGCCGGTATTCGATGTTAACGAATGCCAGCTGCGCGGTGTTACTTACTCCTGTTCCTTGCGCGTCAAGGTTCGCCTGATCATTTACGATAAGGATTCAGCGAACAAGACCATCAAGGACATTAAAGAGCAGGAAGTCTACATGGGGGAGATTCCCCTGATGACTGATAACGGTACGTTTGTCATCAACGGTACCGAGCGTGTGATCGTCTCCCAGCTGCACCGTTCACCCGGTGTATTCTTCGATCACGATAAAGGCAAAACCCACTCCTCTGGCAAGTTGCTCTACTCAGCACGCGTGATTCCTTACCGTGGCTCCTGGTTAGACTTTGAGTTTGATCCCAAGGACCTGGTCTTTGTTCGTATTGACCGTCGCCGCAAGCTGCCAGCTACTATCCTGCTGCGCGCGCTGGGCTACGAGTCAGAAGAAATTCTGACCATGTTCTACGACAACAACACCTTCCACGTCAGCAAGGATGGTGAGTACACCATGACCCTGATCCCGGAGCGTCTGCGTGGTGATGTTGCAGCCTTCGATATCAAGATTGGTCGCAAGGTAGTGGTAGAGCAGGGTCGTCGTATCACTGCCCGCCACATTCGCGAGCTCGAAAAGGGTGACGTGAAAGAGCTGGAGATTCCGGCTGAGTACCTGCACGGCCGACCACTGGCGAAGAACCTGGTCGACGAAAAGACCGGTGAAGTGTTGGTTGAGTGTAATACGCTGCTCACGGAAGAGGCGCTGGCGCTTCTCACAGAGGCTGGCGTCAAGGAAATCGAGACGCTGTACACCAACGAACTCGACTGCGGTCCGTTTGTAGCCGATACCCTGCGTCAGGACACCACCCGCAACGCACTGGAAGCACTGGTAGAAATTTACCGCATGATGCGTCCAGGCGAGCCGCCCACCAAAGAGTCGGCTGAGAACCTGTTCCAGAACCTGTTCTTCTCCGCTGATCGTTACGACCTGTCGGCCGTTGGCCGCATGAAGTTCAACCGTCGTCTGGGTCGCGAGAGCGCAGTAGGCAGTGGCATACTTGATCGTGAAGATATCGTGGAAGTGCTCAAGACACTGGTTGATATCCGTAACGGCAAGGGCATGGTCGATGATATCGATCACCTTGGTAACCGTCGTGTACGTAGTGTCGGCGAGATGGCTGAGAACCAGTTCCGCGTAGGTCTGGTACGGGTAGAGCGCGCTGTTAAAGAGCGTCTGTCGATGGCAGAGAGCGAAGGCCTCATGCCGCAGGACCTGATCAATGCCAAGCCGGTGTCGGCTGCAGTGAAAGAGTTCTTTGGCTCAAGCCAGCTGTCCCAGTTTATGGACCAGAACAACCCCTTGTCGGAAGTGACGCACAAGCGTCGTGTTTCCGCGCTCGGCCCCGGTGGTCTGACGCGTGAGCGTGCCGGCTTTGAAGTGCGCGATGTTCACCCAACGCACTATGGCCGCGTTTGCCCGATTGAGACGCCTGAAGGTCCAAACATTGGACTGATCAACTCTTTGGCGACGTATGCGCGCACCAACGATTACGGTTTCCTTGAAAGCCCCTACCGTAAGGTAGTGGACGGCAAGGTCACCGACGACATTGAGTTCCTGTCGGCGATCAACGAAGCAGAGCACGTCATTGCCCAGGCATCAGCCTCTATCAACAAGAAAAACATGTTTGTCGATGACCTGATTGCCGTACGACACATGAACGAGTTCACCGTAATGCCGCCCGAGCGCGTCGATTACATGGACGTGTCGCCCAAGCAGGTGGTGTCAGTGGCAGCAGCCCTGATCCCCTTCCTTGAGCATGATGATGCTAACCGTGCATTGATGGGTTCAAACATGCAGCGTCAGGCCGTGCCTACACTGCAGAGCGACAAGCCGTTGGTTGGAACCGGAATGGAGCGTTACGTTGCTGCCGACTCCGGTGTATGTGTTGTGTCCAAGCGTAGCGGTGTTATCGACTCAGTCGATGCCAGCCGCATCGTGGTTCGTGTTAACGATAGCGACGTGGGTGCTGATGAAGCGCCAGTCGATATCTACAACCTGACCAAGTACACCCGTTCTAACCAGAACACCTGTATCAACCAGCGTCCGATCGTAAGTGAAGGCGATGCGGTACAGCGCGGCGATATCCTGGCCGATGGTCCTTCCATTGACATGGGTGAGCTGGCTCTGGGGCAGAACATGCGCATCGCGTTCATGCCCTGGAACGGTTACAACTTTGAGGATTCGATCCTCGTCTCTGAGCGTGTCGTGAAGGAAGATCGATTCACCACGATACACATTCAGGAGCTGACCTGTATTGCCCGTGATACCAAGCTGGGTTCTGAGGAAATTTCCTCAGACATCCCCAATGTTGGCGAAGGAGCACTGGGTAAGCTGGACGAATCAGGCATTGTTTACATCGGTGCCGAGGTTGATGCCGGTGACATCCTGGTGGGCAAGGTTACGCCCAAGGGTGAGACCCAGCTGACACCGGAAGAAAAACTTCTGCGTGCCATTTTTGGTGAGAAAGCATCGGATGTGAAAGACACATCCCTGCGCGTACCCACCAGCACCAAGGGTACGGTTATCGATGTGCAGGTATTTACTCGTGATGGTCTTGAGAAAGACGCTCGGGCGATGCAGATCGAGAAGCACCAGCTTGACGAGTACCGCAAGGACTTGAAAGAAGAGTATCGCATCTTTGAAGAAGCGACCTTCGCACGCCTCGCTAACCAACTGCAGGGCAACAAGACTGTCAGCGGCGCCGGCCTGTCCAAGGGCACCGTACTTACCGCAGAGGTATTGGCTGAACTCGAGCGTGAGCAGTGGTTCAAGCTCAAGCTGTCTGACTCTGAGATCAACTCGTCTCTGACGTCGGCGCAGCGTCAGCTGGAAGAGCAAAACAAACTGCTTGAAGATCGTTTCGAAGACAAGAAGCGCAAGCTGCAAAGCGGTGACGACCTGGCGCCGGGTGTGTTGAAGATCGTCAAGGTTTACCTTGCGATCAAACGTCGCATCCAGCCGGGTGACAAGATGGCGGGACGTCACGGTAACAAGGGTGTTATCTCGGTCATCATGCCGGTTGAAGACATGCCTTACGATGCCAACGGCGAGCCGGTCGATATTGTGCTCAACCCGCTGGGTGTTCCCTCGCGGATGAACGTGGGACAGATTCTTGAAACTCACCTGGGCATGGCTGCCAAGGGCTTGGGTGACAAGATCGACGCCATGATCAAGGAGCAGCGTAAAGTTGCCGAGATCCGCAAGTTCCTCGAGAGCATCTACAACAACGGTGCCGGTCGCGTAGAGGACATCAAGTCTCTGAGTGACGCCGACGTCCTCGAATTGGCCGGTAACCTGTCAGGTGGTGTGCCAATGGCGACGCCAGTATTTGATGGTGCTGCTGAGCAGTCGATCAAAGATCTGCTGGCACTTGCCGATATGCCCGAGAGCGGCCAGTTCACGCTGTTCGATGGACGCACCGGTGAATCCTTTGATCGTCCGGTTACTGTCGGCTACATGTACATGTTGAAACTCAACCACCTGGTTGATGACAAGATGCACGCGCGTTCAACTGGCTCTTATAGCCTGGTTACCCAGCAGCCGCTGGGTGGTAAGGCGCAGTTCGGTGGTCAGCGCTTCGGTGAGATGGAGGTCTGGGCACTGGAAGCTTACGGTGCGGCTTACACCTTGCAGGAAATGCTGACAGTGAAGTCGGACGACGTGGCTGGTCGAACCAAGATGTACAAGAACATTGTCGATGGGGACCATCGTATGGAACCGGGCATGCCCGAGTCCTTTAACGTATTGGTGAAAGAAATTCGCTCTCTCGGTATCGATATCGAGCTGGAAAGCGAATAACAAACGTATTTGGACTCAGTGGGGGTAGTGCGGCGTGGCCGCTGCACTGCCCGGTAGAATAACCTCGTGGAGGAAAGGCCTTGAAAGACTTACTTAATTTGTTGAAGTCCCAGGGACAGAACGATGAGTTCGATGCCATCCGTATTGGGTTGGCATCACCTGAGATGATCCGTTCATGGTCATTCGGTGAAGTTAAAAAGCCGGAGACAATTAATTACCGTACCTTCAAGCCGGAGCGTGATGGCTTGTTCTGCGCCAAGATCTTTGGCCCGGTGAAGGATTACGAGTGTTTGTGTGGCAAGTACAAGCGCCTCAAGCACCGTGGTGTGATTTGTGAGAAGTGTGGTGTTGAAGTAGCGCTGGCGAAAGTTCGTCGAGAGCGCATGGGCCACATTGAGCTGGCAAGCCCGGTTGCACACATCTGGTTTTTGAAGTCGCTGCCCTCGCGCATCGGCTTGCTGTTGGATATGACCCTGCGTGATATCGAGCGTGTACTTTACTTTGAATCGTACGTGGTGACTGACCCGGGTATGACTACCCTGGAGCAGGGCCAACTGCTGACTGACGAGCAGTACTACGAGGCGATGGAAGAGTTCGGTGACGAGTTCTCCGCCAAGATGGGTGCCGAAGCGGTTCAGGACCTGATGATGCAGCTGGACCTGCAGCAGGAAATTGCCGATTTGCGTGAAGAGATACCGGCAACCAACTCTGAAACCAAGATCAAGAAGCTGTCCAAGCGCGTCAAGCTCATGGAAGCCTTCGATAAGTCAGGTAACAAGCCCGAGTGGATGGTGTTGAATGCACTGCCTGTTCTGCCACCTGATCTGCGTCCGCTGGTACCGCTGGACGGTGGTCGTTTTGCGACCTCTGACCTGAACGATCTGTACCGTCGGGTAATTAACCGTAACAACCGTCTCAAGCGCCTGCTGGATTTGAACGCGCCAGACATTATCGTGCGCAACGAAAAGCGCATGCTGCAGGAGTCTGTAGACGCGCTGCTGGATAACGGCCGTCGCGGTCGTGCAATCACCGGTTCCAACAAGCGTCCCCTTAAGTCGCTGGCCGACATGATCAAGGGCAAGCAGGGTCGTTTCCGTCAGAACCTGCTGGGTAAGCGAGTCGACTACTCGGGTCGTTCCGTGATTGTGGTCGGTCCTACACTGCGTTTGCATCAGTGTGGTCTGCCCAAGAAGATGGCGCTGGAACTGTTCAAGCCGTTCATCTTCGGTAAGCTTGAAGCGCGTGGTCTTGCCACAACGATTAAAGCCGCCAAGAAAATGGTCGAGCGCGAGCCGCCTGAAGTTTGGGATATCCTCGCCGAAGTGATTCGTGAGCACCCGGTTCTCTTGAACCGTGCACCAACGCTTCACCGTCTTGGCATCCAGGCGTTCGAGCCTGTGCTGATCGAAGGTAAGGCGATTCAGTTGCACCCATTGGTTTGTGCCGCCTACAACGCTGACTTTGACGGCGACCAGATGGCTGTACACGTACCACTGACACTGGAAGCGCAGCTGGAAGCCCGCGCGCTGATGATGTCTACCAACAACATTCTGTCGCCGGCCAACGGCGAGCCTATCATCGTGCCTTCGCAGGACGTTGTACTGGGCTTGTACTACATGAGCCGTGAGCGTGTTAACGCCAAGGGTGAAGGCCGCGTTTTTGCCAATGTTTCAGAAGTGCATCGTGCCTATAACACTGGCGAAGCACATCTGCAGGCTCGCGTAAAAGTGCGTGTTCACGAAGTGGTAAACACTGACGAAGGTGACCGCTTGGAGCGCACCTTCATTGCTGACACCACGGTCGGCCGAGCACTGCTTTGGGAGATTGTTCCCAAGGGCATCGCGTTCGACATGGTCAACCAGAACATGGCGAAGAAGGCGATCTCTCGCATCATCAACCAGTGCTACCGTGCGGTAGGCCTGAAAGCGACTGTTATCTTCGCTGATCAGTTGATGTATACCGGTTACGAGTACTCCACGCGTTCTGGTGCATCTATTGGCGTGAATGACTTTGAGATTCCCGACGAGAAAGCAGAGCTGATAGACCGCGCAGAAGCTGAAGTAAAAGAGATTGAAGACCAGTACGCCGCCGGCCTGGTAACACAGGGCGAGAAGTACAATAAGGTCATCGATATCTGGTCTCGTGCCAACGACCTCGTATCCAAGTCGATGATGGAGAACCTGTCCAAGGAATCCGTTGTTAATAAGGACGGCGAAGACGAGCAGCAGGACTCTTTCAACTCGGTTTACATCTACGCCGATTCTGGAGCTCGGGGTTCACCGGCCCAGATCAGGCAGCTTGCCGGTATGCGTGGCCTGATGGCCAAGCCGGACGGCTCCATCATCGAGACGCCTATTGTGGCGAACTTCCGTGAAGGCCTGAACGTACTGCAGTACTTCATCTCGACTCACGGTGCTCGTAAGGGTCTGGCCGATACGGCACTGAAGACAGCGAACTCTGGTTACCTGACGCGTCGTCTTGTAGACGTTGCACAGGATCTGGTTGTGACCGAGGTTGATTGCGGTACCGATCAGGGACTGCTGATGAATCCGGTTATTGACGGTGGCGATATTATTGAATCGCTGGGTGATCGAGTACTCGGACGAATTGTTGCGCGTGATGTACTCAAGCCGGGCAGCGAAGATGAGATTGCTGTGACTGCTGGCACTATGCTCGATGAGCTGTGGATCAAGCGACTCGAGGAGTTGGGCATCGACGAGATCGAAGCGCGCTCCCCGATTACCTGTGAAACTCGCCACGGTATCTGCTCAACCTGTTACGGTCGCGACCTCGCTCGTGGTCACAAGGTCAATATGGGTGAAGCCATCGGTGTTGTTGCGGCTCAGTCGATTGGTGAGCCGGGCACACAGCTGACCATGCGTACGTTCCACATTGGTGGTGCTGCTTCCAGGGCGACTGCCCAGGACAACATCCAGGTGATGAACGAAGGTACGGTGCGCTTGCACAACCTCAAGTATGTAGAGAAGACTAACGGTTCACTGGTAGCGGTATCCCGTTCCGGCGAGCTGGCACTTCTTGATATGCGCGGTCGTGAGCGTGAGCGTTACAAGCTGCCTTACGGCGCAGTTATCAAGGTGTCGGACAACACCACTGTTGGCGCCGGTGACATTGTCGCTAACTGGGATCCGCATACACACCCCATCATCACTGAAGTGGCCGGTACGGTTAAGTTCAGCGGTATGGAAGAGGGCATCACGATTATGCGTCAGACCGATGAGTTGACCGGTCTGTCTAACATTGCGGTGATCGACCCCACCGAGCGTCCCGCGGCGGGTAAAGATATTCGCCCGGCGGTGACGCTGGTTGACGGCGAGGGCAAGGAACTGTGCCTGGCGGGTACTAATGTTCCTGCTCACTACTTCCTGCCAGCCAACGCTATGGTCAGCATGGAAGATGGTGCCAAAATTGAAGCCGGTGATGTTATCGCCCGTATTCCGCAGGAGGGTTCCAAGACCCGGGACATCACCGGTGGTCTGCCGCGTGTTGCCGACCTGTTTGAAGCGCGTAAGCCGAAGGAGCCTGCCATTCTGGCGGAAATCTCCGGTACCGTCAGCTTCGGTAAGGAAACCAAGGGCAAGCGTCGTCTGGTAATCACTCCTACTGATGGCTCTGCGCTGCCGGATGGATCTGATCACTACGAGGCTCTGATACCCAAGTGGCGCATCATGTCTGTGTTCGAGGGTGAGTTTGTAGAGAAGGGCGAAATCGTTTCTGAAGGTCCCCCGAGCCCGCATGACATTCTGCGATTGAAGGGCATCGAGGCGCTGGCTAACTACATCGTCAACGAGATTCAGGAGGTGTACCGCCTGCAGGGTGTGAAGATCAACGATAAGCACATCGAGGTGATTGTTCGCCAGATGCTGCGCAAGGTCGTGATCAGCAGCAGCGGCGATTCCAACCTGATCAAGGGCGAGCAAGTGGAATACACCACTTTGCTGGAAGAGAACGAGCGTCTGCTGGCGGAAGGTCTTGTACCTGCCAACGGCGATCGCGAGTTGCTTGGTATCACCAAGGCATCGCTGGCCACAGAGAGCTTCATCTCCGCGGCTTCTTTCCAGGAGACCACCCGGGTACTTACCGAGGCAGCGGTTACTGGCAAGCGCGATTACCTGCGTGGCCTGAAGGAGAACGTAGTTGTAGGACGTTTGATCCCGGCGGGTACCGGCCTTGCTTATCACGAAGAGCGCAAGCGTCAGCGCGATGGCCAGAGTGAGATGACAGTCTCGGCTCAGGAAATCGAAGCGGCTCTGACTGAGGCTCTGCAAGACGATAGCTGATTCGGCTTATCATCCCGAAAGGGGCGTCGGGGTAACTCGACGCCCCTTTTTTATTGTAACTGGTCAAAATTTGAACAATCTTGTTTCTTGTCTATCCTGAATAAACCTGCATGGAGGGATTCATGTGCAGGCCACTAAACAAAAGGATGATAACGATGAACAGATTTTTGACAGCGGTATTGATGTGTATGGTGGCGGTATCAACAGGGATTCAGACGGTACAGGCCCAGGAGGCTGGTGCCTCGTCACCGGTAGAGGCGTTTTATTGCAATATCAGGGAAGGTAAGGATCGCAAGGACATTGAAAAGGCAGTGGATAAATTCAATGCCTGGTCGGATGCCAGCGATGACAACGTCGGCTATATGGCGTGGATGATGGTTCCCCAGTTTGCCACGGATCCAGAGACCCCAGACCTTATCTGGCTGGGTACCTGGGAAAATGGCGTCGAGATGGGCAAGGGCATTGGTGCGTATCTCGCTGAAGGCGGCGATATTCAGGCCGGCTTTGAGGCAGCTCTTGATTGCAGAGGCCACGCGTTGGCTGCATCGGTAGAGATTAATGCGCCTAATGGACCTCCGGAGAATGGTGTGGTGATGTTCAATCAGTGCAGCTATGCCGACGGTAAAAACGCCCAGGATGCCATGCAGGCGCACAAAGCCAATTCCGCGGCCATGACCGAGATGGGCGGCAAGGGCTCAAGCTGGATGTTCTTCCCCATGCTGGGGTCTAATACCGACGATTTCGACTACTGGGCCGTTAGCGGTTTCCAGAACTATGCCGATTTTGGCGCCTCGTATGAGATGTACGTCAATGGTGGTGGCTGGCAGAAAGCGATGGGCATCATGCAGGGGAATGTCTCCTGCGGCGACCCCACCGTGTGGGATGCCTACCTGGTGCGAAAAGGTAACCGCCAGTAGCCTCTGCAACCCGTGTATTGCCCCTGAATACACGGGTTGACTCCGTTTCACAGCATCTATATTATGCCGCCTCCTCTTTCGGGGGGTGGCTTCGTGCGTCTTTTCCAAACTGGAATGGGTGTCACCAGGCCGGTTTCGGGCAAAGTCCGGATAACCCGGGGGGTAGTGGCGCTAAGGCCATGAAATACATGATTTATTTTGGAGTTCTAACTGAATGGCAACGATCAACCAATTGGTTCGTAAGCCCAGGAAGCGCAAAGTAGAAAAGAGCGACGTACCTGCCCTGCAAAGCTGCCCGCAGCGCCGCGGTGTTTGTACGCGTGTTTACACTACAACGCCGAAGAAGCCGAACTCTGCACTGCGTAAAGTCTGCCGTGTGCGCCTGACCAACGGTTACGAAGTTTCTTCGTATATCGGTGGTGAAGGACACAACCTGCAGGAACACAGTGTGGTTCTGATTCGCGGCGGTCGTGTGAAGGATCTGCCTGGTGTGCGTTATCACACTGTACGAGGCAGCCTCGACACCTCTGGAGTAGCCGACCGTAAGAATGGTCGCTCCAAGTACGGTGCCAAGCGACCTAAGTAAGCGAGCTTTCCGAGCAAAACGACATAAGTAAGGCCGAACCTCTGCCTCCCCCGCGTAAGTGGCAGGTAGTGTTCGGGAAACCTGAAGAGAGAAGGGCAATATCATGCCGAGAAGAAGAGTAGTCGCCAAGCGCGAAGTCCTGCCAGATCCCAAATTTGGCAACGCGACTTTGGCAAAATTCATGAACCACGTGATGGTGAGTGGAAAGAAATCAGTCGCTGAAACTATTGTTTACGGTGCACTGGATATCGTTCAGGAACGCCTGAACAAAGACCCCATTGAAGCCTTCGATGAAGCACTGGAAAACATCGCACCCATGGTAGAGGTTAAGTCTCGCCGTGTGGGTGGTGCAACCTACCAGGTGCCTGTTGAAGTACGCCCCGCTCGCCGTATCGCGCTGTCCATGCGCTGGTTGGTGGAGTACTCCCGTAACCGTGGCGAGAAGTCTATGCGCCAGCGTTTGGCTGGAGAGATCATCGATGCGTCTCAGGGCAAGGGAAATGCCGTGAAGAAGCGTGAAGATGTTCACCGCATGGCTGAAGCGAACAAGGCGTTCTCGCACTTCCGCTTCTAATTGATCGTCCTGCAACTTTAACGGGGATTTAACTGTGGCACGTAAGACGCCCATCGACCGGTATCGTAATATCGGCATCTGCGCACATGTGGATGCCGGTAAAACTACGACTACCGAGCGGGTACTTTTCTATACCGGCCTGTCTCACAAGATAGGCGAGGTGCATGATGGTGCCGCAACGATGGACTGGATGGAGCAGGAGCAGGAGCGTGGTATCACCATTACCTCCGCTGCAACCACCTGCTTCTGGAAGGGTATGGATGCCCAGTTTGATGACCACCGTATCAATATCATCGATACCCCCGGGCACGTCGATTTTACCATTGAAGTAGAGCGTTCCCTGCGTGTACTGGACGGCGCTGTTGTTGTGCTGTGTGGTTCATCCGGCGTACAGCCGCAGACTGAAACTGTATGGCGCCAGGCCAATAAGTACGAAGTGCCGCGCATGGTCTTTGTGAACAAGATGGACCGCGCCGGCGCAGATTTCATGATGGTGGTGGAGCAGCTCAAGAGTAGGCTGGGTGCTAACGCGGTACCGCTGCAGATGGCTATCGGTGCCGAGGAAGGCTTCAAGGGTGTCGTCGACCTGATCAAGAACAAGGCGATTCTCTGGAGTGAAGACGACCAGGGAATGAGTTTCGAATACGCAGACGTGCCAGCCGATATGGTTGATGAAGTAGCCACGATGCGCGAGTTCATGATCGAGGCTGCGGCCGAAGCCAATGACGAGTACATGGAAAAGTATCTCGACGGTAACGAACTGACCGAAGAAGAGATCAAAGCCGGCATTCGTGCCCGCACCCTGGCGAATGAAATCATTCCCGTACTGGGCGGATCTGCGTTCAAGAACAAGGGTGTTCAGGCAATGCTGGATGCGGTGATTGAGTACATGCCGTCTCCCACCGAAGTTAAGGCGATCGAGGGCACACTGCTTGACGCCAACGCCACTCCCGATTCGCGTAGCGCTGATGATAATGCGCCCTTCGCAGCGCTGGCATTCAAGATCGCCACGGATCCTTTCGTGGGTACGCTGACCTTCTTTCGTGTGTACTCCGGCAAGCTGGAAAGCGGTACAGCCGTTTTCAATTCAGTAAAAGAAAAGAAAGAGCGCGTTGGCCGCATGGTGCAGATGCACTCAAATAGCCGAGAAGAGATCAAGGAAGTGCTGGCCGGTGACATTGCGGCGGCGGTTGGTCTCAAGGATGTTACAACTGGCGATACCTTGTGCGATATCGACCAGCCTATTGTGCTTGAGCGTATGGAGTTTCCCGAGCCAGTGATTTCGGTTGCTGTTGAGCCCCGCTCCAAGCCTGACCAGGAAAAAATGGGCGTCGCGCTGGGTAAGCTTGCCCAGGAGGATCCCTCATTCCGCGTCAAGACCGATGAAGAAACCGGCCAGACCATTATTTCCGGTATGGGTGAATTACACCTGGATATCCTGGTCGACAGGATGCGCCGCGAATTCAGTGTTGAGGCAAACATAGGTAAGCCGCAGGTGGCCTACCGCGAAGCGATTCGGAATGTTTCTGAGATAGAAGGTAAGTTTGTACGCCAGTCTGGTGGCCGTGGTCAGTATGGCCATGTCTGGATCAAGTATGAGCCCGCTGAAGACAGTGATGCGGAAGGTCTGGAGTTCGTCAATGAGGTTGTTGGCGGTAATGTGCCGCGCGAATATATCCCCGCGGTGCAGAAAGGCATTGAAGAGCAAATGAAAAACGGGGTGCTGGCCGGTTATCCGCTTCTAGGCCTCAAAGCCACGTTATATGATGGCTCGTTCCATGACGTGGACTCCAACGAAATGGCGTTCAAGATAGCGGCCTCCATGGCGACAAAAAAGTTGTCGCAGGAAGGCGGTGCCGTATTGCTTGAGCCCATCATGCAAGTTGAGGTTGTAACACCCGAAGCCAATATGGGCGACGTGGTAGGTGACCTCAATCGTCGTCGTGGCTTGATAGGCGGCATGGATGAAAACCCATCAGGCAAAGTGGTAAACGCAGAGGTGCCGCTGGCCGAGATGTTTGGCTATGCTACCGACCTGCGTTCGGCAACACAGGGTCGTGCAACGTATACGATGGAATTCAGCAAGTATGCTGAAGCGCCTAAGGCGGTTGCAGACCAGATAATTTCGAAGAACCATACCGGTTAATTTTTTTTAGTTATCTCACAGAGGTGAAGTAAAGTGGCGAAGGAAACATTTGAACGTACGAAGCCCCACGTGAATGTGGGTACGATTGGACACGTTGACCACGGTAAGACGACCCTGACGGCGGCACTGACACGCGTTTGTGCAGAAGTTTGGGGCGGCGAAGCGGTAGCGTTTG
>JBDVXK010000016.1:0-229660 GCA_039964455.1 Halieaceae bacterium | reverse complement strand
CGGCCTCCGACCGCAAAGACCCTTATGTGCTGGGCTTCAGGGATTCGATTCGCCAGGGCACGGACATCTACCTCATGGATCGCCTGCTGACCGCCAGCATCATAGAGGCCAGAGGCGCCGAGCGTTTTGCACTGATCGCCGATGCGCTCGACGAATCCCCCCTGAAGAAGTTTTATCAATCTATCGCCCGTTCAGAGGAGAGGCATTACACGCTCTTTCTGGACCTGGCCGGCACTTACCTTCCGGAGGCAGAGGTTTCTGCGCGCTGGGACGAGCTACTGGACATTGAGGCCGCCCTGGTAGCCGAACTGCCCATTCGGGCAGCACTGCACTGAGTCAAAAAATCGACAAAGCCGTCTCGAGCTACCTGGCAAAGTACGCTGAAGCGGCTCCCATGCCGCCTGCAAACCAGCAATGGCAGCAAGTGCTGGTAATCCCGGTGTTCAACGAAGCGCCGACCTTATTAGACACCCTGGCCCAACTGAATACAGACGCCGGTAAGGTGCTTGTCATCCTGGTGCTTAACCGACCAGAAAATTGCCTTGATAGTGAAATTAATTCGCCTGTACGCGATGCCCTTAGCCGCCTGCCAGCCTCTGAAGCGCTTGGCCCTTCAAGTCACCTCGCGATGCTCGCACCTGATGTAAGCGTACTTACGATAGACCTGGAAACAGAAACCGGCGCGACCCCCGCCGACAAAGGCGTGGGGCTGGCGCGTAAAATCGGTTGCGATGTCGCCCTGCACTGGATCATGCAGGATGCCATCAACACACAGTGGATTTGCAGCAGCGACGCGGATGCATTGCTACCACGCGATTACTTCAATCGCCTGTCAGCGGACAACAGTCAAAGTGCAGCCTTACTCTTTCCCTTTATTCACACTGCCTCAGGCGAGCCGCTCAGTGACGAGGCCTGTCTTCGCTACGAACTGCGACTGCATCACTATGTGCTCGGCTTACAATACGCGGCTTCGCCCTATGCCTTTCATACCCTGGGAAGCTGTATCGCAGTGCGAGCAACAAACTACGCCAAGGTTCGTGGTTTTCCGGCACGATCGGCAGCAGAAGATTTTTACCTGCTGAACAAGCTGGCCAAAACCGGCGCAGTGACACAGGCCACCGGCGAATGCATTGTTCTCTCGAGTAGGCCCTCTGACCGTGTACCCTTTGGCACCGGGCCCGCAATCCGCAATCTGGCGGCATCCAGTCAGATGGCTGACGCCGAGCTGTACTATCACCCGGAAATTTTCAACAGCCTGAGAGCTGTCCTGCTCGCTGCCGCAATGCGCTATGACCACAACACTGAATTCACCGAACTATTGCAGACCCAGGGTTTGAATGCTGCTCACGCTCAGCGGGCATACGAACAGCTTGATGCGATGGGGGTGGAAAAGGCGCTGCAGCATTGCCGAATACAGGCTGGCGATGCCGCATCGTTCAGTAAACACTTTCACCAGTGGTTCGACGGCTTCCGAACCCTGAAGTTTATTCACGGCCTTCGTGATAGCGGATACAAAGACCTGAATCTGGCTGAACTAGCCCGCCGTCATCCCGACTTTTGGCCAGGAGGTGTCAAAGCGGAGGATCTTGCGCAGTGTCGCGCAGCAATTCTGAACAACTGGCAATGGCTCACGACTGACTGAGCGTGTTGCTGATCCAGACTGTTTGGTAGGGGGCCAGGTTCAGCAAACCGTCACGGGCGGCATAGCTCTCGCCACCAATAAGATCCTGCCAGGACTCGGTCTCTATAAGGTTGATGTCCGACAACGCCGCTATCTGTGGTTGATCTGTCACATTGCTGATACAGAAGATACTCTGCGTGCGATTCATACTCTGCCGCCAGAAACCGAATAGTGCCGAGCCAAGGTGAAGTGTGAACTGCGTGGCGTTAGGGTGAAAGGCCGCCTGCTCCCCACGAATGGCCAACAAGCCCTTGATGCGACTGAATACCTCTGCCTGCACGGAATCCGGATCAGCCAATAAGGCCTTCAAGGCATCGAAGTCCCATTGATGACGATTTATTGAGCGGTAATGGCCGGTGTGCTCCATACGCGGATAATCATTGCGTGTACCTAAAAGGCTATGGATATAGATACCCGGAATTCCCTCCAGACCCAGCATGATGGTGTGCGCACAAATAAACCGTGCGATTCCGTTTTCGTCGGGTCCGTTGACAGTGCCCTGTAATGCATCGAACAGGGAGATGTTTATTTCATAGGGTTTTTGCAAGCCATCTTCCAGTGCCCTGTAGGAGACGTGACCTCCGAAGCCCTCCATGGTCGCGATCAGCGTATCCAGTTCGGCATCGGACAACAGGCCCTCCGCCGGACGCAGGCCTATCCCATCGTGGGAAGCAATGAAATTAAAATAGGCTGTTCCACTCTGCGCAGGAGGCATGCTCATTATCCACTGCTTGAGATAGCCACAGTCACCGCTTACCAGAGTATTCACCAACAGCGGCGGCAGTGAAAAGTTATAAACACAATGCGCCTCATTGGCGTTACCAAAATACGAAAGGTTCTCGCGGTTGGGGATGTTCGTTTCGGTAATCAGCAAGGTATCCGGCCGGGCATACTCAACCAGTGTACGCAGCAGGCGCACTACCTCGTGGGTCTCTTCCAGATTCAGGCACGTTGTGCCGGGCACCTTCCAAAGAAAAGCGATCGCATCCAGGCGGAAAATCCTGACGCCGGCATCAAGATACTGCCGAATAATCGTAACGAATTGCTTGAGTACTTCAGGGTTGCGAAAGTTGAGATCAACCTGGTCTGGACTGAAGGTACACCATACATGTCGCTCACCATCAGCAGTTTCAACCGCACGCAACAGGGCTTCGGTACGCGGCCGCACCACAGCTGACAAATCATCGTCAACACTGGCAGTGAAAAAATAGTCCTTACCCGGCTCCTGGTTTTTAAGGAAATTCTGAAACCAGAGGCTACGACTGGAACAGTGGTTAATTACCAGGTCGGCCATCAGGTCATAGCCGCTGGCTATCGCGCTGATTTCATCCCAACCGCCCAGGCTTTCGTTAACACTGGAGTAATCCAGCACCGAGAAGCCATCATCCGAGCTCCAGGGATAGAACGGCAATATATGCACACCCGTTAGCACGTCGTCGGTATGCTCATCGAGGAAGTGCTTGAGTGTTACCAGCGGGGGTTCATTGTTCCTGAGTAGGCTATCGCCATAGGTAATCACAATGGCATCCCGCTGATCCCAGTGATTAATGTGCTGCTGCGGTTCAACAGACGGCGACTGCAGCCTCATGGCGGCAACCAGCTCAGTGGCCAGAGCCTCCAGATCGTAATTCTCGTTATGGTAAATCGCTTCCAGATGGTGCCTTACACGCTCCGGGAGCGCACTTGCTGGATTGGATGAACGGGACATCACAATTACTGACCAGCAAACTCAGCGTGGTCGGCCTCAACGGCCTCACACAGGCGCTCCAGTACGTCGGGCACCGCACTGATAACTCGAGACCAGCTGGGAATGAAGGGCCGCTCCATAGGCCTGTCCAGAAACGCCTCACCCGCCTTCATAATATTCTCTGCGAAAAGCTCTACTGCTTTTTCCTCCGAGTGAATATCCAGCGACAGGCCATTCATAACCGCATCGTTGTGATAGGTCTCCACAAAGTCCAGCGCAATACGATAGTAGGTAGCCTTCAGCGAGCGGAATGTTTCTGTATTAAAAGTAACCCCGCGTGTCGCCAGCTTTCTGAACAACGCCTTGGAGATATCGACAGACATCTTTGACAAGCCAGAATTGACATCGTCAGCGGATAACTGCTGATGCTTGTGATCATAGATATCAGCGATATCGGCCTGACAAAGACGATTGTTCGCATAGTTGCGATACATCTCTGACAGAACACCAATCTCCAAACCCCAGTCACTGGGTATCAAGATGTCATTCAATACATCTCGGCGAAACGAAAACTCACCCGCCAGCGGATAGCGAAAGCTGTCCATGTACTCAAGGTATTCCATATCACCCAGCGTCTTCTTGAGCGCACGCAGCAAGGGGGTAACAAGCAGCCGACTCACTCGACCATTAATTTTTCCGTCCGCCACCCTGGCGTAGTAACCCTTGCAGAACTCATAGTTAAAGCGCGGGTGCGCAACCGGGTAGATAAGGCGTGCGAGCAATGAGCGGTCGTAGGTAAGAATATCGCAGTCATGCAGGGCTACAGATTCTGATCGATTCGTGGCCAGCGTATAGCCCATGCAGTACCAGACATTGCGTCCCTTACCCAACTCCCTGGGCGCAAGATCATGCTTGCGTAACTCTGCATCCAGTGCCAGCAGACGGGGGCCATCATTCCACAACACCCGGTGACGCTGCGGCAAACGTGCAAAAAAAGTGAGTGCTTGCCGGTACTGGGCCTCGTCAGCTCTATCTAGTCCTATAATCACCTCGGACAGATAGGGAACCTTGACCAGTTCATCAACAATTCGAGGTAGTGCCTCGCCTTCAAGCTCCGAATACAGCGAAGGCAGAATGAGTGCCATCGGTCTGCGGGATGAAAACTCCTGCAGCTCTCGCTCCAACTCCTCCACCGGCCGCTTCGCCAGATTATGTAGCGTTGTAATAATACCGTTCTGATAAAAGTCACCCATAGCTTCAGGCCCTTAAGTAAAATTGTTGTTTGATTGAAGCCACCGCGAAACGCCCTCGTCCCAGCCGGCTGGCCCGCAGCTATCGGTATAAATAACCCGCTGCGATCTCGTCAGGGTGGGATAATCATGTACGGGAGAACGCACCACCACAGCCGTCCCGGCCTGCTCCAGCATCGGCGCATCGTTGACGCTGTCACCAATGGCAAGATCATCGATTGCCATTTGCCCTTCTGCCAAGGGGTAGTGGCCCCTGAGCCAGGCCAACGCCCTGCCCTTGTCACATAAGCCAGACACCGAAATGAAGCGACCGCCCCGGGCGGCAGTGGCTCCCGCCGCCTGCAAACGCAAAACGAATTGCGCTTCCTGTTCCGGGTCAGCAAGCCAGCGCACCGGCTCACTGTACTCTCGCTGATTAGCTGCCACGGCCTGTTGCTCTGATAAGCCTGTCATCGACATGATTCCCGCAACACCTGCGTTGTCAAAATTGTCGAAACAGCCTAAAAATTCCTGACGCAGGTCTGCAAGAATAGCCAGCCACTGCGAACGTGGCGGTGCGAATTCCCTTACCCAATAGCCATCGCGCTCTGCCGTATTTGCGGGCTGCTCGGCGAAGTAATCTGTGGGGACAAACACCGCGGCGCCGTTTTCAACGATAAATGGATGGCGATTCGCCAACTCCGTGCGCAGAGTAAGTATCTCGGCACGTGTTTTGCTAGATACCAGAATCAACGGGATACCCGCTCGTTCCAGCGCTTCGATTTGTGGTTTTGCTGCCTCGTAGCTATAGCTGTAGTGATCCAGCAAAGAGCCGTCCAGATCACTGAATACCAGCCGTGTCACAGTTGGACTCATCCGCTTTCACCGGTAGACGAAGGCTGGCTGTAGGACAAAATCTTGCGCTGTTCATCAAGGCGAAAGAGGTGATTGCTACGCGAGGGAAGTTGCTGCAGGCAAGCGCGGGTAATGCGCTCATAGTGCTGTATGAAGCGGCGCAACTGCTCATCGTTCATCAGTCCAACTGCCTCCCTTGAGGAAAGTGATTCGGTAAGTTTTTGCTCCTGCTCCCTGCGCCATTCGAACACACAGTCAAAGGAGGGAGCGGCTAACATCACCCATTGGTCTATGACCTGGTAGAGCGGCAAAAAGTCTCGCTCCAACACACCGTTGCTGTACTCGCGCCACCGGCCCTCCGGGTCTTCATTGATTTCCAGTTCATTCAACGGCATGGACAATGCATCGGCTGATTCCGGAACCGCACCCAAGCACCAGCCCTCCAACAAGACCACCTGCACCGGACTCGTCACGCTATCCCACTCGAGTCGCGGCCGCCGGTCATCAAGGGATTTATCAAACCGCGGGATCGCTACCTCTTCCGGCGATTCAGGTACCAGTAATCGGGTGAGGGTGTCAGCCAACAAAGCGATATCATGCGTTCCCGGCACCCCGCGTGTCGACAGCAAGGGATGCACAGTGGACGCCAGGGCATCTCGCTCAGTTCTGGTCAGATAAAAATCATCCAGCGATAAGGCGACGGCAGTCAGATCATGTTCTGCAGCCAGTGCAGCGCACAGGTAATCACCGAGGGTGGTCTTCCCCGAGCCCTGACAACCATTGATTGCAACCAGTATCGGCCTGCCTGCACCACGGTGGTGCTCAGCCAGACTTTGCGCCAGAGGAGCGAACCATTTCAGTGCAGTCTCCAGATAGGCAGCGTCCAGACCGTGCCGCTCGAGAAGCGCGGTCTGCCATGTGGGGGGCGGTATGGAGGTGCGGTTTACTGTCACGAACAACCTGTCACTTGCTTACTGAACCGAAATACAGCAGTTTCCGTGCCAAGAAGCACCAAATTGGTGAGTCCAATAACAGAGCTACAAGCTCAGCCTGCGAACGTCGCTGAGCAGGCCTATCAACTGAGCGAAGAAGCGACCGCCATCACCCCCGTTGATGACCCTGTGGTCATAGGACAGGGCCAGCGGCAACATTTTGCGCGGCTGGAAGGCATCGCCGTCCCAAACCGGCTTCATCTGTGCGCGAGAAACGCCGAGAATCCCGACTTCCGGGGTATTCACTATCGGGGTAAAGCCATTGCCGCCAATGTTGCCCAGGCTGGAAACCGTGAAGCAACCGCCTTGCATATCGGCGGGCTGTAACTTCCGGTCCCTCGCCTTGGTGGCCAGCACCATAATCTCATCAGCAAGTTCCCACAGGGTTTTCTTATCGGCATCTTTTATCACCGGCACAACCAAGCCGGCCGGCGTGTCTACCGCCATACCCACGTTGATGTATTTTTTAAACACCAGCTCTTCACCACCAGCGGCCAGGGAGGCATTAAATTTGGGATTATCGCGCAGGGCTACTGCACAGGCTTTAAGGATAAACGGCATGGGCGTGAGCTTACTGCCGCGCGCCTCGGCCTCGGGCTTGAGTGACGCACGGAATTCCTCCAGCTCGGTAATATCAGCATCATCAAACTGGGTAACATGTGGGACGTTGAGCCAACTGCGCTGCATATTACTGGCGGTCAACTTGTCCAGCTTGCTGCGGGTAGTAACTTCGACCTCGCCAAAGCGGGAGAAATCAATTTCAGGCACAGCAGGCAGGCCGGCTTTACCCGATTCGCCACTGGAGGCTTCACCGCTCAGGGCCTTGCGGGAAAACGCGTGAAGATCCTCTTTCAGTACGCGACCTCTGGGGCCGGAGCCAGTGACCTGAGATAAATCGACGCCAAATTCGCGGGCCAGTTTTCGCACCGCAGGCCCCGCGTATATAGACGCGCCTGTGCTTTGCGCGCGACCACTCGCCGCTGGCGCCTCATCACGCTGCTTTGCAGATGGCGTTGCTGGAGGTGCGGCCGGCTGAGGTGCGGCCGGCTGAGGTGCGGCCGGCTGAGGTGTGGCCGGCTGAGGTGTGGCTTCTTGCACAGGCGCAGAGTCCTGTGCAGGCAGGTCGTTGCCGTTAACCGCCTGCGCTGCCGCGCCGGTAACCCTCAACTCCAGTAAGGCATCACCTTGCTTAACCTGTTGCCCTTCGCTCACCAGCCACTGCACAATTTCGCCGGATTGAGGCGCGGGGACCTCCATCGATGCCTTGTCAGACTCAAGCGCTACCAGCGAGTCACCCTCTTCCACCGTTTCGCCAACTTGCAGACTGATTTCAATCAGGTCGACGGCTTCGTCGGTACCGATATCGGGTACAGCGACCGTAATCGTTTCGGCAGCAGCGGTATCACCACTTGATTCGACAGGCGGACTTTCAGGTACGCTAGCCGGCGCTTCTGCTACTGGGCTTGCTTGTGCGGATGATGCCTCCACAGGGGCCGGTTCAGTCGCTGGCTCCTCGACTGGCTCTTCAGTGACGGCGCCGGCACCATCAGTGCTCTCCAGCACCAGAATCACGGCTCCTTCCGACAGCTGGTCACCCTCTTTCACCAACAATTCAAGCACGGTTCCACTGGTACTGGACGGAATTTCCATTGAGGCCTTATCAGACTCCAACACCAGCAGTGACTGCTCTTCTTCCACCTGATCGCCTACCGCCACCAGCAGTTCGACAACCTCGGCATCTTCGGCACCACCAATATCCGGAACTACTATCTGCTGCTTCGCCACAACCTATTCCTTCTGCTTATTTTTGTGCCGACCGGTCTATACCGTCACCGGGTCGATTTTATCTGCGGGTATATTCAAGGCTTGTCGGGCCTGTGCGACAGCTTCCTGCTCCAGCTTGCCCTCATCGGCAAGGGCCTTTAGCGCAGCCAACACAACGTACTCCCTGCTGACCTCAAAAAACTCGCGCAGCTTCCCGCGAGTATCACTGCGGCCATAGCCATCAGTACCCAGGGTCACATACCGCCCCGGGACAAACTCCCTGATCTGGTCAGCGTAAATCTTTATGTAATCGGTGGCCGCAATAAACGGCCCTTCGCTGTCCTGCAACTGCCCGGTAACATAGGGCACCTTAGGTGTCTCCTGCGGGTTCAACAGATTCCATCGGTGCGCGGCTTTACCCTCGCGCTGCAATTCATTCAAGCTGGTCATGCTCCAGACATCGGAGGCAACGCCATAATCGCGCTCCAGAATGTCGGCAGCAGCTTCAACCTCTCGCAGAATGGTGCCTGCTCCCAACAGCTGTACCCGCAGCGCCTTATCTTCGACAGACCGGCGCAGCCGGTACATGCCCTTGATAATGCCTTGCTCAACACCCTCGGGCATCTCTGGCTGCACATAGTTTTCGTTCATGGTGGTGATGTAGAAGAACTTGTTCTCACCCTCCACGTACATGCGGCGCAAACCGTCCTGAACAATGACGGCCAATTCATAGGCGTAGGCCGGGTCATAACTGATGCAATTGGGAATGAGGCCAGCCTGCACATGGCTGTGACCATCCTGATGCTGCAGACCCTCGCCGTTGAGCGTAGTGCGACCCGCTGTAGCGCCAATCAGAAAACCTCGCGCCTGGGAGTCGCCGGCCGCCCATGCCAGATCGCCTATGCGCTGAAATCCAAACATGGAGTAGTAAATGTAAAAAGGCACCATGGTGTAACCGCTGGTGCTATAGGAGGTGGCCGCCGCCAACCAGGCTGAAAAGGCGCCGGCCTCGTTAATACCTTCCTCCAGAATCTGGCCCTGCTTGTCTTCCTTGTAAAACATGATCTGGCCAGAATCATGAGGCGTGTATTTCTGGCCCGCCGACGAGTAAATACCCAACTGGCGGAACATGCCTTCCATGCCAAAGGTACGGGCCTCATCCGGCACAATGGGTACAACACGCTCACCAATCTGTTTGTCTTTAACCAGGCTGGACAGCAATCGCACAAAGGACATTGTCGTCGAAATTTCGCGTTTGCCGCTGCCTTTCAACTGGCTGCCAAAAGCGTCAAGATCTGGCGCCGGTAGTCGCTCCAGCTCGGTTCGCCTTGCGGGAATCGCTCCACCCAACTCGGCGCGACGCTGCTGCATGTAACGAATTTCAGGACTGTCAGCTGGTGGTCGATAGAAAGGCACATCTTTCAATTCAGTATCACTGATCGGGATGGCAAACCGGTCTCGGAAGGCCTTGAGGCTATCCATATCCAGCTTTTTCAGAGAGTGCGTTTCATTATTTGCCTCCCCCGCCTCACCCGTGCCATAACCCTTCACTGTCATGGCCAGCACCACTGTAGGGCGCTGGTTCTGTTCCACCGCGGCAGCGTAGGCCGCATACACCTTATAGGGATCGTGTCCACCGCGATTGAGATACATGATGTCGTCGTCAGACAGGTCTTTCACCAGCTCCGCACTCTCCGGATACTTGCCGAAGAAATGCTCACGGGTGTAGGCGCCGCCGTTGTACTTGTAGTTCTGCAACTCACCGTCACAGACCTCATCCATACGCTGCTGCAACATGCCGCTTTCGTCTCGCTCCAGCAGGGGGTCCCACTTGCGCCCCCAAATTACCTTGAGCACATCCCAGCCGGCACCGCGGAATACACCTTCCAGTTCCTGGATAATCTTGCCGTTGCCACGCACCGGGCCGTCCAGTCGTTGCAGATTACAGTTGACGACGAAAATCAGGTTGCCCAGTTTCTCGCGCCCGGCCAGGGAAATGGCTCCCAGTGACTCTGGCTCATCACACTCCCCGTCGCCCATGAAACACCAGACGTTGCGATCACCGTGATCGAGTAATCCACGACTTTGCTGGTACTTCATTACATGAGCCTGGTAAATCGCCTGCAAAGGCCCCAGCCCCATAGACACCGTGGGGAACTGCCAGTAATCCGGCATCAACCACGGGTGGGGATAAGAAGACAGGCCATTACCGTCCACTTCCCGGCGAAAGTTATCCAGCTGTGACTCGTCCAGGCGACCTTCAAGGTAAGAGCGCGCATACATGCCCGGTGCGCTATGGCCCTGGTAGAAAACGAGGTCGCCAGGATGGCCACCCTCGGTGCCACGGAAAAAGTAGTTGTAGCCAATATCGTAAAGCGTAGCGCTGGATGAAAAGCTGGATATATGCCCACCCAGCCCTTCTTCGTTATCGTTGGCGCGCATAACCATGGCCAGCGCATTCCAGCGCACCAGCGAGCGAATGCGTCGCTCCATAAACAGATCACCAGGCATGACCCGCTCTTCAGCAGAGCGAATGGTATTGCGAAACGGCGTGGTGATCGCCGGCGGCAGGCGCATCCCCTCTTCAGCGGCATGCTTGGCGAGCTCCACGAGCAGGTAACTCGCCCGCTCAGACCCACTACTTTTAACTACCGCATCAAGTGCATCCAGCCACTCACGCGTTTCCGAAGGATCACTATCTTCGATCATAACAACCGGCTCTCCGAGGCTATGCGCCATCGTCACACTGCTGCACTTTAATAGGTTCCAATTTAGAACTATTTAAAGGAATTCAGCACTTTTAGAGTATAGACCCTTCTCGATTCCGCCGTATGACAGTCTCGTCGAGGTCATTTTTGTAAGAATACTACAGGAAGGTCGGCATCGGTGTAATATAGTTCTGTTTTAGAACTATAATTTAGGTTAAATTTTCCGCAATACGGGGGTGCCTGAGCGCCTACAGGGGTCACCCCGACGTAATTTTGTAGTTTTATTACAGAAAAATCACTCTATGACGTAAACAGGGTGTCCAGCCTTGATGGCAGTTGCATTATCATAGCGCTCACCCTCAGCTGCCGGCAGCTCACCCCAGCGCCCTGGCGCCACAACCTGCAGTGAGTGGCGCTGCTGCAAGAACACCCGATTATAGTAATCGAGCCAGCTCTCCCGGGTGAATGCCCGAACCGCGTCGGCTAACTGCGCTTTACCCTGAAAGTCGTAGCGTTTGCGTGCGATGGACTGCCAATAGAACTCTGCCCGCTCCATCAGGTTTTTATCGGGTCGCATAATGTCGCTTATCAGGGCGCGCTTATGCCGTTCAAACTGGTCTTCACTCAGGTCTGCTTCCACACTCTCCATGAAATCCTGCATTGCACCGACTACATGCGGGGCATCGTGCGAAGGCGATTGCACCAACATCACAATGCCCGGGACATCGAGCTGCGAGAAAGGCACAGCGCTAACCACATAACCCAGTTGCTGCTCAGTACGCAATTGCTGGAAAAAGCCGGACTTCATAATCTGGGCCGTCAATCCACCCGCGGCACGGTCACTCCAATCGTCACCTTCCGCCTGCAGATACCAGGCCACCACCGAATCGTCGTGCGCGATATCAACCGCGTACTGGGCTTGCTCACCGGCCTGCAGCTTCAACACTTTCAGGGGTGGCAACGCTGGCGCTGGTCCATCCCCCAGCAAGGGCGAGACAATGTCAGTAACCTGCTCCACAGCTTCCGGGGGATAGTTGCCGTACAACATCACTTCCGCGGTCGCCGACGCCCAGAGCTTCGTCGCATAGGATTCCACATCATCAAGCGTCAGGTCTTTCAGTGCATCAATTAGCGGCTGCTCGCCCCATTCACCGTAAAGCAGGGCTTCACGCAGATCGGCAACAACCTGACTACTGGGGCGCTGGGCGACAGAATTCTCCAGCGCACGAATCATGTCCTTACGAATATTGTTAAACCTGGTGGGATCGAAATCAGGCTGCTTAATAGTATCTACCAGCCGTTGCAGCAACACCTGCTGCTTGTCGTTATAGCCCGCTACACGCAGGCTGATACCCTGGGCGTGTTTGTATATACGGAAGTTCAAGCCCGCCAGCGATGCCGGGTAGGAAAACTCATTCACCCGATCATTTATCAAGCTGGTGTAAATCACCGCAGTGGCCGTTTGCGCCGCATCAACACCCACCAAAGGTGACCGGAAGTTGATGTAGGTGGCACCCCTGGGCACATTGAATTCGTCATCCTGGCCGAACCACATGGTCTGACGACCACCCTGCCGAACCACCGACGGCGCGCCCGCTGTGTCTTTGTCCGGCTTTATCAGCGCGACATCTTCGGCTATGAAGGCATTCGCGGCGGGTAGAGCCAGCGAGGGAACATCGCCGGCGGACTGCCATTGATTCACACGCTGCGCGGATACACGCTCCTGCGCATAGGGCACTGCGTAATAAGGGCTAAGCTCATCTGTAACCACTGACTTGTCGTTGAATATAACCTGGGCATTCTGCGGGCGCAGTTCGTCGAGCAGGGACACCAGCGTTTCGGCGTCATACTCATTCATCATGTAAGGGCCACGCAGAATATCCTCAGGGTCGTAATAATGCATGCCTGTGGCCAGTGCACTCACATAACCAATGGGCTCAGCCTTCTCGCGGAAGCGGAAACCCAGCTCGGCCAGTTGCGACTGCTCTTCATAAAGCCAGTCCTGGGGGCCTTCTTCTCGCAGCATAGCCGTGTAGGCAAATAGCAGCTCGAGTACACGGTCGTAATTCTGCACACCAGCTTCCGTGAGGGAGACCGAGACACTGAATAAACTGCCGCCCCGCCACGCCAGGCCAGAGCCCGCCGCCAGGCCTTCAGCTAATCCCTCGGACTTCAACTGTGACAACAAACTTCCCTTGCCCTCATGCCCGACCAGGTTGCCAAGATAGGCCAGAGGTTTGGCCTTGTACTCACGCCTGTAGTCGGCAATGGGGAAATTAACCTGCAACTGTCTGAGGGTCGCCTGCGGCTCCACCTGTAGCAGCATCGGTAGATCGCCTTCGGCAAACAGGGGTGCAGCGATCTGCTCAGGCTGGTAATTGCGGTTTGGTATCGCTGAAAACATCGGCGTAACCAGCTGCTCCAGTTCGTCCAGCGATTCAGCGCCAAGCACCACCAGACGCATGGCATTAGCCGAATAGTGCTTCTGATAAAAGTCCAGCAGCTCGTCCCGAATCGAAGAGCCAGGCCTGTCGGCGAGCGACTCCAGGCTACCTACAGAGAACTGACTGAAGGGGTGCTCCGGGTTCATGCTCTGCTGCAAGACATCCAGGCCTCTTCGACCATCACTCTTCAGGCCCATCTGATATTCAGCCTGAACCGCATTCTTTTCCCGGTCTACGTACTGCGCATCGAACCGTGGTGCAATGAAAAACTGCGCGAAACGGTCCAGCGCTTCCGGCAGATGATTAGCGCTGACATCAAAGAAGTAGTTGGTATTCTCAAAGCTGGTGTAGGCGTTGCGAGAGCCGCCATGCTCGGTAATGTAGCGTTCGTACTCTGCCGCATCGGGGTACTTGTCGGTGCCCAGAAACAACATATGCTCCAGAAAATGGGCCAGCCCGCCGCGTTCTGGCGGATTATCACCAGAGCCAACCATCACATCCAGCGCCGCGGCGGCCTTCGGCGTATTCGGTGCGGAAACCAACAGCACCTGCAAATCGTTGTCCAGTGTCAGGTAGCGATACTGATAGTCATCATTGGGGCTCTGTACCGGCGATACGCCCGGATCGGGTTGATTGGTACAGGCGACCAGAAAAATGGCAATACACAGGGTGAGCAGGGCTCTGGGGCCCCGCCCGAAATACAACGCAGGCATTAATTACTCCATCAGGTTTGCGTTTCGATTGGCGTTTCTGTCGCGCCCTCGTCTTCGAGGTGTGGTTTGGGCCATGCATTAATAATGGCCTTGATCAAAGTGGCCAGGGGTATGGCAAAAAACACCCCCCAAAGCCCCCATATACCCCCGAAAAACAGGACTGCCAGGATAATGGCGACGGGGTGCAGGTTTACCGCTTCAGAAAACAGCAAGGGCACCAGTACATTGCCATCCAGACCCTGGATAACTACATAGACAAGCACCACGTAATAAAATTCATTTACGAAGCCCCATTGGAGAAACGCTACAATCACCACCGGCAAGGTAACGATCGCTGCACCAATATAGGGAATGATCACCGAGAGCCCCACCAGCAATGCCAGCAAAGCGGCATAATTGAGCCCAAGCCAGGCGAAACTGAAATACGACGCGGCGCCGACAATCACAATTTCCAAGACCTTGCCGCGGGCATAATTGGCGACCTGTTCATTCATTTCTCCGGCTATCCGGCGCAGTAATGGCCGCTCCTCCGGCAGAAAATTGCCTATCCAGGCCACGATCTGGTCTCTGTCCTTGAGGAAGAAGAAAACCAGTATCGGAATCAACACCATATACAGGAATACCGTAACGATGCTCGGGATGGTTGCCAGCGAGCCTCGCACCAGTGTTTGACCCAGGCCAGCGATCTCCGCCTGCGCCACGCCAATCAACTGGTTGAGTTGATCCTGGCTGAAAACTTCCGGGTACTGGGCAGGCAATACTCCCAACCACTCGCGCCCCTGGTCCAGCATGCGTGGCATTTCAGAGGCAAGGCTCGCCAGCTGACGCCACACCAGCGGCAACAGCCCCAGCGTGATACCAAAAAATGCTCCCACAAAAACAAGGAACGACATCGAGAAGCCGAACCACTGGGGTAATCCATGCCGAGTGAGTTGGTTGGCTATGCCCTGCATAAGATAAGCGAGGACTAACGAGGCCAGCACCGGCGCCAACAAATCGCCAATCGTGGCCAGTAAAAGCAGGCACAGCGCCAGCAATACCAGCAGGAGGACCGATTCCTCCTCAAACAGGTAGCGCTCGTACCACTTTTTGAAAATATCTAACATCAGTTATACCGGCTGGCCTGGTTAACGTTTTTGCAGAATGTGAACATAGACTCCCTCAGACTCGTCTGTCGCCAGCAAGGTGTGGCCCGACTGCTCTGCGAATACCTGGAAGTCCCGTACCGAGCCCTGATCTGTAGCAGTCACCCGCAGCGTTTCGCCACTGGCCATCGCATTCAGAGCGCGCTTGGCTTTCAGCAGGGGCATGGGACACAGCAGACCGGTAGCATCCAGTTCAACCATGTTGGCATCAGCCATCGTTTCTTTCTCTCACTCCCCCGATCCGCGCATTATATATCGGGAAGCGCTTGATCGCCCAACCGCTATGAACTTTTCACAGGAGGACCGCTCAAACCCTGTCGAGATTGGTTAATGCACCGTGGCCCACATCAAGTACAATTGGGCGCGGTTTTGGGGTGAGCAGTGAGCGGTTCCATCAGGTGGCTATAGCAGATACATTTTTTCGGCATGCGGCAACGTGTGCGGCCCCGCTGTTGCTTGCGACAATGCTACTGCCCGCGCCCACTTTCGCCAATGAAGACCTGAAGCTACCCAACCTGGGAGAATCCAGCACCAGTCTCTTTTCTGCCGAGTACGAGCACCAACTGGGCCGTACCTGGCTGAGAATGTTCCGCCGACAGGTGCCTACCGTCGACGATCCACTGCTGTTTGATTACCTCGAAAACCTCATTTTCAACCTGGTCACGCACAGCCAACTCGAAGACCGACGCATTGAAATCGTGCTTGTCGACAATCCCACCATCAACGCTTTTGCGGTGCCCGGTGGTGTTATCGGCATTCACAACGGCCTGCTGCTGTACGCCCAAACCGAAGATGAACTGGCCACGGTTCTGGCCCACGAAATCGCCCACCTGAGCCAGAGACACTTCTCTCGCAGGGTAGAATTCCAGAAAAACCAGGCGCCCATGAACTACGCCGCCTTGCTGGCAGGCCTGGTACTGATGGCCACGGCTGGCGGTGATGCCGGTATGGCGGCGTTAATGGCGGGCCAGGCCGCCGCCCAGGATTCCGCCTTGCGCTACAGCCGCAGCAACGAGGCAGAAGCCGATCGCGTCGCCATGCAAACCATGGTCAAAGCGGATATGGACCCCCACGCGGCACCGGCCATGTTCGAACGCATGCTGCAGGCCAGTCGCTATTCAGGTGGCAATCGCGTACCTGAATTCCTGCGTAGCCACCCGCTTTCTGAAAACCGAATCGCCGACACACGTAACCGGGCGCGGGAATACCCCAAGCAGATACGCCCAACCAAGCTCCAATATCAGCTGATGCGCGCCCGTGTCGTGAACCAACTTGCCGACACCCCGGAAGAGGCGATTCAGAAATTTCGCGGTGAGCTGGACGGTACAACGCGTTCCAGAGAGGCTGCAATTTACGGGCTGGTGGTGGCCCTGACTGACGCCGGCAGAGCCGATGAAGCCAGCCTGGAGTTGGACGCAATCTGGTCAGGCACGCCCGACCGGCTGGAATACATCATTGCCGATGCTGAGATCGATATGGCGCGCAATCGCGCAGACCGGGCTGCAACCAAGCTGGCCAAGCACGTGGAACTCAACCCGGGAAACCACCCGCTCACGATGACCTACGCCACTGCTTTAATGCGTGATCGCCAGCCACACGTGGCCGAGGAAGTGCTGGTTGAACAGGGCAAATTGCGACCCAACGACCCGGGCCTGTGGTACCTACTGGCTGAAATTCAGGGACTGTCAGGCAATATCATTGGCCTGCACCAGTCGCGGGCGGAGTACTTTATTCTCAATGGCAACATGGAACAGGCCGAGAAACAGCTGACCTATGCGCTGGAACTTACCAGAAATGATTATGTGACGGCTGCCACCATCAACCAGCGGCTGAAGGATATCGCGAAACTACGTAGCCAGATGGACCTTTAGGGCGAGAACCTCGCCTCAGGCATTCCCTTTCACCGCAACCTGCAGTTCGGCAGCAAAATCCAGCATGCGTCGCAGCGGTACCATCGCTTGCTTACCCAGGATGGGATCTACGAAAATCTCATTGTCATCCCGGTCAAAAACCGTAGCCAAGGATTCCAGCTCATTCATCGCCATCCACGGGCAGTTGGCACAACTGCGACAGCTCGCGCCATTACCCGCCGTTGGCGCGATAATAAACTCCTTGCCGGGCGCCTGTTGTTGCAGCTTGTAGAAAATTCCCTGATCAGTTGCGACGATAAAGCGCTCACGATCCATTTCCTGCGCGGCACGAATGATCTGAGTGGTCGACCCCACCCGATCAGCCAGTTCCAGCACGGAGGCAGGCGACTCGGGGTGCACCAGCACGGCTGCATCCGGATAGACATTTTTTAGATCAGCGATTCCGCGAGCCTTGAATTCCTCGTGCACGATGCAGGCACCATCCCACATCAGAACGTCAGCACCGGTCTGGCGCTGCACGTAATCGCCAAGGTGCTTATCCGGCGCCCAGATGATCTTTTTCCCCTGATCATGCAGGTGCTCTGCGACGTCCAGCGCAATACTTGAGGTCACCACCCAATCGGCACGGGCCTTCACTGCTGCCGAGGTATTGGCATAAACCACCACTTCACGGTCTGGATGCTGGTCACAGAAAGCGGCAAATTCGTCGGCGGGACAGCCCAGGTCCAATGAACAGGTGGCCTCCAGGGTCGGCATCAATACACGCTTGTCGGGAGTGAGAATCTTGGCGGTCTCGCCCATGAATTTAACGCCGGCAACGATCAGGGTGCTCGCTGAGTGATCGTGGCCAAACCGCGCCATCTCCAGCGAGTCTGAAACACAACCGCCGCTTTCCTCCGCCAGCGCCTGAATAGCGGGCGCCGTGTAATAGTGGGCGACGATTACTGCGTTTTCGGCAACCAGTCTATCCTTGATCTGCGCAATCAGCGCCTGCTCCTGGTCGGGGCTGAGCTGGTTACGCTCGGCATGATCCAGGTGGTACTGCACCTGTTGGCGAATGGTTTCCAGCTTGTCTGTAGCAATACTCATAGAGAGGGCGCGCAGTTAAAAAGGCCGAAAATTCTAGCACAGTTTGGCACCCGGTAAATTGTCATTTACAGTGAGCACCTGACTCACGAAACAGGTGGCGCTGACCATGAAAACCTACGATTACGTCAAGACACGCCGGGAAGATGTGGCCGAGATCAAGGATTCACAGGTACCCACAATCCAGTTCTTCATGCGCTGGGCAACGCGCCTGCAAGTGGCGGTATTTCGCATGAGTAAAGGTAAGCTGATGAACAAGTTTATCGGCGGTTACCCGGTATGTGTGGTCGATACCCACGGAGCGAAAAGCGGTAAATTACGCCGCATAGCACTGATTCACCTGCCTCATGGTGAAAACAAGTTGCTGGTGGCCAGCCAGGGTGGCATGCCGGGCAATCCGGCGTGGTATTACAACGTCGCCGCCAACCCCGATATTCGGATCATGGTAGACGGCGAAGAGAAAGCGTATCGAGCGCGCCGGATCAGTGATGAAGAGAAAGCTGAGCTGTGGCCACACCTGCTCACGCTGTACCCGGACTTCGACGAATATCAGGCACGCACGGACCGAAATATTCCGGTGTTCAGCTGCGAACCCCAGGCCCAATAAGGCCGCAAAAGATGAGTTTTGGCCAACCGTAACCGCGAGGTGGTAATTTTTAATAGATAATGACTAGAATTCCATTGAATATCTGCGTATAACTCCATGTATTATAAAGAATAACCGTTTCGGGGTAACGGCTGGCAGATAGGGCTGCGGCAACCTCACCGAAACATGACCTGAGTGAACAATCCGAGGCCGTTGTGGGACGACATAACGTTCTAATTATTTCCGAGCAGAATACGGATCACCTGATCCTGTCCGCCTGCCTGGAAAGAGCCCTGCCCGAGCGCTTTAACGTCGCGAGGTCGGAGCAAATCGACCGACCTCTGGAATCCCTGCTGGACCCTTCTATCGACGCCGTGATCATGGCCCACGGACCGGAAAGCGAGTACCTGCTCAGGCTGGCTCACAAGAATGGCGCCACCATCCCAATTCTCGTACTCATTGACGAGGCCACGGAAGAACTCACCCGGCAACTGCAGGATTTTGGCGCACAGGACTACCTGGTTCGCGGCCAGCTACAGGATGGCCTGGTACATCGCATCCTCGACTACAGCATTCAACTGAAATCCGCCCGGGAACAAATCCGGCAGCTATCAAACCGCGACACATTGACCGGCACGCTTAATCGCGGCGGCTTCAGGGCGCACCTTGAACGCGCCCTGGACCGTTCCCAGCGTTACGATTTCAAGACTGCGTTACTGCACATCAACATCGACCAATTCGCCAATATCAACGATCACTATGGCGAAACCAACGGCGATCAGATGATACAGGCGCTGTCGCAGCGATTACTGAACAAGTTGCGCAGCACCGACAGCCTGGCGCGCATAGGCGGCGACGAATTTACCGTGATTCTGGAAGACATCAGCTCTGCCGCAGATGCCGAGCTGATCGCTGGAAAAATGTTGGCGTCGATTTCCGAGCCGATGACACTGAACGACCAGCAGGTGTCGGTGGACGCCAGCATAGGGGCAGCGATATTTCCCGAAACCTCTCTGGAGCTGGCCGAGTTGCAAGAACAAGCACGGGCCGCGATGCAGCAGGCCAAGGCGCTACCCGGCGGGCAATACGCGCTGTTTTCTGAAGAGCTGCAATTTGATGTAGCCGGAAACAATACCCTGGCGGCGGAGCTGCGCTCGGCGGTAAGGAAAAACCAGTTTGAATTGCACTATCAGCCCCGGGTTAACCTGACCAGCGGCGAACTCGATGGGCTGGAGGCACTGCTGCGCTGGAATCATCCCGAACGCGGCATGCTGCTGCCGGCAGAATTCATCGACACCTGTGAAGACATGGGGCTGCTGCGCACTATCGGTTACCAGGTTATCCAGCACGCCTGTTCTGCACAGGTGTGGCTGCAGGAACAGGGCATGGACGATGTGGACGTTGCGGTTAACGTTTCATTCTCGCAAATACAGGATGAGCACTTCGTCAGTATCGTCACAGACATTCTGGAACGCACCGGCGCCAACCCTGGCCGGTTGGAACTGGAACTGACAGAGACGACCATACTCAAGAGCCCGGGCGCCATAAAGTCGCGCATGGATGAATTGCGCACGCTGGGCGTTTCATTTTCGCTAGATGATTTCGGCACCGGCTTCTCGCAATTGTCGCACCTGACCGAACTGCCCATCTCAGCAATTAAAATAGATAGAAGTTTCGTCAGCGACCTGCCGCACAACGAGCAGCAGGTGGCGATTTGCACCATGGTGATCAAAATGGCCCAGAAACTGGGCATGCCCGTGGTGGCTGAAGGCGCCGAAACATATGAGCAGATCAACTTCCTGCGGGAGCAAGAGTGCGATCAGGTGCAGGGCTTCTACTACAGCCAGGCCATACCGCTTCAGCAGCTCCCCAGATTTGTACAGGAACAACGCTTCAAACAGCGGGAGCAAATCCGCTCCTGACACTAGGCGCAGTTGACCAGTAGTGTTAGCCTGAAAACACATAAACGGCGGTACCAGACAGCTCATGGCAGTGAATACACCCAGCCGAAATAGCGCCAAAATTCTGGTCGCAGATGACGACCTGAACGTACGCCTGCTCACCCGCCAATGCCTGGAAGCCGAGGACATGGTCGTGGTTGAGGCGGCCAGTGGCCCCGAAGCTATCGATGCCTTTGTCAGAGAGCGGCCGGACCTGGTGTTTCTGGATGTAGAAATGCCGGGAATGAGCGGGCTGGAAGTCTGTCAGCGAATTCGACAGATGCCCCAGGGCGAATCCATTCCAATCATGATCGTCACCGGTTCCGATGACCGGCAGTCTATCGACAAGGGCTTTGAGGCCGGCGCGACTCAATACAAGACCAAACCGGTGAACTGGTCGTTGCTAGGCCGCGATGTTCAGTACATGTTGCGAGCCAGCAACGCCTTCAACGCCCTCAAGCGTCAGGAAGACAGGCTGCGCTACCTGGCCTACTACGATCCGCTCACCAGCCTGCCCAACCGGCGCAGCTTTAACGAACAACTTGGCCGTATTTTGAAACGCTGCCAGCGGCATAAGTCCAATGCGGCTTTGATGTTTATCGACCTGGACCACTTCAAGCGCATCAACGACTCGATTGGTCACGGCCGTGGTGATCGCCTGCTGGTAGAGATTGCCAAGCGTCTGACGCTGGAACTGCGCGAAGACGACGCCGTAAATTACTTTTCCGACCAGAACGCCGAGGACGGTGAGCCAGACGCCAACACAGAAATCGCCAGACTGGGCGGCGACGAATTCACGGTAGTGCTCTCGGACGTTGACCCTGCTCACGTGGAGCGTGTTGCCAAACGTATTCTGGACAGACTGTCTGAGCCAATCGCACTACAGTCGCACAACCCGGTGGTTACCCCAAGTATCGGCATTGCGGTTTATCCAGAAGATGGTACCGATCCGGATACGCTGGTGCGTAACGCCGACACCGCAATGTATGTGGCGAAAGCCGAAGGTCGCGCCTGCTTCCGCTTCTACAACGAGGAGATGAACTCAAAGGCCGTGGAACAGCTGAAGATGGAAGAAGAGCTGCGCCATGCCATGCAGAACGATGAACTGGAGCTGCGCTATCAGCCTCAGGTGGAAATAGAAACGGGCAACGTTGTAAGTATGGAAGCACTGGTGCGCTGGAAGCACCCTCAACGTGGCATGATTTCTCCCGCGGAATTCATACCGGTGGCAGAGCGTACCGGACAGATTATCGAACTGGGTGAATGGGTAATGGACGAGGTAGCACGCCATTGCCTGTACTGGGAAACACTTGGTCTCCCCGAGTTCAGAATATGCGTGAACATATCGCCCCTGCAATTTAACCAGGGCAACCTGACCCAGAGCATGGAAGACTTTCTGGGGAGATCCGGCCTGGCACCTCACCGGCTGGAGCTGGAACTCACCGAAAGCGCCATCATGACCGACGCTGAAACCAACATTGCCAAGCTGGGTGAACTCAAGGCGCTGGGGCTGGAACTTGCGGTAGACGACTTTGGCACCGGTTACTCGTCGCTGAGTTATCTGAAACGCTTTCCGATAGACACACTGAAGATAGACCAGAGCTTCATAGCGGATCTGGACAGCGCAGATGGCGCTGCCATCGTCGATGCCATACTGGCGTTGTCGAAAACCCTCAAGCTGCGCTCCATTGCAGAGGGCATCGAAGAAGCCGAGCAGTTAAAGTATCTAGTGAACCTGCGTTGCGACCTGCTGCAGGGCTACTACTTCGCAAGACCGCTATACCCTGAGGATGTGCCCGATATTTTGCGCCAGAACTTTGCCGCAAAAATCAGGGAAGTCATGCGGGACTAGTCAGCTGGCCTCAAGGACTTGAACAAGCAAAGCGTCAACGCAGCCCTAAGCGCCCTGCTTCTTGTATTTGCTGCGGCCGGCTCTGCAGCCGCTGGGCCCGAAGATCCCAATGAACTGAAAGTTATGCTGCAGGGCGGGCCGGCTAACGCCTTGGCAAAACTGGTGCACACAGCAGGCGGCACCGTAACGCACAAGCTGCACATCATTAACGCTGTGGGCGCCACCATTACTCGCGAACAACTGGACAGCGTGATCACCTCACCCTTGGTTCAACGTCACATTGATGACCTGGCCAATACCGGGAGCGCGCCTGATGAGCCCGAGGACTCAGCGGAAGCCTGCACTGTCGCCGGCGCACTGGACCTGGAGATGGGCCCCGATGGTATCAACTGGCGCCTCTATAAACGCGGTGATGTTGCGCTGACATCCACCAGCCTGACTATGACCTGGCCAACGGTACTCGGCGAGCTGAAGGGCTTGTCTATAGCCGAAGAAGAGATAGCCAGGCCACAACTGTCTGCGAACGACGCTGGCAGCATCAGCCTTTCATTCACGGCGGACAATGCGCCGAAATTTACCAAACACACCGCGCTTAAGGCGAGCTTCAGTAATACAGTGCCGGCTGTCTTTTGGGAAAATGTTCAACAAAGCGATTTCAACATCGCCCTAGACTTCGGTAAAGACTGCAAAACCGAACTGATCCCCGGCTACAGCGACAACCACAATAACTCGTACTACCCGACCGTGGTGGGAGCCGATGCGCTGCACAAGCACGGCATCACGGGTAGCGGCATCACCGTGGCAGTACTGGACTCGGGCTTGTGGGACACGCCGGAGCTTGTGAATGATACGGCAGGCAAGCCAAGAATCGTCGCTCGCTACGACGCCATCAACGACTCAGAGAACGGCGGCGTGTTCGACGAGAGCGGGCACGGCACACACATGACCAGCATCGTTGCGCATAGCGGCCCGGTGTTGGTAGACAACAAACCCACTGGATCCTTCAAGGGAATCGCGCCCGATGTGTCGTTGGTTGCCGTAAAAGCCTTCGATGACGCAGGCCAGGGCGAATTTCTGGATATCGCCCGAGGAGTACAGTGGGTGATAGATAACAGGGAGCGCTACAACATACGCGTGCTCAACCTGTCATTCGCCGCCCTGCCCCGCTGGCCCTATTGGCTGGACCCGGTTAACCAGGCCGTGATGCGCGCCTGGGCAGCGGGTATCGTTGTCGTTGCAGCGGCCGGCAATGACGGCCCAGAGCCCATGACGATCGGCTCTCCGGGAAATCTTCCCTATGTGATCACCGTGGGTGCCGTGACGGACTCATGGACACTGGACACCCGCGATGACGACTACATTCCTGACTTCTCCTCACAGGGGCCGACACCGGATGCACACCTTAAACCCGACATCGTGGCGCCGGGTGGGCACATCAGCGGCATTACCAGGCCGGGATCCAGCCTGACGCAGGAATTGCCACAATACCTGCTAAGGACCGGGGAATTCGTCATGACCGGCACCTCACAAGCAGCCGCCCTGGTATCCGGGCTTGTCGCCTTACTTCTGCAAATAGACCCAAAAATCAGCCCGGACGATGTGAAGTGCATGCTGACCAGTAGCGCGGAACCCGCCATCAACCCCGACGGCAAACTGGCCTACAGCCCGTTCCAGCAGGGTAATGGCTATGTCAGTGTCACCAGGGCGATCACGCTGGGGCAGCGTGGCTGTGGCAACAGCGACCTGGACCTGGCCGCCGAAATTGCCGGTAGCGAGCATTTTCAAGGGCCCGCTGTGGTGGACGATGCCGGCAAGGTTAGCCTGCCAGGGTTGGACACGATGCTGTCCAGTGAACCCCCGGAACAAGGGCTGAGTGAGACACGCAAATGGGGTGTAAAAGCCCATATCGAACGCCTGCCCAACGGCGGTTATAACGCCAATCCAGACGTCGAATCGCCCTTTGATTGGGCCGGTATGTACCAGGATGAGGCAGCCGTTATCGATGCTTTGGTCAACGACAAAGCCGCGGATCAAGACCCCGAAAGCTAGAATCAACGACGACTGACCCATATAGGGCAAACCGCACGCCAGCTCCGCCCAAAATCTCATTATTTATATATATTTCAACAGGTTACATGGATATCCCTTGTGGCGCCTGCCCCTAATTTTCACTCGACGTCCGAAGCAGTTACCCCAATAAGGGTATATACCCCCGTTTAGCAATAGAGGCCATCGCTCTATGTTTACGTCAAGCAAAAGCTGTAAGAAACAAGAGATAGATCCCATTTGGGGAACGTGAACGAGAACAGCGTCACAGAACGCTAGATAAATCTGAGTGAAGGCAGAGATATTATGAAAACTTTAAAAGGATATGTGTTTGGGGCTTTGGTTGGGGCAGTGATAACTCCCTCGGTCTCGGCTGAAAACATGGCTAACCAAGATGCGGCCATCAAATCCACTTCTAGCCAAGTCCACAAAGTTGCGGTCATGCTTGCGAGCCAAGACGCTACAGGAACTAATCAAGCTGGATATAAGTGGGGCAGCGAAGCATACGCCCCATCGCATTCCTCCAACTGGAAAGCAGCTGCCGGTTCCACTCCAGGCTACAAATGGGACAAAAACGACATCCAGCGCAAGGGTGATTACGCTGGGTCCACGGGTTACAAGTGGAACACTGTGAATCAGCCTACCGAAAGCGGCTACCGCTGGCGCGCGCAGAACACCCCTGAAGTTGCTGGCTACCGCTGGCGTGCGCAGTAAAAACAACCTTGGGCACAATCAGGTTAGGAAAACCAAGCTAAAACAGCAGCTAAAAAGCTAAGAACTTACTGTCTCAAATAGAGGCGTCAGCAGAGGGAACTCCTTCACTTCCATCGGCTGACGCCTCTAGCTCGTTCATCTGGTCATAAAACCCATAATTGATTAAACTCCGTTGAAGATTAACGGGGCCAAAAAATAGATGACTAGGACGAGAGCAACTACAGCGTTTGCAGGACTCCTTGCTCTCCTTTTTTACATAGGCCCCATCGCCAGCGCGTTTGCAAGCGAAGCTCGCTATGAGTTTATTCTCAGCCCAATTTCTCAGTACCTCACACAGCAAACAGTCCAGACCACATTTCAAGACTCTAAAGGTACACTTTGGTTCATTACCCAGGAGGGGCTGAATAAATACAACGGGCACGAACTGGAAAACTATCGGTATGCGCCTGCAGATGCATCCTCTCTCTCCTCTGACGACGTTACGGGCATAACTGAAGATTCCAGGGGAAATATATGGGTTTCAACTCTCGGCGGTGGGCTCAATAGATACGATGAGACGACGAACGGGTTCATCCCATTTTATGCAGAACTTGAAAACCTAGATTCTCCAATATCCAACGATATCTACTCTGTTTTCGCTTCCGATTCTGGCCTGATCTGGCTGGGCTATGAGAACGCTTTCAGCTCATTCGATCCTGTTAGTCTCAAGTTCAAGCATTACGTTCCAGACTCGGAACGCATACCCTACTTGGGAGAGGTACTAGACTTTGCAGAGGCCAGCGACGGTACAATTTGGGCCGCAACATACAGTGGCGGCTTAGTTCGCACAGACTCAACCAGCGACCGAGTCACAGTTGTAAGACATGACGCGGACAATATTAAATCAATTTCTTCAAACAATATTTCGCGACTCATAATTGATGAGGAAGATTTTGTTTGGTTGGCAACTAGAAATTCCGGCGTATCTAAGTACAACCCAGAAACAAATGAATCTGTAAATTTCAGAAACAACCCGCAAGATCTAAACTCATTGTCTTCTGACGAAACGCTCGATATTTTTCAAGATAGCGACGGTAATGTTTGGGTGGCCACTCATCGAGGGCTGAGCATTTATATCAAAGGCGCGGCGAACTTCAATCGATTCCAGGGTCAGAACGAGGATTTCTCCTCAAACTCAATCTTCAGTATTTTTCAATCAAAAGAAGGCAAATTTTGGGCAGGGGCATTTTACGGGCTATCTGAGGGAAACAAGCAATTATTTTCAAGATACAACAGCTTGAATTCCAATTTGTCGAGCGACTCTGTAAACGCATTTGGCGAGACTGGCGACGGAAGCATTTGGGTAGGCACCGACGATGGGTTGAATCGCCTGCGCAGGGGCACCAATCAATTCGAATGGATAAATGAGTCTACAAGACAAGTAAATATAGATAGCCCCACTATTATGAGCTTGTTAGGTGAATCCGACACCTTATGGGCCGGAACTTTTAATGGTGGGTTAGTAAGAATAGGACTAACTTCAAATTTAACTAAAACCTACAAATACTCTAAAAACGACCCGAACAGTATCGGCGCAAATGGGATAACTTCTATCCTCAGGACAAGCAGTGGCTCGCTGCTAGTTGGAACGTTTGGTGGCGGTTTGAATGTTTTCAATGAAGAGACTAGTCAATTCAAACGATACGAGTATGACCCAAGCGACTCCACCTCAATTAGCAACAACAATGTCATCGCACTTTTCGAAGACTCATATGGCTTCGTGTGGGTAGGCACCGAAAATGGACTGAATCGTTACGAAGCAAGCTCAGGAAGTTTTTCTCGAATATATTCCGAACGCGGCAATGAAGGCAGCATTTCCTCAGATATGGTCTGGGCTATGTACGAGGATCCAGATAGGAATCTTTGGTTAGGAACAAACGGCGGAGGCCTCAATAAATGGAATTCTGAGGATCGATCAAAACTGACCGCTAGATTTCATCACTACTCGGAAAACATTTCCCTACCAAGCTCTAACATATATGGCATCAGATCTGATGACTTAGGCTATCTTTGGTTATCCCACAATCGGGGGCTTACAAAGTTTTCTCCGGACGAACTACGTTCATATAATTTTGGACAACGTCATGGGTTACAAGACTCCGAGTTTAATATGGGCGCTGCGTTCAAATCCTCAGATGGAACAATATACTTTGGAGGCAACCGGGGATATAACTCAGTAAACCCAAATCTTATTTCCGAAAAGCTTGAAGCACCTTTAGTGAGCATTTCTGAAATCAGGGTTATGAATCAAAGAACATCTTTTGAAGAGCCGTATAACAAACTTGAAGAACTGACACTAAAACATACGGACACCATGTTCTCGGTCGAGTTTTTTGCAGCAGACTACTCAAGTCCTGAATCAATAAAATATGCATATAAGCTGGAAGGCGTGAACCCTGATTGGATTATCTCAGAAGACGCAAGAATTGCCTCCTTCACTACATTGCCTCCAGGGAAATATCAACTAAATCTAGCAGCTGCCAGCCCTGATGGGGTCTGGAACTGGGATGGAAAGAGCTTGCCAATATCTGTTCTACCACCGCCCTGGAAAAGCAACTGGGCATACGCGTCATATCTTATCTTAATTCTCGGAGCCGTCATTACCTTAGCTTTAAGAATCAGAAGGAGAGCCGTGCTTTCACAGCTAAGACAAAGAGAACTAGAGAACAAAGTTCAAGAAAGGACCATCGATTTAGAACAAGCGCGAGAATCCGCGGAGCAGGCTAATAAGGCGAAATCCGAATTCCTAGCTACAATGAGTCACGAAATACGAACACCCATGCATGGCATGATAGGAATGACTGAACTCCTGTTACACACAAGCCTGTCAGAGCAGCAGGAAAAATTCGCCAAAGCAGCACACAATAGTGGCACGTCTTTACTAAATATAATTAATGAAATTCTAGACTTCTCCAAAATTGAGGCTTCGAAGGTTGAGCTCGAAACTACATCTTTTAACCTGACAAGCTTGATAGACGAGATTTGCTATTTACAAGCTGAGCCTGCAGAGCGAAAAGGTATAAAAATCAGCAATATCTGTGACCCCAATTTGCCAGAGGAATTAGTGGGGGATCCCGCAAAAATCCGCCAAGTTGTCATGAACCTCGTGAGTAACGCCATCAAATTTACGCATGATGGTCATGTGACAGTAAAAACTTCGTTCAAGCCCTCGCCCTCTAAAAGTGAGGATTTAATTCTACACTTGACCGTTGACGACGAAGGCATCGGCATGGACGAAGAGACTCAACGCAAGGTATTCGAGCCATTCACTCAAGCTGATGCTAGCACCACAAGAGAATATGGCGGCACCGGTTTAGGACTAACAATTTCACGAAACTTTATCGATTTAATGGGTGGCGATATATTCGTCCATTCCAAACCAGGAACAGGTACAACCATTACTATCTCTTTGCCATTCAAAGGGGCGCGAGAAGCATCGAATTCTCAATTAGATAAGAAATTCGATGCCATCTTTCTAACCAACGATAAAGCTACATCCGAGATGGTTTCATCGCACTTCGAATTCTTCGGATTCAGAACGAATATAACGGAAAGCCTTGAGCATCTTATCGGCGCACAAAATAGCGTTGAAAAAATAATAGTGGATTATTCCGCAGTAGACCCGGAAAGTCTTGTAGCCGCTATAAACGGCAGTCTTAGTCACCAAAAATTGCTCCTGCTCGTGCCCCTAGCTTTCGACTATTCCAACGATACTTTCGGGACAATTTCTATGCTCGCCATGCCGCTAACGAGGGCAGGAATCCGCCAGGCATTAGAAAGGGGTGAAAACCAGCCCAACAGACGTCAATATCAGGACGACAAACTCGCCGAGCAGCCACCAAGACCGAAGGTTTTGGTGGCCGAGGACGTGGAGGTCAACCAACGAATCGCGCAAGAAATGATTGAAATGCTTGGCTTTGATGTTGATATCGCCAACAACGGCAATGAAGCGGTCAAGATGTTTGAATCGAAAGATTATGTTCTGGTATTTATGGACTGTCAGATGCCAGTGCTTGACGGATATGCAGCAACACGACTAATACGCAGCCTGGAAAATAACCTGAACGCGACCGCAATTCCGATTGTCGCACTCACAGCGGGTACAAGTGCCGAGGAGCGAGAGAAGTGCTCCGTGGCTGGAATGGACTTTCACTTAACCAAACCTTTCTCTTTATCTGATCTAGAAGCAGTTTTCGACAAATTTCAGCTACACAAGGCTCATCAGTCAATCGAAAACGCGAAAAATATTCAGCCGACGTCCTTACAAGAAACAACCTCTATCGATAACCACGAAATATTTAATATAGCGGCGCTTGAAAGCATAAGGGAAGTCGAGCGGCAAACAGGCAAAGAAATCTTGCCAGAACTTTACCAGGGCTTTGTAAGCCAAATGAATGAAAAGCTATCAGAGCTTGAATCCTTTATTAAAGAAGACAACTCGACCGACGTATACAAGACCGCTCATGCAATTAAATCAATGAGCGCCAACATGGGTGCCCAGCAAGTCAAAACTCTCGCCTCAAAAATGGAGATAGGTGCTAGAGAGGGAAAGCTTAAAGGCCTCGACAAAGACCTACAGAAACTTCGAGAGTTATATCGCGACTTTTCAGACGCATTCAATCTCGAACTATTTAGTTAGCAAGGTGAGGGAACTTCTTCTCCATGTAAGTTTTCTTACCTCGGAAAATTTAGCGCATCAGACATCATGGTAAATTCTCCACGCATGTTTCACATGCCAAAAAAAGAGCAGGCCCTACGGACGACGAGTCATTGAATAGCTTTCGTCTAGAGATTTTCCTCAGGCCTTTGATAGTAACTGCCATATTTTTGACAGCTCCCGATATTTTTGCAAAAAGCACACCCTCTGTTTTTCTGCCTAACCATGTCTCTCAAACTCTGGGCGACCAAACTATATCTTCAATACTTTGGCATAAAAAAAATCTCTGGATTGGCACGCAGAATGGCCTCTACATTTACGATGGCAGAAATCTCAAGATGCCTACGGAAAATATAGATAATATTGGTCCATTTTTTGGCTCTCACATCACCAGTCTAGTGACTTCAAGCGAGGGTGATATTTGGATATCAAGCATCAATCATGGCGTAGTACAGTATGACGTAGATTCAGAGTCTTTCAGTCGACCATTAGAAATAGACAAATCAATTCTGGTTTCATCAGTAAGTGTGGATCGACATGGCAACTTGTGGATAGGCAGCGACAGAGGAGCATATCGAGTAGATCTAAGCCTGGATAATGACCATAAAAAACGATCGCTTAGTAGGCCAACCATAGAAGCTGAAAACATATCCGGAATTATAGAGGATGATTTAGGTTTTACCTGGATAACGTCAGACGAAGGCGTATACGTTTACAATAACTCAAGGAACACGACTGAAAATTTTTGCCTTTCCAAAAGCGTCGCCTGCAACTCAGTATCGAGCGAATACACTGCCATACACTTGGGAGCTAAGGGAGCGGTTTACATTGGGAGCGCAAACGGCCTACTACATGCGATCGATATTAGAACTAGGAAAGTACAACTTATCTACAATACAAAGGTACACGGAACCAACTACATAACCAGCATCTTAGAAAACAAGGATACTATCTGGATCGGAACAGACGAAGGGTTGGTCGAGATTGATATAGCATCCGGAGATGGAGAGTTTCTCGATATAGACAATTCGGGCCTAGGAAATGATCATATTACCAAAATTTCCCATGGAGAAAACGGCACATGGATTGGCACCTACAAGGGGCTAAATTTAGTTATCACTCCGCCGATTATAAATTACAATTTTAGAAATAGTCAGATTTTTAACGAAGTTCTTTCTTTTGCAGAGGACGAGAATAATCAGATTTTTGTAGGGACATATCAAGGTGTTTATTCTTTCGACAAGAACACCTCGATGCACGAACTACTCCCGATGAATGGAACCGAGAATAACAAGCAAAAATTTAGATCAATGAGTGTCGCTGTTGATAGCAACGTGCTGTATGTGGGTACCCGTGGAAGCGGAATAAAATTGCACCATTTCGACAACCGTACCCAGAAGTCGATCGAGCTTGGTCTTGGGAGCGCCTCAATTACAAAGATGCACATGGATAAAGCAGGTAATTTGTGGGTAGGTACATTTAATCATGGCTTGCTTCAAGTGAGACCAACCAATAATGGAGTATCCAAAGTAGCGCCGAAATTATTACTGTCTCCAAAAAATGGGCCTGTGACATCAATATCAAGCGCTCTCAACAAAAAGTTACTTGTAGCAACCGAAACACGAATATTCCAGATAGATTATGCGGAAGAAAAAGAGGTAGATATCGACTTTAGATTTGCCGACCTAGAGTTAAGGCCTGTAATACTATCTGCGAAGATGGATGACAACGGGGCCATCTGGATAGGAACACTTTCTAGCGGACTTTACAGACTACCTAAGAACGAATCAGTTGCTGAAGTAGTAAGAGTGCGAGAGGGCCCATACAAATCTAAACAAGGCTTCTCTGTATACGAGATTCAAATCGATTCTCTTGGTGGCGTCTGGTGCGGCACATCTGAAGGAGTGCACAAATTTGGTATTGATGCAGTCTATATTGGACGGCTAGGAGTGAACGACGGACTACAAGGGAACACTTTTAACTTCGGCGCCTCGTTTACCGACTCGCAGGGATTCTTATATTTTGGAGGGAGTAACGGCTACAACAAGTTCCACCCTTCCGATATTACCTTTTTGCATGTTGACCCTGAAATGACTCTTTCAAGCGTGTCGATAAACGGAAAATCTGAAGCAGGACAACAGAAACTTGAGTATTTGGAAAATATTGTACTTACCCATCGGGAGTCAAATCTACAGATTCAATTCCATATCGAGGATTACTTCTCACCCCATGAGGCTATCTATCTCCATCAACTCAAACCACTAGAGCCAGCTTTAAATCGCACAGTCGGCCACGGCTCCGCAACCTACACCAACCTCCCCCCCGGAGAATACTCATTCCACGCACAAGGTACTGACTCTTCGGGCAATACCAATACCGAGGGCATACAACTCAAAGTCATCGTACTGCCTGCACCCTGGCGTACTTGGTGGGCCTATACGCTTTACGTGCTTATAGCTGCTGGTTTTCTATGGGCAGTTTGGCGTTGGTACTACATGTACATTATGAAACAACGGGCTATTGCCTATGCTCGGGAAATGAATGCCGAGGCAGAGAGCGCAATCGACGAATTGCAGGAGCAACTGGATGTGCAAGATGCTCTGGTAAACACAGTTCACCGAAGGAATATAGCGACACTCGATATTCTGGACTCACTCAACCAGGTATCTGAGAGTGTTATCGAAGAGGCTAAACAGACACACTCCCAGCGAAGCATTGCAGCCCTGAAGAGTCTTGAGAATTCCCTGCTTTACCAGCACGACCACTTGTATGCCGATTTACATCGTTGCACGGATGACATCACCAACTCACTTTTAGCTGAAAGTGATCCCAATGGTGGGTCTATCAGCATCATCAACGACGTAACAAACAAACCAATCGATGCAGAGGTGGGCGCCCTACTCTCAATCGCAATATCCGAGCTAGCACACAACAGCATGGTACACGCGTTTACCGGTCGCGCGCTGGGTAATTTTATCAAGATTACTCTGCAGGTTACTGAGCAACCCGATCAGGGCTCTGCTCACTACAAGCTATCAATCAACGACAATGGTATTGGCTTGCCTGATAACTTCTTGAATGCAGCCACTGAAGGCGTAAGAATTCTCACACTGATCCGCGACAGCTTGAATGGTGAGCTGAGCCGCCCTGGCGGAACCGGTTCAGAAGTAATACTGACGTTCACCAAGACCTCCTTCGAAACCGAGTAGCGCCGCAAGTGAATCCCAGATTGAACATACTAGCCGACGCCAAAACCTGTATCCAGAGTCGGGTTTGTCCATGATAGGCGCCAAGGCGGAACTCAGGGATACCGTACTTGGCAGGCCTTGCCATATTGTCGTCGAGGACCCTGATGGCAAAGGCCAGGAACACGCCACAGCCGGCCTGAACGAGCTAAAGAGACTGGCATCAAGGTTTAGCTCCTCTCACCCCGACAGCCTGATAGGTCAACTGAACGCGTTAGCAGGAACCGGGGAATCACTAACTTTAGATCCCGAGGCAAGGAGCCTCTTTAAGTATGTGACGGCGGTCTGGGAACAGAGTCGCCATATGTTTGACCCCAGTAGCAAACTTATTTCCGAGTGCTATCGCGGTAAAAGTTCAGCCGAGGGGATAAACGGCCTTCTGGCCGGAAAGCTGGATCTTGTTGGCTGGTCGAAGCTTGTGATCGATGAGAATGGTGCGCGACTACCCGAGCACGGTATGTCCATAGACCTGAACAGCTGCATCAGACCCTACGCGCTGGACCGCACCTGCAAGCTGCTAAAAGCGCAGGGAGCCGGGAGAGTGAAAGTAGATCTCGATACAGACATCGCCACACTGGGCAAACAACCCGACGGTGCCAATTGGCTGGTAGGCATACGCCACCCGCAGGGTAGCCGAACAGCCATCACCCGTGTGAAGCTGAACAACAGGGGTTATGCCATAAGAGGCGATTACGAGAATCCATTGATGCTGGGTGGAGAACGATTTGGCCGCGCCCTCAGCCCTGTAGATGGCAGGCCAGTGCCAGGGCTTCTGAGCGTCGCGGTGGTCGCGAACACAGCGCTGGAAGCCTGCACGGCTGCAAACATCGCGAGGCTTAAACCTGAACCAATCGCCATAAAGTGGCTGACGACACTTGAGCTACCCTGGCTGGCGATAACCCGCGAGCTGGAATGTCTCGGACCACTGGCGCCAGAACGCGATTAACAGCCCTTAAAGCGCGGGGCCCTCTTTTCAGCCTGGGCCGCAAAACCTTCTTGCAGGTCTTCAGAGTTATTGCATTGATCAGACAGGACTTGTGCTTCTGCCATATCTATAGACCCGGCGGCGGCCTGAGCCAAAATATGTTTCATCACTCGTACAGACATTGGCGCAAGCCCTGCAATATGCGATGCAAGTTCGTCTGTCTTCTCTTGTAGCTGTACTGGCATAACGAGGTGGTCGAGGAAACCAATTTCCAGCATCTGCTGCGCAGGAAAGGTCTCAGAAGCTACTAATATGCGCTTGGCCAGGTTGACCCCAAGGCGCTCTACAAAACGATTGATACCACTAATTGGATAGCACAAACCAATAGCAGCCGCTGGCACACGCAAACGGGTGTCTTCAATACCGATACGGAAGTCACAACTTAACGCCAGCTCTACGCCACCACCAAAGACATTCCCGTTAAGAGAACAAATCGTGGGTATCTCAAGCGCTGCCAGTTGATCCGTCGTGGCCTGAAAACTGTCACCACTGATCTTGCCGGAATTCAGCTGCGTCAGAGAGGCACCGGCACAAAATGTTTTATCGCCCGCACCGGTCACCACCAAAACTCGCACCTGTGCATCCTCACTGATCTGCTTCAGGTGAGCCTGTATCGCTTCCAGCTCTTCCTGCCCCAACGAGTTATGGCGATCCGGGTTATTCAGCAACAACTGCCCTACGTGGCCCTTCTGGCTGTACTCAATCGTGTTTGTCATCTCGATTCCATTTTTGATTACGCTGAAATTCTTGCACAAGCCCGCACGCTGCGCCACTCGCATGGACAAGAAGCGAGTGGCGAACCATACTCGATAGCATACCCTTGATCCAGGACACGATATGAGCAAACGATGCGGCTGGTGTGGTGATGACCCACTCTATATCGACTATCACGATAAAGAGTGGGGTGTTCCGGTATGGGATGACAAAACCCTGTTCGAATTTATCATCCTGGAGGGCGCGCAGGCAGGGCTCTCCTGGATTACCGTGCTGCGCAAGCGAGAGGGCTACCGCAAACTTTTCGCCGATTTTAACGCGGAGAAAGTCGCGCGCTTTACCGATAAAAAACTCGATAAACTGCTGCTTGACCCCAGCATCATACGCAACAAACTGAAGGTCTACGGCGCTCGCAAAAATGCCCGTGCGTTCCTGGCGATTCAGGAAGAGAAAGGCAGTTTTGCCGACTACATGTGGGACTTTGTCGACGGCAAGCCAATCCAGAATCGCAGAAAGAGCCTGAAAGAAGTACCGGCAACCACCCCCCTGTCCGACACCATCAGCAAGGATCTCAAAAAGCGCGGTTTCACCTTTGTTGGCTCCACCATTATTTACGCGCACATGCAGGCCACCGGTATGGTTAATGACCACACCACCGACTGTTTCAGGCACAAGGAGTGTCGCTCACTGGCCTGAGCCGGGCATCCTGCTACACTGGCGCCCCCCAGCAGGAGCCCGAATTTTTTGTCCGATGTTGCCCCAGTAGAACGCGAGTCGCACAGCCGCCGGGTATGGCAGCTGGCGTGGCCCAGCATTCTCTCCAACCTGCTGTTCACCACAGTGGGCTTTATGCACATCAAAATCGTGGCAGAGCTGGGCACCTCAGCGGTCGCCGCTGTTACCACCGGTCATCGCGTATTCTTCCTGATTCAGGCGGTTCTCATGGGCGTGTCGATCGCCGCCACGGCCATGATCTCCAGAGCCTGGGGCGCCGACGACATCAAACGGGCGGAGATGGATACCTGGACGGCGTTAACTGTCTCCATCGCTCTTGCCGCCGCCCTATCCCTGCCAGCATTACTTATCCCCGAACAGATTGCCGGCCTGTTCGGTCTTGACGACGCAACCACCAAGTCCGCCGGCAGCTTCATTTTCTGGTTAGGGGTATTCAACGTTGCCACCGCCGTGAACATGATGCTGCAAACTGCCCTGCGCGCTACCGGTGATGTGATCACACCCTTATGGATATTGTCATTTAGCACGGTATTAAATATCAGTTTCGGTTACTGCCTTGCTTACGGCGTCGGGCCACTACCTACCATGGGCGTCGCCGGAGTTGCACTTGGCGGGAGTTCTGCCGCGACCCTGGTCACCATCGTGTTCGCCATATTCTGGTGGCGCGGCAGGTTCAATATCAAACCGGTGAAACGCCTGACCATCGACTGGCTCGCCACCCGCCGGTTGGCAGCTATAGGCATGCCGTCCGTTATCGAGCAGGGGGTCGTGCAGCTCGCCTTCCTGCTGTTCTTCGGCATCGTAGCCCAATACGGCACTGCACCCTACGCTGCTTACGGCATTGGCATCAGCCTGGTGTCATTTCCTATTGTTGTAGGCTTTGGTTTCGGTATCGCTGCGGCCACGCTGGTCGGACAACAGTTGGGAGCGGGACGGCCCGAGGCCGCTGTCGCCGTGGGCTGGCGGTCTCTGCGCATGGCCGTTGCGTCCATGACCGGCCTTTCGATCATTCTGGCCTACTACTCCCGAGATCTGGCCACCTTCATGATCGATGATCCGGAAGTGGTTGAGTACACCGTGGCCTTCATCTACATGATTGCCGCTGCACAGCCCATGATGGCCTGTGAGGTCGCATTAGCCGGCTCGCTGCGTGGCGCTGGCGACACCCGGTTCCCGCTCATGGCGACGTTTTGTGGCCTGCTGCTGGGCCGCCTGTTACCGGCCTGGCTGTTTGCCAGCCTGAATATGTCCGTCTACTGGATATTTGCCGTGATGTTGTTCGACTACAGCCTGAAGGCGATATTACTGATCCACCGATACCGCTCGCGCAAGTGGTTGAACATCAAGGTTCATGCGACAAATACCCCGCAAACCGGTAAAAATATAGACAGCGACAAAAAAAATACTTAAAGTTGGAATCTTAGACTAGCTAGTAGGTGACGGGTTCCCGCCCCCCGATTTTGACTGCCAAAAACGACACAAACAGCACCCCTGCATCGCCATTCAACCGCAGCGCCCAGCACGACGCCAAACGCACGGCTATCCTGTCGCAGGCGGCTATGCTGTTCAATTCCAAGGGATCACGGGCGACCACGCTGCGTGACATTGCAGAGAGCCTTGGGCTGACCAAAACCAGCCTCTACTACTATGTAAAAACCAAGGAAGAATTGATTTACCAGTGCTACATGGCCGCACTGGAGAGCCATCACGCCCACCTTGACCGGATCGAGCAGCTACACAGCGATCCGCTGGACAGAGCCTCCGCCTTCTTCCTTCAGCATTTCGAGAACTGGGCTGACGCACGTGAGGGTAAAGGCGTTCACATTGCCGCCCTGCTGGAGATCGCATCGCTCAAAGGCAGTCACCGCGACGATGTAGAGACGCAGTACATCACCATGTTCAAGCGCCTGCGACAATATCTGCGCGACGGCATTGAGCAGGGTAAATTACGACAATGTGATGCTACGTCTGCCACTCGCGCCATTCTGGGGTCGGTAGAGTGGATATTCTACTGGCTGCACAATATTCCAACCGACCAGGTTCAATCGATTGGCGAGCAGGCGCTGGATGTGCTCGCCCGGGGCCTGTATGCCGGGAAAGGCAATTTCGAACCGGCGTCAATCAAATTGAAACCGGCCAGCGCCAATCAGGTGCAGGGCTTTGACCGGGAAGAGCAAAACAGGCTGAAGCAAGAAGCCTTCTACAAAACCGGGACCTGGTTTTTCAACAAGAAAGGCTTCAACGGCGCTTCACTGGATGAGATTGCCGAGCACCTGAAAGTATCCAAAGGCGCATTTTACTACCACATCAAGAACAAGGAAGACCTGCTCTTCAACTGCTACAAGAATTCCCTGGATATTGTCCAGAACCTGCAGGAGCAGGCCGCCGAAACAGACGTAACCGGTTTACAGAAAGTGGAGCTTTCCTGTCGGCAGATTTTCTATGCGCAAAATTCCGAACAGGGTCCGCTAATTCGCTACAACACCATCACAGCATTGCCACCGCCCCTGCGGCGCAAAGTACTGCAACGCACCAATGCCAACAACAGTATGTTCGAAAGCTTCATCAAGGCCGGCATAGAAGATGGCAGTGTGCGCGAGGTTAATACCGTCATAGCGCAGAACCTGATTGCGGGCTCTATCAATGCGGCCATGGATATCAGCCTGTGGCGACGCGTGGATAATATCGAAGACGCCGCCACCGATTATTTCGACGTATTTTTTAATGGACTGCTGCCCCGCCCTTAGCGGTTACTCGGCAACCAACCCAGCTCAATAAGGACCATCTCTTGGCCAATAATATTGAAAGCCTGCTCAACTACCTCGAAGTGGAGCGCATCGACAAATACCTGTTCATCGGCAAGAGCCCGGAAAGGCCGCGTCGGGTTTTTGGCGGCCAGGTGTTGTCGCAATCCCTGAATGCGGCGATACGCAGTGTGCCCGAGGATCGCATCGCCCACTCCATGCATGCCTACTTTTTACGCGGCGGGGATCCCAGCAAGCAAATTGTGTACGAGGTAGACCCCATACGTGACGGTAAGAGTTTTGCCACCCGCCGAGTCGTAGCGAAGCAGGATGGCAAGGCAATCTTCAACACCTCGGTATCCTTTCATGTGCAAGAGGAAGGGCTGGAACATCAGGTCACCATGCCCGACGTACCGCCACCGGAAGAATTGGAAACCGACAGGGAACACTGGGAGCGCACCAGCCAGCAACAACCGGGCGATCAGGAGCCACCGCGCCTGCCCGCAATAGAACGCCGGATCATTGACCGTCGTGACAACCAAAACCCGGTACCCGACAAGCCGCTGCAGCACATGTGGTTCAGGGTAACCGAGCCGCTACCCGATAACCTTCAATTGCATCAAACCCTGCTGGCTTACATCTCTGATTTTTCGCTGCTGGGCACCGCGCTTAGGGCACACCCCTACACAGGAGCCTCCAAAGGCATCCAGTTAGCCAGCCTCGATCATGGCTTATGGTTTCACCGTCCGTTCAGGGTGGACGAATACCTGCTTTACACCATGGACAGTCCCACGGCGTCTGGTAGCAGGGGTTTCAGCCGCGGCAGCTTTTACACGCGCGACGGGGTGTTGGTAGCATCAACAACTCAGGAGTCACTCATGCGCTTGCGGGATGAGGACTGAGCCTAGCGGTAAGAAACCAGGTTCTGCCCAGACTGCTGCCCAAGGTATTGCAGGAACGAGCGGTCATTGAAGTAGGACAGCGACACTTTATCGCCGCTGTAGAAAAGCTGCGTAATTGAACAGTTGAATATAGGCTCGTAAAACTTGTAGGCGTGCTCGCCACCCAGGCCCAACACCTGCGTAACCAACGTGGCTATGGTGCCGCCAGATGTAAAAATACCCACCGTCTTGCCGCTGCCTTCATTGCGCATCACGTCAAACAGGGCATCGCGTGCATCACCGGAGTAGTCTGCCCAGCTTTGAATATTCGGCTCATTACATGCCGGCGATACCCAGTAGTTAAACACTGCGTCAATCACCTTCTGGTAATCCTTGCTTGAGCTCAGGCCTCGAGTCACCAATTCGTTCAACCCCGGGTTGGACTTCACCAACTCCGGCACCAGGTACTCCACCTGCTCGTCGTTGCGAACCTCGTTGAAGCGAGGATCAACCGTGTGCGCTACAGTGCCAGGCTGGCTGGCCAGCGCCAGCTCAGTCGTACGCCGCTGACGCTTCAGGTCGCCACTGTAGGCAGCGTCCAGGGTGATGCCCTGGTCACGAAGGTAATAACCGACATGTTCCGCCTGTGTCTCACCCAGTGGTGACAACTTGTCGTAGTCGTCGGAACCAAACGAGGCTTGCCCGTGGCGAATCAGGTAAATGGTTGCCATCAGGCAGTCTCCGTCAGCTTATTGGCGCGCCACAGGGACGCGCGAGTACAGGAACATCTAAAGGATAGGATTGCCAAAGCTGCGGCGCAGCTTGCGCATGCCGCCCAGCCAACGATCGTAATCAGCCGTCTTGCGCTCGCGGTACTGCGCAACCTCGGGATGAGGAAGCAGCAGAAACTTTTCTTCAGCAAGACCCTGAACAACGGTCTCGGCAACTTGTTCCGGGGTAATGATTCCGTCTACGCCAGCGGTACCGCCCCCTTCTATGTCACCAATCATGCGCGTGGATACCGCCTGCGGGCAAAGGCAAGACACCTTGATACCGTCATCGCCGTGGGTAATTGCCAGCGCCTCAGCAAAACCAACCGCTGCGTGCTTGGTTGTTGAATAAGCGGCATCACCCACCTGGTTCAACAAACCCGCGGCTGAGGCGGTATTGAGAAAATACCCTTCACCTCGGGCAATCATGCCCGGCAGGCAGGCACGGGCAGCCCACACATGGGCCATCACATGGATATCCCACATCGCCTGCCAGGTGTCATTAGAGGCAGAGCTTGCATACCAGGGCTCGCCATCACCGGCGATGATACCGGCGTTACTGCAGAACAGGTCGATTCGGCCGTAGCGCGACTCAACCTCGGCGACCATCGCCTTGATCTGCTCCTCGTCGCGAACATCAACACCGAAGCCATCACCGTCAATGGTGGCGGCTAAGGCCTTCGCGTTGGCTTCCTCAAGGTCAACCACCACAACTTTTTCGGCACCATCACGATGAAAGCGCTCACAAAGCCCTTTGCCAATGCCGTTGGCGCCGCCGGTAACAACAATAATCTTGCCGGCGACTTCCATCAGAGCATTTCCTTGGCGATGATCTCCAATACTTCCACGTCGTGAACGCCTAACAACATTGTGCCAACCTCACCACGCTTACCGGCTTCCTTCCAGGGCGCGAGACGCTCGATGATGCGCTCTTTCGGGCCAACCAGTGAAACGGCGTCCAGAAGCTCTGTAGGCACCAGCGCTTCAGCTTCCTGCTTCTTACCAGAGAGATAGAGGTCCTGGATCTTGGTGGCCTCTTCGCCATAGCCCAATCGGGCGGCGTAGTCGTGATAGAAGTTTTTACCCTTGGCACCCATGCCGCCTATGTACAGCGCCAGCCACGGACGCAGTGAATTAAACGCTGCTTCCAGGTCATCGTTCATTGCTACAGATACAAAGGGCGCCACATCGAAGTCGGCCAGGCTCTTGCCATTGCCCGCGGCATCGAAGCCTTCCTGCAGGTAGTCACCAATCACACTGTACTTTTCGGGGTCCATCCAAACCGGGAATACACCGTCGGCAACTTCACCTGCGCAACGCAAGCCGGCCGGGGTGATAGACGCTGTATAAATGGGGATATCGGGATTGCCTTCCAGAATAGACTTGAGTGGCTTACCCAGGCCCGTTGTACCCTCGCCCTTATTGGGCATCTGGTACATGGTGCCGTCAAACTCTACAGGACCTTCACGCTCGAAAATCTTGCGCATGATCTTGATGTATTCCTTGGTGCGAGTCACCGGCTTGCCATAAGGCACACCGTGCCAGCCCTCTACAACCTGCGGGCCAGAAGCGCCAAGGCCAACAATAAAGCGGCCGCCGGACAACTGATCCAATGACATGGCGGTCATCGCACACATCGCTGGTGAACGCGCCGGCATCTGCATGATGGCAGTACCCACACGCATCTTCTCGGTTTGTGACAAAACCCAGGTTGCCGAGGTTACGGCATCGTTGCCGTAGGCTTCAGCAGTCCAGACCGAGTCATAGCCCATGGCCTCAGCCTGCTTGATCAGGTCAATGGGGATGTGAATTTGCTTGCCGGAGTAGCCCAGCAGGAATCCAAGTTTCATACGCGTTCTCCCGATGCGGTTGCCAGTTGCGGCCTGTTTTGTGAAGACTCGCCCTCTGCGTTATCAGAGTAGGACAAAGCGTTGAATTGTGCCTGATGATAGTCGCCATTACCAAAGGTTGCGTTGATCATCATCAGACGCTTGGCGTAGTGGCCAATATCCAGCTCATCGGTCAAGCCCATGCCGCCATGCATCTGGATCGCTTCGCTATAGATATGCGTTCCAGCACGATCAATCATTACCTTCAGGGCATGGATGCTTCTTAGCGCGTCGTCTGATCCCTCGGCCTGCGCACATACCGCGCGGTACAGCAGTGACTTGGCCTGCTCGTAGGACATAAAGGTCTCAACCATACGATGCTGCAGCGCCTGAAAGCTGCCAATGGCAACGCCAAACTGCTCGCGGGTTTTGGTGTACTCCAGGGTCTTGGCATTGAGCTGACCCATAATGCCCACCGCCTCTGAAGCCAGTGCCACAACAACATCCTGAATCACCGACTCCATCAGGCCCAGGCCGTTATCCAGATCGCCCAGCAGGCTATCGGTAGCCAGTGCCACATTGTCGAAAGTGAGGTTTGCTACCAGCTGACCATCCATCATGCGATAGGTGGTGCGACTTACGCCCTCAGCGTCCAGCGCAACAATGAACAGGCTGATGCCATGCTCGTCGTTCTGGTCGCCGGAGGTTCGTGCCGATACCACAGCATAGTCGGCATTGGCGCCATTGCTGACGACAACCTTTTCACCGTTAAGGGTGAAACCGTCAGCTGACTTGGCAGCCGTCGTTTTAACGTCGGCCAGTTCAAAGCGGCTCTGGCGCTCCACATAGGCAAAGGCACCCAGCAGGCTGCCGTCAATGACGCGCGGAATGTAGTCATGCTGCTGGGCTTCACTGCCGCCCTTTTGCAACAGTCCGCCAAACATCAGGACGGTTGCAAGATAAGGCTCTACAACCAGTCCTTTACCCAGCTCTTCCATCATGACCATCACATCAACGGCATCGCCGCCGAAACCACCGTGCTCCTCAGCAAAGGGCACCGACAGCCAACCGAGTTCGGCGAATGTCTGCCAGTTCTGGCGATTCATACCCTCGTCGGAGTCGGCAATCGCGCGGCGCGTGTCAAAGTCGTAATCGTCCTGCACAAAGCGGGCAACACTGTCCCGCAACATGACCTGTTCTTCTGAAAAATCGAAATTCATTGCGCTGTTCTCCCTTCTCTCTTTACAGGCCAAGTACAGCTTTGGCGATAATATTTTTCTGGATCTCGTTCGAACCGCCGTAAACGGTAGCCGCACGTCCATACATAAAGGAATTACGTGCTTCACTGCCAAACTCGTGGCCCAGCTCGTCGGCACTCAAATCGGTAGGTAGTACGCCCTGGTAATAGGCTGCTACTTCCATATACAGGTTTTGCACGGCCTGCTGCATCTCGGTGCCCTTGATCTTGAGCAGCGAAGACTCAGCGCCCGGCGCACCGCCAGCGGCAACGGATGCCAGCACTCTCAATTCGGTGTATTCCAGCGCCATCAATTCAATCTCAATATCAGACAGACGCTTTTGAAACAGCGGATCGCTGAGCAGCGAGGTGCCACCATTCACTTCACGGGCAGCAACGTCTTTCAACTGACGCAGGCTGCGGTAGGTATCCGGAACGCCGGCGATACCCGTACGCTCATGCGCCAGCAGCGCCTTGGCGTAGGTCCAGCCCTTGTCCTGCTCACCAATAAGGTTGGCGACAGGCACGCGTACGTTATTGAACTCAACCTCGTTAAGGCTGTGCTCATTGTCGATAGAGATAATCGGGTTAACCTTGATCCCCTCAGATTTCATATCGATAAGCAGGAACGAAATACCTTCCTGCTTTTTACCGTCGCTGTTGGTACGAACCAGGCAGAATATCCAGTCCGCTTTCTGGGCGTAGGTCGTCCAGATCTTGGCACCGTTAACCACATAGTCGTCGCCGTCCAACTCAGCCTTGGTTTTCAGCGAGGCGAGGTCCGACCCTGAACCAGGCTCGGAATAACCCTGACACCACCAGTCATCACTGCTGAGGATGCGAGGTAGAAAACGCGCTTTTTGCTCATCGTTACCAAAGGCATAAATGACCGGACCAACCATGGTCAGGCCAAAAGGCACAACGTCGGGGATGCCGGCAGCGGCACGCTCGGTCTCATAAATAAACTTCTGGGTGGTGTTCCATCCGGTACCACCGTGCTCAACAGGCCAACTGGGGGCGATCCAGCCCTGGGCATGGAGGCGCTTCTGCCAGATAACTCTTGCTTCTTTATAGGTGCCGGGTTGCTTCAATAAAGCCTGCAGCTCTTCATCGAACTGCTCGGCGAAAAAGGCGCGGACTTCGTCGCGGAAGGCCAGGTCTTCGGGGGCGAATGATGTATCCATAGCGGTACCTCGCGTTAGGGTCGGAGGCAGTAATCAGCGGCTTATATAGGCTGGCCACTACCAATTTGACTTTTGAGTATGTTTTTGAAAAACCGGGCATGTACCTTAGCGATTCCTGCCCCCCAACACAAGCGCTGGCGGACACAGATATATCGACAAAAGGTGACACAGTAGCCACACAGAAAAGTGTGGCCAAAGCACTGACGTGCGGTAAACAGGGGGTTAACAGAGAGCGAAGAGGCGCTGTGCCCTAGTAGAGCATGCTATACAGCTTGCGCTGGTACTCGGCAGCCAATGGGTCGCCCTTGCCCAGGCTGGCAATGGTATCCAGCAGCACCTTTTTGGTGCCACCGTCGGCATGGTCCAGCTCCTGTTCGAGAATCGTCATCAGATTCTCCAGCGCATCCTTGAAGCGGCCCGCATTGGTATATTGAATAGCGAGGCTGGCTCGCACGTCATGATTGCCAGGATCACCCGCCAGCTTCTGCTCAAGCGCCTCGATTTCCGGCGATTTGGCCGCCTCCCGCTTAAGCTCCAGCTGGGCAATCAGCTGTTCATAGGCGGCGTCTTGATCCACCATTTTGATGGTATCAAGCACAGCCTGTGCCTCGTCCAGGCGCATCGCCTCGATCAGGCAGTGGGTGTAGGCGATAGAGATCTCATGAATTCTGCCCGACTCCTCCCAGGCCTGACGCAAGGGTGTTAAGGCAGCCGCGAAGTCGCCCTTTTCCATCGCTTCATTAGCTAGCTGCAGCAAACCATCCCAGGGGGCTGGCAGATACTTGGCCAGCATCTCCCGCACGGCGGTTTCAGGCTGGGCACCGGCAAAGCCGTCTACCGGCTGGCCATCCTTGATAACCATCACGGTGGGCAGGCTACGCACACCAAACTGCTGCGAGATATTCTGTTGCTCGTCGGCATTAACCTTGGCCAGCAGGAAAGCACCCTGGTATTCAGTGGCGATGTTTTCCAGCATGGGCATAAGCACTTTGCAGGGCTCACACCAGTCCGCCCAGAAGTCCACGACAACCGGGCGTTTATGGGATTCCTCGATCAATAACGCGGCGGCATTGGTTTCGTCGATGTTGACTATGAAATCGCTCACGGTATCTCCTCAGCGTTGGTCTGTTTTGTCAGGTCGGCGAGCCGTTCGACGGCTAGTGAGTTGTGTCAGAGCCCCAGTACGTCGCGCATGTCATACATGCCCGGCTTTTGATCGGCCAGCCAGCCCGCTGCGCGCACTGCGCCGCGGCCGAATGACATGCGGCTGGAGGCCTTGTGCGTAATCTCTACGCGCTCGCCCTCAGCGGCAAAGGTGACGGTATGGTCGCCAACAATATCGCCGGCCCGCACGGTGGCGAAGCCGATAGTCTCTCGCTCACGGGCGCCAGTTTGCCCCTCACGTCCGTACACCGCCACCTTTTCCAGGTCGCGGTCCAGCGCGTCGGCCACAACCTCACCCATGGTCAGGGCAGTGCCAGAGGGCGCATCAATTTTATGGCGGTGGTGAGCTTCATAGATCTCAACGTCAACATCGTCGCCCAATACGCGGGCAGCCATATCGATCAACTTGAAACACAGGTTCACGCCAGTACTGAAATTGGTGGCCTTGCACACCGCTATCTTGCCAGCCGCTGACTCAAGCTCAGCCTGCTGATCCGGCGTAAACCCGGTGGTGCCAATCACGATCGCTTTCCCTGCCGCCACGCACTGGGCCACATTAGCCACGGTCGCAGCTGGAATACTGAAATCGATCAGCACATCCAGGTCGTCGATAACGTCAGCCAGATTACTGACCACGGTCACACCGTTGCGCCCGAGACCGGCGATTTCGCCCGCGTCAGCGCCCAGCAACGTACTGTCCGGTCGTTCTATCGCAGCGCTGAGCTGCAGGCTGTCATCGGCAAGGTCTATCGCCTCCACAAGGATGCGGCCCATGCGGCCCGCGGCCCCGGTAATTCCAATTCGCGTTGTCATAGTTTCATGTCGTCAAAGAAGCTTTTCACACCTTCAAACCAACTGGTCTGCCGCGGGGACTGCGACTTGCCGCCCTCCCCCAGACTGTCCTGAAACTCGCGCAGCATTTCTTTTTGCTGCTTGTTCAGGTTAACCGGGGTTTCCACCACCGCCCGGCACAGCAGGTCACCTACACTGCCACCGCGCACCGGCTTCACGCCCTTGCCACGCAGTCGGAACAGTTTACCGGTTTGCGTCTCGGCGGGAATCTTCAATTTTACCCGCCCATCCAGGGTTGGCACTTCCAGTTCACCACCTACGGCTGCATCAACAAAGGTGATTGGCACCTCGCAATACAGGTTCTTGCCGTCACGCTCGAAAATCGGGTGCTGCTTGACGGACATCTGCACAAACAGATCACCAGTAGGACCACCTTCCGGGCCAGCCTCGCCCTCACCCGACAGGCGAATACGGTCGCCGGTATCAACACCGGGAGGCACTTTCACGGATAATGTCTTGGTCTTCTCTACCCGACCCTGTCCCTGACAATCGGTACAGGGGTCAGAAATCGACTTACCACGACCACGGCAGGTAGGGCAGGTTTGCTGTACCTGGAAAAAACCCTGCTGCATGCGCACCTGGCCCACACCACCGCAGGTGCCGCAGGTTGTCGGTGTGCTGCCTTTCTTGGCGCCGGAACCATCACAGGTTTCACAACCGGCCAGTGTCGGCACGCGAATCTCTACTGTGGTGCCCTTAACGGCATCCTCCAGGGAAATATCCAGCGTGTAGCGCAGGTCTGAGCCGCGCTGTGGTCCACCGGGACCACGGCCGCCGCCTCCACCGCCGAAAATGTCACCGAATACATCGCCGAAAATATCGCTGAAGTTGCCGCCACCAAAACCACCGGCACCGCCGCCCATATTGGGATCGACGCCGGCGTGACCAAACTGGTCGTAGGCCTGGCGCTTCTCACCATCCATCAGAACGTCGTAGGCTTCCGTGGCCTCCTTGAACTTCTCTTCGGCATCAGGATCGTCGGGGTTGCGATCCGGGTGATACTTCATGGCCACCCGGCGGTAGGACTTTTTAATGTCCTTATCGTCAGCATCCTTATCGACGCCCAGCACTTCGTAGTAATCGCGTTTTGACATAGCCTGTTAGAGCGAAAGATTCGCTATTTCTCAAATGACTACGCGGGCACTGTGTCCCGCGTCATCATGGTTATTTTCAGGGGCGGAATCCCGCCCCGCTTACAGAAGCTATCAGGCTTCTTTTTTGTCGTCTTTGACTTCTTCGAACTCCGCGTCAACCGCATCCTCGGCTCCCGCTTCGGCCTGGGCATCACCGGCGCCACCTTCAGCAGCCTGAGCTTCTTCGGCCTGGGCAGCATACATCTTCTGCGCCACGGGGCCAGTTGCTTCAGTCAGCTTGGTTGCTGCAGCATCGATGGCATCCTTGTCATCGCCCTTGACCGCTTCGTCAGCTTCGGCCAGTGCCGCTTCAATCGCTGTCTTCTCTTCGTCAGTGGCGTGCTCGCCAGCTTCCTCGAGAGTCTTGCGAGTAGCGTGAATCAAGCCATCACAGGTGTTGCGCGAGGTGATGAGCTCTTCGAACTTGGCATCCGCGTCGGCATTCGCCTCGGCATCAGCTACCATTTGTTCGATGTCCTCATCCGTCAGGCCGCCAGAAGCAGTGATACGGATAGACTGCTCTTTACCCGTTGCCTTGTCCTTGGCAGACACGTTCAGGATACCGTTAGCATCCAGGTCAAAGGTCACTTCAATCTGCGGCATACCACGCGGTGAAGGCGGGATATCGGCCAGGTCAAAACGACCCAGTGACTTGTTACCACCGGCCTGCTTACGCTCACCCTGTACGACGTGAATAGTCACCGCCGTCTGGTTGTCTTCAGCTGTTGAGAAGATCTGCGACTTCTTGGTCGGGATCGTGGTGTTCTTGTCGATCAACGGTGTTGCCACACCACCCATGGTTTCAATACCCAGGGTCAGCGGAGTTACGTCGAGCAACAAGACATCTTTCACATCACCAGCCAGCACCGCACCCTGGATAGAAGCACCCATTGCCACGGCTTCGTCCGGGTTAACGTCCTTGCGCGGCTCTTTGCCAAAGTGATCGGCCACGGCCTTCTGCACCATCGGCATACGGGTTTGACCACCCACCAGGATGACGTCGTCAATTTCGCTGGGGCTCAGGCCGGCATCCTTGAGGGCCACCTTCAATGGCTCCATGGAACGCGCTACCAGATCTTCAACCAGTGACTCCAGTTTGGAGCGTGACAGCTTAACCACCAGGTGCTTGGGACCAGACGCATCGGCAGTGATGTACGGCAGGTTCACTTCAGTCTGCTGCGAGCTGGACAGTTCGATCTTGGCCTTCTCAGCCGCCTCTTTCAGGCGCTGCAGAGCCAGCGGATCACTGTGCAGGTCGATGCCACTTTCTTTCTTGAACTCGTCTGCCAGATACTCGATCAGGCGCATGTCGAAATCTTCACCACCGAGGAAGGTGTCACCGTTGGTAGACAGCACTTCAAACTGGTGCTCGCCATCAACTTCAGCAATCTCGATGATAGAGATATCAAACGTACCACCACCCAGGTCATATACGGCTACCGTGTGGTCGCCCTTGGCCTTGTCCATACCGTAAGCGAGTGCCGCTGCGGTAGGCTCGTTGATGATGCGCTTCACGTCCAGGCCAGCGATTTTGCCGGCGTCCTTGGTGGCTTGACGCTGAGAGTCGTTAAAGTAGGCAGGTACTGTGATAACCGCTTCGGTTACCGGCTCGCCAAGAAATTCCTCGGCAGTCTTCTTCATCTTGCGCAGGATTTCAGCTGACACCTGTGGAGGCGCCATCTTCTCGTCCTTGGCTTCTACCCAGGCGTCGCCATTTTCAGCAGCGACAATCCCGTAGGGAACCATCTTGATGTCTTTCTGGACCACATCGTCCTTGAACTTACGACCGATCAATCGCTTGACCGCGTAGATCGTGTTCTTGGGGTTGGTCACAGCCTGGCGCTTGGCACTCTGGCCTACCAGGATCTCGCCATCTTCGGTGTAGCCGACGATGGAAGGCGTAGTACGATCGCCTTCGGAGTTTTCAATGACTCGTGGGCCGTCGCCATCCAACACAGATACACATGAGTTGGTGGTGCCCAAATCAATACCGATTATCTTTCCCATTTTCTTGCTCCTCTTACCAGCCGGTTGCGGCTGACTAAATTCATTTCGTTGCTATCTATATTGGCCCGTTTAGACCGATTTCAAGGGTTCCGGGGAACCAAATTTACTCTGCTGCCTTGCTCACCATGACCATGGCCGGACGCATCAGCCGGCCATTCAGGGTGTAGCCCTTCTGCATAACGTCCAGCACCGTATTAGGCTCAACGTCGGCATTGGGCAGCATGCCTATTGCCTGATGTAATTCGTGATCAAAGGGCTCGCCGGCGGGGTCTACTGCCTCGATATGAAACTTCTTCATCACGTCCATAAAGCTTTTCAGGGTCAGCTCAACACCTTCGGCGATGGGCTTGATTGCCTCTTCATCACCCCCGGCAGCGTCCAGTGCCCGCTCCAGGTTATCGACCACTGGCAGCAAATCCTTGCTGAACTGCTCCAGGGCAAATTTGCGCGCTTTCTCCACATCCTGCTCGGCGCGGCGCTTCACATTCTGGGCGTCGGCCATGGCGCGTAAAGACGCATCCTCCGCCTGGGCCAGATCTGTCTGCAGCTTGTCGATCACATCTTCCAGAGTAGGCTCGGCGCCTTCTTCGGTAGCGGACTCATCCGGCTGCGACGCTGCACCCTGTGCTTCTGCTGCAGCAGCTGCTTCCGCGTGTTCCTCGGCAACCGCCTCAGATTCCTGGTTTTCCGACTGTTTCTGCTCTTGTTCGGCCACGTACCCACTCCAAATCAGGCGTTATTGATTAAAAAACGTACAGCACGACCGAAATCGGCCTGCTTATTGCGCTTGAGGGAGCAAATATGGGGGTTGAAGGCAGGTTTTCAAGCCCGAAAAGGGCATTTTTTTGAGGTACCGAGGGGTGTGGCAGCGCTTATTTGGCCAGGGCTGAGCTCAGCATGCGTGCGGTGACATCCACAATGGGAATGACCCGCTCATAGGCCATACGGGTGGGCCCGATAACGCCCAGTACGCCCAGGGTTCTCATGCCATCGCTATAGGGGGCTGTGACCACGCTGTAGTCACCAAATACCTCATAGCCGGCCTCTTCGCCTATGTAGATCTGTATGCCTTCTGCCCGTGAGCAACGCTCCAGCAGATGCAGCAGGTCCTGTTTGCGCTCAAAGGCGTCAAACAACTCCCGGAGCTTGTCCACCTCACCGGCGGTGGCATTACCGAGCAGGCGCGACTCACCGGCCATCACGTATTCATCATCACCGCCTTCCTGCTGCAGCGCCTGATTGGCCAAATCCAGTGATGCCTGCAGGTAACTGTCGATCTGACTTCGCGCATCCTGCATCTCGCCCAGTATCTGCTGCTGCACCTCGTTCAGTGGCCGGCCGGCAAAGCGCTGATTCACCAGGGCCGCGGCATCACGCAGCTCGCTTTCGGAGAATACCCGTCGGGTATGGATGATGCGGTTTTGCACCTCGCGCTCATTGATCACCAGGATAACCAGCACTCTGTCGCCAGACAGCGGCAGGAATTCCACCTGCCGCAACTGGTTGGCTTCCTTGCGCGGCACAGTCACAAGCCCGGCCTGGGCAGTAATCGTAGACAGTACCGACGAGGCAGACTGCACCAATTCTGCGGAGGATTTGTCCGGGTGTAGTTCGTGCCGCAGCGCACTCACCGCGTCACTCTCCAGCGGCTGCACCTGCAGCAATGTGTCGACAAACAGACGGTAGCCCGCCGCGGTAGGCACACGGCCAGCCGAGGTGTGCGGCGAATGCAGATAACCCAGTTCTTCCAGGTCTGACATGACGTTGCGGATGGTTGCTGCGCTGACGGGCAGGCCCGCCTCTTCCAGCAGGGTTCTGGAACCCACCGGTTGGCCATCCTTGATGTGTCGCTCCACCAGCGCCTTTAACAGGATCTGGGCACGCTCTGAAATCTGCTCGTTACTCATGCACTACCTTGCAGCAATCTCTCTTGTTTTTAACACAGTGCCGGAGTGAAAAGAAGTAAACGGCAATAAGAAAGCCTCTGATGTTTATGCAACTGTGCATCTGCGGTATAACTATCGAAACGACACCCGGGAACCACCATGCTCAATCACATCAGTATCAGCAACTACACCATTGTCGATACGCTGGAAATGGAGTTTTCCGGGGGCATGACCGTGATCACCGGTGAAACCGGCGCCGGCAAATCCATCATGCTGGACGCATTGGGCCTGTGCCTGGGCGATCGAGCCGACCCGAAAGCCGTGCGCCCCGGGTGCGAGCGTGCCGAGATTACCGCCTGCTTTGACGTGAGCGACATCCCCGCTGCCCGCGACTGGCTGGCCGGCCGCGACCTGGCCACCGAAGACGACTGTATATTGCGCCGGGTCATCACCGCCGAGGGCCGCTCACGCGCTTATATCAATGGCAGCAACTCCACCCTGCAAGATTGCAGTGAACTGGGCGGATTGCTGATCGACATACACAGCCAGCACGCTCACCAATCCCTGCTGCGCAAACCGGTGCAACGGGAACTACTGGATGCCTTTGCCGGCCATCAAGCCCTGGCCCGCTCGCTGGAACAAATCGCTTCCGACTGGCTGCGCTGCCAGCGCGAACTGGATTTGCTCACCGGCGCCCAGGACGAACAAACCGCCCGCGCGCAATTGCTGAGCTACCAGGTCAGCGAGCTCGACGAGCTGGCCGTTGCTGAAGGCGAGCTGGCCGTGTTGGAGCAGGAGCAAAAGCAGCTGGCCAATGCCGAACAGATCCTCGCCTCCGCCCATGAGGGATTGGCCCTGTGCGAAGCCCAGGAAACAGGCACCCGCAAAGCCCTGCAATTACTCACCGAAGATACCCATGCCGGTTCGGCCACCGCCAATGCGCGGGAGCTGCTCGACTCGGCAGCAATACAGCTCAATGAAGCGCAGCTGGAAATTCAGGCCTACGTGGATGGGATCGAGATCAGCCCGGAACGGCTGGCCGAGGTGGAGCGGCGGCTGGAGACCATTTACGACGTGGCGCGCAAACACCGCGTGCTGCCGGAGGGATTGAGTGAACTGCACAACACCCTGCAGGAAGAATTGCAGGGATTGACCGACGGCGGCGAGCGCATTGGCGAGCTGGGCATCCAGCTGGAGAGCCTGGCCGCTGATTACGCCAAAAGTGCCGACAAATTATCGAAGCAGCGCAAAAAAGCGGCGACCAAATTGATCAAGCAGGCCTCGGTTATCCTGGACACCCTGGCCATGGCGCACTGCCAGTTTGAAATCGCGATGTTGACCAGAGACTCCAGCGCTCCTCACCCCCACGGCCAGGAAGACATCGATTTCCTGATCAGCACCAATCCGGGCTCACCGCCCCAGCCTCTGGGCAAGATTGCCTCCGGGGGCGAGCTGTCGCGCATCAGCCTCGCCATACAGGTAGTCACAGCCAGCGGCGGTACCCTGCCCAGCATGGTCTTCGACGAAGTTGATGTGGGTATCGGGGGCGCGGTCGCCGAGGTGGTAGGCCGCCTGCTGCGCGATCTGTCAGGCGATGCCCAGGTGTTGTGCGTCACCCACCTGCCGCAGGTGGCCGCCCAGGGCCATCAACACCTGCAGGTCAGTAAAACCAGCAGCGCCGAATCGGCCAGCACGGCCATGGCACAGCTGGGCAAGCAGGATAAAGTACAGGAAATTGCCCGAATGCTGGGCGGGGTGAAGATTACCAAGCAATCCCTGGCACATGCCCGGGAAATGTTGGCCAGCGCCGGGGCCTAGCTGTCTTCGCTCTTGCGTACGTATAGCACCAACGAGTGATCGACCAGCTCGTAGCCATGTTCCCGGGCAATCTCGTGCTGGCGCTGTTCAATCACTGAGTCGGTGAATTCAATCACCTCACCACTACTCACGCAGACCATATGGTCATGGTGGTCGCCTTTGGCCAGCTCGAATACGGAGTGTCCGGTCTCAAAGTTATGTCTGGTTACCAGACCTGCGGTTTCAAACTGGGTGAGAACACGATAAACCGTCGCCAGCCCCACATCCTCACCGGCATCCAGCAGCGCACGGTACAAGTCCTCGGCACTCATGTGCTGAGGGCCAGAATCGGTACTCTCGAGGATCTGGAGTATCTTCACGCGGGGCAAGGTCACTTTCAGACCTGCTTTGCGCAGCTCCTGATTTTCCACGGCCATGGTTCGGGGGGTTCTCTGCGAAGTTCAGTAGGGTTATGATGCCACCCCTATACTCGAAGTGGAAGTTTTACCCCGCCATGCGCATCTTGTTCTCTGCGATTTTAATGCTCACGCTAACGGCCTGCGGTTTTGTCGGCTTTCCCGGCGTTTACAAAATCGACGTGGAGCAGGGCAATATTGTCACTGCCGAAATGGCTGACCAGCTCAAGCCAGGCATGAGCAAGCGTCAGGTCAGGTTCATCCTGGGCACACCACTGGTGGAAGACACCTTCAATCAGGACCGTTGGGATTACCCCTACCGCATGAGTAATGGCCAGGATGTGATCACCCAGGCGCAATTCACTGTGCACTTCGACGGTGACAAGCTGGCCAACGTGACAGGCGACTATCTACCGGAATGGGCGGATGATTCTGCAGTTGAAGCCCCCGCTGAAGACACAACCGACGCCAGCGAAGACGAAACCACCGACAGCTAGCCTAGTCGGCGTCCTTATCCTGGGCGCGACGTTCCTTGGCTTTGGCCGCACGCGCCTTGCGCACTTCCTTGGGATCAGCAATTAACGGGCGATAAATTTCTACCCGGTCACCTGCCTTGAGTACCTGGGTCGCAGCAACGGCTTTGCCAAAAATTCCCAGCTTCGAATCCTCGATAGACAAACCTTCGTACTGCTTGTCCAGGCCAGACTGCTGCGCCGCTGCCAGCGCAGTGGTGCCCTCAGGGACAGTCAGGGGCACTATGCATTGCTTGTCCGGCGTGGCGTATGCCACTTCAACGCCAATAGTAGTCTCGTCACTCATAGCCTTATCCGTAAATTTCTGTCGCGCGTTTGCTGACCGAGTCCACCAGGTTGTTGGTTACCCGTTCAAACAACTTGGCCGCAGCCGCGCCCAGCAGGCCGTTGTTAATGGTGAACTCCAGATTCAGCGACACCTTGCAGGCGGTATCGCCCAATGCGCGAAAATCCCAGCTGCCACCGAAATACTCAAACGGCCCCTCCAGCAACTCCAGCGTGATTTGTTCGCTGAGGACCAGCGTATTGCGGGTACAGAAACTCTGCCGTATGCCGCCCCTGGCCAAATCCAGCCTGGCCTCTATCAGGTCATCTTCACGCCGCAGTACTTCCGCGCCTACACAGCCGTCCATGTACTGCGGGTACGACTCGATATCGTTGACCAACTCAAACAGTTGCCCGGCGGCATAGGGAAGCAAGGCACTGCGATTAATTAGGGTCATATCCCGCGACAATTTGCATAATTCAAATCAAGCCAGAACCACTGTACTGACAAACAAGGTGATAATGGCAGGCGGCACAATATACCGTAAAAAGAAGTACCAGAGCGAGAAAAACACCCCCGACTCACGGTCCAGCACATATCGCAGCAACACCGGACGCATGCGCCAGCCCACGAACAGGGACAGTAGCAGCGCCGATAACGGCAGCAACATCAGCGAGGTCAAGCGGTCCAGCAAATCGAAGAGGTTAAGCCCGGCCAGCACCCCGGCATTATCTGCACCGCCAAAGGACAGGGCCACACCCACGCCCAGCACCCAAACCATCGCGCCGGCAATCACCACCGCGGTGAAACGACGCACACGCAACATCTGCTTCAGGGTTCCCACCACCGGCTCCAGCAGGGCGACGGCGGACCCCAGCGCGGCAATCACGACCAGCAGGAAGAACAAGGCACCGTACAACTCACCGGCAGCAATGTTGCCAAAGGCATAGGGCACACTGACGAACAACAAGCCCGGGCCCATGGAGGGCTCAATATTATTGGCAAAAACAATAGGGAAAATAGCGATGCCGGCAAATAGCGCGATCAAGGTATCAAACACCGCCACCGCCAGCACCGAGCGACCAATGGGAATGCGCTGCGGTGCATAGGCGCCGTAGCTGATCCCTATACCCACCCCAACGCCCAGGGTATAAAAGGCATGGCCCAGCGCCACCAGCCACGACTGTGGCGTGAAATCGAGCGGCTGAATACCAAACAGAAACGATTGCGCCGCGGCCACATCGCCATGGTCCATGGAAAACTTCACCAACACGCCCAGCAAGGCCAACAAGGCAGGCACCGCCAACCACACAAGTAAGCCCAACCCCCGGCGTACACCGAGACTGACTATCAGCAATACCACCAGCAGGAAAATGCTGTGCCACTTTATCTGGGCACTGGCGTCTACCAGGAATTGTTGAAACAACTCGCCGACCATCACGCCACTGGCAGCTGCGAATTCGCCAGCCTGCATGGACAAGGCATAAGAAAGCGACCAGCCGGCCACCACGGAGTAATAAGGCAAAATCAACAGCGCCGCCAGACAGGCAACAACACCAACCACAGCCCAGGCGCGAGAGCGCAAGGACCGATCCGCCGCATGTCGCAGTGCCAGCACCGGACTACTGCGCGCATGATTGCCAACCACCACCTCGGCGATGAGTACCGGCACGGCGATCGCGAACAGACAAACAAGGTAGGCGAGCACAAAGGGCGCGCCGCCATTCTCACCAACGAGGTAGGAAAATCGCCAAAGATTACCCAGGCCCACCGCCGATGCCGACAGCGCGAGTACGAAGGTCGTGCGCGAGTGCCAGCGACCAAGCGGCGTTGGCGTGCTCACAGGTGGGGCGAAAATATCATTGTTATCATAGGCTTAGACTGTATCACAGCGCCGCGGCTTAAAAGGGAAAGATTCACGTTTAACGCCGAAGCCTTGTCCGTATAATGCGCGCCATGAGCAAGAAGAAACACAAAAAACCCAGCAACGTCATCGCCCAGAACAAGCGCGCAAGTTTCGACTACAACCTGACCGAAACATTTGAAGCGGGCGTTGTCCTGACTGGCTGGGAAGTTAAAAGCCTGCGCGAGGGTAAAGTGCAACTCACCGATACCTATGTGTTGATGAAAGATGGCGAGGCTTTCCTGCTGGGTGCACAGATCACCCCGCTGCCAACTGCCTCCACCCACTTTGTTACCGACCCCACCCGCACACGCAAGCTGCTGCTCAACAAAAAAGAGTTAGCGAAGATCCTCGCGGCGGTTTCCAAAAAAGGCCTCACCTGCGTTTGCACCCAGCTTTACTGGAAGGGGCATCTGGTGAAAGCGCGTATTGCTCTGGCCGAAGGTAAACAGGCTCACGATAAACGCGACACCCAGAAGAACCGCGAGTGGGACCGACAGAAACAACGCATCGTCAGGGATAACGTCAAACAATAATCCGCATCGGGATTACCTAAGTGCGATCACACCTCGTACTGACTTGACGACACCGCCCCACCCGACCCTGTCCAGTTACTGTGAAAATACTCGCCACGCGGGCTGTCTACGCGCTCGTAGGTGTGGGCGCCAAAGTAATCGCGCTGCGCCTGTATGAGATTAGCCGGCAAACTGGCGCTGCGATAACTGTCATAAAAGGCCAGCCCGGATGACAGGCAGGGCACCGGCACACCCTGGCTTATGGCAGTAGCGATAGTATTGCGCCAGGCACTTTGGGTGTCGGCCATGGCAGTACTGAAAAATTCCGCCAGCAGCAGGTTGGATAAGTCGGGATCGTTTTTGTAAGCGGCGGCGATATCACCCAGAAAGGCGGAGCGGATAATACATCCACCGCGCCACAGTAAAGCGATGGCGGCATAGTCCAGCTGCCAGTCGTTTTCCGTAGAAGCCTCGCGCAGCAACATAAAGCCCTGGGCGTAGGAGATAATCTTGGCGGCATACAGGGCCTGCTCCAGATCGGCTACCAGTTGCTCCCTGTCACCAGTGAAGGTGAATCCCGGGCCTGGCAAGGTATCAGCAGCGACTACCCGCTCTTCTTTCTGCGCTGAGATACAGCGTGCAAACACGGCCTCGCTGATCAGCGTAAGCGGAATACCGCTCTCCAGCGCACTAATACCGGTCCACTTACCCGTCCCCTTCTGCCCTGCGGCATCGAGAATATCGGCCAGGACATAACGTCCGTCTTCATCCCGGTAAGCCAGTATATCGGCGGTGATTTCCACCAGGTAACTGTTCAATACGCCGGTGTTCCAGCGTGCAAAAATGGCCTGCATCTCCAGCTCGCTGAATCCGGCGAAGCGCAACAAGTCATAGGCCTCGGCGATGAGTTGCATATCACCGTACTCAATGCCGTTGTGCACCATCTTCACGTAGTGACCCGCGCCGCCATTACCCACCCAGTCGCAGCAGGGTTCGTTGTCACCAACCTTGGCAGCGATGGCCTGCAGTATGGGTTGCACGGACGGCCAGGCCTCGCGGTTGCCGCCGGGCATAATGGATGGGCCGTTGCGGGCACCCTCCTCGCCGCCAGAGACACCGGTGCCAATAAACCGTAATCCCTTGTCGGCCAGCTCAGCCACTCGTCGTTCGGTATCGGTATACAGGGAGTTACCGCCGTCGATGATGATATCGCCAGGGGAAAGATGTGGCAGCAATTGAGCGATACATTGATCGACCACCGGGCCTGCCTTCACCATCAGCATGATACGCCGCGGGCTTTTCAAAGACGCGACCAGCTCCTCGATGGAGTGAGTGCCGATAACCGCGCTGCCTGCTGCAGCACCCGCCAGGAATTCGTCGACTTTGCTGGTGGTTCGATTGAACACCGCCACGGTGAAGCCGTGGTCGTTCATATTCATCACCAGGTTCTGGCCCATCACAGCCAAGCCGATCAAACCGATGTCTGCTGAACTCATTGCCTACCTCTTGCTACATCCGGACGGTAAAAGCAGAGCTTAGCGGATCGTGGTCGTGCTTACAGCAACGCGTTCAAGGTAATCGACACACCCACAACGAACAGCAGCAGCAATGCCACCCGTCTGTGCAGGGTTGTACCGTAACTGCGGAACAGGCGATAACCCAACTTGTCGCCCAGATACATGGCGGGAAAGCCTAGCGCAAACAGCCACAGCGAGGTGACGTTCACAAAGCCTGCCACCACATAAGAAATCAGCGCGATCACGGCAGAGAAGAGAAAGAAGGTCATCAGCAAGGCGCGACTGCGTTCGGGCTCGGGCTCGGCGGCCATGGCATAAATAATCACCGGTGGTCCGGGGATCGCGAACGCACCATTTAGTAAACCCGAGGTAATGCCGCTTAAGCCACTGAGTAGCCTGCTGCCATGTTGGCGGGCGGGTCGATAAAAGGTCAGACCCAGGCAGGCAAGAATCACCGAACAACCAATCCACAACTTGAACTGCTGTGGCGAGATATAGGTCAAGGCAGCAGCACCGATGACGGTGCCGATTGCGGCCATCACTATCATGGGCGCCATGCCGCCAACCGGATACTTTCCCCAGTAGGTTTTGAGTGTAAGCAGGCTAACAGAAAGCGCGAGGGAGGCACTGAGCACCACCGCTTGCGTGGGCGGCATAAACAACGCGAACACCGGCACGGCCGTTAACGCAAAACCAAAGCCGGTGAAAGCGCGCATCACCGCGGCAAACACCACAACGGCCCACACCAGCACCAGCTCAAGCGGTGATACCGCAGCCAGAATGCCCGACAGTGATTCCAACATCAGCCGGGACTCTGGTGAGGGTTTGGCAAACTACCGCCGCGAATCAAGCGGCGGCTTGCTGCTCAAGATGGCCCATACGCACCAGGCGACCGGGGTACTTACCGGTAAGCGCGTCATTTTCCAGCACTACCTCACCGGCAACAATCACCGCGCGATAGCCCTGGGCTTCCTGCAGCAGGCGTTGGCCGCCCGCGGGAAGGTCTTCCACCATATGCGGGGCAAACAGGCGCAGCTTTTCCATATCGATAACATTGATGTTGGCTTTCAGGCCAACCTTCAGGCGACCGCGGTCCGTCATGCCACTGTAGTCGGCAATGTCACTGGTGAGGCGACGAATCGCATCGGCCAGTTCCAGCTTGCCACCGCGCACACGGTCGCGAGTCCAGTAGGAGAGCAGGTATGTGGGGAAGCTTGAATCACAGACCGTGCCCACGTGTGCGCCGCCGTCAGACAGACCCATAATCGACTGCGGGTGCTGCATCATGGTGTACACATTGTCGTAATTCATTTCGGTGTAGTTGTAGATGGGGAAATACAGCAGCTCTTTGCCGTCACTTTCCAGCATCAGGTCGTAAATCATTTCCAGCGTGGAAACGCCCTTGTCCTTGGCCATCTGCAGCACCGATGTTTCCGCGGTTTGCTCATAGTCCGGGTTCTCGCCCAGGCGGAAGGTCTTGCTGGCCACGAAATCAACAGCCGCCAACAAGGCATCGGCAATAGGCGGAACCGAAGTGCCATCACCTGCCATAGGCTCGGAAGTTTCAGTCAGCAGCTGTGCCTTGAACTCAGGATCACGCATGCGCGCTACGCGCTCGGCCAACGGCAGGTCGTAAATAGTCTTGTAGCTGGGAAAGCCGATGAACGGGTGGAAGGTGCACTGCAGGCCAACGGTCACACCGATACCACGGGGTGCCGTTTGCAGGCGCATATTCAGGCCTTTCTCTTTCGCTTTTTCGGCGCGGTCGATAATGCGCAGCCACTGGTCTGGGGCAAAGTCGCGCTGCATCAGGGACAGTGAGAAAGGGCTACCGTTGGTGGCCTCGGCGAAGCTTTCGATGATGTCGAATTCCTCGTCGAACATATCGCCTTCGCGTTCCAGGTTGAAATCATTCACTGCCTGCAACACACCGTGGCCAACACCATCGAAGGCAGCGGCAATGCCGGAAAGCTCTTCGGTTGTCGCCTCGGACGCGGGTGTCCAGTCACCATCGGCACTGCGGTGTACATCGGAACGGCCAGTAGAAAAACCTATCGCGCCGGCTTCCAGGCCTTCACGGGTAAGACGCTGCATTTCAGCGATATCTTGTGGGGTCGCTTTTTCATTGAATACCGCGCGCTCGCCCATCACATATACACGCAGTGGGTCGTGGGTGATCTGCACGGCAAAATCGACACTGTGGGGTTTGGCGTCAAGCGCATCCATATATTCGGGCAGCGTTTCCCAATCCCAGGTGATGCCTTCGGTGAGAGCGGTACCGGGAATGTCTTCCACCCCTTCCATGATGCGGACCAGCTTTTCACGATCGTCGGCCCGCACAGGTGCGAAGCCCACACCACAGCTACCCATTACCACGGTGCTTACGCCGTGATTCACGCTGGGCTGCATGTCGGCGTCCCAGGAAACCTGACCGTCGTAATGCGTGTGCAGGTCAATAAAGCCCGGGGTGACAATCTGGCCAGCTGCATCCAGTGTTTGAGCTGCGTCACCGTCACAGGCGCCAATTTCAACAATGATGCCGTCGCGCACGCCTACACTCGCGGCAAAAGGGTCGCTACCCTCGCCGTCAAAAACCAGACCGTTAACAATTTTCAGATCGAAACTCACAGTGCTCTCCCGGGTGGCAATGCCACGCTGCCAATGTGCTTAAAAAGTGGGCAAAGTCTAGGAGCTGACGGGCGATAAGACAAATGTCTATGCAGGCCAAGTGGGGTCAAATGTGGCCAGCCACCCTGGAGCGGGTGACTGATTCAACGCAATGGTGTGTTCGCGTGGTGCCGCTAGGCCAGCAGGCCGCTCTCTTTCGTCCAGGCAAGCGTCTCTTCCAGCGCGGTTCCCAGCTTGCTACACAGCTCATCCACCTGCGCCTTGCTGAGAATCAAGGGCGGGCACAGCGCGAGGCTGTTGCCACCCATCGCACGAACGATAAGGCCATTTTCTTCACAGCGCTTCTGGCCGTAACCACCCACCGAGTTATCGCCGAATGGCTGGCGGGTTTCTTTATTAGCAACCAGTTCCAACGCGCCAATCATTCCCACGCCGCGCACCTCACCCACCAGGGGATGGTCAGCGAACTCACGAATTTTTGCTTGCAGATAAGCACCCACGTCGCGGGCGTGATCAAAGATCTTGTCGCGCTCGTATATCTCGATCACCTTGGAGCCCACAGCACAGGCGACAGGGTGACCACCGTAGGTATAACCGTGACCGAACACACCCACCTGATTCGCCTGATCAACCATGGCGTCGAACATGTCGCCTTCAATAATGGCCGCACTCAATGGAATGTAAGCAGACGACAAGGCCTTGGCCAGCGAGGCCATTTGCGGACGCATATTGTAGGTAGTGGCACCAAAGTCTTCACCGGTGCGACCAAAGCCACAAATGACCTCGTCGTCCCACAGCAAGATATCGTGCTTGCTCAGCACCGCCTGAATTTTTTCAAAGTAGGTATTGGGCGGCACAATCACACCGCCAGCACCGCCTACAGGCTCGGCGATAAAGGCGGCAATGGTATCGGCACCCTCGGCCAGAATCATTTGCTCCAGTTCATCGGCCCTGCGGGTGGCAAACTCCTCTTCAGATTCGCCGGGCAGACCATCGCGGTAGAAGTGCGCCGAGCCTGTGCGTAATACTCCCAGCGCATCAAACGGCAGGCTGAAGTGCGTATGGTTAGGTACCAGACCTGTCAGGGAAGCGGAGGCAACGGTAACGCCATGGTAACCACGCTCCCGCGCAATAATTTTGTACTTACCCGGCTTGCCGATCGCGTTGAAATAATAGCGCAGTAGCTTAACCTGGGTATCGTTGGCATCAGAGCCCGAGTTACCCAAAAAGACACGGCCATCTTTCACCGGGCTCATATCGGACAACTTCTCAGCCAGCGCTATCGCCGCAGGATGGCTCTTGCCGCCAAACAGGTGGCTGTAGGCCAGCGTTTTCATCTGCTGCGTCGCGGCCTCGATCACTTCCTCGTTACCGTAGCCCAGCGCGGTACACCAAAGTCCCGACATGCCTTCCAGGTATTGCTTACCGTTGTTGTCATAAACGTAGACACCCTCGCCCCGCTCGATGATCAGCTGCTCGGTGGCCGTGGGGTTTGTGGTGGGGTAAATCATGCGGGTCATGGCGACGACTCCAGCGTTATTGTTGAGGACGAGAGCATGCTACTAGTTCACCGCGGAGGCAACCGCAGCACCTAACTCTTTAGTGGTAGCTGAGCCGCCCATGTCGCGGGTCAGGTTTTTATCTTCGCGCAGCACCGTTTCTATTGCGGCCATAATGCGATCGTGGCAATCCTCATAGCCCAGGTGCTGCAACATCATGGCACCCGACCAGATCATACCTATGGGGTTGGCGATGCCCTGCCCGGCAATATCGGGGGCGGAACCGTGTACGGGTTCGAACATTGACGGAAAAGCGCCATCGGGGTTGATGTTTGCCGACGGTGCAATTGCGATAGTACCGGTACAGGCAGGACCAAGGTCCGAAAGAATATCGCCAAATAGGTTGCTGCCCACAACCACGTCATAGTGCTCGGGCATGCGAACAAAATTCGCGGTCAATATATCGATATGGTACTGGTCGGTGTCGATACCGGGGTACTGCTCGGCCATCAGCGCAAAGCGCTTATCCCAATAGGGCATGCTGTGGATGATGCCGTTCGACTTTGTCGCCGAACTGACCCGTGTGCGCCCCTGACTCTTGGCCAGCTCAAAGGCGTAACGCAGCACACGGTCAACGCCCTTGCGGGTAAAGACGCTTTGCTGGATAACCACCTCGTCCTCGGTACCTTCGTACTGAATGCCCCCTATCGCCGAGTACTCACCTTCCACGTTTTCCCTGACCACCATGAAATCAATATCGCCGGGTTTCTTGCCGGCTAACGGACAGGGAACACCGTCAAACAAGCGCACCGGGCGCAGGTTGATGTACTGGTTAAACTCGCGGCGAATGGGAATCAACAGGCCCCACAGCGACACGTGATCGGGTACGCCGGGAAAACCAACAGCGCCTAAATAGATCGCGTCAAACTCCCGCAAAATATCGATGCCGTCTTCGGGCATCATGCTGCCGTGCTTGGCGAAGTACTCGCAGGACCAGTCAAAGTGGGTCCAGTTGAACCTTATACCGGATAGCGCACCCGCGGCCTCAAGCACACGAATGCCCTCGGGCATCACTTCATTACCAATACCGTCACCAGGAATAACGGCGATATTCAGGGTCTTTTCCATTAACTGTTCCTCTGCCTAACCGTGAATGGGTTGGCTGTAAATGCCGCGCATGGCTTCCATGGTGGCTTCCGACAAGGTTGGATGCGCATGCACCATGGTTGCAATATCCTCGGGCAAGAGTTCCGCCGTTTTGGCCAGCAGAATCTCGTGGATTAACTCGGTCGCATTATGGCCGACAATGTGCGCGCCGAGAATCTCATCAGTCTTGGCATCACAGATAACTTTCACCAGTCCCTCTGGTTTTTCAATGGCAATCGACTTACCGGCACCGTGATAGGGGAAGCTAAACGTTTTACAGGCATCCCCTGCCCGCTCTGCCAACTGTTCGCGCAAGCCAAAACCAGCGACCTGTGGCTCACAATAAATCCCGGAGGGAACCAGCTCCGGGTCAACCGCCTTGCGCCCGGCTTTTACACCGGCGATGTGCTCTACGACCAACTCGCCCTCGGCTGAAGCCACGTGCGCCAAAGCCGGTGTGGTTGTCACATCGCCTATCGCATAAATACCCGGCGTACTGGTTTGGCCGTAGTCACCTACTGGAATATAGCCGCGCTTATCCAAAGAAACTCCGACGGCTTCAAGCCCAAGCGACTGCGTGTTGGGGCTGCGACCGAACACAACCAGGGCACGCTCTGCCGACAGCTCTGTGCTTTGCCCATCCGCAGAAGTCAGTGCCACAGTCACATGATCACTGTGACGAGACAAGCCCGACGCGCGTGTGGACGTATGCACAGCAATTCCGGATTTATTGAATGACTTCTCCAGCACCGCACAAACATCGGCGTCTTCTGTTGGCAGCACATGGTCCATGGCCTCTACCAGGGTCACCTTCACCCCGAAGCTATTCATCACATAGGCAAACTCGCAACCAATGGCACCGGCGCCCAGTATCACCAGGCTCTCGGGCAATTTTTCGAGCGCCAGAATACCGGTTGAAGAAAGTACCCGGTCTTCATCAAACTCAAAGCCCGGCACCTGCATGGGTCGCGATCCGGTCGCAACAATAATGTGTTTGGCCTGCAGCCGTTGTTGCTCATCGACCAGCACTTCAGTAGCCGAGACCAGTTTGGCTTCTCCGGTGAGGTACTCAACCTTGTTGCGCTTGAGTAAACCTGCGACACCGTTGGTCAGTGTCTTCACTACCTTGCGTGAGCGTTGCTGCACCAGCGCATAATTGAGGGTATCGCGATCTATAGACACGCCCACCTCAGCCATGTGCTCAAGACTATTGAAGGCATCGGCCTGGTGGATAAGGTTCTTCGAGGGTATGCAGCCCCAGTTCAGGCAAACGCCGCCCGGTGCGGATTTTTCGATAACCGTAACGGAAAGGCTTAACTGCGCCGCCCGCACTGCTGCTACATAACCGCCGGGGCCAGCACCAATAATAAGAAGGTCGCGATCACTCACCTGCAATACCCTGCGCTGCTCATGCCATCATCAACTCGGGATGCTCAAGGCAATCGTGCAGTGCACGCATGAAGCGGGCCGCTGGCTCACCGTCCATCACCCTATGGTCAAAAGTGAAAGACACAGGCATCAGCGTGCGCACACACATTTCCCCGTCTACAACCACGGGGCGCTCAATGGGCGTGGACGGACCCACCAGCGCAGTATTGGGCGAATTCAGTACCGGCGTTGATGTGAGCCCCGGGGGGCCGGCACCGGCAGTACTGGACAGAGTAATAGTCGCACCGCTGGTATCGTCGGCGGTGGCCTGGCCATTGCGCAGTCGTTCCACCATCGCTTTCATGGAAAGATCCAACTCTGCCAGACCCATATTTTCTATCCCGTGTACAACACCGACCATCAAACCGCTGTCGTACTCGCTCACGCCGGGCACCGAAACAGCGATACCCAGATTGATGGAGCGATAGATAACAATTTCGTCGTTCTCCAGGCAGCTATTGGCAATAGGTACCTGCTTGATCGCATAGGCCATCGCCCGGGCAATCAGTGCGTTAACGGAGACACGTGTCCCCAACTCGGCTTCACGTCGCACGTATTCCTGTCGGAAGGCCATCATGGCAGTTATGTCTGATTCCCAGTTGCCGCTCAGTTGCGCAGATGACTGCAGACTTGCGGTCATGCGATCGGCAATGGTTTTACGCATGCCGGTAAAGGGCACTCGCGCAAGAACGGTATCGCTGGCTTGCGGCGCTGCGAGCAGCGGCAATACATCACGCTTGACGATACGACCACCCGGGCCGGTACCGGTAACCCCGCGCAAATCCAGGTTAGCGTCACGCGCCAAACGTCGGGCAAGCGGCGAGGCTATCACCCTGGCTGAGCCGTCTTTTACCTGAGCGGCAGGCGTCGCCGCCACCGGCTCCACCTGTTCTGTTTCATTTGTAGTAGCAGCCGCGGGAGTATCACCGGCAGACTGCAAGGTAGCCAACTCCTCTTCAGTTTCCGCAAAGCGTGCTATCAAGGTTTCACAGGGAACGGTTTCACCTTCTGCCACAACAATGTGCAGATAACCCGCCTCTGGTGACTCAACATCGTAGGCAACCTTTTCGGTTTCCACGGTCGCCAGCTCTTGCCCTTTCTCAACGTAGGCGCCCTCTTCTACCAACCACTGGTTGATAACGCCTTCGTTCATCGCCATGGCAAGTTTGGGCATGGTGTAGTCAATAGCCATCTCTTACCTCCTAGGCGCAAACCGCCCGAACAGCGGCCTCGATTCGCTCGGGGTTGGGCGCTACATACTCTTCCATGTAACCGCCGGGTACTGGCATGTTCGGCAGCGTGACGCGCGTGACAGGGGCATCCAGTAAATCAAAACCCTGCTCCATTACCCGTGCCGAGACTGTCGCGGCAAAGCCACCGGACTCCCAGTCTTCGTCTACAACCACCAGGCGATTCGTTTTCTCCAGCGAGGTGAGCAGCGTCTCCATATCAAAAGGTACAAAGCTACGCGGATCGATGACCTCCACCGATAATTCACCCTCCAGTTTTTCAGCAACGGTAAGTGCGTGTTGCAGCTGCAGGGAATTGGCCAGCACGGTGACATCGCTGCCCTCGCGCTTCACGTCTGCAACGCCCAGTGGCACCACATAGTCATCGCCGGGCTCGGGCACTTCGCCCTTGAGCATCATGATGCCCATATGCCAGGGAATCACGACCGGGTTGTTGTCGCGTATGGCCGCCTTGAACATGCCCTTGGCGTCATACGGTGTCGATGGCATCGCCACCTTGATACCAGGGTGATGGGCAAAGGTGCCATGAATACTCATTGCGTGATCATTGGCCAGCCGTTGCCCCGTGCCTACACCGGCGGTGATCACCAGCGGCAGCGGATGCTGGCTGCCGTGCAGAAAATGGTACTGTCCAGTTGTTACCGAACACTCGGAAAATGTGACGTAAGAAAAGCCGCCAAACATAAAATCACACACCGGGCGCATGCCTTCCTGGGCCGCACCAAACGCCACCCCATACATACCCGATTCTGCAATCGGTGTATCGACAATACGCTCCGGGCCAAATTCTTCCACCAGGCCTTTGGTGTGGGGGAATATTGCCCCGCGCACATCCTGCCCTACGATAAACACCGAGTCATCACGGCGCATCTCTTCCTCGTAGGCCTCGCGGATGGCATCAATGAAGGTAATCTCTCTCATTGCATCGTCTCCTTTAATCCGCGAACACGCCGGCCATAAGTTCTTCCACCGGCGGCCGTGCAATAGGACTTTCGTCGGCAAATTGCTCGACGGCTTCAATCTCTGCCAGCGCTTCTTCAATAATCTGGTCGACCTCGCTCTGGGTGAGCAGGCTATCGCCCAACACCCGCTCGGTTGCGATTCGAATCGGCTCGCGCTCGCGCATGGCCTGGTGCTCTTCCTCGCTGCGTTCTTCCCAGCCCGACAAATCCGGTGTGCCAATATCGTGTTCGTTAAAGCGCAAGGTCTTGGCTTCGATAAACGTGGGACCACCGCCGGTGCGAGCGCGCTCTATTGCCTGCAGGCTGGCCTCGGCCACGGCAAACACATCCTGGCCATCAACAATGATGGACGGCATACCAAAACCATCGGCGAGGGAGGCAATGTTTTCCTGCGGGTGCATTTCCTGTGCGGTGGAAAAAATACTCATGCCGTTATTCTCACAGAAGAAAATAACCGGCAGCTGCCAGTTCTGTGACATCAACATGGCTTCGTGAGCGCGTCCCTGACCGTAAGAGCCGTCACCGGAACAATTCATCACTACCTGGCCCTGAGCACGACGCTTGGCGGCAAAACCCCAGCCCACTACCGGCGCAAAGTTGTAGCCGATAAAGCCCGACATCATGTACACCTTGTGCTCGGGGAAGCTGAAGTGAAAAGCTGAACGGCCCTTACAGCAGCCGGTCTCTTTGCCGGTGTGCTCGGCGAGGTAGTATTTGATATCGATACCCTTGCACAGCATATGGGTGATGCCGTGGCCGCGGTGATGCGGCGAGAGGTTATCGTCTTTGTTGAGGAAGGTGCTGGCGCCCACGCCCGGGGCAATTGCACCCTCGGCGGGATGGTAAAAACCAATCAACTTGCCCTGCATCATGCGCCGATACATCATTTTGTTGAATTGATCCGCGCGCACCATATTGCGGTAAAGCAGCACCATCTGTTCAGACGTCAATGCCATGGCTTTATTCTCCATTCCTCTTATCCTTCAATAATCCATTGCGGGGCCGTTGACAGCAATGTGGCAGCAGGTCTACATTCTGTCATTTCCGGACAGAAGCTCTGCCATGGCCAGAACCACCAGGGAATTCAACATCTACGTGAAGCACACGCTGGACGTGTTGCGAGCGCGCGACGTAGATGTTGAGCCACTGCTGGCAAAATACGCCATCGATGAAGCTGCGCTGGATGGTGACGACCATCTGATCAGCCAGGCCGATTACAGCCAGCTACTGGACGAAGTGATACGCAAGCACGCGGTACCGGGGCTGGGCCTGTTGGATGGCCGCGGCGTTAACCTGCTGGATCACGGGCTGCTGGGCTACGCCATGTTTGCCAGCGCCAGCCTGCGCAAAGCCATTGAGCGCCACAGTAAGTATCAGGATGTGATCGGTGCAGTACTGCACACCGCGCTGTTTGTTGAGGGCGACGAAGCCCACCTGCGGGTGGTGAGCATCGCCAGGCCCGACATGGTCGATACCGAACAAAAGCTGCACTACGAACTGGAGCGACTGTTTTCGCAGTGGGCTGAAATTGGCCCGGCCATTGGCCACTCCCGGCATTGGTTCACGCGAGTAGAATTCAATTACAAAGCGCCGTCTTACCGCGCGATGTACACCGAGGTGCTGGGCGACCCGGTGCTGTTCCAGCGCGAACACAACCAGCTGAGTTTTCCCGCCGTTTTACTGGACCAGCCGCTGAGCTTTGCCAACGAGGCCGCCGCCCAATTATGCGAACAACAGTGTGCTGCGCTGCTGGGCGAACTGAAGCGCACCGATGGCATAGAAGGGGAAGTGCGGCGGATACTGGCCAACCAGCCCGGCAAATACCCGGGCATTACCGAGGTGGCACAGGCGCTGGCCATGGGCGAACGCACCCTGCGTCGCCGACTGGCCGACGAGGGTACAAGCTACAAGCGGGTGGTTTTGGAATTTCGAATGGAACTGGCTGCCAGCTACCTGCGCGGCAATGCCATGTCGATCCAGGAGATTGCCTACGTGACTGGCTATGCGGACCCGTCCAACTTTCACCGCACCTTCAACAAGCACCAGGGCTTAACGCCCAACGCTTATCGAAAAATGCATCAGGCCGGGCAATAAGCTCAAACGAGCGAGACAGCCTCAGCCAATAGCCTGAAATAGCGGCAGGCCTAATCCAGCACTCATACCACCGTCGACACAAATTTCCTGCCCGGTGATAAAGGTGGAAGCATCGCTGGCGAGGAAGTTATAAATACCCACTACCTCTTCCTGCTTGCCCATTCGGCCAAAGGCGTTGAGCTTGCTGAGGAACACCGCCTCGTCGCCGCCATCGTCGTCCACCATCATGCCCGTACCCGCTATCAGCGCCGGACACACACAGTTAACCCGAATACCACGCGGGGCATTCTCAATCGCACTGGTTCTTGCCAGATAGGCCCCGCCCGCTTTACTCGCGGCGTACACACCGGTGCCGGCATGAGTCAGGCCAGAGCCTGCCACCGAGCCGGTGTAAACGATGGATGCGCCATCGTGCATATGGCCGGGCAGATACTTGAGCGCATAAAACGTGCCCTTGAGATTCAGGTCGACGATTGCGTCCATACCGCTGCTGGCAAACTCTTCAATGCTGCCCTCGTCATCAGCACAGCCGGCATTAACAATCGCCACATCGAATTTCCCCAGCGCTTGTTCGGCCGCTGCCAGTCCGTCTACCACCTGCTTTTCATCGGTTGCATCGGAACGGATAAAGGTGGCGCCTGCCGCCTCTGCGACTTGCTCACCCTCCGCACGCCGACCAGTCACCACAACCGCGGCACCCTGCTCTACAAAACTGCGGGCAAGGGTTAGCCCTATGCCTGAGGTACCACCGATAACGATGACGTTTTTGCCAGTGAAGGAATACATTCAAAAATCCTTAGTCAGTCTTATTGTTGTGTCCAGAGATATATCTTGCCGCACTGCTTGCTCACTTGCAGCTCGAACGCCTCGTTTGCTCGCGACATCGGAAACTCGTGGGTCACCATCACATCTACCATGCGCTGCACTTCGGGGTCACATAAGGCCCTGATCAAACGTTCGCGATCACGCGCGCGCACGTCGTGCTGGCCCCATAGGGTATGAGCCGGATCAATCACATGTTTCAAGGGATGCAGCTCAAGGTGCGCGCCCGGTGTGTGGCCACTGAAATTGATATTGCCGTACTTGCGCGTCGCATCAATCAGGCGTTCCTGATAATAGGGAACACCGGAACTGTCGACCGCATGGTCCACCCCCTGGCCCTTGTAGGTGAGCGCGCGTACCTGCTCCAACCAGTCCGGGTCATCGGGGTTCACAAAATGCACAACGCCCATGTCGGTTAACAACTGGCGCCTATAGGGATTGCGGATCAGGGCGATCACTGTGGCGTTGCGGTATAGCGCCGCAATCACATGGCCCATGGCGATAAAGCCCACGCCGCCAATCAGTACGGTGTCGCCGGCTTTCACATCCATATTTTCCTGGTTGGAAAATCCCACACCGAAAGAACAGTTGGCTGAAGCGGCGTAACGGAATGGCAGCTCGTCGGGTATTTTGTAGAGATTGGCTTCCGGGGCAATGCGATAAGTGGCCATAGCGAAGCCGCCCGAGGCGCTGTCGTTGCGACGCTCAATACCGTGCATGGCCGCATTTTCGGGGTCAACCACATCGGGGTCGTTGGCATCGCAATAGGTTGGCGACAATCCATTGTTACAGGCATGGCACTGACCACAGTGGTCGCCCTGAAACACAATCACCCTGTCGCCTACTGAAAAATTGGAGCCGTCGACAACATCTACCACCGTGCCCACGCCCTCGTGGCCCAGGTGCTCCGGGTCGTCGTGAAACTCAAAGTCGTGTTCCGCCCAGATGCGCGTACCTTCGAGGCAGATGGGCGCGATCTCGGTCTTGATCACCACGTAGCCGGCCTTGATATTGGGATACGGCCTCTCAACCAGTGCCGTTTTACCCGGCTCTGGTATGGTCAGCACGGTGTTTACCCGTGAGCCCATGCCACTTTCTCCCGCAAGATCGCTAATATTGACCCCAGTTTAGGTTTGACTTGCCCCATCCGGTAATGATATTTCTGTCCTTTCAAATGATATTTATGCTCAGGGCGACCCCGGGACGCCACTGCCGCTGCAAATGTCCGTAAAGGCCATTGCAGGCTCAAGGGGAGCTTCTATTATCCGGGCATCACTTGCGGAAAACGATAAAGGTCTACCCATGAAAGACGCCCGGCAACTGGATTACACCCTACATCACCTGTGCATTTACGACGATAAGCCGCGGGACAATATGTTCCCCTATCTGCGCTGGCACCACGGCATCACCAATTATTTTTCCGGGGCGGTTTTCCACGTTACCGGCGAGGGGCATTCCGACTACACCTTCCTTGGCTGCGGCGGTCGCGCTTACCAGATCCAGATTGAAGCCCCACCCTTCCAGTTCGAGTACGAGCGCAACTGGTGGCGTGACCACGGCCATGGCTACAACCACATCTGCTGGCTCACCAGCGACGCCCGGGCCTCCATGGACCAGCTGCTGGCCAACGGCGCCACCGAGGTGATGCCCTTCGAAAAATTCCCCACCTACGACGGCTTCGTGGTGCACGACCCCGAGGGTCGCTGGATAGAGATCATGGAATACACCGACGAGACCTTCAGGGTGCAGGAGTTCACCCATGCGCCCTCCGGTGAGTGCGGCCTGGAAGTTGTTGGCAATGCCGAGGTGTGCCAGGACCTGGACGCCATGGTGCAGTGGTACCAGCAGATTATGGACATGCGTGTGCTGGAAGAATTCCGCGATGGCGACCAGGGCATGGTGGTAATGGTCGACAAGGACTACGACCCGGTGGAGCGTCGCAGCCTGTTCATATTGCAAAGCGCCCGCCATGACTTTGAGAAAGAACATATGGCCAAGCACGGGCCGTATATTTCATCGATTATCTACCAGGCCAAGGATGTTATGCGGGCCTGGGAAGATGCACTGTGGGCCGGCATGGAAGCACTTCAGGAACCCGCGGTGGATCCGCTCACTGGCCTGCTCACAGCGCATTTACGTGAGCCCTGTGGCGGCAACGGCATCATGCTCACTGAACACTATGCGCCGGCGGTAACGCAGGCAGAGGCCGCGTGAGCGCCAAATGATTCTTGCCTTCGCCCATGCGGGTCTGGTGGTTCGTGATATCGAACGGGCAAGAGTGTTTTACGAAGAGGCCTTTGGCTTCTCGGTATTAAGCGAAGAACAATGGCAGGACAATCCGGTGGTGGACCAGGCCATTGGGTCTTCCAACTCCGCCGCCAAAACCTACATGATGGCCGGGCACAACTGTTACCTGGAATTGTTTGAATACACCGCGCCCGAGTCAAACGCCCCAGACCCTGCCGCTCTTGGCCCGCATGACACCGGCATCCGCCATCTCGCCTTTTACGTTGACGACTGTCGCGCCGAATTCGAACGCTGCCTCGGGTTAGGCGCTACCGAACTGGGCACACCGCCCGCGCGGGAGACCGGGCTAAACGCCGTGTACCTGCGCGACCCCTGCGGCAACATTATCGAGTTATGCGAAATACCCACGCCGGAAGAAAACCCCACCCGACTGCCCGGCATCTCGGCACTGAATACCGGAGACTGACATGTTCAACCTCAACAACAAAAAAGCCTACATCACCGGCGGCTCTGGTGGCATAGGCCTCGCCGTGGCTGAGTTGATGATCGCCAATGGCGCACAGGTTGCCATCGCCGACATCAACGACCCAACAGCTGTGGCAGCAGAAATCGGCGCCATACCCCTGCAATGCGATGTGGCTGATGAAAGCAGCGTGCAGCAATCGCTGGCTGACGCTGAAAAAGCGCTGGGCAAGCTGGACATCGTGGTACTCAACGCCGGCATCGGTGACGTGGGGCCGGAGATTGGCGAACTGGACCAGGCACTGCTGGAGCGCGTTACCCGCATCAACTACTGGGGCGTGCTGTACGGAATGAAGTATGCGCCGACGGTAATGTCCGATGGTGGCTCGATCATCTGCACTTCGTCTATGGCGGCATTCATCAACTTGCCTGGCGGTGCGGCCTACTCTGCCAGCAAGCGCGCCATTATCAGCCTAGCTGAAATGTCGGCGCTGGAACTGGGTCACCGCAATATTCGCGTCAACTGTGTGTGCCCGGGCTATACCGATACCGCCATGGGCAGCGGCGAGGAAGGCCGCAAGATCTGCGAAGCATTTACCGCGCTGGGCCGGGTTGCCGACGTGGATGACATCAGCGGCGTATTCCTGTTCCTGGCCTCAGACGCCAGCCGCTACATGACCGGCCAGGCACTGAAAGTAGATGGTGGCTGGGGCTGCGGCCCTACCACCAACTTACTGGAAATGGTGACCGGTGCGGGACATGCGCCGAGTTAACGCAGTCATCTGCGCATGAACACTGCCCTGAATTCAGACTTTGGCCGCGAGGCAGAAAAGAGCGCCATTGTGGCGAACTGGCTACACCGCTTGCAGGAATGCTTGCCCGGTGAACTGCAGCAGCACTACGCCGCGGGGCTGCGCCACGCCGGCCTGCCCGCCAACGCCCTGGATAATCCACAGATACTCAGCCAGACACACCTTGACGCCACCCTGCTAAAAATTCGCCAAAGCGTACCGGACATCACCCTGCACCTGTTTTCGCGCGCTGAAATTACCGACCTGGGCTTGGTGGGCTACGCGGCCATTAACAGTGGCTCGGTGGGCAGTGCATTAAACGTGATGTTCCAGTATCACAGCCTGGCCTCCGACCGTTATCAGGACACGCTGGAAGTTGAGGGCGATATCGCCCGCATCATCCCGGTGCCCTTACCCGGCTACGCCGATGACCTGCAAAATATTATTGAGGACAGCTTCAGCGGCAACTGGCGCGCCCTGCAATTGTTGCTGGGCCCCGATGCCGACAAAGGCAGCATTACCCTGAGCCTTGCCCACGCTCAACCAGATTACGCCGACACCTACTATGAGCTCTTCGGGCCCAACTGCCACTTCGACCGCCCCATCTCCGAGTTCACCTTCCCCAGCGCCTGGCTGAAGCACCCGGTGTATCACGGCAGCGGCGCACTGTCGCAGGTGTATGCCGGCATGTGCGAACGCGTGTTGGGGCCAGGCGACAGCAACTCCGATACGGCTCAAATAGTAAGGCGACTTCTGCTCACCCGCTCCGGCCGGCACATGCCCAGGCTGGAAGAGGCCGCGGTGCAGTTGCGTATGTCGCCCGGGCAGTTGCGCAAGCGCCTGTATCGGGCTGGCACCACCTACAAAAAGCTGGTTCTGGAGATTCGCATGGAGCTGGCCCAGCGTTACCTGCGCGACACCACATTGTCGGTGCAGGAAATTGCCTACCTGCTGGACTATGCCACCCCCGCGCCGTTTAGCCGGGCCTTCAAGCTGCATTGCGGCAATGCGCCGGACCATTTTCGGACGGAGATGCAAGCCAATGTCTCACAAATGTAATTTATAGGGTCAGAAATATCATTAGCCGTGCCTCAGATTCGCCCTACACTACGTCACTAAATGTGGGTAAAGCCGAACCACCCACATGTGTGTTTTCATCACCCATTAATAAAGCCATAAAGCTATCAGGGGAAAATCATGCGTAAAACCACACTCGCCGCCGCTATCAGTCTCGCCGTAACAACCGCAGCCAGCAGTACTTATGCTGACTCGATTATCGAAGAGGTAATCGTTACCGCTCAGAAACGTGAGCAGGCCATCACTGATGTAGCCCTGTCTGTCACTGCCGTCAGCGGAGAAGTCGCTCGCACCATGGGTGTTGAAGACACCCGCGACGTGGCCATGCTGGCCACCAACGTGGACATCAAGGGCGCCGGCCTGGCCGACGCCAACCCTGCCATCACCGTGCGCGGTATTGGCATGAACAACTTCAACGCCAACAACAACCCGTCGGTTGGTGTCTACCTGGACGAGGTATTCCTGGCCTCCCCTGCCATGATCAATCTGTCTATGCTGGACGTGGGCCGCATTGAGGTACTTAAGGGACCTCAGGGCACACTCTACGGCCGGAACGCCACTGGTGGTGCACTGAACATTATCAGCGCCAAACCCACACAAGACCTTGAAGGCTTCGGCTCGCTGACCCTGGGCGATTACGACACGGCCAAGTTCGAAGGTGCCGTCAGCGGCGGGCTGACCGACAGCCTGTCTGGCCGAATCAGCGTGCTGTGGGATTCACAGGGCGAGAGCTATCACGAATATTTCAAAGACAGCGGCGGCAAAGACGACTTTGGCGACTCTGACACCAGCGCCATCCGCGCGCAGCTGGCGGGTGATCACGACCAGTTGACCTGGAACCTGTCGGCCAGCTACCTGGACCAGGACATCGTCAACAGCCCGTTCACTTCACTGGGCGGTTTCTGGAACTCACCTGACGAAGTGTTTGTAACCCCCTGTCAGGGCAACTTCGCCAATTGCGTCAACACACTGGGCCTTGATGTGTCCGACCGTGATGGCGACCCGTTCACCCATGATTTCCAGAATTCACGGGTGGATGAGATGCGCATCGAATCTGACGTAAGCTCACTGAACCTGAAAGTCGGTTACGACTTTGGCGGTATGTCACTCACCTCGATCACCGGTTGGGTGCAGCAGGACAGGGACTTTGGCGAGAACATCTGGTCATCGCCGCTGGAAGCGTTCGCAGTAATACATGAAGAAGAAATGGAGCAGTTCTCGCAGGAGTTACGCCTGGCTGGCGGTGAAGACATTCGCTGGATGGTAGGCGGGCTGTATTGGAACGACACTTTCGAGTCTGACAACGTGGCAAACTCCGCGGATATCCTCGGCCTGCTGGCTGGCGTTAATCCAGTGTTCTGGAATAACGATCAGGAAACTGATGCCTACGCACTGTTCGCCAGCGTCGACTGGGACCTGGGTGACCGCTGGATGCTGACCACCGGCATTCGCTACTCGGATGAAGAGACCGACTTTGTAGGTGGTACAGACGGAACTATCGCCGACTCTGCCGCCTTTGACGCTTTCGTAGGCGCGGAGCTGGGGCTGCCAAATGGCATTACCATTCCTTTCACCTTCACCGATGACAGCATTGAAGACGATAACGTCTCCTACCGCGTGGCATTGGAGTTCAGGCCGACAGACGACTGGCTGACTTATGGTTCTGTTACCACCGGCTTCAAGTCTGGCGGTTTCTTCGGTGACTTTACCTTCGACAACTTCGAACTGCTGCCTTTCGACTCAGAAGAAGTCACGGCGTATGAGCTTGGCTCAAAGTCTACCCACGCCGACGGACGCGTGCAGCTTAACGCGGCGGTGTTCTTCTACGAGTATGAAGACATCCAGACCTTTGTACCCTCGGCTATTGGCTTCCGTCTGACCAACCTCGAAGAGGCCGATATCTACGGGGCCGAGATCGAGTTGCTGGCATCACCAACGGATGGTCTCGATATTCGCCTAGGCGCCAGCTACCTGGACACCGAGGTGAGCAGCAGGGTTCCAGGTTTTGACGGCAACGAACTGCCCAACTCACCCGAGATGCAGTTCACCTACACGCTGCGCTACGAGTTCCCTCTGGGCGACACCCTCGCCATGGCGTTGCAAGCTGATGGCAAGTACTCCGATGAGGCTTACCGTGAATCCTCCAACAACCCCTGGCTGGTGACGGACTCCTACGGTGTACTGAATCTGCGTGGTTCGCTGCTAACGTCTGACGGAACATGGGAAGTAGCCGTTTGGGGACGCAACATTACCGACGAGGAATACGAGCAGGAGCGCTTCGCGTCCGATATCGTGGGTCAGGTTGTAGCACTGCAAGGCAACCCTCGCACCTATGGCGTCACCCTGAACTACTCGTTTTAGGCGCGCTGTTGAAAGAGAAAGCCGCCGTCCTGTGGATGGCGGCTTTTTTATTTGTGGCACACTAAGCCATCACGGCCGGGAATAAAAAAAGTAATGAGCGAAGCGCAGCACACCGAAACAGCGACCACCCGCAACGCGATTGTTGCGGCCATTGTGATCTCGGCACTGGGCGCGATTTTTTACAATGTGCTGCCGCTTTACCTGGGCACTGCGCAAGACAGCAAGGCGCTATCCAACAGCCAGCTGGGTTTGATCAGCACGGCGTTTTTTATCGGCTACAACCTGGTCACCTTGTCGGCGTTCTATTGGATTCGTGCCCTGAGCTGGCGGCTGATCACCTGCCTGGCACTGCCGCTGGGTGGCGCCTGCCTTTACGCCAGCACCCTGACTGACAGTTATGTCCTGCTACTGGGTTTGACTACACTGGCTGGCGGTGCGTTTGCCGTGGTGTATGGCGTTGGTACAACAATCATCAGCGACACGGATAACCCCGCGCGCTGGTACGGCCTGAAAATTGCCGCGGAGGCTGGCTTGGGCGCTGTGCTACTGGTGATTTTGCCCGGCACACTGGTAGCACAATACGGTTTTGATGGAATGATCTGGGGGATTCTGATTACCCTTGCCGTGCTGAGCCCCGTGCTACTCATCCTGCCGCGCGCGGGCCGCAAGGTCACACCACCTTCGGCCGAGCCGGTGGCCGGCGCTGCCAGCAATGGCGCCAATACCGCTATCTGGTTTGCGCTGCTGGCCACACTGGCCTTCTTCACTGGCACCTCAGCGGTGTGGGCTTTTATGGAACGGCTGGGCAATGCCTATGGCTTTGACGCCGAGGCCATAGGCACACTACTGGCATTGACCCTCATATTCGCAACTTCGGGTTCGCTTGCTGTGGCCGCCATCGGCCGCTTGTTCGGTAACTTTTATCCTTTCCTTTTTTCAGTGGCCTCGATCTTTGCGTCACTGGTGATCCTGAACATACCGGGTGACTTTACGCTGTTTGCCACCGGCTGCTGCCTGTTCTCGATTGGATTTGGTGCGGGGTTGCCATTGATAGTGGCGGAGGTTGCCGAGCTGGATCACGACGGACGCCACACGGTGCTGAGCGTACCGGCGGTTGGCCTGGGCGCAATGACTGGCCCTGGCATCGCTGGCTTCCTGTTCACTGAAAACACTGCCCAGCCAGTGATCATCGCCACTGCTGTAGCCATGAGCGCCGCCGCCCTGTTCGCCGCCCTCGCCTACGTTGGCGGCAAGCAGAAAAGCAGCAAGGCCTAGCGCCTTTCGTTAATCGTTTAACGTCGCTGGGTGATTTCGAGGTAATGCGTTAGCGGATCGATGTCTGCATCGAAGGGCACCAGCGAGATCGCCTCAAAGAATAGCGAGAACAACTCTGCCTGCGACGAGATATTCAACTTGGTGTGAAAGCGCTTGTTAAACACCTTGACGGTGTCGACGCTGATATCCAATAGCTGCGCGATGCCCTTATTGGAGTGCCCCTTCAAAATCAACTGAATCACTTCGCACTCACGCTTGCTCAGGTGATCACGACCAAAATTGCGGAAGGCCTTGTTCAGCGGCGCTGAAAACGTAATCTCACCCTCGCCCGCCGACTGTTGCTTGCGACACAGCGTAGCCAACACAGGCAGTGTCAGCTTGAGCGTCTCAATGTCGGCAGCCGACACCTCACCTTCATCGCGGCGGCCCAGCGACACCAGAATCGCGTGATCTTTATCCAGGTTAACCAAAAGCCCGCATTCATCCTTCAGGCCGGTGTTGGCGTAAAAATTGTGGGCGTACTCGGTTTCAAAAAAGAAATCGGGCGCTATATCGGCAAGCGGATAAACACCGTCGGGCGCGTTATCAACAAACAGTTGGTAAAAAGGATCCAGAAGATAGGCGCCCTCGAACCAGGGCGGTAGGGTCTGTTTGGAAAATGCTTCTGGCACGTCGTCATAGAGGTGCACCGGACGATGCTCGCTGCTTAGCCACACGATCAAGGCGCTGTCATAACCGCTGAGGTACTCGCACCCGCGAGAGAAGTTTTCATAAAACTCCTCCTGGGCAAGACTGTTAATCATGTTTGCCAGCAGGCCCTGCCATTGGGCACTGGCAAGTTCCGCCTGGGACAACGGGAATACCTCGCATAAGTGAGATCGCACTGTACCCACTCGGGGTGATGGCCGTCAATCGACCGGCTCAATAGGCTATATTGCATCATGGGGTAAATGATTCGGTTCCCCAAAAACCTTCAAGGGAGCAACCCGTGAGCGACTTTCACAAACTGCCCGACAGCGGCCAAAGCAGCGACACCGTACTCGCCAAGGTACGCGAATTACGGGCCGCCATGACACCCAGCGAACGCGGCAAACTCAGCAGCACAGCCTTTCAGGGCCGCGATGAGATGGGCAAGCTGGTGTACGAATCCTTTATGGAGTTTCTGGGTTGGAACGGCTTGTTCACTTTCCAGGAACCTGCTGCCGCACAGATGGAAAACGATGTGCTGGATATTTGCATCGACCTGGCCGGCGGCGGCGAACAGGGGCGCGCCAACCTCACCTCTGGCGGCACCGAGAGTAATTTTTGTGGCTTGCACGCCATGCGCGCCTGGGCCCGCAAACATAAGCCGGAGATAACCGAACCGGAAATCGTGGCGCCCTACTCCACCCATTCCACGGTGCACAAAACAGCGCGCTATCTTGACCTGAAGGTAGTCACGGTAGAGCAGAAGCCCGACCTGACAGCGGACGTTGATGCGCTGGCAGCCGCCATAGGCCCGAACACCATCGGCATTGTGGCCTCGGCACCGAACTGGCCCTACGGCCACGTAGACCCCATCACCGAGATGGGCGCACTGGCCATTGAACACGACCTGTGGCTGCACGTTGACGCCTGTGTGGGCGCCTATATATTGCCGTTCATGCGTGAGCTGGGTGAAGAAATTCCGCCCTACGATCTTTCAGTACCCGGCGTGCGATCCATGTCCGCCGACTTGCATAAATACGGTTACGCGCCCAAACCCTGTAGCACCGTGTTGTGGCGCTCGCAGGAAGAACAGGCTTATCACTACATGCCAATTACCGAATGGGCCTGTGGGTTGTATCTGTCGCAAAGCTTTATCGGTAGCAGGCCAATGGGGCCGGTGGCCGGCATCTGGGCGCTGATGCATCACTGGGGCCGTGAGGGTTATCTTGAAAACGCCCGCAATCTGCTACATGTTAAAAGCACAATCAGCGACGCCTGTGAACGCATAGAGGGGCTGCGCACCTGGCCGACCCAGGGGCCGCTGATGATGATTGCCTCCGACGGATTCAACATCCAACTGGTCGTAGGTGGCATGGAAGAAAAAGGCTGGCGCCTACTGGGCGTTAACAACCCACCGGCAATACACCTGACCATTGATGTGATGGAAGAAGTCGACCTGCAACGCTTTGTGGATGACCTTGATGATGTGTGCCAGCGCATACGCAGTGGCGAACTGAAAGAGGAAGGCCTGCTCAGTTACGGTGGTGTTGGCGCCGAAGAAGACGCACCGAAGTGGCTGCTAAGCGCGGTAGAAATTATGGAGAAACAAGCTGGTGGCTAATTTGCTGCAAGATAAAGTCGCACTGGTTACCGGTGCCGGACACCCCCGCGGCATTGGCCGGGCAGTTCTCAATGCCTTGATCGCCGAAGGTGCGACCGTGATTGGCTGCGACTTGCTAGGCGCCGAGGGATTGTCGGACATTGACGGCCTGGCCTGCGACGTGACCGACAAGACCATGGTAAAAGCCGTGGTGGAAACCATGATTGCACGCCACGGGCAGCTGGACATTGTGGTCAACAATGCCGGCGTTGGCCTTGGCTCGGCAGACTTTCTGGAGCTTACCGACACCGATTGGGATGTGAGCCTGGCAGTGAACCTGCGCGGCATGGTGAACGTGTGCGAGGCCGCGATTCCGCATATGAAAGCCCGCGGTGGCAGTATCATCAACGTTGCCTCACTGGCCGGCACCGGTGCAATGCCCGCTATACCCGCCTGTTACACCGCCAGCAAATTTGCCGCCGTAGGCCTGACCAAACAACTGGCACTGCAGTATGCGCCGGATAACATTCGCGTGAATGCGCTTTGCCCGGGTTCAGTAATTACACAGATGCATGAACAGACTATGGCGCTGCTCGCTGAAGCCGAGGGTATTACCGTGGCGGAAGCGCAGGCGCTGGAAGAAAGCCAAATCCCCTTGGGGCGCTCTGCGCAGCCAGAGGAAGTTGGCAAGGCGGCGGTGTATCTCGCCAGCGAGCTGTCGGGATACGTGACCGGCACTACGCTACCCGTTGCCGGCGGTATGGCGCCTGGACTGTAAAGAGGATTCAGCAGATGGCCAAGCTCACCGAAGAACAACTGGCAAAGTATCGGGCGATGGACCGACCCGCATTCGATTTTGCCGAGCCAGGGGTGACCGCGTTTTTTGAGCGCGCCGCCGAACAGGGTTACAACCTGGACACCACGGGCTTCCTGCAACACCCCGGGTTTTTCCAGGCGCCACACCGACGCTCTGGCGAAGGCGTAGACATTGCCATGGTTGGCAGCCCACTGGATTTAGGTGCCATCGGATTGGCTGGAACACGACACGGGCCACAAGCCGTGCGTGAGTGGAGCCGCAACTACGGCCCCATCAATGACAGCACCGGGCAGATTCCCTTCGAGCAGTGCAGCGTGATTGATTACGGCGATGTGGAATGGTCGGCAACCGACTTACAAACACGGCTGGACGACATCTACCAGGTGTTCGCGGCACTGGGCCAGGCCGGCTGCGCCACCCTCAACTGCGGTGGCGAACACACCACCACCTTTGGCTGCCTGAAAGGCTTGAGCGAGGCGCACGACGACAGCTTTGGGGTGATACACATCGACGCCCACTGCGACACCATGGCCAGTTGGGGTGGTGACGTGGTGAACGACGGCTCCATCTTCCGCCAGGCTGTGCTCAATGGCTTCATCGACCCGGAGCGCACCGTGCAGATTGGCATACGCGGCCGATCCAACTTTTTGTGGGAGTTCTCTCACGACAGCGGCATGACGGTGATCACCGCCGATGAAGTGTTTGAAAAAGGCACCGACTACGTGATCGACAAGGCCCGCGAGGTTGTAGGCAAAGACAAAACCTATTTCTCGCTGGACGTGGATGGGCTGGACAGCAACTACATGATGGGCACCACCGGCCCTGAGCCATTTGGCCTGAACCCCAGGCAGGTGCGCGATATTATTCTGGGCGCACGGGGGCTCAACATCATCGGTGCGGACATGGTGGAAATGAATCCCAACCGCGACAGCGACGGTAAAAGCGGCCACGTGGCGGCCGCTTTGTTTTTTGAGTTGTTATGCCTGCTGGCGGATACCAGGGCTGAGCGGGAGAACTGCGGGCAGACCAGCTGGGGTTAAACCCGCAGTCTACTCCCCCGGAATCAGGTGTACCTTTCCTACAAACCCCTCTGACTGGTTGCGATTAACCAGCAATTCGAAAGCCTTATCTGCCTGGGACATGGGAAAGGAATGGGTAATCAATTGATCCAGTTTTGATTGAATCCAGGGATCACACAGTATGCGCAGAATATCCTTGCGGTGATTGAAGTTGACATCAAAATGCGCCGTGACAACCTTATGCCCCCAACACAGTGCTGACTCGGTATGCATGTTCCAGGTAAGGCTCTCGCCCTCATGCGCTGCATAACCCAATAACATCAGCGTGCCGTAGTGGCGGGTCGCCTCCAGACAGCGCTGTTGGTAGTAAGGGTAGCCGGAGCACTCAAAGGAAAAATCGACACCCCTACCCTGTGGCGTGAGTGCTTTAACCTGCTCCAGCCAATCTTCATCATCTGGATTGACTACGTGGTCTGCGTCAAATCGCTCTAAAGCGGCGGCCATACGCGATGGATCTCGGCCCAGTACGATTACCTTGGCGCCACGGTACTTGAGGTTAACCAAGGTCGCCAAGCCAATAAAGCCCACACCGCCAACCAGGCAGACACTTTCGGGCTCCACGTGTAAATCTCGTATTCCACTATAGGTGCAGCCTATAAGGCAGTTGGCTGCACTGGCGTACTTGTAGCTCAGGTCATCGGGAATTTCTTCCAGCATATTTGTAGGTACCAGGCGATACTCACAAAAGCCGTTGCCACCGGAGTCGCTGCCGTTGGCGGCCTCGATGTCTGTAGGTAGTTTGAGATTGATACAGTGGGTAGCTCCCAGACCATTCTCGCAAACCCAGCACTCACCACAGGCCCAGCCCTGAAAAGCTACCACCCTCTGACCGACCTGCCAGCGCGTTTCACCGGAGCCCACTGCAACAATCTCGCCACAACCTTCGTGACCTGCATGGGCGCATCCCTCGTGAAATTCATAGAACCCGGTCTCGAAGATTCTGTGCTCAATGCAGTTGGGTGCCACCGCCTGCTTGATCAGCACGAAGCCCGGCGCAGGATCACTCACCGGCGTCTCTACCACTGCCGTCTTACCCTGCTCGATATGCAGGACCTTGTTGGTAATACTCATTGGCTTATCAACCCCAGTTGTTCATTGGTGAAACCCAGCGACATCCCGCCGTCGACATTGATCACTTGCCCATTCATGTAACTGGCATCGTCTGAGGCCAGAAAATGAAACACCGCCGCGACTTCTTCCGGCTCGGCAATACGCTGCGCCGCGGTGGCGTTGTAACCAATCTTTTCAAACAGTTCGATATCGTCTTGCGCCAGCGGCGTGCGAATAAACGAGGGCGCGACAGCATTCACCCGAATCTTGCGGGGGGCCAGCTCAAGCGCTGACATTTGGGTGAGGTTGATCACCGCGGCCTTGGTGGCGGAGTAAGGCCCAGACCCTGGGAACATGAGCGTGGCGCCAAGCGACGCGGTGTTGATAATAGCGCCGCCATCGCGGATGTGTGCTGGCCCATGCTTAAGGCCGTGATAAACACCCAGTGTATTAATTTCCAACAACTTGCGCGTGAGCGTCTCGTCGCTGTCTTCTATGGTGACACCGTCGGCACCGTTGATACCGGCATTGTTAATGAGAATATCGAGCTTGCCTTCCTGCTCACAGTTCTGCGCAAGGGCTGATAGCACCGCCGCGCTGTCGCTCACATCCAGGTGCACAAAGGTACCGCCCAGCTCTGTTGCCACAGCTTGCCCATCCTGCATATCGGCGATGACCACACGGGCACCCGCCTGGGCAAAGCGCCGCGCCACGGCCAGGCCAATGCCACTGGCACCACCTGTGATGAAGGCGCGCTTACCGCTTAAATCAAAAAACATGGGCTGCTCCCTAAAAATAACTATCAACGATGCAAGAGGTACCGCCAATCAACTCGCACAGTTTGTTCATACTGGCCTCGTTAATCGCGGGCAGTATCACAGGCAAGATGCGCTGGAAGTGTTCGCCTTCAATCACATCGCTGTATATTTTCCAGCTCATGGTGCCGGTACCGGCGCCCTCTTCCGTTACCTCAATGCAGGCCACGTAATCCTTGATGGGAAAGTCATCGCCCTTGGCCAGGTAAACATAGCGATGCGGTGGATCCCAGTGCAGGATCTCTTCGAACACATCACCAAAAAATGTGAACTCCACATTGAAGCTCTGCTCTTCACCCTCTACTTGCGGGTGCATCTTTACCTGCTTGGCCAGCAGGTACCAATCGGTGATGCGCTCGGGGTCGCCCATAATGTCGAACACTTCGTCGGCGCTTTTGCCCTCATAAGTAATACGAGCATCCATGCGCAGGGTGGCGCCGGTAAACGCGCTGATGTCGAACACCTCAGCGGAAGAAGGATTACTGCTCATTCTTGAACGCCTCGCGCAAGCCGCTTTCGGTGAGGCCATATTTGGCGGCGATGTTGTCGAAGAACGGCCCCCAGTGATTTTCCAGCACCTCTACCGTGGGTTCGTTCTGCGTGAGTGAGCGATAACCGGATTCGCCGGGAATACGTACGCGATGCCCCGGCCGCGGTTTGGCGTTGCGCACCTTGTTGATGAACTTGTCGGATCGTTCCTGCACTGCCGCTAACGGACCAAAGCGTGAGGGGTCTATGCACATGAAGTAACTGCCACCGACACTGGGCGCCGCATTACCGGCGGCGAAGTCCTCGATGGTGGGCAACTCTGTGCTGGGTTTACCCAGAGGGTTGATTATGGAACACATGCCCTCGTTCCACAGGTTCAGTGCATAGGTGCGCGGGGTTTCGATTTGTCCGGCGCAGGTGGCGTCCCACACTCGCCCGTAGCCGGGGATGGGTTTGGCATAGGGTTTGGCGTTATCGGTAAGCTCGCCAGACTCCGGATCTATCAGCCACTTGCCCTTCATGGGTTTGTCTTGCAGCACCGCTTCTGAAATATCGGCGTCGTACCATTCAGCAAACTTGAGGCTGGCCCAGATGGGCGGCTCTTTACCGCCGGGAATGATGGCATCGAAGGGTGGGCACGACAGCAGGTTCTCCATGGCGCCAAAGGGTGCTGCCAATGGCACGGTGTTGTTGGACGCGATGCCGACCATGCCCTGCTCGTAGGCCATGTGAACGTAGCTGGCGAAGCTGCCACCGTCGTTATGGTTGCCGCCGAAGGCAATGGCAATGCCGTATTCGCGGGCTTTCTCTATCGCGGCTTTGGCCATGAGGGTGAGCGTGTAGTAGCCGCTGGAACCCTTGCCGTCGAAGACCGCAAAGGCCGGGCCCTCGTCGACCAGCTCTGGCACTGCTGCAGGGTCAAGCACGCCTATCTCCAGCACCAGGTCTATCGCCTCATACACACCCAGACCCTGGTTCAGTTTGCCCTGGCGATGAGCAAAGACAATAGCATCGGCAATATAACCCGCGTGCTCCTCGCTCATGCCGGCGCCCTGCGCCACCTGCGATAAACTGAAATGTAAGAACTCCGGATTTTCGGTGCGTACCTGCTCTGCCATGCCTACTCCCGATTTTCTGGTTCAGTGGCCGCCCTGGCGACGACAACAATCAATATTCCGCCCAGCAAGATGCAGGCGCCCATCACCATAAGCACCGGGCCGCCGGCATCCTTGATCATGCCGAACAGCGCCGGGCCGGTGGCAGCACCTACCGCCAATGAGAACGCCATCAAGCCAGCTATTTTGCCGGTGGTGTCGGCCTCCGCGATCACCGCCATCACGTAGGACAAGGCAAAGTAATAAGCTAGCGGCAGAGTGAACAGCACCAGTGCGTAGCGGAACTGATCGACGCCACTGGCCAGAACCCCAACGGCCACCAAGGACAACAGCGTGCCAAACAAAATGGGCAATATCCGGCCGAGGCGGTCGGCCAACAAGGCGGCCGCCAAAGGCCCAAGACCCGAGGTGATCAAACCCACTGCCAACCAGAGATTTGTGAAATCGGGAGCAAAGCCCTGCTCTACCGCGATACGCTCGAAGAAGAACCACAAACCACTAAAGCCGGCAAAGTTAATAGCCAGGGCAAGCAAGGCAAGATAGCCCCAAACCGCGCTACCCGAGGCTGCGGCAACAGAACCCTCAGCACCTGGCCCCGAGGCCGGCATGGCGAGGCTGGCCAACAAACACACGACCACGGTGGCAGCGGCCAGCAAAAGCATGGGTGACAAGCCAGCACCCAAACCCAATAAGGGGATAAGCAACAGCAGGGATGCTGGCACCAGCTGTTCAGCGGTGAGCTTGAGGGCATACGTTCTGTCGGTATTTGGGGTGTCTGATGCCAGCGTTAAGCTGATGGGGAACAGAATGCCCGCACCTATTCCCGCCACTGCCATGCCCACGATGGCCATCTCATAGGAGGAGGACAAAACCGCCAACCCAATACCCAACAGCAACACGGCATAGGCACCAAAGGCAGCATGACGCCAGTTCAGGCGGCGCACCCAGGTTGGCGAGGTGAGCGCCAACAGCGCGTAGATCACGAAATAGGCGGTGGCGACCAATCCACTCTGGGTGTCGGACAGTGCAAACCGGCTGGCCATGCCCCCAACGATCAAGGGCATTATCGCAAACAGCAAAACGGCGGCGGTGCCCAGGGCGGCCACCGAGACGATAATAGCGGGCCTGGAATCCTGCTTATTGTTATTCATGGGACCAGTGTAGGCGCTCACAGGGGAATGGCGACATACCCCCTAGTGGGAACAAGATTGACCGGGCGCTGCACCCGCCCAAACATCAAACCATGGGGTTAGCCGTGCGTATCCCATAGGCGCTTATCTGCTGATCTTGCGAGAACAATAAAAGCCCTTCGGCCTGGGCCTGGGCAACCAGCATGCGATCGAAGGGATCGCGGTGATGGGCAGGCAGCCCACCGGCCTGCTCGGCATGATAAACAGACACTGGCAGCTCCTCGAAACCTTCCTGCTCGAGGATGTGATCGAAGTTGTTGGGCGCGCGCAGTTTACCCAGCGATTTCTTAATGGCGATCTCCCAGATACTGACGGCACTCACGTACACCACGTTATCCGCGGCTGCGATGGCTTCCCTGGCGGTGGCGCCCAGCTTGGGCGAATCCATCAGCCACCAAAGCAGCACATGGGTATCCAGCAATATGCGCTTCATGTGCTGCCCTCAAAGTCATCGAGGATGCTGGTGGGCGTGTCCTCAAAATCTGCTGCGAGCTCAATGGCGTCTTTGTACCTGCCAGGTTGGCGCGCCGTGCCGCTGGACACATGCGGTTTTAAATCCAGGTAGGGCTTGCCCGCTTTGGCTATCACCACCTCTTCGCCGCGCCAGACCATCTCAGCCAACTGCGACAGCCGGGTTTTGGCCTCGTGCATGTTTACCTGTGTGACCTTCACTTTTTTGGACTCCATAATTCCAGCCCTCCCATCTACACCTAATTAGCTAATTTTAGCTAACCAGTAGAAGAATGTCAGGCCTGAGCAGGCATCATCTCAATCGAGCCACCAAACGGGAATATCATTAGCGCCCACCCGCTGGTTACATACACACATGGAACTTTCACACTATTGGGGGGTCAAAACTGGCCAGAACAGGCGTATACTCGCCCGTTCACATCTGGGGGCGATACGGATTCGACGACGGTAACAAACCCTGAGGTGCATGCCGTGATGGTAGCCAATCACGTAAATCCAAAGCTGCAAACTATTAGTTGCCAATGACGACAACTACGGTGCACAACTGGCTGCGTAAGTAGCCCTTTGTAACACCATCCAGGTGCTTCGGCCCTGGCGGTCTTTAGCAAGGTTCCAGCCCCGCGCTATAGACTGTCATACAGAACTGGATCGTGGCGAAACACGCTTGAGGTGGAGCCGTTAAATAAATATCAAGATCGCCAAAAACGTCCTGCCCGTCGGGCTGTTTGCGGCTAAATTAATTGACGGAATCTAAGCATGTAGAGCCGAAGGCAGAGTACTGGCGGACGCGGGTTCAACTCCCGCCGCCTCCACCATATTATATTCTCATAACATCCCATAACGTCCAATAACTCATTGATTATCAGTGAGTTATTGACATTTTCTTTCCAAAGAAGTCCTATGGTGTTCGCTGACATCCTGTCAGTGGTGGGGGTATCTCTGGGGGCACATTACCCACAGGAAAAGTTGATACCCCCAAATTCATACTTCCAGGGAGGGAATTCATACACGATGGAGGTGTTGAGTGAAATTAACTGCAACAGCGGCAAAGCAGGCCGCACCAAGAGATAAATTCTACAAGCTTTCCGATGGGCGAGGTCTGTTTTTGCAGGTCATGCCAAACGGCTCCAAATATTGGCGTTTCAAGTACCGAATTGCAGGAAAGGAAAAAACGCTCGCGCTAGGCGTATACCCCGATGTCTCATTGGCTCAAGCACGAGAGAAGCATGTCATTGCTCGCAAGCATCTGGCCGACAATATTGATCCCGCGAAGATTAAAAGGGCTCGCAAATTGGCTGAAGACCAAGAAGCCACAGACTCCTTCAAGCTAATTGCGTCCGAATGGTTTCACACCAAGATGAAAGACCGCTCAGAGAGCCACCGCGATCGAACCTGGCGAGCACTTGAGAAAGATCTCTTCCCACGCCTCGGTAAACTTCCGATTACTCAACTTACGCCGCTTGAAATACTTAAGTCGCTTCGCATTATCGAGTCTCGTGGGGCTGTGGAAACCGCACACAGAGCAAAACAAACTGTCGGACAGATCTGCAGGTTTGCAGTTGCAACTGGGCGAGCTGAACGCGACCCCACCGCTGATCTAAAGGGCGCGCTGTCCAACCCCACCAAAAAGCATCTCGCCGCGATTACCGAACCTCAGGAGGTTGGGACTCTACTCGTTGCAATGGATGGGTATACGGGCACGCCGGTAGTGAAAACAGCTCTCCTCATTTCTCCGCTACTTTTCTGTCGACCAGGCGAGCTGAGACATATGGAGTGGACTGAGATCAACTGGGAAGAGTCTCGCTGGGAAATCCCACCAAGAAAAATGAAAATGAGACAACCACACATCGTCCCACTCTCCGAGCAGGCCCAGGCCTTATTGATCGAACTGAAAAAAAGCTCAAAGCAAGGCTTGTATGTCTTTCCTAGCGCCAGAGGTAAAACTCGCCCACTCAGCGAGAACGGTGTTCGCACAGCTTTGCGGACGCTAGGGTACGAAAACAATATGATGACCCCACACGGCTTTAGGGCAATGGCGCGCACGATTCTAGATGAAGTTTTGGGATATCGAGTTGATTGGATAGAGCATCAACTCGGGCATGCCGTGAAGGATGCCAACGGCAGGGCATACAATCGCACCGCACATTTGATGAACCGCAAAATAATGATGCAGGGTTGGGCTGACTACTTAGATGAGTTAAGGGGACAGGCTCGAGGGAAAGTATTGGCTTCAACCAACCCCAGCGAAACTTCTCCAGGGTGAGCATGATTGTCAAATGCGTATTTAAATCAATGAGTTACGTGAATTTATTCTTGACTTATTGCCCAGGAAGCCTATAGTCATTCTATACAGACCTGGCAAGCAAAGGGTCGGAAGGAAAGAGCGTCCACGAAGGAGCGATATGGAACCTCAACTGAGGCATATCGTTTCGGTGGTCGCTCTTTTTTTTTGGCCGAGGACTTAAGTGAAATGACAAACCGACTCATTCGCCTCCCACAGGTGGAAGCAATAACTGGCTACAAACGAAGCAGCATATATCGCCTTGTCGCAAACAATGAGTTCCCTGCGCCAGTAAAAATCGGTAAACGCGCCTCTGCCTGGGTTGAAGACGAAGTCTACGATTGGGTAACGGTACGAATCCAAGAGGCACGACAGTAAGACAAAAGAATTTTCGGGTTTGAACGAACCCGAACGCAGCCGAAATGAAATGCGTACGGCTGCACGTGCGAGTGTTGGGTGTGATCAACCGGTCCACCGCTCTTCCTGCACGACGCGGGCACCCTGTTGGCGATCTGAGAGGGTGGAAAGAGGAAGAGCTAGAAAAGCGTGAATCGCTGCACGCTAGGCTCCGACGGTTGAGGTTTACCTCTTCCGCAGGTTTAGACAATACGTTCCCACCCCCTATGCCTATATCAATTGGGGGGTTGGGGGGCGAGTATTCTAAGCCTTCGGTTGAGATTACTAATGATATATAGAGAGACAAACATGCAGACAGACATCAAGTATATCGACAGTCGTAAAGTAAGGAATGGTAAGTACAGAATACGAGTGCGCAACGTAGCAGAGGATCAGATCGAAACTGTGGAACTGGCATTCCAAGAGGTAATGGAAGAAATTGGCACCCAGTATGCCAATGTAGGCTTAGAAGCTCTCTGCTTACATTATTTGGCCTGCCGCGATCTTTTCCCAGTGGATACGATGCAATTGTCGGAAGCAAAGTTGAAGGTCAATTAATTTGATCTGCTATCGACCCGAACAAACCTGAAGGAATCCGAACAGTGGTAGAGAATTTATCGTGCAAAAAGCTGCAAGCAATTCCGCTTCTCGCAAAGGGAACAAATGGAAAGAAGGTAGCAGAGATTATTGATGTCTCAGCACAAACTATAAGCGAGTGGAAAAACGACCCAGTATTCGAGGCCGCGCTGAACTCCACAAAATGGGAAATTCTTAAATCAGCGGTAGACAAGCTAAGGGCCGGTGCGGCTCTGGCTGCAGAGGAGCTAACTAATATTATCCAACATGCCGAAAGCGACGAGACTAGGCGAAAAGCTTGTTTAGATGTGCTTAATTTAGTCGGAATATCCGATCCACAGCAAGGGGCACTGGGTCTCTTTATCGGCTCTACTGACCCCCTAGACATCAAAACACTCAAATCAGATGTGCCGCTGTCAGCCGGACAACTTGCAGCTATCATGGAGAAGCTAGAATTAGAGACTAAGGACCTAGTCAGCGAGTGACGTAACCGAGTTCGGGCCACACACTAGGCTAGTGAAATTAATTGCACTGAACGTTTCACTGGTAATGACCTAAGCTAATCGGCAGAGGTATGAGCTACTCAGCGGTTGAATTCACGCAAACCGGCCATACAGACGCCAAATTACTAGTGTCTGTGATCAGCGAGCTCACTCCCCCGTTTCCAGTATCAATGACCCACATTGCGCCGGAGGGCAATCCATTCTGCGTAACTTGAGGTGTTGAAGTCCAATATTTCTGTCCAACATTGTTTATAAAAGGGTCACCGGAAGATGTTGCCGCGTCGCCCTCGCGATTCGAAATCATCGGAAAAGCAAACCTTTCATCTAAAAGCGTTTCAAGCTGATTCTTCGTAGGAATCGCCCACTCACCAGAGTTGGAAAGGCACGGATCATTGGCTGTAGTGCACGCGCTATACGCACCCATATTGAGCTCAGCAACAAAAAGTTGTGCGTCCTGCCAAGCAACATCACCATCAATATTGCCAACACCTAAGTTTGGATACTGCCCCCTCAGGCAATTTGCATCCCTCATCCAGCGAAGGCCAGTCAGGTAATCCCAAATGTAGACACTGGGAAACCCTGGCTCTACAAGACCCGGGTCTGAATATCTCGGTAGAGGCCAGCGCGGATTCTCTGGATCTAGAACTGTCGAAAAGACACTCTGCAGAGGTAATGAAGGTATCTCAGTAGTTACACCAAACTGACCGTTTCCTCGCAAGGTGCATGTCGGGCTACTATCAACGCAAGAACCAGACCAAGCTAGAAAGAAGAAAAAGTTATCAAGCGGAAAAAGGGCTTCACCCTCTAAAACAACTTCGCCAGAACCCTTAAACTTAGCTGTACAGACACCAGGGCAGTCTATTCCCGGCGGTGTACTAACAACTCGATAAGGGTAATTTCCTTCTGGGATAACCAGCACATCAACCGTCTTCGCGGCCATAGCAATAGATGCAGCATTAAAAGCAAGAACAAAAGCAAGTAAACAGCGCACGACACCCTCCTTGGATACTCGTTTCATTTTAGTAGAACTATGTATATCCGCAATGACAGGGATCAATGCTACTAACTGATGATCAACACCGTCCGGGTGTTGATCCCAAAAACCCTAAGCTGGCACGCCTCAATTGATAAACAGACAACGGGCGTGAATACTTAACGCATTGAGAAATCGACACTTAGTCCAAATCGCAAATCAAAGCACCCCCAAATATACCCCCAACTTACAGATTCTGAAGCCTGACAAAAATATATCGTGCCGACGGAAACCTACCTGTGATACACGTTTTAATATTCCGATTCATACCAATGACCTCAGATGAAAGACGACACTAGATAAATTCCTTTATTACCTCATTCTACTGGGTATCTCTTCGGTATCGGCAATTTCTGTATAGTAGTCTTTAAAAGACTTATCGATATCCGCAAATTGATTCACTGCATAGTCAACAAATCCTCGAAGCATATGGTGATCACCCTCTTCAAAATCGGAAATATAGTCAAATAGGCCAGATCTTAAGTGCTCTAGTTCGGAGATGGCTTCATACATTGCCATCGTGCTTTCAAATAGCTTTTTATCCAATTCTGCGATAGCTGGCAGCCAACGTTCAAACTCTTCCACAAATAGTCTTGGCAGTGGCATTCCAGCTTGGAGGTGTATATCCGCCCCTAGGTCCTTCCTCTCATAATAGGAAGTGTCTGAAGGCCTTGAGACTAGGCTAAATTCGCATGGGCCTTCCAGGCCGTCAAAGTTTTCATTTATATCTTTCACGATCTCTAATATTCTATTTTTTGTATAATAATTGCGTTCAATTTCAATCTTCAGTAGAGATTTTGCGGCAATCAGCTTTCGGCGTCTTTCTCCACGCTTTTTGAAAAATTCAAAGATTTCTCGAAGAACAAACAGGGAGGTAGCGGCTATAACAGTAACTGGCAGCCATGCGATTGTTTCTAACGATTCCATAATTTTTCCTTACGTCTGGAATTTCGACAAGGACACCTTATGCCCGCTGCGACGAAAGCGGACATGGTCGCATGCTGAGATAATTCAGTTGAAATGTGGTCACCTGTAAATCCAAGCTAGGCGGCTGATTCTATTCGCTTTGATCGGTAACCCAGATCAATATACCCCGAAAAATACCCCTGTCAGCTTGGACTCATCCCGTCAGTAGTACTCCTGGATGTACTTGTAGGCTTTATCAAAGAGGTCAGCATCCTGGTGCAGCCTGTACCTTAACAACGTCTTTCTCAGCGCTTTCTTGATTTCTCTTTCACCCGCGTGGGTACTCTGCCAGCCATCGAATCGGACTGTTCTAACGATTTCATCAATATCAGCTACAACTCTCTCGACGATGATCGGCGTATCTTCATTACGAGCCGCCTCGAATAGCTCGGTGAGGGCCGCTTTCCCACGCTCCTCGTCCTCGAGCGGTGGCACCTCTCTCTCAATCGCCACCACATCCTGGGCCAATTTGAGCATCTCCTTCAAGAAATCGACGCTGACCAGAAGCCCCTGCTCGTGTCGATTCTTTAGATCCTCCAAACGTTCAGCCAAAGCCTTAAAGCGTGGATCATGGAGGTGCTTGCGCAGCCGTCTGGACACCTTGATCTCAATTTCTTTCGACTTCTTACCCGGATCGGGAGACCCCAGCACAGCTTCGAGCAACTCGGCATCAAGAACCAAGATTTCCAAGTCGTCCCGCACAGTATCAACATGAACATTGTCATGAATGAGCTCGATAGTTTTCGCACCCAAACGATGCCAGAGCAGCTGACCTGTTGTTGAGACCGGCTTTACGGACTCATATACCTGCACCAGCCACCGGTAGTCTGATTCATACTCACCGAGCATTGAGTCGGGTGATATTGCTTCCCACAGGCGTGCCATATAACTGACGTCCTCTGCGAAGCGGTCTCGAACATCATTGTTAGGCAGGCACTCCTGGGCTGCCATTAGTCCCTCATAGCCCGTTAGGGTGCGGTCTACCCCAGGGAAGTACTCTAGGCACTTCTGAATCGCTATGGGTAGCTTTTTCTTGAGCTCGGATATATTTGAAACTACCTGGATGATTCCCTCTTCGTCGAACTGAATCGCCTGGGCCACGTCATCGAAGATCCCGAGGTAGTCGACGATCAGGCCGTGGGTTTTTTGCTGTCCGTAGGGGCGATTGGTTCGGCAGATTGCCTGAAGCAGCGTGTGATCACGAAGAGGGCGGTCCAGGTACATCGTTTGTAGGATTGGTGCATCAAAACCGGTGAGCAGCTTAGAGGTGACGATGATGACTTTGAGCGGATCATTGGGGTCCCGAAATCGATCGAGCAACTTCTCCTCCGCATCGCGGTCGCGACGATAGGCAGCGTACTGGTCTTCACCACTATTCACTGACATGACAATATCCGAAGATTCAGGTGCCAGATACTGATCAAGTGCCTCCTTGTATAAAAGGCAACTCTCGCGGTCGAACGTCACTACCTGGGCGCCGAACCCGTTAGGAGCCACCTTCTCACTGAAGTGTTGGGCGATGTCAGCACAGACTGCCTGGACCCGATCCGGGGACTTAAGGAGCACCGCCATCTTCGCGGCATGCTTGCCCAGCTGATCCCGCTCCTCGTCAGTCAGGTCGGCGGTCAGCGCCTTAAACTCTTCGTCGATCTGGGTCTGGTCCACGTGCAGATCGACCAGCCGCGGCTCGAAGTGCAGCTCCTTGGTCGCGCCGTCTCGAATTGACTCCTCGAAACCATAGCGGCTCATGTAACCGCCTGAGTCCTCCTCGGCTCCAAAGGCGTAGAAGGTGTTCTTGTCGGCCCGGTTAATGGGCGTACCCGTTAGACCAAAGAGAAATGCGTTAGGCAGTGCATCGCGCATTTGACGGCCAAGATCGCCCTCTTGGGTGCGGTGAGCCTCGTCGACCAGGACGACGATATTGTCGCGGTCGTTGAGCACACCATCCGCTTCGCCGAACTTATGGATAGTAGTGATAATGATCTTACGTACATCTTTCCCCAGTAAATCCTGAAGATCCTCGCGGCTTTCAGCTTTAACGAGGTTCGCTGCGTCGTTGGCATAAAATGTGCCGCTGATTTGACTATCAAGATCTATGCGGTCTACGACAATCATCACCGTCGGGTTTTTAAGCGCGGGATGTAGACGCAGCTTGCGGGAAGCAAATAGCATCAAGAGCGACTTACCGGAACCCTGGAAATGCCAGATTAGGCCCTTCTTTGGGTGACCTGCTACAACCCGGTCAACGAGCTTGTTAGTGCCCTCATACTGCTGGTAGCGGGCAATGATCTTGATGCGTTGCTTGCCCTTCTGGGTTGCGTATGAGGTAAAGTTCGCTAGCAGGTCGAGGATGACCTGCGGCCGCAGCATCGAGGAGACGGCCTTCTCGACCTGCTCCATCGAAGGCAGCGCATCATCGTCCTCGAGCCGCCACGGGCCCCAGAACTCGACGGGCATGCGGATCGAGCCATAGCGGTACTCCTTGCCCTCGGTGGCGATGGAGAAGGCGTTCGGCACGAAGAGCTCGGGCACGTTGCACTCGTAGTCGTCGTGCACCTGCAGCGCCCCGTCGAGCCAGCTCTGGCTGGAGCGGACGGGGGTCTTCGCCTCGATGAGCACCAGCGGCATACCGTTGATGAGCAGAATGAGGTCAGGCCGCTTCTCGGTCTTACCGGCGCGGAAGGTGTATTGCTGGGTGACGACGTATTGGTTCTGCTCGAGGTCGTCGAAGTCGATGAGTTTGATGGTGACGTGCTCGCCGTTCTCACCAAAGGGCATCGACTTCTCGCCGGTGAGCCAGGCGGCGAACTCCTCATTGGCCTTGACCAGGCCGTCGCTTCGGACACCCATGATGATCGCCCGCAGCCGGTAGAGCACGTCGTCGACGCGATCGGGCTGCGCGACGATGGTTGGGTTCAGGCGGATGAGGGCCTCGCTGAGATGGTCCTCGACGAGCGCTTCCTGGGGCTTGCGGGGAAGGTTCTCGTGGGAAAGGTAGTGCCAGCCGAGGCCAGAGATCTGGCCGGATCGGCGAGAAAAACCAGGGCCGACAGCAGTGTGATGAGTGATGCCGCCGCAGAGCAAGTCGCGAATGAAGGCCTCGACGGTGTTGGCTTCGTTAAAGATCATGCGGTCGCTCCTCCGCGCAGGTCACGCGAAATGCATTCAGATACACCGCCTATGGCTGCCATTCTCTGTTCGATCGATTCAGAGAGAACATCCAATGCACTGAACTGCTGAGCAATCTCTGCTTGAACAGCAAGCGGCGGGAGAGGAATCGGGTAGTTCTTAAGCACGTCCATTTCGATGCCTGCCTGCCCCGCCGATCTGGTCGACATATGATCAATCAGGTCGTGAAGTCGACTCTGGCGGAAGAAATGGTAGAGGTACTCCCTATCGACTAAGGACTCATCGGGTTCTGCCTTTATCAAGGCAACGTTGTACGCGCCTTCCAACCCCCGCAGGATCTGGAATAGTGGGGGACCGTATCTGCCGATCATGATGTCTTCGACGGAGCACCGCTTTCTAGCTTTGTCTTCGGGAATAAACGTCAGGTTCTCATCTGACTTGTAATCCCGGATCTGAAGGAGGCGTACATAGCCTGACTGTGCTTCATAGACGAACGTGCTTCGGGGAGGCTGAGAGCCGCCACGAAATCTCACAACGTCATCAACCCGACCGAGTTTCCAGCTGGAAGGCAGTGGCCAGTCCTTTGGAAGCAGCCCCCTGCCAGTAGGTGGCACCCCTCGCCATATGACCTCTGTCGCGAGCGGGTCACGCTGCAGCTGCACTTGGTCCTTGAGCGACTGAAGTGATTCCCTGGTCTCTTGTGCCGCCTGCAGTACCTCCGCAATCTGCCGCTGCTCCTCCAACGGTGGCAGGAAGAACTCTTCTTTCGCAAGATCTCCCCAGTTGATGGTCGGTGATAGTCCGCCTACTGAGATCTTGACTGCACGATCCATGAAGATGTCGCTCTGCATGAAAAACGGCAGGAACTCTGCCAGGATGACATCGGTCTTAGGACGCAAGACCATCGCATGTGCGGAGCAAATTCCATTAAAATCGGCTACAGCGAGTTTTCGTTGATAGGCGCGCCGCTTACCAAAGATGATGTCACCAGATCTAAACAATATCTTGCTGGAATCAACGTCACTTGGTTTCCCCCAGCGGCGGATTTTCAGCGACCCGGGGTCGATGTGTTCGAGACCGACATAGCGGGCAACACTAGCGTCTTTAGGCTCAACCTTGTCTTTGACCTGGGTTGCCATCTGATCGAAGCGGAAGAACTGCATCTGCTGGAGAGCGTTAGGCATTCTTCGCCCCCGCAGCAACAACTCCATCTAGAACCCCCACGAGAGAATTCATCTCCGTCCAGAAGCCGCCCCCGTCGTCTTCAAAGGAGGCCCAGGCAACTGGGAGATCCAATTCGACAGCTCCGTCATAATTAGAGGTGGCCTTCTCGACATACTTGGGGATGGAGAGGTCGGCATCCTTAGCTAAAATTTCTTTGGTTGTCGCTACGTGCGAGAATCCAGGCTTCTCTGTGAACTCCTGATAAGCCTCTAGGATGCTGGCCTGGTGCACCGGCTTGAGGAAACTCTGCGCTTTTTCACGAGTCACTTCCTTGACGGCATTGATAAAGAGGACTTTGCCTTTGCGTTCTTTCGTTTTCTCGGAACGACAAAATAGAACGCACGCCTCCATCGGTGAGTTGTAGAACAGGTTTGGGCCAAGCCCGAGCACGCACTCAATTAGATCTTTCTCGACGAGTTTTGTCCGCATACCTTCTTCTTCATTCCTGAAGAGCACGCCGTGCGGGAAGAGGATCGCGCAGCGGCCTGTCTTCGGATTCATGCTCTTCAGAATGTGCTGTAAGAAGGCGTAGTCGGCTCGACCCTGCGGCGGGGTGCCAAGGAAATTGCGTCCCCATGGATCGCTCTGCCATGCCTCGCGGTTCCACTTCTTGATGGAATACGGCGGATTGGCGAGCACTACATCGAAGGTTTTTAGTTGGTCACCCCCGATTAGAGCGGGCTCGTGCAGCGTGTTTCCGCTGCGGATATCGAAATCCGAAACGCCGTGCAGAACGAGGTTCATGCGAGCGATGGCTGCGGTGATGTTGATGAGCTCCTGCCCGTAGAGGCCCATGGTGCGGGTGTCATCACCGCTGCGCCTCACCTCGGCGAGGCACGAGATGAGCATGCCCCCGGTACCGCAAGTCGGGTCGTAGATGGTCTCGCCCGCCTTGGGCTCGAGCATCTGCGCCATCAGATGCACGAGCGTGCGGTTGGTGTAGAACTCCTGTGCGGTGTGGCCGCTGTCGTCGGCAAACTGCTTAATGAGATATTCGTAGCCGTTGCCGAGCTGGTCCTCGGGCACGTTACCTAGGCTCAGGGTGTGCTTCGAGAAGTGCTCAATGAGGTTCTTGAGCGTCTCGTCGGGCATCTGCGCCTTATCGGTCCAGGCGGCATTGCCGAAGACGCCTTGCAGCCTCTGCGGGTTGGCGGACTCGATGGCCTGGTAGGCGTTCAACAGGGCACGGCCGACATCGGTAGAGGCATCGCGGGCGTCCTTCCAGTGCGCAGCCTCGGGAATGGTGAAACGGTCGTTGGCGGTAGCCGACGCATAGCCCTCGTCCTGCGAGTCTTCGAAGGCTTCACGGTAGTCCTCGTCCCAAACATCCGAGAGCCGCTTGAAGAAGAGCAGCGGGAAGATGTACTGCTTGTAATCGCTGGCGTCGATTAGCCCGCGCAGCAGCGTGGCCGCGCCCCAGAGGTAGGACTCGAGCTCCTTCTGTGAGAGGTGGTCGCTCATTTCAGCCACCCTCCTTGGGTCAACACGTTGCGGAGATGGTCTTCGGCCGCACGCGCTTCAGTGAGCGCCTCCTTTAGGGCGCCAACGGCCTCAGGCAGCGGCGGAATGTCTTCGCCGATGGGCGGCAGGACATAGCGCGCGATGTTGAGCGTCCAACCTTCGTCTTTGATCTCATCAATAGCCACGACTCGCGCTCGGTGCTCGACATCTTCAAATGCACGAACCCACTCCACGACCTTCTCCCCGTGTTCCGGGTCTAGAAAGTTCTGTGCTCTTTCCGCTCGGAAGAGGCGGGAGGCATCAACAAAGAGAACCTTCCCTTTATGTTGCTCCGATTTTCGTCGTCGAAGAACCACCACGCTGGCCGCAAGGCCTGCGCCATAAAAGAGGTTCGGCGCAAGGCCAATGACTGCCTCTACATAGTCTTGTTCAAGAATTCGTCTCCGGATCTCGGCTTCCGCTCCGGTGCGTAAAAGTGCGCCTTGCGGGAGGACGATCGCCATGCGGCTGCTTCCGCCATGGGCCATCGACGCGATCATGTGCTGCACGAAAGCGTAATCGCCGTAGCTGTCCGGGGGCAGGCCGTACTGCGCTCGGCCCCAAGGGTCGTTCTCCCAGATCTCGCGTCCCCATTCCTTGAGCGAGAACGGTGGATTAGCGATCACGCAGTCGAAGGTGGCGAGGCCTCCGGCACCGTCAGTGAAGACGGGATCGCGGAGGGTGTCCTCGCGGGCTACCTGGAAATCCTCGATGCCGTGGAGGACGAGATTCATCCGAGCGACCGAGGAGGTCGTAAGATTCTTCTCCTGGCCGTAGATCTTACCAAAGAATGTGCGCGGGTCACCGCCATTTCGCTTCACGTGATCGATGGCCGCGAGCAGCATACCGCCCGTGCCACAGGCCGGGTCATAGATCGACTCGCCCTCCTTAGGGTCGAGGATCTCAGCCATCATTCTCACCACACTACGGGGGGTATAGAACTCGCCGGCCTTGTTGCGGCGGGTGACGTCGGCAAACTTGCCCACGAGATACTCATAGGCGTCGCCGAGGATGTCGGTGTCGACAGCATTGTTGCCAAGCTCGATCGAGGAGAAACCCTCGATCAGGTCCTTTACGAGCTCGTCGGAGAATTTCTCCTTGTTGCCCCAGTCGGCGGCTCCGAAGACGCGGTAGAGCGTGTCGGGATTGGCGCGTTCGATCTCCTGCATGGAGTGTTTTAGGGCTGCACCAACATTGGCCGAGGTCTCCCGCACATCATTCCAATGGCAACCTTCGGGGACCTGAAAGCGATGCACCTCTTCATAAAGACTGGGATCAGAGTCCCCGAACAGCTCAGATGCCTCGGTGGTTTCTTCATCCCAGCAGTCGCTGATCCGCTTGAAGAATAGCAAGGGGAGAATATAGCCCTTCCAGTCGGTGCGATCGACAGCGGAACCCCGGAGGGTATTTGCCGCGCCCCATAGGGTGGATTTGAGGTTTGAAGGTTCGCTCATTTGTTAAAATTGGCCCCAAATACTACTTCTGAAGCCTCGTGAATAGGCTCCAACCAGCTGAAATTGAAAGAATTATTTATTAGACGCATGATACATCCTTGTACCTTATGGGAATGTACAGCCAAGCTATAGCACCAGCAACAACTATCTCTTCAACCGTCACGAAGTTGGGCCAGGGCAGGAACTTCTCAACCGAGGTATTGGGCCCAGCACTCTGATGCAATAATAACTTCACTCGCTTCAGCCTATCCCGAGACTCTGGGACGGGCTGGAATACAATACCAGGGAGATAACCCCTGCATCCTAGGGGTACTATTGGGGGTATTTTTGAAACCTATCTAGTACTTATTATGCATTATCAATATCTTAGTTAATGTTTCCAGTTGACGCCGCCTCCACCAAAAGCTCATCTAGCAATATTAATAGATGATCAGAAAAGCCCTGTATATCAGGGCTTTTTTGTATCTGGCTGTATCGCACGCCCCTACAATTTAGGCCTGTCCACAAGTCCAAATAGAGTTTCCGAGGATTTGACGGAAACTTCGACAGGTCTGCAGGCCCAATAAACACAATCAGCGAGCATGCCTGCTCTCGATAGAACGTCACTATGGCCTAGGCTCGCAGCCCACGGACCAACCTATGGAGACCACTTCCCCCTTCCGCCCACAGCGCACTGTCGTGGTGCGCGAATGCACCAGGCCAAAGCCGTATTTACAGGCTCAGTGTTCTCATTCATCAATCTGTAACACTAAATCCGCATAATCCGGGTGCTGGCAAGAATCTTGCTCTTCATTATTTCTATTGTGCAGCTGACGGCGGAGGCGCCCGGTGATCAACATAAAATCCCATATTCACGATATTGCCTGTGCCAGGGAAGGTGCGGGCCCTACTGTCGCTTTCTTCGACCTGGACCGAACCCTGATTGCGGGCTACTCCCTGGTGCCCTTCGCCCTCGAAAGTGCCAAAGCCGGCGCCAGGCACGGCGAGATCAGGGAATCTGCCACGCTGCTGCGGGATGCCCTGCGCAACGGCAATAAAACCAGAGGGGGCAACTACCACAAGCTGATCCATCGCCTGGCCCACGCCCTCACCGGACGGTCTGAGGACACCCTCGAGAAGATCGGCGAACGGGCATTCAAGAACAGTATCGCGCGCAACATTTATCGCGAGGCCATTGAACTGGTTGAGGCACACCGGGCCGCTGGTCACCGCCTGGTGATGGTGACCGCGGCCACGCGCTACCAGGCCGGGCCAGTCGCAGATGTTCTCGGGATAGACGAAATATGCTGCACCCAACTGGAAGTACAAGACGGCCGCTTCACTGGCAAAACCATCGTGCCGCTGTGCTACGGAGAGGGTAAAGCGCTCGCCGCGCGCCGGGTACTCAAGCAACGGGGCGGTACACTCAAGCGCAGTTGGTTCTATTCAGATTCCAGCGACGACCTCCCCCTGTTGCGCAAAGTGGGTCATCCAGTAGCGGTGAACCCTTCGGAAAAACTCGCCGTACACGCGCGCAACAAGGGCTGGCCCCAACTGCACTTCAGCAGCCGCGGCTTGCCCGGGATTGAACAAGTTGCCCGCACATCCCTGGTTGCCCAGTCAGTGCTGGCCACCGCAGCAATCGGCGCTGTCAGCCGGCGATTGGGGGGGCCGGCCTATAGCAACGCCAACCGCATGACGCGTATGCTGGGTGATATCGGTAGCGGTTTCGCAGGCCTGGAATTTGAAATCGACGGACACCACAACCTGCACCGGGAGCGCCCGGCAATTTTTGTCTTCAACCACCAGAGCCTCATGGATTCCCTGGTGCTGGCCCACCTTCTGCGTGAAGACGTAGTTGCGATGTGCAAGAAAGAGATGGCCGACAACCCATTGGTGGGGCCGCTGCTTCGCCAGGTGGACACTATCTTCGTGGACCGCAGTGAAAAAGACCAGAGTGAGGTGCTGAAGCGATCGCTGGAAGTCCTCCAATCTGGACGCTCGCTGGTAATCGCCCCCGAGGGTACGCGTAGCACCCTGGGTGACATTCAGCCATTCAAGCACGGGGCCTTCCTGCTGGCACGCAAGGCGGGCGTTCCCATCGTGCCCATCGTGTTACACAATGTGAAAGATGCCCTGCCCAAGGGTGCTTTTCTGCTGCGCCCTGCCACAATCCGGGTGACGGTGCTGGAACCGATTGCGGCGGAATCTATCCGCAGCATCCGCGGCTCCTGCAGGGAACTGGAAGACCGCTATTGTATGCTGTTAGGAAACTCTACCGCGGCGGCGCTGCCTTTCTCAGCAACGGCCTGAGGTGCTACCACATGAGCGAGGGCGACTACTGTGTCTTTACCGCTCTATAAAAGACACGCCTACTTTTCAGGAACAGCGCGTTACGGGGCGTCTACGTAGTGATACGGCCCAACCCAGGAGTAGCTCTTACCTTCAACAAGCAATTCATGCTCTTCCGTTGCGGAGGCATTTGCATTGGAGATAACGAACAGCGATGCTTCACCGGCCACATCTTCGATGGCAATGGCCGTGTAGTCTGGTCCATCGTGAACCACCCTAAGGCCAGAGACCAGGCTTCTTGAGTCTATCGCCAGTTCGGTTACCGGGCTGTAGCTACCGTGGGCCTCAATGACTGTGGCAAACACGGTTGAGCTTGCACCCTGGCGACGCAGAATAAATGCGGGGTCGCGTCGCAGGTTGAAGTTGGGATCATTGGCACCTGCACGGGCGAATAATAATTGGTCGGCCTCGTGTGTAGCCGAGGTTAGTGTGTAGAAGCCACCGCGGCCTAACCAGCTTAGCTTCGCAACGTCCGCTTTCGGCTTACCCGCTGCCTCCAGGTACAGGTGCTGGTAACCGTTGTCCTCGCCCATTGGGGCCAGCACTTCCGGGGTCTCGTAGTCGAAATTAGTCTCCAACAATTGCCCCATGTAGTAAAACGGCAGGTCGTATTGCTGCTCATTGCTTGCGTCAACCTGCAACAGGTCTAGCACGAAGGGCTCCTTGAAATTCTTGCCCTTGATCAGCGCCAATGTCCGGCGCATTTCCGTTCCAGGATACGCATTGCTCTCGGTGCCACTTACAACCTGCACATTGGGGTCGTCTGTCTCGAAAAAATACAGCTCAGAGTGATGCTGGCTACCCGTTTCGTATTTACCCTCAAAATGCGACGTTTCGTTTATCACCAGCGTGTTGTGGGCGATTGACTGCTTGGCCCAGGTTGCGTTCTCGTCTAGGTAGTTGCCACCACCCTTCTGTTCGATGTTAACGAAACGTACCAGCCCGTAGTCTTGCAGTACTTCTTCGCCTCGCTCGAACATGGAGAATGACAGTTTGTCGTAGTGGCCGTGGCTCAGCCCCTGGGCCGCGTACTTGAACACAACCGCAAGGTCTTCGGTGCCATAGCGCAGAATGGCAAGTCCACCCTGCTCGCCATCGGCACCATCGGTGAAATTAGCAGATTTTTTAGCGAAGGACTGGGCATCACCATTATGGATGGCCCTGGCCACGGCGAGTCCCGATTGATCCAGCAGAACCTGGCCCTGCGCCTGGGCTACACTCAACAACTGCGGATCCTGCCGGCCATAAAAGTAAGCGATATTGACGGCTGTCACCAATTCAGCAGACCGATAAGACATCCCTTTCTGGGCGTCGTTTATCGGGAAAAATTCTCCGTCGGCATCGGTCAGGTTCAGCAAGGCATCAACGGCCTTTAACAGTACCCCGCCCTTATGCTTGAGCGCTTCCAACTCTGGCTTCGCATTATGCAGCGCAGTGGCGAATACAAGAAACGGGTACATCGCGTAGCGCTGGTAATAGGGCCCTTCGGTATAGTAGCCATCGGGTGAGAATGATTCGTCGAGGTTTGCGAGGAACCCCGCTAGCTGTCCTTCAACCTTGATAAACCCGCCATCATCGTCTTTTACTCCCAGCTCCAGCCCATCATCCTCAAGGCCGTACAGCGCACGCTGCAATAACTCTTCGTCGTCCATCACCAGCGCGATCATGCCAACGGCGGCGTTTGCCCAGGTGCTGTGATTGTGAATCCGGTTGTAGAACTGCGGGTTTTCTATGGAGATAAAATCGGCCACGGGGTGAAACAGGTTGGCTTCCAGGCTCTCGCGCTCATCAGCCGACAGCCAGTCATGTATCGAGTCATAGGCCTGACTCATGTGAACCAGCCACACACTTTCATTCAGGCACTGCCAGAAGAGCTTCCCGCGCGCATACGAGCGCTCCATGGGGTGAAGCGGTAACCCCTGGTACATGGCCTCGTACTGAAAAAGCATGTCACGCACATATTCAGCGTACTTCGGTTCCTCCAGTATCTGGAACAGCAAGCCCGCCTGCTGCGCCATCAGGTAGTTACGCTTATGCCTTTCGTGGGTGTAGCCTCCCGAAAAATCCTTGGGAATCGGGGTATCAATACCGGCTGCGATTTCTGCATCAACTTCCAGGCGCACCCGCGCCAGGCTGGTATCGAACAGCGGCGCCTGACCGAGATGACTTCTTATATCGTCCAGGCCATCGCTGGTCAGTATCAGCTTTGGATGCTCCGGTGAGCCAAAACCCCGGAATACCAGGATGGCCAGAAAGACTACGGCTACAACAAGTAAGATTTTTTTCATGACAACTTCACACTGGCATCGCAGATACTGGAATGATTGCACCGCGATGTTGGATAACAATTGATGACACCGCGTGCCCTGCTTTCGCGGCCTCAGCCGGGGCCTTTCCCTGAATGCGTGCCGCGAGATAACCGGCGTTGAATGAATCACCCGCAGAGGTGGTATCAACTACCGTAACAACATTGGCGGGCACCAATTCAAGGCCGGCGCTATCGCTAACCAGGCAACCCAACTCGCCCATCTTTAGTACCACCTCGTTTACACCCCACGATTGAAGCCGCAGGATAAGCTCACCCTGGTCATCATCAGCAAAAACAGCCTGCTCGTCTTCCATGGTAGGCAATGCGATATCTGTTAAGCGATACATGGCTTCATAGGCCGAGCGCGTTGCCTCCACGCTTGGCCAAAGCGCCGGGCGATAGTTGCTGTCGAAAACAACCTTGCCACCCCTGCTTCTATAGTCAGACAGTAATTCGAACAGCAGTTGGCGGGAACTATCGTTGAGTATCGCAAGCGTGATGCCCGAAAGACCCAGGTAAGCGTGATCATCCAGCGCTGCAAACAACGCCCTTGCCCTGGCCTCATCATCGAGCAACCTGCGGGCCGGCGCATTGTCACGCCAGTAGAAGAAGGAGCGCTCACCCTCATCGTCGGTTTCAATCAGGTACATACCTGGCACAGCGCCAGGTTCGCGCTGCACAAAGTCACAGCCCACGCCCTCACCCTGCCATTGCTCCACCATCCAATCACTCAGCGGGTCATCGCCAAGAGCCGTTACATAATCAACAGCCGTGCCCTGCCTAGCCAGGTATACCGCGAAGTTGAGTGTGTCGCCTCCATAGGCCAACTGCATGGGCAGGCTACCCGATGGGCGCATGTCGGGCTGACGACTCAGCTCCAGCATGCACTCACCGATTAATGCGACTGAATTCGCCATGGCTAAACGGGGGAATTGGTCACGGGCTGTGAGTTAAGGTCAATCATTTGCCGGCTTACTTCTCCAGCTTCAGAAAATAGTCAAAGATCTCCGGGACGTTACCGCTGCCCAGTCCCATCTCTACTGCGGCCTGCAGGTTCGCCGAGGTACCCTCGGCTATCTCGGCTCGTGTGCCAAGGTCGGCAACCATCTCCAGGAAATACCCAAGATCTTTGTTGGCATTGTCGATCGAGAATCCCAGGTCACTCACTCCGTCCACGGCGTAGTTCTTACAGAACTGCATAAAGGGTGAGTTCGACGGGCCGGTCGACATAATATCGAACAGTTGCTGTCGATCAACACCGGCACGGTCAGCCACGGCAAACGCCTGAGACATGGCGCAGACGGTGGTCATACCCATAAAATTGTTAATCAGCTTGGTGGTATGGCCGGCACCCAGTGGGCCAAGATGGAAGACGTTCTCACCCTGCTCCTCGAGCAGCGGCTTCGCTTTTGCGAAAGTATCGGGATCGCCCGCCGCCATAATGTTAAGCAAACCGTCTTTGGCGTGAGCCGGAGTACGGCCCAATGCTGCATCAATCATGCCTACGCCTTTTTTGGCAAGGTCGGCACCGATCTTGCGCGTAGACGCAGGTATCGATGTGCCGTAATCAATAACGATGGAGCCTTCCTTGATACCAGCCAGAATGCCGTCGTCGGAATACACCAACGACTCAACAACCTTGGAAGTGGTCAGGCAGAGCATCACAATATCGCTGGCGGCCGCCAGTTCGGCAGCGCTGCTGGCTGCGGAGCCTCCGCGGGCTACTACCGCTGCCACCGCATCCGGGTTGAGGTCCAGCACAATCGGGGCGTAGCCTCTGGTCTGCAGGTTCTCGACCATATTGCCTCCCATAAGGCCCAGGCCGATGAAACCGATAACGGGTTTAGTCATTTTTATTACTCCCTAATATTCTTATGTAGGCCGTGAAACCTATGAAAACAGCAGGCCGCCATTCACGTCGATGTTGGTGCCCGTTAAAAAAGATGATTCTGTGGAGGCCATGAAGCTGACTGTCTCTGCAACTTCTGCAGGTGAGCCCTCTCGCCCGAGTGGCGTGTTGCCGGCCACTGCCTGACGACCTTCTGGCTTACTGAAAGTGTCGTGGAACAAGGTACTGATCATGCCGCAGCACAAGGAATTGACTCGAATATTCCTCGGGCCCAGTTCCTTGGCCATGGCGCGGGTAAAGGTCATCACTGCTCCTTTGGAGGTCGCGTAGGCACAGGCGCCTGGTCCGCCACCATCCCGGCCGGCCTGCGATGCAAAGTTAACAATGGCCGCGCCTTCAGGCATCAAGGGCACAACAGCTTTGGTTACCAGGAATGTTGAATTCAAATTGAGCTGTATAACGTGATTGAAAAAGTCGAGATCCATTTCATCGAGTGTCTTGCGCGCAACCAGGCCACCAGCCACGTTAACCAGGATATCGATTTGCGAACCAAATGCAGCCTGAGTCGCACTGACAAGCCCATCCACTTCCGCTGGCGAGGTCATGTCGCCCTTGTAAAGTATCGCCTGTCCACCTGCCGCTTCTATTTCTGCGAGGGTCTCTTCCGCCTTGTCCTGACTACCGTGGTAATTGATGACAACTTTAGCGCCCTCTGCCGCCAGCCTCAGTGACACAGCTTTACCTATGTCCCTCGCGCCGCCGGTTACTACCGCCACTTTATTCTCGTGTTTCATTGGTGTTCTCAACTCTATTTCGTCTAAATCTGTATTCACTGCATTACAGGAATTTTTCTGTCAGCCCGCAGGTTTTAGCGGCTCGATTTTGGGGCAAAGCACCCAGACGCTCAGCATTGCCGTTACCGCCAGACCAGCACCAATCACAAAGGCCGGCGTGTAGTTGCCTCCCGACGTCAGCCATGGAATGAGTGCCGTGAGCGCTGCCGCAGCAAGTTTGGCCGCCATGCCGGCGAATCCGGCCAGGGTGCCAACAGTCTTGCCACCGAAGAAATCACTGGGCAGTGTCTGCACGTTGCCAATGGCTGTCTGGAATCCAAAAAGGATAACGGCCATAAGAATTACGGCATTGACTGGCTCACCGGGGTTAGACATCGCCAATAGCGCCGGCAACATGATGAAGCCCCCAAGATTAATCGCGAGCTTGCGAGTACGGTCCACCGACCATCCCGCCTTCAGTCGGTTTTGTGCCAACAGTCCGCCGAACCAGGCTCCGAACATCGCCCCGACATAGGGCACCCAACCATAGATACCGATGGTCTTCACATCCATGCCGTAAACTTCAGACAGGTAAATGGGAATCCAGAAAACAAACAGCCACCAGATAGGGTCTATGGCCGCCGAGGCAAAAATGACGCCCCAGCTCTCTTTGCGTGACAGCAGCTCAGGGGTGGTAGGGTTGTAGCCGTCTCCATGGCTGGAGTCGTCTTCCTCCAGCGTGTTCTGCTGGCCACTGAGAATGTAGTCCCGCTCTTCGTCGGTAATCCACGGGTGATTTTTGGGTGGCGCTTTTACCAGTACCCACCACGGAATCAGCCACAGTAGTCCGGCCAGGCCTACAAGCACAAAGATGGCTTTCCAGCTGAAGTAAACGCTGAGAAAAGCGATCAAGGGAATTGAAATAATGCCGCCAATAGCAGCACCGGAATTGAAGATACCCTGCGCGAGTGCGCGCTCTTTGGTTGGGAACCATTCAGCGTTTCCCTTGGCTGCGCCGGGCCAGTTGCCCGCCTCTGCGATACCCAGGATCGACCGAAAGATACTGAAGGTTACGATGCCGCGTGCCAGCGCGTGAGCTGCAGTGGCAATCGACCAGATACCAATCGACAATGCAAAACCCATTCGCGTACCGACCCAGTCGAATATCTTGCCGAATATGGCCTGGCCAAAGGCATAGGAAAATACAAATATCACCGAAATAAAGGCATAGATTTCCTTGCGCTCATCATCGGTTTTGTCAGGGTATAACTCGGCGGAAATGGTCGGCCAAAGTACGTTCAGTGACTGCCTGTCGATGTAATTGATGATCGTGGCAAGGGCAATAAGGGCTATCACCCACCAGCGGAGATTTTTCATTTTCATTATTGCTCACCTCCAAGGAAATCTTTCCGTTTGGGACTGAACACATCAATAAGAACGCCGGCCTTCGTACAAATAGCGCCATGGGGCACATTGGGCTCCATGAAGAAACAGTCGCCTTCAACCAGCGTTCGAGTTTCTTCGCCCACGGTCACCTCAAACTCGCCAGCGGCTACATAAGTAACCTGGGAGTGGAAGTGGTCGTGCAGATAACCCTGACTACCCTCTTCAAACCAGACCTTTACCATCATGATCTGATCATTGAAGCCAAGCATCTGGCGGGTTATGCCTTCATCTACCGTTTCGATGGGCGTGTCTGCCCCCATTAGAAATGCGTCCGTTTGCATATTCATCGTCCCGATCCTCAGCCCTCAGGCTCTTCGAAAACGTTGTTTTTGATAATCGCCGTATTGTCTTTGTCGCTGTTCAACTCCAGCACCTCGGGCCCGGTGGTTGCGCTAAAGGTGTTGCCAACCACCTTGCTCACCGGCTCACCTACGGTGTGGAAAAGTTTAATCGGCGCACTGTCGCTAAAGTGGTTGTTCTGTATCGCGGTTACCTGAACGCCATGCAGGTAGATCGAAGCAGCTGACTTGTTCTTGCTGCCCTTACCCACGTTGTTTAACCGGGAATCCGTCAGCAGAAAGTGGGGGCCGAACGTACTTTCGTCTGTGCCACCACGATAAACCTCAGCCAGAGCGCCCTGAATATTGGTGAAACGGGAGTTTTTGATCTCAATGTACTCGGCATTGTAAATACCGTAGTCATCGAACTCCTGGTCCAGGTTTAGAATTGCGCCACTCACATCCTCGAAAGACGAATCCGCGATATAGATGCTGTCAGACATAGTGCTCTTGGCCACGTGAATAATATTGAAATGGCGATTGATATCGAGATCCACAAAGTCGACATTCTCAATTCGCACCTCGTAGTTCTCCAGCATCGAGTAACGACTGCTGCGAATCACGGCGTTGCCCACATTGTCGGGGGCACTCGCGCCGGATATCGTCAAACCCAGCAATTCAAGACTTCCGCCGTCGGCAATCTCGAACAAGGCGGTTCGATCAAAGGTCACACTCGCTTTGCCCTCACCACTGAAAGTCAGCGGCTTGTCGATCATCAGCACCTTGCCAATCTGGTAATTACCCGGAGCCAGTTGAATCACGTCGCCGGGCGCGGCTCCCGCTACCACACTCTCCAGAGCACCACTGCCGGGTTTCACCTTCAGTGTCTTACCGGTGCGGAACCGAACCCGTGCGTCGGGCTTTGGATACCAGCTGGTGCCGGTCTGTTCTTTTGCCAGTACAACAAGGCCTGCGGCCACACCAACATTCGCCAGTTCCGACGATTCCGGATACAACAAACCGTTGCTCGCCCTTGCCATACCTGCGTCCAGATTCTCGAAGCCCTTTGACAACTGAGGCTTTTCAACATTGCTGCGTACGTTGTCGGAGAAGGTGATGCCACTCACATCGTCATACAGGGTAAAAGTATCGCGGTGGTCTTCGCTGTAGATGAGGTTGTTGCTGAATGAACTGTTGATGGGGGCAGCACTGCGCTCAGCATCGGCGCCTGCGGCCAGTTGGATATGTTCTACGTTGATCAGGCTATTGTTCTCTATTCGCGCGCCATTAACCTGGTGATAGCGATTAATCGGCGAGTTGGGAACACCGTTCATCACCACCAGGCCGCCGCCGAAACGGTAACCGGTTAACCCCTCCAGGTAATTATTGCGAATGGTCTGACGCTCGTTAATAACCCTAATACCACCAGTGTGATCAACGCCATTGCCAAGGAACACGTTGCCCTCTACCAGATTGTCGTTGCCATGCCGCAGCGTGAGCGTGCCACGGGACTCGTAAAACACATTGCCGCTCAGCACGTTACTGCCAGATTTCACCGAGACTATTTCCACTTCGCCATCACAGCGATCGAAATAATTATTCTCTACCCGGGTAAAGGAGTTGCTCAGCGAGTGGTGGCTGGTGCCAATGCGCAGCGTTTCGCCGCCATTAGAGCCCAGCACAGAGCGCGGGCCAAAGTAATTGTGATCTATAAGGTGGTGGTTTTCCTGGCTTGCTTCAGTGTTCAGGCGCACCGCGAGCAACACACCTTTGTTGCCCTTGCCCTCAAGGTGGTTTCTGTCGAAACGGTTACGCTTACCGTAGATTGACACCCAGTGGTCGGTCTCAAAACGTTCGGGGTTACTGAAATCGTCTATAACCACTTCGGTCACCCGAGAGTGGTTGGCCAGCTTGCCGTCACCAGTTCTAAAAGAAATCACAGAATCTGTGGGTGTGTAGCCGTCTTTGAATACCAGGCCGGAAACCACCAGATAGTCACCGGCCAATTGCAGGTTGGACTGTCCGGTCAGGAAAACTTTACCTTTGTCTTGGGCCGTCAGGGTAATGGGCTGAGCTTCGGTGCCCTTGCCTGTGAAAGCGAGTTCGAAGTCGTTCCACTCACCATTGGCCAGCACAACAACATCCCCGGGTACCAACTTCCCCTCAAGCTGGCGATACTCCTCCTGGCTACCTACTCGATACTCAACAGCACTGACTGAGCAACTTACAAGCAGTAATGCCAACGTTAGGTAGTTACGGGCTTCCGAACATGTTTTTCTAACAACTGTCTTCACGCTAACCCCTCAGGCCGCTCGTGGTTCCTAATACTTCGCTTTCATACCCAGGAAAATTTACTACATCGGGCGTTTGAAAGAGAACGTGACTGCCACCAGGGGTGGCAGTCAGGGGCTCAAGGTTTTCGCTCCTACTTACATACGGTAGCTAACACCAAGGGTAATTCTACGATCGGGATTTCCCACAAAACATACGGGCCCGTCTTCGCTCACACACCTTTGTGTAATGGTCTCTTCTGTCAAGTTGGTAACCTCAAGACCGATGTTGAAGTTCTCGCCTATTGCATAACCTACTGCGGCATTAAGCTGGCCCCTTTCTTCAGTCAAAACAGGGAAACTGAATGTACTGTTGAGGCTAGCACCACCTGCGAAGTCATCTGTACGGAACTCATCGCGCCATGTATAACGCATCCTCGCTGTGAGATTATACTTTTCATAATACAGCGTGAAGTTGTAGGCATCCTCAGAGAAGTCAAGCAGACCTCGGGCAGCACATACTTCGCCAAGGGCCGTGAGCCCTCGGCCAGTAGTACAATCTTCGGCTGCACCACCACTGAAATCTTGCGATGTGTAGTTAGCGATTACACCAAAACCGGATGCCCAACCAAGCTGATCTTCATATCCTGAAAGGTCACCCTGGAAAGAGATCTCTATACCTTGCTGGGTGGTGGTTGCAGAATCATTTCCAGGTATGGTGAAGTCTACACACATCCCTCTAGTATCTGGGTCACCCAGAACATTAGGCACGACTTCCGGGTTGTAGGTACCGCCGCCTGGGCATGCCGGGTCTGTCTCGCGAACAAAACCGCTTACATTGTCTGAGGGAATCAGCGCTGCACCCTCAAGGAACGTACCGAATATATCTGTGCGCTCTTTATGGAAGTAACCGATGCTCACTACTGAGGCATCTGCAAAATAATATTCTGCCGATATGTCCCATGACACAACTTCTTCAGGACTCAAGCCAGGATTACCAAATGCAACTACTTCATTTTCACTGGGATCATATTCAAATCCAGTATTTAGCAGATCATAATCAGGACGCCTGATATCTTTGCCAAAGCCTAAACGAAACAGCAGGTTCTCTTCTTCCGTCGGGGACATTACCAGGTTTAAACGTGGCAGCAGGAAGGAATAATCACCAGACTGTGTCGCCAGTGATCTATCGCCATTCCCGTCAGAAGGGCCATACGCTGTAGAGTCAACATCGGTCTGCACATAACGTACACCAACGTTACCGCGGAACATACCGGACGCGAAATTTAGCTGCGCATACAGAGCGTTGGTTTCTTCTTCAATTTTATAGTACTGGTTCTGATCAGACTCAATATTCGCAACAAGATCGCCAGTCGCGTCAGGGTTGTCTAACCGGTGCTCTGCAAGAGCGTCTTCCAGAATCCTCAAGGTACCCAATGGATTCTTATTGGCCCTGTCCGGGTCAACTATGAGGAAATTCTTAACAAACAAATCCCTGCCGTCTGCATCATCATAATTGGTGGGGCCTCTTACAAGAAGCTCTTCGAACAATAGGCCACTAGGGCTGTCTTCCATACGACTGAAGCCGCCAATTCGATCCCCGATAGCGTCAAATTCAATCTCGGTATCGTTAAAACGATAACCCACATCGACAGAGGTTATACCCCAATTATCAACCATATAAGAAACGTCAAAGCGGAAAGCGTCTTCAGAGTTGTTCTGTTGATCATTGTTATAATCTACTTGATCCAAAACGATATTGGCAGGATTGGTTAAGTCAGCAACTGCAGGGGCAAACGGGGAATCAAAATTGATACCGAATGCTAATTCTTCACCGCTCAAATCATAGACATAAGGCACACAGTTATCATTGCTAGTCCCATCCAAAGGACAATTGGGGTTGATAAAGTTCAACGTTGTATCAAGTTCAGGGGTTTCCGTATCCGCCTTGCTTGATGCTAACTCTGCAGATAAAGACCACTTGTCATTACGCCACTTACCACCAAACCTAATGACTTCACTATCTGTGGCACGTGAGTCCGTCTCACTGGTGAATCGTAAATTTGGATCATCATCGTCATTCGCCAGATCGGGCTCAATTGTGCCCCTTAACGCCGCCTGATAGTTGCGATTCAGATCGCTAATATTGAAATTGACAGTTTCAAAGTCAGTAGGCGCCTGAATATTTCTTACTGAGCTTACGCCTGATGCCTGAACCCTATACTGCTCACGGTCTCGTTCCTGCTCAATGATATTGACATCAAGAAAGAACTCCAGGTTTTCATTGGGAGCCCACTCCAGGGTTGATGCGATGTTCGTGGTTTCATAGAGGTCAGCCTCCTGCTCCTGGAGTAAGAACTGAATACCCAAAAAGTCTTGGGGACCACCGTCAACTGAAGACAGGGTATCCCGGTCGGCACGAGGGCGGAATGATACCGCTGCTGACTCGGTGTAGCTGCCGCTGATCACAAAGCCTATAGCACCCAGGCCAGTATCCCAGGTATCACCGTATGCACCGGAAAATCTTGGCTTTGCGCTCTCTTCGCTAAGGCTGCTCTCTTCGTATTGTAAGCGCGCAGACACCAGAGTATCCGTAAGCTGAAGAGGGCGAATGGTTAAAAGGTTAATGGTACCGCCCACAGAACCCTCAACAGTTTTTGCTTCAGAAGCTTTGATCACTTCAACACCAGCAATGATGGACGCATTCACGTCCTCAAAATCGATGCCGCTACGACCTGCGCCAGAGCCCAGGGTCGATACACCGTTAATTTCTACGCGGTTTGCGTTAGTACCTCGAATTTGAACACCAGTACCCACCCCCGCTGTACGCGTGATCTGGACGCCAGTTATATTCTCCAGTACCTCTGCCAGGTTTTGATCCGGCAACTTACCGATATCCTCAGCCATAATGACTTCCACGAGGTTATCCGAGTCGCGCTTTAAATTAACAGCACTTTGCAGAGATGCCCGGATACCTGTGACAACGACCTCCTCAAGCACTGGTTCTTCTTGCGCTTGTATCGAGGCTGAAAAGGTGGACACCAGAGCCGCTGCAAGTGAGAGGCGAAAGGGGGCCGTCAGGATGTTGGTGTAAGACTTTGCGTTACGCGTAACTCGCATGAGTATCTTCTCCATTTAGAATTATGTGGTGATGCGATGTCGCACAAACTATCCAATTATTATCGATACGTCAACAAAATTGATATGACCAATTTGGTCTTACAACAGGGCTTGAGGTTATAGGTCTTGCCTAAAATACTTTAACTGATTGTTTTTATTAGTAATTATCGAAAACAATACGTTTGGCAAAATAACGGGGGCGGCTCTCTGACACGAATTGGCATCTGCAATGAGCCAGAATTACCCTTAGAGGGTGACAAGTTGTACTGACAACTTGTTCAAGCAGATTGGTTATTACACTCAAAATGAGCTGAAGGTGTCGCAAGGCAAAACCACCTGCCGCCGGGCGAAGGCCGGGTTAGCCCGCTGTCAGCCAGGATAGGTGGTCTGGTTGAGCCGGCTTAGCGAGAACCGCTCCCGAGTTCTGGACAGTTCACGCTGAACTGCCTCCACTGCGTCCTCTTCGGTCTTCTGGTGCAGGGCATTGATACCGCGGCCAAAGTGATTACGCATTGCTACCCTTGCGGCCTGGGGGTCACGAGCTGCTAGCGCTTCATATATGGCCGCATGTTCCTCCAAACGGGCATCAGGATCTGCCTTACACACCGTGTTATGCGCGGCACGGATGTGGTGCAGTCCCTCCTGGACGTCCCACAGGTTTTCTATCATGGCGGTAAGGAGTCTGTTGTTAGTGGCGGCGGCGATCACGGCGTGAAAATTACGATCCGCCAGGTCGGAATCAGGCTGCCCCTCGTCATTCTCCCTGGCCATTTCGTCCAGCGCTGCCTTTAATTCTACTATCTGCGTGTCTGTAATCATTGATGCGGCAAGCGCTGCTGCCTCACCCTCTACCATTACCCGAGTTTCGAGTAGTTCAAAGGGGCTGACACTTCCGCCCACGGCTGCCACTCCCTTGCCCTCGAGCACGTAAACACCGGAACCCGTTTTAACGGCAACCCGGCCCATGGCCTCCAGCGCTATAACTGCCTCGCGCACAGTGGGTCGGCTTACACCGTAATTTTCGGCCAGCTCACGTTCAGCCGGCAGACGGGTTCCCGCGGGAAACTCACCAGACTCTATGGCTTGCAGGATCTTCTCTACGATCTGTCGATACAGCCTCTGCCGACTGCTACTTTCGCTAACTACCATCTCAAAATACTCCCTACCCGAGCTCTGACACTACTGCTACTCCATGGATGCAGTATTATTATCGACAGGTAATACAACACATAATTATTGGTAAGACAATCCTTTTGTACAATTTGGGCGCCCGCGAGCGCGGCTTTTACGGCACGCTGCCGCCGCTGAGGGCCCGCGCGAGCGCGATCATTGAGTCTGCAGACGCTTAGCAGCCAGTTGCGAGCCACCTAGCGTTAACCGAACGACCAACTGAATATTATTAATGTTGTAAAAGTACATTTATAGTGATTTTTTTGTACATTTAGTCTATAAATGTATTTTTACTACATTGTAAATTACAGGCAATAGACTGCGAGGCTGTTGAGTGCATCCTGAGATCACCCGAATCACCACCGAGATCGAGACACGCAGCCGCGCCCTGCGCGATGACTACCTGGCCATGATCGACGACATGGGTAGCAATCCGGTCGACCGCACACGATTAAGCTGCGGCAATCTCGCCCACGGCTTCGCGGCCTGCTCCCCCGAGGAGAAATCAGTCATCAAGATGATGGACGCCGCCAACGTGGGTATCGTTACCGCCTACAACGACATGTTATCTGCACACCAGCCCTACGCTGACTACCCCGAGCTGATTAAATCTGCGGTACGCGCCACCGGCAGCACCGCGCAGGTGGCAGGTGGTGTGCCTGCCATGTGCGATGGCGTGACTCAGGGTCAGGACGGCATGGAGCTGAGCCTGTTTAGCCGCGACAACATCGCCCAGGGCACCGCCATTGCCCTCTCCCACCAGATGTTCGACGCCGTCGTACTGCTGGGTATTTGCGACAAGATAGTCCCGGGGCTGCTCATCGGCGCACTGCAGTTCGGCCACCTGCCAGTGATGCTGGTGCCCGCGGGCCCCATGCCGTCCGGGCTACCAAATAAAGAAAAAGTGCGCATTCGGCAGCTGTTCGCCGAAGGCAAGGTGGGGCGAAGTGAATTACTGGAAGCCGAAAGTGCCTCTTACCACTCGCCCGGCACCTGCACATTTTATGGGACAGCCAATACCAACCAGATGATGGTCGAGGCGATGGGCCTGCAGCTTCCCGGCAGCTCATTTGTAAATCCAGAAACACCACTACGCGACGCGCTAACCCGCTTCGCCGCCGAACATATAACCCGAATCACAGCGCTGGGAAATGACTACCGACCACTGAGCCAAGTGGTAGATGCCAAAGCACTGGTAAACGCCCTGGTCGCCCTACTGGCCTCGGGCGGCTCAACCAACCATTGCATACACCTCGTCGCCATCGCCCGGGCCGCCGGCTATGTGGTGAACTGGAGCGACTTTGACGCGGTTTCCAAAGTGACGCCACTCATGGCCCGGGTATATCCGAATGGCAGCGCCGACATTAACCATTTTCACGCGGCCGGCGGCACTGGCTGTCTTTTTCGCAACTTACTCGACATGGGCTTGATGCACGCGGACGCAAAAACATGCTTCCGCCGCGATTTCAGCGATTTCGCCGTCGAGCCCAAGCTTGCTGGTGACGATATTGAATGGCAGCCCGCCCAGAAAGTCAGCCTGGACAAAGAGGTTATCGCCGAGCCCGAGGCACCATTTGCCACGGAGGGTGGCGTCAGGCTGCTGACCGGCAACCTTGGCCGCAGTGTCATCAAGGTATCTGCGGTAGCGAGCGAGCATCACGTAATACAGGCCCCAGCGGTCGTGGTTGATTCACAGAATGATCTACAGCCACTGTTCGATGCGGGTGAGCTCGATAAGCACTGCGTCATAGTGGTTCGCTTTCAGGGCCCTGCCGCGAATGGCATGCCTGAATTGCATAAACTCACACCGATGTTGGGCGTATTACAGGACCGCGGCTTTCATGTGGCCCTGGTAACCGACGGCCGAATGAGCGGCGCGTCGGGCAAGGTGCCCGCTGCCATTCACCTGTCGCCGGAAGCGCTGGCGGGCGGGATGATTGGCCTGGTGGAAAACGGCGATATGATCTCACTGGACGCCCATGAGGGCACCCTGGTGCTGGAGGTTGATGAGACAAATCTGGCAGCGCGCACGCCGGCCAGACCGCCTGTGGTGCCGGGGACGGTGGGGCGCGGGATTTTTGCACTCAGCAGAGCTCGAGCTGGCGATGCCGAGCGCGGTGCCTGTACATTGTTCGCAGACTAACTAAACGGCTGGCATCAACAAGATAATCAACATCACAACGAACCGAACTGAATGAGGCACTGATATGCTACCCGATGAATACCACTTCGTTACACGCGCACCGGTCGTACCGGTAATGGTCATTGATGACGTTGCGCAAGCAGTGCCCATGGCCCGCGCCCTGGTTGCCGGCGGTCTGACCGCACTGGAGATTACTTTACGAACAGACTGTGCCCTGGACGCTATTCGGGCAATCGCCGCCGAAGTAGATGGGGCTGATATAGGCGCGGGTACTGTTTGCAACGCCACGCAGATGAAAGAGGCGGTAGATGCAGGCGCCAGTTTCATTGTTTCACCCGGTTCATCTGATGAGCTGTTCGCTTCTGCCAGAGAACTGAAGGTGCCGCTACTTCCTGGCGCCGCAACCGCAAGCGAAGTCATGCGTGTGAGAGAAGCCGGGTTTCCGGTGGTCAAGTTCTTCCCTGCCGCAACCTCCGGTGGCGCCGCTGCCATAAAGGCATTTCAGGGTCCTTTTGGCGATACGCTGTTCGTTCCCACTGGCGGCATCAATCTTAAAAACCTCAAGGACTACATCACGCTAAAGAACGTACCGGCGGTAGGCGGCTCCTGGGTGTTACCAGGCAGCGCAATTAGCGCGCAGGACTGGCCAACTATCACGCAGTTGGCACGCGAGGCGGTGAACTTTACCGCCGAACTCTAGATCCACCGCAAGGAGTGCACTGAATGGAAGCTGTAGACCTGATCATCTTTGGTGCCTCTGGCGATCTATCGGCCCGCAAACTATTTCCCGCCCTGTTCCAGCTCGACCAGGCGGGCCTGCTACCAGCAGACTTGCGCATTGCCGCCCTGGCCCGTCAGGACATTTCTCGAGACGCTTATTTAGACAGCCTTCGAGCGAAAATGAGCGCCTACATGGAAGTCAACGCACCGGACGACGAGGCCTGGCAACAGTACAGTCGCCGCATCGACTACCGGCACGTCGATTTCTCTAATGTCGAAAACTACGCCAGCCTGAAAGACTGGCTGGATGACGGCCGCGTGAGCCTGTTCTACCTGGCGACACCGCCTAGCCTGTTCGCTCCTATCTGCGAACACCTGAACAATTCCAACTGCCTGAGCGGCGACTGCAGAATCGTTCTGGAGAAGCCCATAGGAGATAGCCTGGAGTCGTCATACAAGGTAAACGAAACGCTGGCAAAATATTTTGATGAACGGTCTATCTACCGCATAGATCACTATCTGGGTAAGGAAACAGTGCAGAATCTGTTGGTGTTGCGCTTTGGCAACCGCTTCATCAATTCCCAGTGGGACCAGAGCTGCGTAGATCACGTGCAGATTACTGTCGGCGAGGTTGTAGGCATCGAGGATCGTTGGTCTTACTACGACGAGGTCGGCCAGCTGCGCGATATGGTACAGAACCACTTGATGCAGCTGTTGTGCCTGGTAGCGATGGAGCCGCCTAACTCACTCGCGGCCGAGAGCATCCGTGACGAGAAGGTCAAGATCGTCAAAGCATTACGACCCATAGAAGACACTACAGTCGCCGATCACGTGGTGCGCGGCCAATACAGCCAGGGGTGGATACACGGTAATGCCGTGCCCGGTTATCTTGAGGAACCCGGTTGTAAAGCCTCCGCCAGCGACACAGAAACCTTCGTCGCCATCAAGGCACACGTTGATAACTGGCGATGGGCCGGGGTACCGTTCTACCTGCGAACCGGAAAAAGGCTTGCCGACAAAGTCACGGAAATCATTATTCATTACAAGAAGCTGCCCTATAATATTTTTGGTAGCGGGGACAACATTCCCAACAGGCTTATAATCCGCTTGCAGCCCAACGAAGGCATTGAGATGGTCATGGTTTCCAAACGTCAGAGCCTCAAAGACAAGCTTTCTCTGCAAACTCACACACTGAATCTCGATTTCCGCGAAGGCGCGGATGAAGACCGAATACCCGATGCCTACGAACGCTTATTCCTGGACGCTATCAACGGCGACCAGTCACTTTTTGTAGGGCGCGAGGAAATCGAGGAGAGCTGGCGCTGGTGCGACGGCTTGATTGAGGCATGCCGCACACAGGCTATCGATACCAAGCCCTATCATGCAGGCTCGTGGGGTCCGGCCAAGGCAGAGATCATGATTGAAAAGGACGGGCGCAGTTGGCATGCCTGAAAAGGACTTTGAAAATTCACCCGCACTGGATAACGCCATGACGAACTCCTCTTTGCTGGACAGGATCAACGCAACGCTGCCGGACCTGAAAAAATCCGAGGCGAAGGTTGCCAGGGCGATTTTGGCAGACCCCGACGCCGCCACACGCTCCAGTATCGCCGCGCTGGCTAACGCCGCCAACGTCAGCGAACCAAGCGTCAATCGATTCTGCAAACGCTTCGATGCTGCCGGTTTCCCGGACTTTAAGTTGCAGCTCGCGAAGTCACTGGTCGCGGGCGTGCGCTACATGAGCCGCGCGGTAACAATGGGCGACGATATAGAAACCTACCCCCGCAAACTGTTCGATAACACGATTAGCGACCTCATCCAGGTCAGGGAGCGCTTGCCCAAAGCGTCGATCGCGCAAGCGGTTGATCACCTGGCCAACGCCAAAAAGATCGTGTTTTTTGGTCTTGGGACTTCTGCGGCGGTAGCCAAAGATGCCGAAAACAAATTCTTCCGCTTCGATATACCCGTCTCAACACACGCAGACCCACTGATGCTGCGCATGATGACCTCAGCGGGCGGTGCTGGTGATGTATTCTTTTTTATCTCTCATACAGGCCGAACAAAAGTGCTAGTGGAAGCAGCCGAGCTGGCACGCGAAACAGAGGCAACCGTAGTCTCCCTGACAGCACCCAACTCACCACTGGCAGCCAGAAGCCACTGCACCATTGAATTGGCAGAAACGGAAAACACGGACGAGTATCTGCCAATGACTTCGCGCATTGTTCAACTGGTCATCCTGGATGTCCTCGCTACTGGCGTGACTCTTTCGCGAGGTGAGGACTTTCTGCCGCATCTCGCCCGTATCAAGCAGAGTGTTCGAGACACGCGGTTTGGAGAAAGTGAAAACTGACAGTCGCCAGGGTTTCGAGTTTTTCCTGACCAAGGCGCCGTGAATTGAAACGATCTGAAAGCCTTCGAGAGAAGGTAAGGCTTGACGGAATCTAAGCGTGTAGAGCCGGAGGCAGGGTACTGGCGGGCGAGGGATCAACTCCGGCCGCCTCCACCACATTAAGAAAGTCTTACCAATAAGTGGCCCTTTCTTAAGTCTGGAACTACTAGGGGTAATAAATCGGGGCAACGGGATGCATACCCGGTAATGGCTTAGAAATTAAGCTGTACGCGCGCTGATAGCGCGTTACCGTCTGGATCAGCATGGCGTACGCTACCGGAAATATCCGGGTGCAAAAAAGCAAGCATCAGCCGCAGGCTTTTGCTGGCGTAGTAATTTACGCCCAGAGTAGTGACTGCAGCACGTGCCCCAAGCCCTCTATCCCGCGCGTTGAGATAACTGTAACGGGCAACAAATTCCCAGAGGCCAGCGTCTGGCGTCAAACGGCGGAATTCACCACTACGATATTTGCGCTGCACATCACCCAGTAAATAACTGCCGGTAATATAATAACCATCGTAATCCCAGTCAGGGCCATCGACCTCCTCTACACGGGTCGCCATATACTCTGCTTGCACCTGCCAACCGCCTAGGCGATAAAGTCCCTCGACTCCCAGCAGTGCCTGGCTGTCCGCTTGAAACTCAGCACTGCGCACCACCCTGTCGGCGCTGCCAACTTCGGCGCGACTACCAATGCGAAATGTATTGTCGCGCCAGTCCCGCAATGTCGCACTGAAGCCCAAATGCAAGGTTTCAACATCGGTGTTAATCGGGGTCATTGTGTAGCGCCCCGCCACGGCCATGGGTGGATCATCAAAATCTCGCTTACCCCTTCCGTAGTCGCCGTCCTGATCATCCTCAATAACAGCTGCCAACGCCCAGCGCCGGTGTTTATTGGCATCAAACAAGTGCACACCCCAACTTTTTCCAGCGGTAAAAGCAGTGGTGACCATGGAGCGCTCAATGGTTTGCAACTTGGAAGAACCTGTGTTGAGTTCCAGGCCAACCGGCTCCTTCAGGCGTCCCAAAGTAATATCGGCAGGCTTCCATTTGGTGTAGCGCAGGTAAACGCTGCCGTATCCAATATCCTCATCATCCTCATCGGCCTCAACGTTGACCTGGAGCTTTCCTTCCCAGCCTTTGGGAAAGTCGTAATCAAGCTGGATTCGGCCATTGCGTAATTCAACGCCGCTGTTGGAGTCGTCACCATCACTGCTCCAGAATGATTCGTAGTAATCTGCATCTACGAAGGCACGGCCACTGACTGCAAGTCGCTGTTTATCATCTGCCTGCGCGGTAGCAGCGACAATAATTAGCGAGAGCAATCCAAAACCTTTCATTCGCCGCCTGCCTCACTGGGAACAAATTGAACCCTTAGCCTGGCGGTATCACGCAAGAAATCAACAGAGATAATAGTCACATCACGAATATCCACGCCCAGCCGCTGGTGCAGGTCAGCTAACAGTTCATCGCGCCTCTCGGGCAAAATGTTTTCAATTTTTTCATACTCCACGGTTCGCTCTGCCAACATTGGCAACAACAGACTTGTTTCGGTCAGCCAGGCCACACCACAAATAGCCGTCACCAAAATCACCAACTCGACATGTTTCATAGTGCCAACGCTGGAAAGCAGCGCTATCGCAATCACCAGGAACAGGTAGGTCATTTCCTTAATATCGATAGACTCGGTGCGATAACGCAGCATGGAGAAAATCGCAAAAAGACCAAATGCAAAACCCATCGAAATATCTACCGAGGCAAGCTGCCCCGTGACCAGGAAAACACCCATTCCGAACAGAATAAATGAACTTGCATAGGCGCGATGTCGTGAGAAATGGAAATAGCAAAAGCGTACAAGCACGAAGCTCGCCACAGTATTTATGGCAAGACGAATCAAAAAATCCTGCCCCAAACTTTCTATCATGAGGATACAACTCCTGTTTCTGGTAGGTCACCACAAACGCGATTCAGCTTACGCATTAGCGGTTTGAATCGATTGGTTTTTACTTCATCGGACGCAGTCAGGCATACGCCAACACAATACTTACTCATACCTGTTGGGCTATATCCGAACTGTTTGGCCTTACGCACAAACGAAGACCCATAAACATTACCCTCGCGCTTGAGTTCTGCAACAAAGATGTTCTGCAAGCGATGAATCTCAGGTTTACCAGGACGCTGAAAACGCAGGTCCCAGTCAAGAGTCAGCCTTTCGTCAGTGCTGCGGTTCCACAGACTAATACGACGATAATTGACGTACAGGCTTGGTTCCAGGTCCGAATGATCACGCAGGATGGTTTTCGGTTCGGTACTATCCCACGCGACGCGGGTTTTGATCGTACGGTTACGATTATTTTTGTGCTTAATTTCAAAAAAAGCCAGATCAGTTTCTCTGTAGCGGCGGAAGCGACACTTGTAGCGATTCAGCTTTCCATTGTGATGATCCCGATACATAGCCCAGTCGGGAGTATCGAAATAGGTATTCTCATAGGTAAAAACCCTGTGGTCATTCGCTTCAAGTACCGTATGGCCTGATTTCACCTCCCGCAGAAACCGCGGTAACAGCACAATTGGTAAAAGATACTTCGAGTCAGTGCGGTCTGATAAATCAACGGCAGCCTGTTGTGCCAGAGTATGATCACAGAATTCTGCTAATTGCCCCTGCGCCTCCGGTTCAACATCATGCAGACGCGGCCGCAATGACTGATGATCTTTGGCATATCGTCGCTGATCAACATGCAGCCCCATCAATTATCGCCTCCGCCTAAAAGACCAAAGTCGAAACCATCACTCAGCCATAGCTCGGCGCTAAATTCGAAGCTCACGGGCTCATCAAGCACTGGAGTTTCAGTGAAGGTAATCCCGCCCGCACCGACAAAACCAATCAATCCTGCACCCTCTGAACCACCAAGGCTGATCAGAATCAGTGTGCTTGCAACACCCTGAAAGGGCACATATTCTTCACCGAAATCACCACTCTCAATATTGATCAACGCCAGCCTGGTCTCGCCATCAGCCTGCCCTATCAGAGTGATACCAACACCGTCGCCTAGCGGTGAACCGACAGAATCAGCTGACGGTGGCGACGCAACAGCCGGCACATTTACCAGATTCCCCTCGCCATCTTCGTACTCAAAGAAGCCAATCCCGCTGGTAACTGCCCCGCTTATGGTCGTTATTTGTGAAGGCTGACACTCAGTAGGTTGATCAATAATAGTGCGCTCTAACTGCGAGTTTTCGCCAGAAATCGTTGCCCTTATTCGCTGCTCCTGAAACGCGATGAAGTTACGCACAGGTGCCATCTCTGCTTCGTTGGTGCCAGTCAAATCGCGAATGCGGTCCACCTCAGCGCTAAGTGCAGTCTCATCCCAAATGGTGTCGAGCAGAGATAACACACGGGCCTCGTAACGCTCTCGCCACTCGGGAATTTGGTAAAGCCGCGCAGGAATTTCAATATACCGGAACAACGGCCCAGTACCCGGTGCCAAGGAATGCACCAGCTCCAGAGCAGCATCGGCGCCCCATGGCAGATAATAAAACTGCTCGCTGGCAGGATCGTTATAAAGAAAGTAATTGTTCGCATTACCAGTGGCCGAGTCCCAATGTCCGGTAATGGCTTCCATAGCCCAGAAATCTATGAAATGGTCGAGATTTACATGCTGCTCCAACAACCCCGGCAGGTTCTCATCACCCGCTTGCAACGCCTGAACCACTGCCTCAATATCGCTACGATCAGCAGCGGCCTTATTGTTCTTGGCTTGAAAGTTAGCGCTAGTGTACTCGCCAAAGTCGGCGAGCTGAGCTTCGTAGAGATTTCCCTTGACTGAACCAAAATTTCGCTTCAAAAATACGTCGCCAATGCTGTCGACATGAGAGTAAATACCCAAATCGTCCCCATTCATCGTAACCCGAGCAAAGCTGCAGCGCGGGGCTGGGAGGCCTGCAGCACGAAACAGGTCGTAAGCGATACATTGATGCGTATTGCCGGAATCCTGGCGGTTATTATTGAGAGTCATCTTCTCCATGCCCTCAAGCCGGCGGTTCGGCACGTTGTCATCAAAATCCAATTTGAAAGAAGGTCGTGTCGCAGACAGAGAACCGAGAAACCCTTTTTTGCGAATATCTACCTGCTTGAGAGTTTGTCCAGCCACACTGACGGTCGCTGAAAAATGTGTATATTCAAAATCAGCGGCACAACCTGCAAAAACCTGTGGCAAGGTGCGGCCTTCAAGGCGCAACACCTCATAGTCTGCAGGGTCCATCTCAATATCAACCTGCAACAGTATGTCAGGCTTGAATAAAACATCGCTGGTATCAATATTACTGGTCAGCAGGTCGTCGTTAGAGGCGACCTCAGAGCCACCGCCGGCACCACAGCCATTAACAAGTAAAAACGTGATACTAAAGATCACGCCAGAAAGAAGTTTTCTCACGTTTATTTTTCTTTTTAATTAACCCTTCACAGCATTATGTAGTTGAGGTCGCACGAAAGGCAAATATAGCCCCAAATTGGATGACTGTGTCGCTGCCTCTCGGCAGCCCAAGAGTCAGCATGCACCAACACTTTGCAGCCGGGCTCCATCAAGCTGAACGTCTGGGAACAGTATTAGTCGATTAAACACGTATCACTGACAAAATTGCCAATTCCAAGCCAAGAACTAAACTAAAGACAATAATGTTAATAATCAGGAGCTGGCCATGCGGTATTGGCTAAGCAAGGCATCAGTCACTTTTGCCATACTCACGCCACTCGCAGGCGCGCTTACTGGTGTCTTGCTGCCTACCGGGGCCTACGCCCAGGGCGGCATTCTGGAAGAGGTTATCGTAACCGCACGTAAACGCGAGGAAGCCATACAGGATGTACCCGTCTCGATAACGGCCTTCACAGGCAGCCAGCTGCGGGACGCAGGTATTACCAACCTGAAGGAGCTTGGTTATCAAACTCCGGGATTACAGATAGACCAGGGCAGCGGCGCCCAGATCTGGATTCGCGGCATAGGGCAGAGAGACGATGGCGCGCGGGTTGATGGTCCTGTGGGTGTTTATGTTGATGGCCTTTACCTGCCGCGCAGAGACGGTCAACTTCTGGATTTGATCGACGTGCAAAGCGTTCAGGTTCTCAGGGGCCCCCAGGGCACATTATTTGGTAAAAACACCACTGCCGGGGCATTACTCGTTACCACCAACCCGCCCGCTGACACGCTCAGTGGATTTGCTGAGGGTAGGGTCGGGAACTATGGCCGGCAGGACCTGCGGGGCTCTATCAGTGTTCCCCTCATTCCCGATACCTTGTTGTCCAAGCTGACGCTGGGGTCGGTTGAGCGCGATGGCTACCAGGACAACATCACCACGGGCCAGGAACCTGGCTCGGAGGATCGTAAGTCGGCGGCACTGCAACTGCGTTGGTTCGCCAGTGACGAAGTCACCGTTGATGGGTTTGCCTATTACGGCGAAGTAGACGAGGTGCAACCCTCAGCCAGTTGCAGCTTCCTGGTTGATAGCAGCTTCAACGGGGAAGACTCCCTGTTTGGCAATCGTATTCTGCCGGGTGATGTGATTCCGGTAGACGCTTTCGATGATAACGATACCCCGGTTACCCCGGGCTATGTGGGCCAGTCAAAGGTTTATGAGAATGCCTGTAACGCCTCCTTCGCGAGGGAAGAGGATTACAAGGTGGCCTCTGAAATACCGATTAACTTCAAGCTAGACAATACACTACTGGGGCTTACCGTCGAGTGGGAAATAAGTGACCGATTTTCCCTTAAAAGTATCAGTGGCTACGCCGACCAGAAGAAATATGGCAATGCCGGTAATCCCGATATTGACGGCACATTTGAGCCTATTTTATCCCGCTACCGCGCCGGTGGCAGTGCCAGCAAGCGAGATCACTGGTCACAGGAATTGCAGCTTCTAGGCAACGCCTTCAACGATCGCCTGGAGTACACGGCCGGGGTGTTTGCCATGAAGGAGAATATCGATGACGGCACTGATACTCAGTCGGGTGTTCCCTCGGGCTACCTGATCTCATCAGGTGGACTGCTGGTCATCAACGACCCGAACACCGAGAAACAAACCTACGACCTTGAAAACACAACCTATGCCGTTTTTTTCCAGGGAAGTTATGACCTGACAGACAATCTCGAGTTGACCGCTGGCCTGCGCTGGACCAGCGAAAAGCGTGAGCAGTCTGTAGAACTGCAGCTACTGGATCAGTCGGCTTACCGGGAAATTGCTTTCGCTGCCATCGAGGGGGTTCCTGGCCTCATCCCTATTGAGAGTGCAGGAATAGCCGCTGTTACCGATTTGCCTGCCGTGATGGAGGCAGATATTTTCTCCCTGATAGAGAATGAATTTCCGCGCGATAACTACAATCAAGCGGTATATCCACTGGTGTCTGCCAAAGACCTCTATCCTGACATCGAGCAGGACGCAGACGAAACCTGGGAGGAGTTTACGCCGATGTTTAGCCTGGCCTACCACCTGCCTTCATCGGTAACAGATAATGGCTTCTTCGACGCCGGCATGGTGTACGCCACTTATGCTGAGGGGTTCAAATCGGGCACCTTTGAACCGATCGGCGTGGACGGCCAGGCAACCGTAGAGCCTGAAAATGTCGACAATTACGAGCTTGGCTTCAAGCTGGATATGCTGGGCGGAACCATGCGTCTCAACGGGGCGGTGTTCCGCACTAACCTTGATGACTTGCAGTTGCGGCAAGTGGTGTTGGACAGCTCTGCCCTCCCCCGGGTTGTGCTACGAAATGCGTCCAAGAGCAGGATAGAGGGGATCGAGTTTGAGCTCACCTGGAGTCCCATAGAAAAATTGCTGCTGTCTGCGACTGGCAGCTTTAATGACTATGAATACCGTGAGTTTAGCGAGTCGCAGTTCAGTACGCGCGCCTTGTTGACCCTCCAGCCATTGCCCACGGTAGACCGCACAGCGGAACCCTTCGCGGAAGTACCCGAAACTACCTACAGCTTTGCGGCGCAGTACACCCTGGATACCGCCTACGGTGTATTCGTGCCGCGGCTGGATTACAGCTATGTCGACGAGATCTTTATGGGGTTGGATGCCGGGGCCGGGCAAAATGAGGATCAAGCCACGTTTGATGATTATTTTTTGCTGAACGCCCGCGTCGGTTGGGTAAGTCCTGATCAAAAATTTGAAGCAGCGTTGTATGGCACCAATATCACCGATGAGTTCTACCATTTCGGCGCTGCTGCTGTCGCTGATTCCTCGGGAAGTTTTACCCGAACAGCCGGTTTGCCCCGCATGTACGGTCTTGAGTTCCGTTATAACTTCCAATGACAGCGAAGGCGTTGAGCGGGGCCGGCAGTCGTAGCGGATGGATGCGCCTGATCCAGGCCGCTGCAGTGGTTATTCTGGCGCCGTTGATAATTATTGTCGGGCTTTACCTGGCTGGCGGTTACGTTAAGACCACGGGTACATGGTGGTACCCTTTCGTCCCATCATTATTATCGGATTACTACGTCACCGGCCCCTTCGCCATGACCAGTAATACCCGCGAAGACAACCCTGTCTGGCGCGATCTACCCGCATTCAACAAGTACCAGTCACGCCTGACTTACGCCATGAGTCGCGGTCAGCCGGGGGTTGAGGTTGCCTGGCTGCTTGCGGATGCCGAGTGGCCTGATAGACCCGCGATTGGCGAAGGCAAAACACTGAATGCCGGCGAATCGCCGCTTAGCCGGGCTCTGGCCGAGGCTGGTATAGGCTACCACCGAGTCAGTCGCAGTGATTTACTCGGGGCCCGCGTCGAAGACGGCAGATTACTGGTTGGCCAGGCGCAATTCAGTGCATTGCTCATTCAGGATCTCGCTATTGCAGGGCCCGAATTACTGCAGCAAATACAGCGCATAAGTCTGCAGGGACTGCCGATTGTGTGGCAAGGACACTTACCGCGTCGCGCAGCCGGCTGGCGTGACCAGGTCAATCGAGACCGCAGGGTATTAACACTTGCAGAACAGTTGCAGGAGACAGTGGCGTGGGTTGATTCTCCAGCAGACGTCACCGCGGCACTACGCTCATCGGGCCTACGGCAGAGGCTTCGCCCATTGCCCTCTACTAACCCCTCGCAACTGCGCCTGAATCGTCGAGTGATAGACGGCGGTGAAGTCGTACTACTTTTGAATGAGGCCGACGATAAGGTTACCAGTAGCTTCGAGATTACAGGGTCTTGGCGTCAAGCTCACCTCCTTGACCCAGGTAGCGGTGAGGCTAGCCCGCTGCCATTACAGGGCCAGATAGTAAGTGTCGAGGTTCCCGCTGGAAGAGTCCGCTTACTGTTATTACAGGATGTTGCAGGGGAACAATCACCTGCCAACGCCGGCACTGCGCCGGACAGCGTATGGGATTGGGAGCAATGGCAGAACCCTCCAGTTCAGCTGCGGCCGATGATGCGCTGGTGGTGGCCCGGCAATGCGGTTGAAACCGCTGAGCTGCTGCGCGAACTGCGCAGTCTGTACGATGCCGGCTATGGTGGCGTTGAAATCCAGACCTTGACGATCGGTCTGTCTCAGCAGCACCTGCAAGACAACGAAGCGGCCATTTACACCGTGGGCACCGACTCTTTTTTTGAGCACCTGAAAGCTGTATTTCGACTGGCCGGTGAACTGGATATGACCGTTGACCTCACCCTGGGTAGTGGCTGGTCGAGTGGTGGGCCCTTTATGCGCAGGTATCCCGAGCAACAACTGTTGCGCGCGCAGTTAGATGTAAGTGGCCCCAAGCGATTAAACACCCAACTGCCTCAAGCCAATGAGCCCTGGTATGCAATGCCCAGCAACTGGATTATCAGCAATACCATAGGGGAATTCGACACTGATACGCGCCTCGCAGCCGTAGTAGCAGGCAGGCTTACCGAGTCCGGTGGTGAGGCTGTTCTAAGTGATCTCACGGATATTACCCCAAAAGCGACCGGGGATATTCTGGATTGGGATGTGCCTGAGGGCAGCTACCGAATATTCGCGTTATACCAGAATGCGACGGCTCATAATTCGGTGGCGTCAGCCTATCCTGGCGCACTACATTCCTCGCCAGTACTCGACCACCTGGACCCCGGGGGGGTTGCGGAATACCTGGAGGAACTGGGTGATCCCTGGCTGAATGCGCTGGAGCCATATACTCCGCGGGCCGTTTTCATCGACAGTTTCGAACTTATTGGAGAGTTACCCTGGGCAACACGGTTTGCAGATCGCTTTGCAGAGATATTGGGCTACGACATAACGCCGTATCTGCCACTGGTATTCAGGCAGCGTGGTGAATCCAAGTATGTGAATGTGGTTATACCAGCTGAGCCTGCTTATCTTGCTGCCGACGAAATGGGCCAGCGCATCCGTGAGGACTATGAATATGTGCGCCAGCGCCTGTTTCTGGAGAGCTTCTTGCAACCCATGGCGCAATGGGCCGGTTTACGGGGTGTGCAACTCAGGCTTCAGGCTCATGGCGGCTACGGCGACTACCTCGATAGTTACAAGGTCGCCGACATACCAGAGGCAGAGGGCCTGTTCGCCGGTGGTAGCTATGATTTTCTCAAGCTGGCGGCCTCTGCCGGCCACATTGCCGGGCGTCGCATGGTCAGTTCAGAGTCATTTATTACAATGACCACGGATTTCAATGACCTGGCACTAGAAGATTATTACCGCCTTGCCGGGAACGCATATGCCGCGGGCATTAATGTCACTGTCTGCCACGGCTATGCCTATCATTACTGACCAAAAGCTATAAAAAGGCACGTAACAATGGCCGCCAAAGGCAGGCACCCGCATCAGGCTAGAGCTTACCCGTGGCAATCATATCTACTGGAACGCCGTTATCTAAGGCGCCCAAAAAGCCTTCACCATTGGCAATGCCATCATGCACACCATAGCCGAGAAGCTCCTGGGCCCTGCGTGGCAGTTGGCGAATCCGCTCCAGCGGGGCAGACAGATAGTTATTCTCTTCAGTCCTGAGCCATCCAAGACAGAAACTGGTGTGCATTCCCCGTCGAACCTTATCCGTCTTGTTGGCCCCTGCACCGTGCAATACAGATCCAAGGTAGATAACAGCCGACCCAGGGTCCATTTCTGCTACTACAATTTCTTCCGCCTCGGGCACACGATCAGTGGGCCATCGGTGACTGCCGGGCACCACGCGTGTCGCGCCCATATCAGCCGTGTACTCGCCAAGGGCAACCAGTGACGCAAACTGTACATGGCCACCAATTACGCTGGTAAATTTTTTGGGCCAAACGTCCTGATCACGATGGATCAATTGATCTTCCGCGCCAGGTCCGCGATCAAGCACATGCGCGATATTAAGAATGTATTCAGCACAATTGGGCAATAGGAGCTCATCCGCCACGGACTTATAGATCGGGTGAAGTAATACCTCATTCACAAAAGTGTCGGATACACCGGCAACGCCCGTCAGGTGTTTAGTCTGCGCGCCGTGGAAAAACTCTACAGCAGCGTTCGGATGAGCTTGATCATTCCCTTTTTTCTCCAGAGCAGGGTTAATTTCAGCGTTGAACTGCTCCAGCACTTCCGTCGTCAAAAAGCCGTCAATGATAACGGCTCCATTCAACTCAACTTCAGCGACTAGATCGTCCGCCGCAGCCGTAACAGGGAGATGGTTGATAGTTGCCATAAGCTATATACCCAAGCGAGGGATTCTAATTTTGGCTCAATAGACTGTGCGATTACATGAGTAAAATCAAATTGTTAACTGCGCGTGGCCCCAGTCACTTTATCGGGAGAGCTATTACGGTCTGTGCGCTGAGTCATCTCTAGCGCCCAAACGCTATAAAGAGCCCCGCCTATTCCCGGTAGCTAAAGGCCAGCAACATTCGCTCGCTGCACAGCCAGCCAATCCATTTCAGAGCGATTGGCTCCCGGAGCGATAACCACAAACAGCAGGCCACTGGCATTCATCTTGGCAGCAATGTCCTCAGCGGGCTCCGCCTCCCAGATGAACAGCGCGTTTGGCTGCAGCGTTTTAGCGAGTTCCTGCCACTGCTCTTCCGATGGCATCACATCCGGTTCCCAGTGCACCGAGGTGCCGGGCAAGCCATAAGCACGCTCAAAATATTGATACACGGGATGCGAATAGACCAGCTGCCTGTCTGCTGATGCCTCGGCGAATTGCTTATAGCCCCGATCCAATTTGTCGATATCGGCAAGTAAAGCACTCAGACTTTCGGTCACCTGTTCCGACCACTGCGGCCAGCGAGCCGAAATGGCTACTGCCACTGCCTCTGCTTGCGCCTTTGCCAGTGCCATATCCATCCAGGTGGTAAATGCATAACCGCCGTGGGCATGATCCCCCTCGGGGCCGTGACTGTGCGTCACCTGGCCCTGCAGCTCAATCCATTGCTCGCTGGCCGCTTCCGCTGTTGGTACCACCCGCCCGCTCGCCAGCGACACGTTTGCTATCCAGGGGGAATAGCCCGCGCCATTCAGCAAAACCAGTTCAGCGCCCTGAAGCTGCAGCAACTCCTCCACCGTCGGTTGCCACTGGGCGGGGTCAATATCCGCAGGCACCGGCAGGCGCACCTCCACCCGGTCACCTATCAGCCGATGGGCGAAGTAATACAGCGGGTTGTTCACCGCAGCAATATACGGCCCAGCGGCTGCCTCGCGCAGCTGCGTCGGCTGTTCCTGACTACAACCTACCAGCGCGAGGCAACTGCAAATCAACAGAAAAAGATAAGGCCTTAAAATCGACACGGGTTCCCTAGGTCAATAAAAGTTGCTGCATCAATGCAATACCGTACTGCCGGGTAAGAAAGATCAAAACAGTAGCCAGGCCCGCGCTGATCAGCAGAACGCAAATCACCTCCGTGGCCATCAGCAGTTGCACTTGCAGGCGGCTGGCGCCAATTCGCGCCAGGGTAAAACGCTCACCGCTGCGCAAGCGCAGCGACAGGTAGAAAACCAACAAGGCCACCGTCGCAGTGGCAATCGCCACCACCGCTACACCCACCACGATATAATCTCGCACAGTAAATACCGTATCGAGCAACTGACTTATCACCCGCCGGCTGCGCACTATTTGCACGTCTTCGCGCTCTTCTTGGAAGTGACCAAGCAGCAGCGCGGCAGACTTATCGTCGGCTGCCACCGGAATTATGGCTGAAATGGGAAAGCCCTCGCTCTGGCCGTGAAAATGAAAACTGTCCAGGTTATCACTGGTGATGGTATTGAACTGGCGCACAGACGCATTGGCCACCAGGTTGTCGCCGTCCCGCTTTAGAACCTGCCCTATCGCTTCCCGCTGGTTCAGGTCCTGGTGGCCGTGGCCTAGGCCCTGAATCACCCAGGTAGTTTTGACATCAACGAACACCGCCTCGTCATCGGGGCTGAAGCTGGGTGCCAGCACCCCCACTACTGGCATCTTCAGCGGATAAACACCCGCCAGGTCAAACACCGATTCCGGGGATGAGATGATATGGTCGCCCACCCTTAACGAGATCGCGTCCGCCACCTTGCTGCCAATCACCGCCTCGCCCAGCAATGCTACGGGGCGGCCACTCGCCAGTTGCAGGCCACGGTAGCTGAAATAGTCGGGGCTGGTGCCAACAATGGGATAGTCCTGTGCACGAAAGCGATAATAGAGGGGGATGGCCCGCGCATAACCGGTGGCCTCCACTTTCTTTAACTCACTGTATTTCAGGCGGGCCGGTGTCTTTGCCCTGAAGTACAGGCTACCAAGTGACAGTTCCAGCGGGCTGCCCGGTGCGCCGACAACCAGTGGTGTATCTTCCGCCCGTTTCAGCAGCTGCTGTGCCGTCTGGTCCACGATGATCTGGATTGCAACCGGCAACCAGCTGACCAAGGTAATGGCAAAGATCAGCACCAGCAGTTTGGCCCGGTGATGGCTGATGTAGCGCGTGCCCAGGTAGAACAGGTCCTTCATCCTAGGCCATCTCTTCCGTCAACAGCTCACCCATGTCTACTACCCGGTCAAACGCCGGCAGCAGGGAATGATCGTGGGTAACGGTTAGCAGTATCCGGTTGCCTCCGGCACACAGCGCGATCAGGTGATCCAGCACGGCGCGTTTGTTGTCGGGGTCCAGGTTACCGGTGGGCTCATCAGCCAGCACCAGTGGTGGGTCCAGTAACAGGGCCCGACAGACGGCCACTCGCTGACGCTCCCCTTGTGACAATTCGGTAACCGGCCGCCGCCACTTATCCAGCAAGCCCAATTCTTCAACCACGTGCTTTGCCTGTTGTTCCAGCGCGGGCGTGATGCTGATGCCGGGCGCGAGCCGCGCCTGCAGGAGAACGTTGTCGCGCAGGTCCAGGTAATCCAGAAGCTCGAAAGACTGAAAGATCATGCCCATACGACACAGGCGGTGCTGACGGCGCTGACGGACGCCAAGCTCTGTAATCACCTGCCCGTCTACGCTGATACTTCCCTGCTGCGGTGACAGAATCCCCGCAATCAGGTTAAGCAGCGTCGTCTTGCCCGAGCCACTGGGCCCCACCAGGGCGACGCTCTCTCCCGGCAGAATTTTGAGGTGCGGCAGCGTGAGCACGAAACCACTCTCGTTGTAGCTGAAGCCTAATCCCTCTACCTCCAATGACATTGGCTAGAGCCTCTCCTCCTGCAACACCGACATTTCCTGCAACTTCCAGCGCTCACCATCTACCCCCACGCGCAGGCGAGCCAGGTAGCGATTACTGCGCTGGTGAATATGACCCCAGTGGCCTACCGAGCCTTGCACGGTCCAGTCTACTTCCACGAGGAAACTATCGTCGGCATCGTCAGGTAAAACCTCCACCGCATTTACCAGCACGTCTTTTACCTTGGCCTCCGCACCCCCCTGGTTGGCAAGCACCAGGCTGCGCTTGGTTTCCAGAAAGATGTCGGTGAGTAATTCGCCAGAGACAGACAGGGCCAGTACATCGTAAATGTCGGCCTCTTCCCGATAGTCGAAAGAACGATAAATATTGTGCAGAAGGTCACCGACAATAGCACTCGCGCGGCCTTGTTGTGGCGAGTTATCTCCCCCCAGTTGGATGGCAGCAACACTGGCGGCTGTGAACAGCGCCGCGGTGGCTGCGGCCAATGCCAATGATTTGCGCTTGCCCAGGCTGTACAGAAACCAGGCAATGCTAATCAGCGCGAGCGCGGCAAACAGAGGTAGCAGTTGGCCCAGCAGTAGTCGCCAGGCTTGCACGGGTGATTCGACAACAGCAAGGGTGGGAACCTCAGGATTCTTCAGGTAGTTACTCCACTCCAGGGTACGCCAGTCGGCCTCCAGGAAACTCGGCAGAGGACCAGCCTGGTCCACCGCGGAAACCGGTATACGTTGAATTCGCTCATCCCAGAGATTCCAATCCATCGTTACCTGCTGGGGCAATTCGCTGCGGGGATAAACAAAGATGGCACCGACGATGGCCGAATCCAGCTGCAGTAATTCTGGCGGATCGATGACCCGTGAGCTGGTGAGCGTGCGGTCCAGGAAATTAACGCTCTCGAGAATCCCCTCCGCTGGTTTGCCGTCGATAGTCACGGGCTGGTGCCGCGACAGAAACTCGCCCACCGTTTCCCTGATGCCCGGCTGCAGTGCAACCGGTATATCACTGCGCCCGGCCAGACCCAGGTCTACCCAGCGTTGCAGGTCCTTGGGCCGGATTATGACCTCTTTGCGCACCTCGAAATTTTCCACATAGATAAATGCGCTCATCGGTGCCGAATACTGGCGAGCCAGGTTGCGGGTATTAAAGCTCGAGTACCAGGGGTCTTGCCAATCCAGGGTGAGCTTATAGCCCGAGGCGAGGTAACGGTAGTCATTGACCGCGACACCTTTGTGATAAGCCACGAAGCCCAGGTCAAGCCTTGATGCAGTAAACACCACCTCCGCAGGGCGACTTCCCATGGGAAATGGATACACCAATTGTGCCCTTATCACCTGAGGCGCATCATCCTGGATGGGCAGTGGTGTGCCGGTAATAGGATCTCTCAGAACCCTGTTGCCCGGCCCAATGTTGCGAACATAGCCCGGGAGTGGTTCGCCCTCCACAAGAATGCCCAGGTCCTTGGAGAAGAATGTGCGCAGGCGCTGCTCGAGCGGCGCGGCATCATACCCTAGCTCTCTGTAGATCGTGTCCGGCATAAGGTTGCGGAAATCTTCCAGAGAGCTCAGGCCGATCTCTAAATCTACCTGCACACCTCGCTCATCAATATAGTACTGGGCGAGACTGGACGCCTCCACCGAACGATTGATCATCAATGCATCGGCGAGCGCAAGTGAGGCGAAAAGCATACAGAACAGCAGTGAGAGGAACCGAGTTAGAGATGCCATTCGAAAAATGCGGCCTTGTAAAAAATGAAAGAGGATTACTGTAGAGAAGCCTGAACAATTACTCTACCCCAAGACGAGACACTACAGGCCACCTGAGCTTCGTAGCATTGCTCCCCTCGCCGCACTTAACCTAACCTCGCATCGTGTGACGCCAAAATTTGGCGGCGTCACGTAGCCACAACGGCAGGAGCCTGGTCAATGGAACTTCATCTCTCCGGCAACGGGGGCGGCGTGTAACCTTCCCATTTTCCACCTTTCACAAAATCCGAGTATTTGGCTTCACCGCTGCGCTTTGCCTTGGCATACTCTGGCGTGGTGGGGGGCGCCTGTACCCTCTCGGAAGTGACCACTTCTCGCTGCACAATGGAATCCTTCGAAATATGCCAGGCCATAAGGTCGTCAGCGATAACCAGCGGGCCATCATACACCTCGCGGATTTCTTCGATCATCATCATATCCAGCTCCGGTTGGCGGATAGTGTGGTAACCCACCGCGAGCCGCGGCTTCACTGCTGCCATAATCTTGCCAAATCCGCTTGGCGGCGTATGAATATACGACGATACGAAGGTGGCCTGTCTGGCGCCCCATCCCAGCACCTTGGCAAGACCCTCCGGCGTATAAAACAGCTCATGGATGACGAAATCAGCGCCCCTTGAATGCTCAATAAACCACTTGTTCGGTGCTGAGTCGCCGCCAAAAACGAAACTCAAACCATTCCAGTCAAGCCTGTAGCTGACCGACCCATCAAGTACGTGCACAGCGGGGAAGGAAGTAATCCTGACACCGTTTCTCTCGTAGACCACGCCGCCGATTTGTTTGAAGTCGAATTCGTGAGCGATCAGCTTGCCGCCGTCATCAGGAAGGATGCCTGCGCGGCCAGAGATATCCCACGCGTAAGCTTTCTTGAGACCGTCCACGAAAGCGGCGGTACCAAGTTCAGCATTGGCGCCGCTGGGCCCATAGATGTGTAACGGTGTATAGCGCCCACTCAGCCAGCCGCCAACCCACAGTGCTGCCGCATCGCCCACGTGATCAGTATGTAGATGACTGGCAAACACCTTGTCTACCTGCTGAAAATCCGGGCGCAGTGCGAACAGGCTCTCCATGGAACCACTTCCAACGTCAAAGAGGAAGATATCGCCATTACCGAGCTCTACATACCAGGCTGTGGATTTCTGCGCCCGGGTGATCGGGGTGGGCATACCTGTACCCAGCGCAACCACAAACATCTCATCGGGAGCCAGGCTCTCCGTTCTGGGATACCAGGCATCTGCTTTATCCTGAGCGAATGCAGAACAACAAATAAGCGATAGCGTTGCTAACACAATGTTCTTCATAGGAAACTCCTTAAGTTAGTAATTACATGAGCTAGCTAAGCCTGGTTTGTCTATTCCGCAAAGCACCATTTTACCGGGCTTAAGGAGCCTGCCTCTGCTTGATCATCTCGAACATTCCCGGACGCCAGTCCTGATCCTGCAAATTGTACTTCTCCATGTGGCGATCCATGGCCTCGTTCTGCGCCTTGTAAGCTGGCAGCCAGTAGCCAGATTCGGTGAATTCGCTGAACACGGGCCGGCTCGCCGGTGTCGGAGGGCCTTGCCGGTCTGGACCGGGCACTGACCAGGCCTCTTCAGTAATCACCGCCATGCGCTCCTTGACACCTTCCGGGGTGACGTTCCACACCATGTTGTCCGCCGCCATGGAAACGGGTCCGCTGTACGTTTCGCGAATGGCCTCGTAGAGGTTATAGCGCGTGGCCTCTTCATTGAGGAAATGGTAAGCAACAGCATGCCCGGGTTCGATAGTGCTCATGATCTTGCCAAAGGCCTGCCCAGACGTGTGGAAGGCACAGCAGGCACGCCAGGCCAGCTGGGGAGGCTGGTTATACCATTCAACGAAGTCATTCGGCACCATGAAGGCCTCGTGGATCACCAGGTCGGAATTCTTCCCGTGTTTGATAAACCATTTGTTGGGCGCGGTGTCGCCACCGAATACCACCTTCATGCCCTCATACTCGACAATAAAACTGACTGGGCCATCACCCGTGTGAATCGCTGGAAAGCTCCTCACAACAACACCATCCTCAGCATAAATTTCTTGATTCTCGACCTTGTAGTCAAATTCGTATACTTCAATTTCACCGGGTTTGGGGGTTATCGCGAAAGAACGGGTCTCCTTGTCCCAGGCCACGAAATCGAGAAAGCCTGCCATCGCAGCCTTTGTGCCCAACTCAGGATGCAGACCCTTGGGTCCCCATATTTTGAGACCTTCCGGTCGCCCCGCCGTCCAGCCCCCGGCCCACAGCGCATCCAGATCGCCCATATGGTCGGTATGTAAGTGGCTCAGGAATATTTTATTCAGGTACTGGTAGGGGATCATATAGGCGGCGAGGTTAGTGGCCGAGCCAGTCCCGATATCGAAAATAATTTTGTCGCCGTTACCGAACTCCATCAGGAAACAGGTAGCCGCTTGTTTATGGCGGGCCGCTGGCATGCCGGTGCCGCAAGCGGTGACTCGAATTTCCTTTTTCTCGAGGGCCTCGGTGCCGGGATAGTAGACATAGCGATCGGGCGCAACACCAGTGGGTGATGTGACCATCCCGCCAGCGGCAAATGTACTTACACTAACTACTGCTGCCAGAATACCTGACAGGTAACTCATTATTGTTTTCATACTATCTCCCTCAAAGACATCGAAAATTGGCAAGCACTGAAAGATGCCGATCTCAACTCCATTATTACATATACCGCACTGCACCAAGGCGGAGCCACCGCATCAACGCCAGGGACACTACCAATACAGGGTCAACCCCATCAGTGGCCCTTGCTGTATTCCATCAAAAGCATAGCGGTCGCTTCCAGCACCACTGTCATAATCTACGTCCTGGTAGCGCCAACCTATGAAAGCCGAACCCCATTGCTTAAACCGGTAATCAAACATCACGCTGAGATTCAGGAGACTGTTATCGCTATCGGAATAGCCGTAATCACCGCGACCCAGCAGGCTCCAGCGAGAGCCAAGTCTGTAATCCCCTCTGATACCGAGGAACGGGTGATACCAATCGTCTCCGCCAGCCACGGCGAGGGGAAGTGCCCCGGGACCATTAGGCGGCTCGGGCAGGCTCAGCGTCCCGTCAACATCTACATCCTGATCAAGGTAACGCAAGCCAAGCAACATTTCCCAGTCAATGCGCTCGCTACGGAAGAACTCCCAACCAGCACCCAGTTCAATCGCGGTGTTCTCAAATTCAACGTCTGCATCCACTGCGCCTATGGATAATGAAGGATCCAGCTTCACGTATTGATACTCCGCAAAGAAAATCAAATCATCGTTTTTGGCTTCAAAGTGAAAAGTGAATACCGTATCCATATTCTCAATCACATCGTCCTCAAAGCTGAGGTCAAGGGGAACAGTTTCCGTGCCTATCGTGGCGTCGGCGTCCAGGCTGATACCCCAGAGGAACAGCGGCGAAAGTTTGAACTCCCATTCATCAGCCGCGCTTTTCATAGACCAGACAAGTGACAAAAGCACCACTGCCGCTATCGTAAAGAACGCCCTTTTCCTCAAATTTACCCTCACATCTTACAGCATGGTATCGATGATTGGCCCGGAATCAGCACACGACGGCCGGGCGATGCCTGAATACACAGCAAACACCGCAACATTTTGATAAACATGGATATTCCTCGATAGCTGCGACTCCTGGCAATTTTCATACGACCCCAGCTCTGATAAACATAACATAACTTATGTTATGGTAGGCCATCTTAAATCATGAGGACTCCTCATACAACAGGCAGTGAGCTAAAGTGAAGCGTCTCTTGTTACAGATCAACTTATTCAGCTGCTCTTAGCAGTACCACGACACCTGTCAGACGGACTATCGGAATGCGTACAAAAAATATAGCTCGCACCAGGAATGGGCGCCCCGCACGCCCGCGGCTCAGCAAGGAAAAGTGGCTGGAGCAAGCCATGAGCTTGCTGGAAGAGCGCGGTCCGGCAACGATGCTAATTGACTCCCTGACAACCAACCTAGGCGTAACCACCGGGAGCTTTTACCATCACTTCAAGAGTCACCGTGAATTTCTTGAGGCACTAACTGACAAATACATTCAGGACTACACCCGCGTTGTACCAGAACATCTTCAGACTCTGGACATCTCCGCGAGAGGCCGGTTAATCGAGGCGACGCGACTAATCATTGCCAAAAACCTGGGCGGCATGGATGTGCATTTTCGCGCACTGGCTATCACCTACCCGCACCTTGCAGACAAAATCCGGGAGATGGACGAATTCAGGATCGGCGTAATTAAAGGTCTTTTCGAGGAGGTGGGTTATCGAGGCGATGAACTGCTCACGCGAGTCCATGCCTATGTCGTTATCCAGTCGATGGAATCGGCAGTCCACAGCACGATCACAGCCGACGATCGACTCAGGCTTATTGATGAGCGCGTGAAGTTGCTGATCGACTAAGCCGCAAATTCGCTAAGTGATCTCTACTGATCAAACGCTATAAAAAGTCCGGCCCCACAGATACACTGTCGGGATTAGACGCACCGATATTTTTGAACAGGGAAACACCACGTGGCATACGACTTAACCGGAAAGATAAAGCTCATTCAGGAACCGAAAACCTTCGATAGTGGTTTCACCAAACGGGAGATGGTCGTTGTTGTTGAAGACGGCAAATACCCGCAGGAAATAAACCTCGAATTTGTTCAGGAGAAAGTGAGTTTGCTGGATAACCTGCAGCCAGGGCAGGAAGTTACCGTAACCTTCGACATTCGCGGCCGGGAGTACAACGGGCGCTACTTCAATAACCTGCAGGGCTGGAAAATCGACACCGCCGCCAGCGATAACGCCGCCAATGCTGGTGACCAATCAATGCCACCGCCGACTGAAAAACCCTCAATGTATGAGGATGATGATATTCCGTTCTAGAGGGATAGCCATCTACCTACCGCTCACCAACAAGTAGGCGGGCAGTCTTTGCGAAGTCGGCTCAAGCCGCCGAAGGAAGATCCGACACGAGATAGTCCACTGCCTGGTAGTCCATCGGCGGTTGAAAGCCTAATTCTTTGCGCACAGATTCCAGTGGTTCATGCAGCCGGTCTTCCCAACGGATGGCAGGCATCCATGCGGCCTTTTCGCCAATAGACCGGCCCTCGGCTATCAGTCCTTTGATATCCAGTTCAGGGTAGTCGCGCTTAAACTTGCGGCCACCCATGAAAATAATGAAGTTAATACCGCGGTTCTCCACCTGGGTGGTCATAAACGACAGCAAGCTCAGTTCGCCCAGCGGGTCCCGGCTATAACCTGTAAGCACATGCTGCAGGTCGTGTATGTCACGCAATCTGTTGGCGAACCACTGTTCTTCTTCGGAGAGACCATCGTATTTTGGAGCTTCCTCTCGCGCTGCAATCAGACCATCGGCCGACAAGCCCTGCGAGTGCACAAAGTCATAATAGGCACGGCCAATACTGCCCTCAGGCATGGCAAGCAGTGCCTCGCGGTCATTCAACTTTGTAACGATATCGATCCGCTCATTAAGCATGGCGGCTCCCACCGGGTCGGCCTTTAATCGTTTTAGCGGCGCGGTGATGCCGTCGCCCTTCAAGGCCTCAATGATTTTGAATACCTGACCCGTATCATCCGGGTCTTGCAGCAGGCGGGTTATCGCCTTCACTGCCGTAAATGGCTTGATGCGATTTCGAAGAATCCAGTGCTTAAGTGTGCTCATGACGGTCATGCTTCAATGCGGAAACCCAACGCTAGCCTATGCCAGCCGCTATCTCAAGCCCCGGGTAATGACCGCGCATCGGGATTAAGCGAACATAAGCGCGACGGCTTTCTGCGACTCTATTTACAAGCCCGGCCAATACGCTAAGCTCAAAGCCAAGCTGCAGTATTCTCACTGCCCACTCACGGGACATCCACATGACCAACGATTACCAGGTTTACTGGGCCCCGGGTTGCACCAGTTGCCTGCGCACCAAGGAATTCCTCACCCAACAGGGCATCGCATTTGAGTCCATCAACATTGTGGAACATCCCGAGGCGCTGGATGATCTTGCCCGTATCGGTTACCGCAGCGTACCCATTGTGCGCCGTGGTGATGACGCGGTGTTCTGCCAGGATCTACAGGACGTCGCCGATTTTGTCGGTGTTGCCCTGACAAAGTCGGAATTATCCGCGGAAGATTTCATCAACAAGATCGACCTGATTCTGCAGGCAGCCAGCCGTTTTGTAAGGCAGTTATCAGAAGACCAGCTCGCCGATCATTTCCCCGGCCGCGACAGGCCATACCGGGACCTCGCCTACCATATCTACATGGTGGTGCAGGGTTTTCTTGAGAGTGTGCAAGGCGGCTCGCTGGAAATGGAAGCCTTTCTGAGAACCGCCCCCGAGGGCATGACTCAGGGCGACCAGATTGCCGAGGCCGGCGAGGTAGTAAGAGACGCATTTTCCGCGTGGTGGGACGGCCAGAAGAACGCGCTGCCTGCCACGGTAAACACCTACTACGGCGAGCGCACCATGGTCAGCGTGCTGGAGCGCACCGCCTGGCACTCGGCCCAGCATTGCCGTCAGCTACAAGCCGTGTTGGAAAACTACGCAATAGAGCCTAACCAATCATTGGGCGATGCAGAACTTGCCGGCCTGCCACTGCCAGAGAATATCTACGACAATGAAATCGATATGAACGATGAAGGGATAGAAACCAAACCCATGCTGCTATGAGCACTTGCCGCGTGAAGAAAAAATAACGCGCAGATCTAGCGTTCTACCGAATCCCAACTCATCCCGCCTGCTCGGCCCTACGCGCAATCGTGCGCGTCCAACCTTTAAACAGAAACAGATGCGCAGGCAACATGGCAAACCAGTAAAGCAAGCCCCACACGCCGCGAGGGTGCCAGTGAGCGGTGATGCGCAGTTCTGTCTGGCCATCGGCTTGCGGCTGCAACTCAAATTCCAGAATACCGGAGCCGGGTGCGCGCATGCCAAAGTGCAGTGTTAAATGACGCTCGGGCTCCAGGCCTATCACCGTCCAGTAATCCACCACATCGCCAAGGCGTAAGGTATCCGGGTCGCGCCGCCCGCGAGTAAAACCAGGACCACCTACACACCAGTCCATCAACTCGCGCAACCACCACAAGCCATTCATATAGTAGTAACGGTTATCGCCGCCTATGCGCTCAATCTGCTGCCACAGTGCTGCGGGTGAGGCCGAACTCACTGCAGCACCCCCGGCATGCTTGGCATAAAAAGCCACATCGTGACGAAAGCCGCGCATGGCAAAAACACCCTCGGTCCAGCGCGCGGCGGTCTGGTGTTGTCGCTCGGCCTCGAAGGCGGCTGAGATTGCCTCGCGTACAGACAGTAATTGCTGTGGTACCAAGCGTCGCAGCGGCTCACTGTCGGCAAAAAAATCATGCTTCAAGCCACCGATCAATGCCTTGGCCACATCGGCGGGCACTGCAGTGGTCAGCCCCAGCCAATAGGATGAAAGCTGCGGGCTCAACACCGGCACTGGTAAAATGAACGGCGCGCGCTTGCCGGCGATCTCTGCCATCTGGCGCATCATCTGATCGTAGCTCACAGACTCGGGGCCGCCAGCGTCATACACCTGCCCTGCCGCTTCCGGCAGCTGCGCCACACCGTGCAGATACTGCAGCAGGTTTTCCAGCGCAATGGGCGGCGACTTGGCGCGCACCCAGCGCGGGGTAACCATCACTGGCAGGTTGAGGGTAAGGTCTCGCATCACTTCAAAGGCGGCGGAGCCGGGGCCGATGATGATACCGGCACGCACTTCTGTAACCGGCACACTGCCCTGGCGCAATACTTCACCGGTTTCGCGGCGAGACTCAATATGCTCGCCACCGACATCCTCTGGCACCAAGCCGCCTAGATACACAATACGTTTTACGCCAGCTTGCGCGGCTGCCTCGGCAAAGTTCGCGGCAGCTTCAAGGTCGATTGCACCAAAGCGCTTTCCCGCGGCCATGGAGTGCACCAAATAATAGGCAACCTCGCAATCAGCAAGCGCTGCAACAAGTGTGGTGGGTTCCAGTGCATCGGCCTGTACAAGCTCGGCACCCTGCCATTGCCGGGCAGCTAACACCGACTGGTCACGGGCAGCGGCGCGCACCGGCACATCGCGCTGCAATAACCAGGGCACCAGGTTACTGCCAATGTAGCCCGATGCACCGAATACCAGCACGGGCCGCGTGTGCAACTTAATCGCTGCAGAGTCTGAATCTGTCATATTTTCACTGGTTTTCGGCTACGAAAATTGTTGCTTCTTAACGAGAGATTGCTTGAGCAGCAGATTATCACCAAACAGCTCAATTAGGTCGTGAGTCAACAAAGAGATATGGCGGCTGCATGTCAGTTGATAGCACGTGGCAAACCGCGTGGAGTTTGCTAGGCTTCCAACCCTACCAAAACCCATTGGCAACCGCGGAGCAACATTGAGTAACAACATTGCCGAGCACTTTGACGAAAGTGCCAGAAGCACGGTATCGCAATCTGAAACGGTATCCGGTTGGTCGCTGGGGCTGGTACTCGTCGGTATCTGCCTGACCCTTCCCAGCCTGTATACAGGCGCAAACGCCGCACAGCACCTGGGCGTTATCGGCACAGCCAAAGCCGTGGGTTTGGCCAGCGGTGTTCTGGCCTGCATGTCCATTCCCGCAGCCATCGTGGGCGCCAGAACCCGCCTAAGCAGTTACATGATTATCCGCTTTGTGTTCGGGCTCAAAGGCTCCAACTATGTCAATGCACTGCTGGCATTCACGCTTCTTGGCTGGTTCGCCGTTACCGCCGGCTTCTTCGGGCAAACCCTGTTTATTGCCGTCACAGAAATTTTTGGCAGCTCACCACCCGTGTGGCTACTCACCCTGTTGTCCAGTCTGCTTATCCTGATCACCACCTTGTTCGGCTTCAAGGCCATGGACAAGCTGGCGACGTTTGCAGTGCCCATGCTCGTTATCTTTCTGCTCTACGTCTCCTACCTGTCGCTACAGACGGTGCCGGCGCAGGAACTGATTATGCGTCCGGCGACTAATCCGGATTACTTCCCCACTGCGGTCGCGACGATCATAGGCAGCCTGATTGTGGGCGTGGTGCTGATGCCAGACTTATCACGCTACGCAAGATCGACCCGCGACTGCTACACCGCGTCTATTTTTGGCAATGGGCTGGGCAACTCTTTTTCGATGCTGATTTCCGTGTTTCCCGCCATGGTTACCGGCCTGCTGGACCCTATGGCATTTATGATTGCCATGGGCGTACTGGGCAGCGCATTTTTTATTCTGGTTTTCGCCACCTGGACCACCAACGCAATCAACCTCTACAGCACCTCGCTGGCCACCGCGGTTATCACCCCAAAAACAGCAGAGTGGAAGCTAATGGTCGCGTGTTGCGCGATTGGTGTCGGGCTGGCGATGGCGGGCATTGCAGACTACTTCATCACCTTCCTGGAGTGGCTGGGCGTAATCGTACCGCCCATTGCCGGCATTTATCTCACAGACTATTTCATTCTGAAGCGTAAAGATTTCAATCTGCAGTTGTTGGACAAAGTTGAAAACTATGCAACCGCAGCAATTATTGCCTGGTTAACTGCAACCGCCATTTCGGTTGTCGCTTTCATGCTGCATTTTTCAGTGACCGGCATAGAGAGCCTGGATGCCCTGCTGCTGACAATCCCCCTTTACCTGATTTGCGACAAGGTGTGGCCCGTGCGCTATGCCAGAGAAGAGGCAAGCCCATCATGAGAATTGGTATCGACGTTGGCGGAACACACACCGACGCCGTGGTAATGAATGGCAATGATGTACTTGCCACTTTCAAGGCGCTCACCAGTGCCGACGTGAAAACAGGCATCATCGAAGCGCTGGACGCCGTTATGGCACGAGCCTCGCTGAATGCCGCCGACATCACTGCAGTAATGATAGGCACCACCCAGTTTACCAACGCGGTTATCGAGCGACGGGAGCTTAGCCCAACGGCCATTATCCGGGCCTGCCTGCCTACCGGCACTGGCATACCGCCTATGTGCGATTGGCCTGAAGACATTGCCGCCGAGCTTGGCACCAACGAATACAGGGTGTTTGGCGGCCACATTTTTGATGGCTCCGAGATACACGCGCTGGATGAGGCCCAGATCAAACAGGTTGCTGAAGACATTCGCGACAAGGGGATCAAGGCGATTGCCATCGCGGCCGCCTTCTCTCCCATGGAGCACGCCCATGAATTTCGTATCAGTGAGCTTGTTCGGGAGGTAATCCCGGACGCCAGCATTACCCTCAGCCACGAGATTGGCCGCCTTGGCATTATTGAACGCGAGAATGCAGCATTGTTGAATGCGGCACTGGGTGAGCTTGCCACCCGCGTGATCAACAGCATGACCGAAGCTTTGAACGAACGGAATTTGCACTGCCCTTTTTATGTCAGCCAAAACGACGGGACTTTGATGGCGGCGGATTTTATCGCCCGCTACCCTGCCCTCACCTTTGCCAGCGGCCCAACCAACTCCCTGCGCGGTGCTGCCGTGTTATCGGGTATAGACGATGCCATTGTTGTAGATATTGGCGGCACCACCTCTGATGTAGGCGTATTGGCGGGTGGATTCCCCAGGGAAAGTAACAGCTATGTGGATGTGGGCGGCGTCAGAACCAACTTCAGAATGCCAGACATTATGGCGGTAGGCCTGGGCGGCGGCAGCCTGGTTAACGAGGATGGTAGCCAGATAGGTCCGAAGTCTGTCGGCCACAGATTGGTAACAGAGGGGCTGGTGTTTGGCGGTGACCAACTCACCAGCACCGACATCATCGTGGCCAGTGGTGCACAGGATGTGGGCAATCCGGAAAAGGTAAAACACCTCAGCGCCGAGTTGATCGAAGCGGCAACCCAAACCATGCATCGCATCGTTGATGACGCAATCGACAAAATGCGGCCCAGTGAGGAGCCAGTACCCATTATTCTGGTGGGCGGCGGATCGATTCTGATCACCCGGGAATTATCTACAGCCTCGCGGGTGATCTGCCCCGAACATGCAGAAGTCGCGAATGCGGTTGGCGCGGCAATAGCCCCCGCCGGTGGCGAGGTAGAGTCCATTGTCAGCTATGGCAAGATTTCTCGCGAGGAAGCGATTGCCGCTGCCACAAAGGAAGCAGAGGACAAGGCTATCGCCGCCGGGGCCGATCCCGACAGGCTGCGAGTGTTGGACATTGAAGAAAACCCCATGAGTTATATGGCCGATAACGCGGTGAAACTCAGAGTGAAAGTTGTGGGCGAATTGGTACAGGGCAACAAGTCATGAGTAAGATCAGTGCAGAGAACATCGAAGACTTGTGCGCGGGCGCCGCGTTCCTGGCCACAGGTGGCGGCGGCGACCCGTATGTATCGCAACTACTGGCAATAAGGCTGCTGGAAGAGCATGGACCAGCAACACTAATGAGTGTTGGCGATATCCCTGACGACTTCACCGTATTGGCAATCGGCATGGTGGGGGCACCAACAGTAACATTGGAGCAGCTACCCACCTTGGATGAATCAGTAAAAGCCTTCGATGCCTATGAGGAATACACCGGTAAAAAAATTGATGCCGTTATTCCCTTTGAAGTGGGCGGCGGCAATAGCACAATACCACTCGCCGTTGCCGCGATGCGTAACGTGCCCTGCATAGACGGTGACGGCATGGGCAGGGCTCTTCCCGAAGCACAGATGATGACCTTCCCGATTTATGGTGCGCACCCTACACCGGCAGTGCTATCCGACTCCTGGGGAAACTCCGCCGTGCTGCATTCCAATGACGCACACACTTTCGAGAAACACATTCGCGCCATGGCAATTGCAATGGGCGGCATGATTACCTCGGCAGAGCACTGCATGGATGGCGCGCTAGCGAGGCGCGCAACAGTACCCGGAACAATCACCTTTGCTGTCGAACTGGGCAAGCTACTCAGGCAGCACGACGGCCTTATCGATGCGATCGAGCCACAGCTGTACGAGCTTTTCGCAAGCAGCGACTATGGCACGGTCAAAAAGCTTTACTCCGGCAAGGTCATCGACAGTAAACGACAGATTGTCGACGGCTACGACGTAGGCACCGCCACCTTGCAGAGCTTTGATAATAACGTGGAGCCCATGACCCTGTTGATCAAGAATGAATATCTGGTCGCCAGTGTCGGTGACAAGGTTGTCACATCAGTACCGGATCTCATCTGCATTGTGGAGCAGGAAACCAGCCGTCCGCTCAATGCGGAAAGAATGCGCTATGGACAACGCGTCACTGTATTTGGCGTTGGTTGCACCGAGCACTATCAAAGCCCGGAAGCATTAAAGGTCACCTCACCCAGGGCGTTTGGCTTTGATATCGATCACGTACCACTGAGCGAGATTGACCATGAGTAATGACAGCCCACTAATTATCGAGCACAAGAGCCAGGTTGACTGGGTCACAATGAATCAGGCTGATAACGGCAATGCCCTGGGCGAGGTGATGGTCAATGCCCTCGCTGACTATTTCCAGTCGCTGGAGAACAGCGAGGAAACCCGTATCGTTGTATTGAAAGCAAACGGTAGACACTTTTGCGTTGGTGCTGACCTTTCCGGAAAAGGTTTCAGTGATTCAGAACGCTCTGCGCGTAATAACTGGGCCATACAACGCAGTATCGCGCGCATTTTCAAAGCCATGCGCCGCTGCCCTCAGCCAATTATTGCCTTGCTTCACGGCGCGGCCTGCGGCGGTGGCTTCAGTCTGGCAATGGCGTCCGATATTCGCATCGCAGGCGAGTCCGCAAAAATGAACGCGGCCTATATCAAGATTGGACTCACCGGCTGTGACATGGGCAGCAGCTATTTCTTACCACGCCTTGTAGGCACCTCGGTGGCGAGCGAGCTATTAATGACAGGGCGCTTTATTCATGCGCCCCGGGCATTGGCCGTAAATTTAGTCTCAGAGGTTGTTCCAGATGAGACGCTGGAGGAAACCGCCCAATCCTACGTTACAGACATGTTGCGAACGTCACCCATGGGCCTGCGACTAACCAAAGAGTCGCTGAACTTCTCTGTGGATGCGCCCAGCCTGGAGGCAGCCATGGCCACCGAGGACCGTCATCAATCACTGCTGGCAATGACAGACGACTTTACCGAAGCGGCGATGTCTTTCCTGCAGAAACGCGAACCCGACTATAAAGACCAGTAAACGCTCTACCCCATGGGGTAGAGAATATCGCGGGTGACTCGATGAATTCGCTTCATCGTATCAGTATCCAACTCCAGGTCGGCAGCCGCCAGAATGTCATCCATTTGTTCAACAGTAGTGGCGCCCACAATGGTCGAAGCCACAAAGTCGTGCTGCTTACTCCACGCAGTTGCCAGCGTTACCACTGAAATACCCACGTCGGCGGCAATTTCCTGAAAGCGCTTGGTTGATTCCAGACTGCGTTCATTGACAAAACGCGCTGCCATTACGCGCTGGCGCTCACCCTCTGCCATATATTTGCTGAAACGGGCACCCTCGGGTAACTGACCATCGTTGTACTTACCGCTGAGCACACCACCGGCCAGTGGTGAGTAGGGAATCAGGCTGACTTTTTCCTGGCGACAGGCCTGGGCCAACTCATCTTCGAAGCGACGGTTATTCATGCTGAAGTTATTCTGGATAGTTTCAAAGCGCGCCAGCCCATTCATCTCGGAGGCTGCGAGACTTTTCATCAGGCCCCAGGTCGTTTCGTTACTGCAACCAAGAATACGAACCTTGCCAGAGCTTACGAGCTCATCAAGGGCATACATGGTTTCCTCGTGCTGCATGTCAGGGTCTGGCCAGTGTGTCTGGTAAAGGTCAACATAGTCTGTCTGCAGACGACGCAAGCTACCCTCAAGCGCGCGCACAATATGATGGCGATCCAGCCCGGTTTTGCCGGCGCGCTGCACAGCCTTGATCCAAATGTGACTGGGGCCTGCCACCTTGGTCGCAACAATCAGGGAATCCCGGTCTTTCGTTTGCATCCAGCGACCAAAAATTTCTTCGGTGAGACCGGCATATTCAAGCTTGGGCGGCACCGGATACATCTCCGCGGTATCGTAAAAATCGATGCCGGCATCATAGGCTCTATCAAGAATGGCAAACGAGGTTTTCTCGTCAGCCTGCGCGCCAAAGGTCATGGTGCCCATACAGATATCCGATACGACAATGCCACTTCTTCCCAAACGTCTACTTTGCATTTTCTTTCCCTGGTTAAGTAATCTTATTAATGAATCTGACAGTTTAGCAGCGTCACGCTGTTTCGCATGACCGAATCGTGCGGGCTACCAGGCAACACCGTAATCATCGCCATAATCACTGGCACCGCCCCACATAGTGCCGGTCTTTTTATCGAAAAATATAGCCGTAATCGGGCTGTAGGTGCGCTCCACCGTTTCAACCGAGTAACCCATATCGGTGAGTGATGCGCGCACCGACTCCTCGACCTCAGCAGTCACGTCGAGGCGGCCCGGTTCAGACTCGTGCGCACCGAAGGAGCTTTGCATCTGGTAACTGGTGAAGTTATGCGCCTCGGCCGCCTGCTGCACGTTCATGTTGAACTCCATCATGTTAAGGAAGAACTGCAACAGGTTCTGGTCTTGCGTGTCACCGCCCTGCACCGAAAATGCCATCAAGGGCTTGCCATCGCGCAGCGCGATGCTGGGCGTTAACGTCGCTCGCGGGCGCTGACCGGGTTGCACCACGTTGTAGGGGTTCATTGCATCAGACAATACGAAGCTCTGCATACGCTGACTCAAGCCAATACCGGTGTCGCCGGCAATAAAAGCGGGAATCCAACCGCCGCTGGGCGTGATCGACACCACCCAACCCTCGGCGTCGGCCGCCTGAATAGAGGTGGTGCCTGCGAGAAAGCTTTCCTCGCGGTCAAACAGACCGGCCTGCTGAAACCCGTCCGTACCATCGGCTTCCACTTTTGGTGGCACTGGCTGCCACTGCTCAAGTTGTTGGGTAAAGGGATTATCACCAGCCTGAAACGCATAGGGATTCCCAGGCCGAGTGTCGGGGTTGTTACGTTCCGGGTTAATCGTTGCACGGCGGCTGGCGGCATACTTCTTGGACAACAGGCCCGCGATCGGTTCTTCCGGCGGCACGTAGGGGTCGCCGTAATAAAAGTCACGGTCCGCGAAGGACAGGTTCATGGCCTGGTAAAGGGTGTGAATGTATTCCAGCGAGTTGTAGCCCATGGATTTAAGGTCATAACTCTCAAGAATGTTCAGCGCCTGCAGCATCACCGGGCCCTGCACCCAGGTGGTTAACTTGTAAACGTCGACACCGCGGTAGTTGGTGGTGACCGGGTCCTCAATGTGTACCTGCCAGTTGTCCAGGTCTTCCATGGTCATCAAACCGCCGAATTCCGCCGAGCTGCGCACCATCTCCCTGGCGATATCCCCACGATAAAAACGATCATAAGCAGCGTATATCGCTTCTTTTCGTGTTTTTCCCGCAGCCAGCGCCCGGGCTTCTTCATCAACCAGTTTGCGCAGGGTGGATAGCAAATTCTGTTGCCGGAATATCTCCCCTGCTTCAGGTGCAGCGCGCTCGTTGGGATCTTCCGGATTCAAATGTGGCAGAAACACATCGCGCGAATAGGGCCAACGGGAAATCACCTCACGTCGCTTTTCCATGTTGTCGGCCTGTACTTTCTCGATAGGATAGCCGTCGGCCATCTCCATCGCTGGTGCCAATACTTCGTCCAGGCTCAAACGACCGTACTCGGCCAGCATCACCATCAGCCCACCGGGTGTGCCCGGCGTCACCGCGGCCAGTGGCCCGTACTCGGGTGGGTAGGCCATGCCCTTTTCCTTGAAGAACGCCGCGGTTGCTCCTGTGGGCGCCACGCCCAGCGCATTGATACCTTTCACCTCACCGGTGTTGGGGTTGTAGATCAGGGCCTGGGTTTCACCGCCCCAGCCCAGGGTGTCCCACATGGTTGAGGTGGCCGCGAGCATTGCGCAGGCAGCATCCACCGCATTGCCGCCACGGCTGAAGATCATCGCGCCAGCGGTTGCACCCAAAGGTTTACCCGTAACCGCAACCCAGTGTTTACCGTGCAGTACGGGTTTGGCGGTATCGCCCTGTGCAGCCAGTGTCAGCGGGGATACCAGCACCAAAACCAAAGGCCATAAAGCATTCAGTTTCAAGTCCACGGAGAACCTATTCAGCAACCTAACCATTCCACAACCTCTAGTAACCAACCAATCGCCATCCGAGAGACAGAAGATAGTAAATCCACCGGCTACGTAAAGACAGGCCAAACCCCTGTGCATGTCATGACTTATCGAACTGGCTGCTTCGGTGATGCGGCCACGGATTGTCAGCCGTTGGCCGATGAGCGAGTATCAACGCCCGATCAAACAGTCCAGGGCGGATACATGGCAGGCTCAACCACGGAAGCATCCAATCTCGCAGAAAGTGTGAACCAGGAAGCGGGAGAACTGATTCGGCTGCTGCGCTGCTGCACTGCCCCGGATGAGGCTCTGGCTGAGGCCAGCGATCACATCCACAAAGCATTGGCTGCCCTATCCCCCTGGTTACAGCAAGGCGAGGGCTGGTCCACTATCTCAATGGCCAGCGACACCCCCGGTTTTGCCTGGCAGGACGACGACCTGACAGCGTGCATGCCCTACAGCCCTGTGTCTGGTCGGCGTAATGCAATGGCGCCCCCGATACGCATGTGGAATAAGGATGGCGTAGTAGAGGGTGAGGTTATTTTTTCGCCCACCTATGCCGGGCCACCTAACTCCGTGCATGGCGGGATTATCGCCGCCGTGTTTGACGAGGTGCTCTCAATGGCGAACGTGGTGACTGGCACCGCAGGCTTCACTGGATCGCTCACGATCAAGTATCACAAGAAAACACCACTGGATACGCCAATAGAATTGTGGGGACAAAACATTCGCAATGAGGGCAGGAAGCTGTTGAGTCGTGCAGAGATGCGGGTCGACGGCGAAGTGCTAACCAGCGCCGAGGGTCTTTTCATCACTATGGCAAAATGACACAGCCCGGCGGTATGCTGATGGGTTATTATCTCCAAAATCTAGTGAGTTGTTGAGAGACATTCATGAAATTCCGCACAGCAATTGCGATCCTTGTCAGCTCCATTACGCTCCTTGCTTGTAAACACCCGCTTCAAATCGAAGGGGAAGGCGATATCATCGAACTGGAGACAGGGGCACGGGGCTGCTCCCTCGATGAGTTTAGAGCAGGCTTGCCTAACTGCACCGACAATGAAGTTAGCGACGACGAAACAGCTGTCTACCGCGCCCTCCCTCGACCTGGCTGGAAGTTCTCACACTGGCAGGGCTTTTGTGACAAAAAGTATCCCGGCGACGATTGCAGGTTTATTTACTCTCGCGAGGTCATCGAGGCCTGGGACGATGCCAATCCGGGCTTAGCGTTGGCGCCCCTAGTGGCTATATTTGTCGAGGATACTGAAGCGCCGGCAGCGGCACCCTACATTCTTTCACGCTTTGGAGCCCAGGGTAATTTTGGTTTTGCCGAGTTACTGGACGCCCTGTTCACCGTGGATGGCAGTTATCGCATCACTACGGCACAGGCCACCACACGCGGCGAGTTTGATCGGTCTCCAGCGGCCTTTGCCCGTCAATCAGACAGCCTGCTGCTGGCCGGCCCTGACGCCGAATCGCTGATACCGGCGGGCGGCGCAACAGCGGCTGGCGATTTCCTCGCCCTGGCCGATACCGACAATAGCGATAACGCCATCTCTGCCAGCTACCTGGTGCCCGAGCAAACTGAAGCTGACCCCGCGGTGTTTCAAGGGATCTATTATTGCGGTCACATCATGTCAGATGGTCGTGCAACCTTCTTCCGCGCCAACCTGAACGGCAAGGGCGGTGGATCTATGGTGATCGAGAGTGATCGTCAGGGTCGTTCCAGGCAGTCTATTGTGAGCTATACCGTAGAACCCGACGGCACCACCACATTCGATTATGCAGGCCTGCGTCTGGCAGGCGGCTTATCCGAGGACGGCAGCCTGTTTGCCGCCACCCAGATCTCTGCACGACTGCAGGGTGCTGCCATGTGCCTGCGCACTTCAGGTGACAAAATGGTGGGCAATGTCGCCGGCAGTTACTACGGCGCCTGGATGAGCACCCAACCGGTTGCAGGTGTCACCGAATTGCAGCTCAACAATCAGGGCACTACGGTGGAAACGGTTATCAGGGACTCCGTGGGCGGGCGCAACTACTCGCTGGGCCAGGACTTTATGCTCGTGAAGGCCACTGGGCAGCTGGAAACACGGGAATCACACGGCGCAATTTCAGCCAATGGACAGGTGATGTTCCTGATCAACACCAGCCCCAACAAGTTCCCCACGCTGGTGGTTTACGTTCGAAAAACCTGAACGCAGGAGCTCAGAACCAGTTGAAGCCTGAGTCCTGTAGCAGCCTATTTATCAGAACTTGATTTTACTGGCGCCAACACCGCAAACGCCCAGCCCGCCTTGGTATACGGTGCGAGGAAATCAGTAATTTTGCCGATAAAAGGTGGCAGCGATTTGGGCTTGGTATAACGCTTGCCGGGCATCATCACGAAAGCCTTGGCCTCACGCTTCTTGCCGTTGAGGTAAAAGCTGGTACGGGGACGCTTTTGCAGGTTCTTGACCCATATGGAGCGGTCACCGCGAAAGGTGCTTATGAATACATAGCCATGCAAGCGCGTCGCTGCCAGAGGCATACGCCGCACCTGCCCGCTTTTGAACCCCACTGTTACCAGCACAATGAGCCCGCCGGGTACAAAGCGCGGTGAGCCAATGCCACGCCGCACCGCCGGCTCTACCACCCGGTTGAGCATGCGAAAGAATTCTCGTTCCAGTTTCTGTTTATCGACTGCCATGTTGCCAGGCCCTCATTAGTCGCTGCATTACTTTCATTCTACAGCAAACATACGCAGTGCCTTATCAACGGTTCACTCTGGCTAGCGGGTATTCAGGTCAGCTATGGCTAGGGGCGATGAAATCTGGGAGACTCTGCGCCATGTGGATGACAACGCCTTACCGCCACCTTGGCTCGGCCGATACCAGCTCAGTTACCTCGACGCTACTCGCGCTACCAGAATCTGCCTGGGAAGAAGGTGAGAGCCTGCGACGCTCGCTTACGCTCTATCGGGAAACCCGTTCTATTTTCCTGAAGTCCGTCTCTGCGCAATCATTCGGCAAAATTATCGCGGAGCGCGCTTTGCGGGAGGCCGATGTAGAAATTCAGGGCAACTGGGGAGACCTTGTCACAGAGACCGAAGCCCTTGTTCAACAAATCATCGGGTACCTGGGTGTACCCGGGATTGTGACGCGGATTCAATTTGCCCGCATGAAACCTGGCGCCAGCATTCAGCCCCATATCGATCAATCGCTGATGTTAGTGGCTTCGCATCGGGTACATATTCCCCTGACCAGTAATAGCGGTGTTAGCTTCACCATCGACGATCAGGAGTGCCATTTTGAGCCTGGCGAGGTGTTTGAGCTGAACAACCGCGTGGTTCACTCGGTCACCAACAACGGGGACCGCGAGCGCATTCACCTGATCGTGGATTACCTACCCAGCGCAGTGAACGCACCTGAAATACTTCGCGTGGGCTTCGAAAAACGTCGCAAGCAAAGACTTGTAGGGGCTGCAAACCCACCGCCAGCACCGCGACTGGAGTTAGAACTACCAACAGTCATTGCTACTTCAGTCATTCGCGGTGCTCATAAGGAGCAAAGCCACGGTGGCGTATACCTTGTGAACCTGCAGGATGAGTCGGTGAAGCAAGTGATCGATTGGGACGCCTGCGATATCAGTTGGGAGGGCCGAGGCTGGGACCGAGGCTTGCGCGGGATAGCCTTGTATGAGAATCGCGTCTACATCGCCGCCAGTGACGAACTGTTTTGCTTCGATCGCAATTTCAACAGGGTAAATTCCTGGAAAAACCCCTACCTGCGCCACGCCCACGAGATATTCCAGTATGAGGACACCCTGCTGGTGACCTCCACAGGCTTTGACTGCATATTGCAGTTTAATCTGCGCGCACAGGAGTTTGATCGAGGCTGGTTACTGCGGCCAAGAGAGAAAAACACCCTGAACCTGCAGGTTTTTGACCCCCGAGAGTCCGGACCAAGCGCGGGAAACTCCCTGCACCTTAACAATGTTACTCGCGACGCGGACGGTTTGTACGTGAGTGGCCGGGGTCTGCCCATGTTACTGCGTATCAGTGGCAAGGAGTTTGGGCCAATCGCCAAGCTGCCACCGGGTGTGCACAACGCGATGAAATACCGCCATGGCGTACTGTACAACGACACCAACAGTGACCTTCTGGCCTACGAGGCGGGTGACCAGTTTTGTTACCTTGACGTACCCCAGTACCCGCTGGAACAACTGCAAAATGCCGAACTAGGCGACGAAAAACTGGCACGGCAGGGATTCGGTCGCGGATTATGCGTTTACAAGGACAATATCGTTATCGCCGGCTCATCCCCATCGACCATCACCGTCTGGGACCTCGACGCAGCGGCACCGATCAAGTCGATCAACCTGACCATGGACATCCGCAATGCTATCCACGGCCTACACCTGTGGGGCTGACACGAACTTCTTTAAGTAGCGGAAAACTATACAGTTTCTGCACAACTACGCGGTAATATTCCCCAACCAAAACCTATCAGACGTGACGCCTCAAATGGTAATCTTCTGGAAATATAAATATTAGACGTGCAAAGCGCTCACAGGGTATTGCTCCAAATCATCTCAAAGATGATGATATGGCGGCTAAATTTTTTATTTTACGTTAAAAATTAGATACTTAGGGACGATACAATGAAGACTAACCGAATTTTCAAGCTCAGCACCATGTCGGCTGCTGTTGCATCCGCCATGGTTGCTGGCCCGCAGGCTTTTGCTCAGGGCGCACTCGAAGAAGTGATTGTTACCGCCACACGACGAGCGGAAAGCATTCAGGATATTCCTTTGAATATTTCAGCTCTTGGTGGCGGTACCATCAAGGAGCAGGGGCTGACCAGCCTGGCTGACGCCATGCAATGGGTTCCAGGCATTCACGTTATCGACCAGGGCTCCCGAGCCGCTGACCGAATTATTGTCCGCGGTTTGAGCGCCAACTCGGTGGACCCGGCCTTCGGTAACGAGAGTGGCGGCACCGTCGCCACCTACGTTGGTGAAATCCCCGTCTATGTCGACCTGAAATTGAACGATATGGAGCGCGTGGAGGTACTGCTTGGGCCCCAGGGCACCCTGTACGGCGCAGGTACGCTGGGTGGCGCTATACGCTACATCCCCAACAAGCCGCAGTTTGAAGAGACTGACCTGGAAATTCGTGGTGATCTCTACCAGATTTCCGAGGCCGACGATCTCAGCGCAGACATGGGATTCACACTGAACATACCTGTTGGTGACACCCTCTCGTTTCGCGTAAGCGCGGATTACCTCGAGGACTCTGGATACATCGACTACATCTATACGGTTCGTGAGCCCGGCGTCTCCAACCCAGACCCGGACTTCAGTAATCCCGACGACGTACGAGCAAACCTTCGCTCCGTCGATGACGTGAACGATGAAGAAACACTTTCTGCTAGAGCCGCCGTACGCTGGAACCCCAGTGACTGGCTGGACGGCACCCTGACTTACTATTACCAGGATCAGGAATCAGGTGGCAGAACAATCAACGGTCGCGACTCACTGAATACTGGCAAATACGAGTCAGCTTACCGCTTCGTTGAACCGAGCGAGCGAAAGAACTCACTGATCGCACTGGAATTGACCGCCGACCTCGGCTTCGCAGAACTCACCTCTGCCACTGGTTTTTCAGAGTATGAAGAAAGTGGCAACAGGGACCAGACTGACCTTCTTATCACTTTGGAATACAGCTACGAGGCGTTTCCCTCCTTCGCTGCTTTTACCCAGGAAGACGTTGACGAGGAGCGCTTTAACCAGGAGTTCCGCCTTGTTTCAACCGGTGACGGCCCATTCAGCTGGATAGGCGGTGCGTTTTACAACACCTTCGATATCGATAGCTCCGATTCGCGAGAATTCACCCCCGGCTTTGGCGACTGGGCCGTAGACAACTTTGGTGGCATTGCTTCTCGCCCGGATCAACTCGAATACTTCTCCGTGGATATTCAGGAAACCACAGAGTGGGCTTTTTACGGCGAACTCAGCTACGCCATCACTGACAACTGGGATGTAACCGTAGGCGGCCGCTACTATGACTACGAGTTCGAGACCAAAAACGCGACCTTCTTCCCGATGTTTGATGCCCTTTTTGATACAGGGTACACAGGCCCGATCGTTCCCACTGCCGATGACTTCTCTTCGACCTCGCAGGAAGACGATGGAACACTGTTCAAGTTCAATACGTCCTATGACATCTCCGATGACATGATGATGTACTTTACCTACTCGGAAGGTTTCCGACTGGGTGCGGGTAATGGTATAGGCTTGTGTCCGGACCCGATTCCACCCGGGCAGGGCTTGTGCGCACTCCCTGATGAGTTCGAGTACCTGCCTGACGAAACTAAAAACTATGAGCTGGGTATGCGTTCAACGTGGTTGGACCAACGGCTAACCCTGAACGGTGCGGTTTACTACATCGAATGGAGTGACCCACAGCTGGACTCAGTCACCGAAAATGCCGGCGTTTCCATCACAGTGAATGGTGATGGTGCAGAATCCACCGGATTGGAATTGTCATTCAATTGGCTGATGACAGATAACTTCTCAGTGCGAGGCAGTTACTCCTACAGCAAGGCAGAGTTGACCGACCTTGCTCCAGGATTGCTGCAAACATCTCCCGGAGCAGGCTTTGCAACAATACGAGTTGATGGCGAAGACGGCGACAGACTACCTGGCTCACCCGAGCAGCAGGGCAGCATCTATGCAACCTACCTGCTTCCACTGGGTGATATGGATATGTCGTTCAACTACGGCATCACCGCCGTTAGCGATGTCTACACCAAGACTGGTGCACGAGCGAACGCCGTCACGCTGTCTGGTTATGCAGTTCATAGCCTCTCTGCAGGTCTGAGAGCAGACGCCTGGGATGTAACTTTGTACGCCGACAACCTGTTGGACAAGTATGCGGAAACAGGCGTACGTCAGGATCCGTCCTACAACCAGGTGGTTCCAGACTTCAATGGCGACGATGTGCAGGTACGGCGGTTTGGCACCAACGTACTGCGCCCGCTCACCGTTGGTCTGCGCGCCACATACCGTTTCGACATGTAAATCGTCGTTCGGAACGAAAAAGGGGCGCTCAGGCGCCCCTTTTTTTGTCTGGGCGTTGCGATCGTTAACTGCGATAATTTTCCCTCCTCAAAAAATATAAGCCAACGATGACCAGCGCCTCCTCTCATCAGAACACACTGCGATCCGCCCATCAGGCACTGGCCAGCGGCGACTTCCAGCAGGCGCACACGCTGACTATGGGCGTACTGCAAGAAGCTCCCTCCACAGCAGAGGGCTACTTCATCATGGCGCTAATCGCGCACCGGCATGGCAACGTTGCCAAGGCCGAGGAAATCATCCAGCGCGCGCTGGGCTTTGCCGAGGAGAATGTCGATTACCTGCTATTCCAGGCGCAGTGTCTGCTGGAGCTAAGCCGGCATGAGGATGCCAAGGCCGCGGTCGCACTGTTAGCAAAACGTCCACTGGCTACCGCCCTGCAAAACGACACACTGGGTGTGCTGCACTCGCGTTTGGGCCAGCATGGTGACGCCTTACCGCTGTTCCAAAAAGCCTGCGACTTGAGCCCGGACACCGTCAGCATGCAGTACAACCTGGCCTCATGCCTGCAGTTTTCAGGGGCCTTCGATGACGCCGAAAAGGCGTATGAGAAAGCCATTCAACTGGACGCCAATAATTACCGCAGCCATTCGTCACTCTCTCAGTTGCGCCGGCACACCGACACCGATAATCATATTCCACGTTTGCAGGCGCTGTGGCCCACGCTGGGCGAGGATGCCGACGCCCGCCTGCATGTTGGACACGCCCTGGCCAAGGAATATGAAGACCTGGAAAACTACGAACAGGCCTTCCACTGGCTGCAACAGGCCAACAGCGAGAAGCTCAAGGGTTTGGAAAGCCGCGGAGAACAAAACAGCGCGCTGTTCAGCGCACTGCATACCTTGTCATCCGAATTGGCGGAGTCAGAAATCGACGGTCACCCTTCAGAGGAACCAATCTTCATTGTCGGCATGCCACGCACAGGTACCACCCTGATTGAACGTATTTTATCCAGCCATTCAGAGGTGGAGTCCGCCGGCGAGCTGGCCAATTTTTCGCTGCTGGTAAAAAAACAACTGCAAACCGAGTCGCAATGGGTGCTGGATGTGGAGACCATCCAACAGGCGGGGAAGCTGGACTTCGAAAAGCTGGGCAGAGACTATCTGGAGTCGACCCGTCATCTCACTGGCGGTAGCGCCCACTTTATCGACAAAATGCCGCTGAATTTTATGTATGTGCCCATGATTGCCAAGGCATTGCCCAACGCGCGAATTATTTGCCTGAGGCGCAACCCCATGGACACCTGCCTGAGTAACTACCGGCAGCTCTTTTCTACCAACTTCTCTTACTACAACTACGCCTACAGCCTCACCGATACCGCAGAATTCTACGCGCAGTTCCAGTCACTGATGGATCATTTGGGTGACGTGCCGGGCGATCGCTTTTTACAAATCAGCTATGAAGCCGTGGTAGACAACCCGGAAGCTGAAACCCGTCGCCTGCTGTCACACTGCGGGTTGCCATGGCAGGAGCAGTGCCTGCAGTTTCACAGCAATACCGCACCGGTGGCCACGGCCAGTTCGGTGCAGGTCAGAGAGAAAATCTATACGAGAGCGGTGGAGCGCTGGCGCCACTACGAGCCGTGGCTGGGAGATGTGAAGGCCGTCTTCGAGGCGCATGGCATACTCTGGGATTAGCAAGCGCCTGTGCAGACGGCCCGATACTCAGGCCAGAGAACCCAACATATCCGTTTTATAGGCCTGAAGATCAGCTGAATGGCCATCACGCACGTTGTTCGCCCATTCCGGGTTGGCAATCAACGCACGGCCTACAGCCACCAGGTCAAACTCATTACCTTCCATACGACGCACCAGGTCGTCGAGGCTGGCTGGCTCTGCTTCCTTGAAGGACGCCTCTCCGGGTGCCGGGATAAAGTCCGCATTCAAACCTACGCTACCCACAGTGATGGCAGGCTTGCCAGTGATCTTCCGGGTCCAGCCTGCCAGGTTGAGGTCACTGCCCTCGAACTCGGGCTCCCAGAATCGCCGTGTGGAGCAATGGAAAATATCGACACCGGCTTCACTCAGGGGCTGCAGGAACTTCTCAAGCTCCTCCGGCGTTTCAACCAGGCGAGCAGTGAAGTCCTGCTGTTTCCACTGTGAGTAACGGAATAACACGGGAAAGTCGGGGCCTACCGCTTCGCGCACGGCTTCAATGATCTCTACTGCAAAGCGCAGACGATTCTCAAAACTGCCACCGTATTCATCGTCACGCTGGTTGAGTGCCTCCCAGAAGAACTGGTCGATCAGGTAGCCGTGGGCGCCGTGAATTTCCACAGCATCAAAACCCAGCGACTTGGCATTGGCTGCACCCCGGGCAAAGGCAGCGATAACATCATCGATGTCCTGCTTGCTCATTACATGACGGTTGACCTTGCCCGGCATATTCATGCCTGATGGCGTGTAGCCATCAACGTCGCCTTCCGGTGGTGTTCCCGCCTTGCGCATGCCACCGCAGTGCCACAGTTGCGGCGCGATCTTGCCGCCCTGGGCGTGCACAGCTTCTGCCACCTTTTGCCAGGCTGCCAGGCGCTCTTCGCCGTGAAAGTAAGGCACGTCTGGATAACCACTGGCCGCGATATGGTCAATGCAGGTGCCCTCGGTGATGATCAAGCCCACGCCGCCAGCAGCGCGCCGCGCGTAGTACTGCGCCACATCCGGGCCCGGCACATTATTGGGCGACAGATTACGGGTCATCGGTGCCATCAGCACCCGATTCGACAGTTGAAGTTGACCCAGTTCAAAGGGTTGGAAAAGTACGCTGTTGTCGCTCATTCATCACTCCAGTGACAGGTTGCAAGGTGGCCATAGTCGAGCCTGTACTGGCCGCCTATCGCGAAAATCGACGAGCAGCCTATACCAGCTACCTGCCAAAACCAAGTCTGGCCCGGCGCGCCGCATACCGGGCTACAATCCGCCCAACAGATCATTGCGTAAAACAGTTATGTTCATTCAAATGACGGCGTCATGAAAACACTGTACTGGTTCCAGAATGACCTGCGACTGCAGGACAACCCTGGGCTATTGGCCCAGGCGGATGCCGGTCAATTGCTGCTGGTATATTGCTGGCGCGAAAACAGACCCTGGTGCAATCTCACCGGCATAGGGTCCCAGCGAGAGCGCTTTCTGCTGGAAAGCCTGCAGGCCCTGAGGGACGAGCTCGCTCCGCTGCAGCAGAACCTGGTATTTGTGAGCGGCAATCCCGAGATTGAAATACCCCGCTTGGTAACGCGGCATCGCATAGACCAGGTTGCGACAACGAATACAGCGGGCTACTACGAACAGCTGTCACAAAAAAATGTCGCAAAAGCGCTGACCGTGCCTTTGGTCGTACACGAGGGTAATACCCTGTTTACGAGCAAGGAGTTACCGTTCACTGCCAGTGAGGTTGCTCGTCAGTTCACACCCTTTCGAAAAGCCGTAGAAGCGCTGACCATTGCGGCGCCCGCCGACCCCATCGATACACTACCGCCGCCACCCTCCTCCGTAACAGCCACGGCGCTGCCAACCAGCGACACTGCCCCCCACCTGGCGCTCCCCATCAGGGGCGGCAGCGCGGCCGGCCAGCGCCGACTGCAGCAATGGGTGTTCGAGGAAGCGGGCATCTCAGACTACAAGCAAACACGAAACTGCCTGGACCCACTGGCGGGCTCCAGTACGCTGTCACCCTGGCTGGCCAACGGCTGCGTATCAGCGAGGCAGATCGCTCACGCCGTGCGCGAATACGAAGCTCAGCATGGCGCCAATGAATCCACCGGCTGGCTGATCTTTGAGTTGCTGTGGCGTGAATTTTTTTACTGGCGCGCACTGGCCGATGGCGCCAACCTGTTCAAGGCTTCCGGTATTCGGGGAAAGCTGGTGCGCTGCACTTTTGAGCCGCGCAACTTCGCCCGCTGGAGCAAGGGCGACACCAACTTCCCACTGGTCAATGCGCTGATGCGGCAGCTGGTGGCCACGGGCTGGATGAGTAATCGCGGCCGCCAGATTGCCGCCAGTTGCCTGATCAATGAGTTTGGCATTGACTGGCGTTATGGCGCCGCCTTCTTTGAGAAGCATCTGATCGACTACGACGTGGGCAGCAACTACGGAAACTGGCAGTACATTGCCGGCGTGGGCACCGACCCCCGCGGCGGCAGACACTTCAATCTGGACAAGCAGGCTTACGAGCATGACCCGGATGGTGAATTCACCACCAAGTGGGGCGGCCACCGACCACCCCAGCCAGACTATGTGACCGATGCAGCCGACTGGCCGCTGCCGATAGACCCCTAGTATGGGGAAAGCACTACGACCCGAGAAAACCTGTCCGGTTTGCGAAAGGCCTTTCCAATGGCGCGCTCGCTGGCGGCGCAACTGGCCCAATGTCGTCTACTGTTCGCGAGCATGTGCCAGCCGGCGCCGTACACTGAAGGCTAAACAAGCCGCGCCATAACCTGCTTGTCTGCCCACTGCAGGACTGCTGCTTGATCATCTTTGTCTCGCTTGCGCCAATTGGCCAGCACCAGACTCATGCGCGGATTCGACTGGAAAGCTTCCTGATGCTGGTCGATAAAACGCCAGTACAGTGAATTGTAGGGGCATGCGCCCTCGCCCGTCGTAAGCTTGGGATCATACTTGCACTGCTTACAATGATTACCCTGCCGTTGTATGTATTTGCCGCTGGCAGCATAGGGTTTACTGGCCATAATCCCGCCATCTGCGTGCAGTGCCATACCCAGGGTATTCGGTAACTCTACCCACTCAAAAGCATCCACATACACAGCCAGGTACCAGTCGCAGACGGAATCCACATCAAGCCCCGCCAACAAAGCAAAGTTACCAATGACCATCAGGCGCTGTATGTGGTGGGCGTAACCCAGGTCCAGCGATTGCTTCAGCGCCACCGACAAGCAGCGCATGTCGGTATCACCGGTCCAGAAAAATTCTGGCAGGGGATGCGTGGCTGACAACGCATTCAGGGATTTGTAATCGGGCATAAAGTGCCAGTAGAAACCGCGAACGTATTCCCGCCATCCCAGTATCTGGCGAATGAAGCCCTCGGCGTCTGCAAGCTCACAGCGCCCTTCCCGATAGGCCTGCTCCACCGTCTCGCACAGAGGCAGTGGCTCCAACAGGCCGATATTCAGGTACATGGAAATCAGGCTGTGAAACAGCCAGGGCGACTCTTCCGCCAGCCCATCTTGATAGGTACCAAATTTGCCCAAGGCGCTTTCAACGAACCAGTCAAACTGGGCTTGGGCATCTTGCGCTGTTACCGCAAAATTGAATTGGGCCAGGTCGCCGGGATTGTCAGGAAAAGCGCTCGCTACCTGGTCCAGCACGGCAGCGGTAATCGTGTCGCTGTCTAAAACCGGGCGTTCGGGGATATCTTCCTGCGCGCGCCACCCCTTGCGGTTAAGCGCATCGTAATTCCACTTACCGCCGGTGGGCTTGCCGTCGGCTTCCATCAGAATGCCGTAGCGTTTGCGCATCAACCTGTAGAAGTACTCCATGCGCAGCTGCTTTTTGCCATTTGCCCACGTGCCAAAATCTTCATGTGAGGCCAGAAACCGACAGTCTTCGAGAATCTGAACAGGCACTGACAGCGTCTGCTGCCAGCCTTTCATCTGCTCCTGCAGGCGATACTCACCACATTCACACACCTGTATAGCGGTGGCACTCGTGGTGGCCAGCGCGGCCTCCAGCGCCTGCTCCAGCGATTGCATGCCCTGGTCCAAGGAATAATAGATTGTCTCGAATCCGCGATCAGCGATCACTTCGGAAAAGTGCCGCATAGCAGAGAATATGAGCGCTATCTTGTGCCTGTTGTGCGGCACATAACCGGCTTCCTCAGCCACCTCGGCCAGAACTACCACATCCCTGCCAGGCTGCGCTGACTCCAGGACCGGATTCGCCAATGAAAGTTGATCGCCAAGAATTAACAATAGGTTTTTAGTCGTCATGCACGATATACGATGCGACGGGAAGACTGGACGACATTGCGCTGAATAGTCGTAGTGCGCTTACCTGCAACACAGCAGGCTAAAGGATGTTAAAGGGAAGTGCTACTGCCCCGCCGCGTCCCGGACCTTCTGCTCGTAGTCCTTACACTCAGGCGTTGCGAATTGCTCGCTGTCCATCATCGCCTCGCAACTCAGTGCCTCCATGCTACGCATGCAGGCCACAGAGGGCTGATACAGCTCATGGCCCACGGGAACCTCTTGCACCCTCGCCTGCATATTGGTGCACATGTTCTCCAACATGGGCTCCATCATCTGACGTAGCTCCGGCGTCAGATCTTCCTGATCGATTTGAGCCATGGAGCAGGCCTTAACCTTCTCACACAAGGCCAAAGCGGCATCGCCTATATCGTCGCCCACAGCCGGGGAAAGCGGAGCCAGTAACAGCACCATTGCGATCCACGCTTTCTTCAATACCAACATACGCACGCTCCTCAGGAATCAGGCAGACGAACAAGACAGCAGCGCCTCACCGGTCGCTCTATTATTCCTCGATAATCAGCGTTTCGCCAATCTGATTGGCAACTATGTCGTCCTCACAGAACGGGAAGCGGATCCAGTCCTTGTTCGAATACAAGCGGGTCTGGTCGGCGAAATGCGGCGATTCCGGGTCTGTCGATTGCGATGGCACCAGAATGGCATCGGCAATAGGACACTCACTCTCATCCCAGGTGACGGCCTGAATATAGGAATTACCGCCCGTGGGGTTTTTGTAACCGCCCTCAGACAGCCCTACACCGATCGCGCCATAAATGCCGGCCATTCCATCGCCACCATGAATAGGTACGTTCTCGCTGTTGCGCTCCAGAAACTGTACCTCACCCCAAGGGGCATCCAGGCTGACGAAATTTTCGTCCAGTCGCCGGGTCGCTTCTGCCAGGGCTTCGATAACACGCGTGTGGTTGGCTTCAACGGTCAGGTCGATACCCGTGGGCGTGTTCAGAGGATCATTGCGATCGAAATCTACTGCCCAGAATTCATCGCTGGCAACCACACTCTGGAAATTGCCAAATTCACCACGAATGCGGCCCCAGAACTCGATAAATACCTGTGTGCCACGGCTGTCCAGTTCCGCTTTGAGATCCCAGGCCGCCAGTACTTCACACGCTTGCTCCACGTTGGCCGCTGCCTCTGTTTCACAAACGGTCAGCACATCGTCCAGTACCAACTCAGCACCATAAACGCGATTCAGGTACATCATCTGCTTGAGCGTATCCAGATTGAACAGCGGTGTTTCGCTGAGCCCGTCTGTTGCCGCCTTACGCTCTTCAACCATGATGTGACCAATGCGGGTACGCAAAAACTGCTGCAGTCCTTCATAGCCGACAGGACCCATAATCGTTGGGAAGCCCTCCAGCGGATTATTGGCATCACTGAGCCAATAGCTATTGTTGCTGTTGCTCACGTAGTCCGTGGTGCGCAACTGCGGAAGCTTGGCGCTGCTGTACAAGTTGCTGCCCTCAGGCGCATCGGGGTCATTGCCCCACTCACAGGCCGGATCGGAACCATCCAGGGTGATGATCACATTCGTAGTTACTCTGGCCAGCAAAGGCGCAATCAAGCCGTTAACGCAGGTATCCAGCTGATTCTGCGTGATAAAGGGAACAGCCGAGACCTCACCATAAAAGGCCTGACCATTACGATCAGCCGCAAGATCGTGGAACACAGGGTTACCGATGATATTCAGGGATTCGATGTACTCATCGAGGTCACTGGCTTGGGCTTTCTCTATCCACTGCTCAACGCTGCGAATACCGGTGAACAGGTTCGCATCACGGAAGGCAAGCACAGAACCATTAAACATGGGCCAGCCCTCCAACAGTGGCTCGAGACCACCGAGGTTAACAATCGGACCATAATGCGAACTGTAGAAGGTAAACGTTCGCTCTTCCAGCGTGCCATCTTCCAATAGCACCTTGATGGTCACATCTTCCGACTCTATGTCCAGCCACTCGCCATCGAAATCATATTGCAGCGGGTTATCCGGATTAAGCTTGAGCTCATACAGGCTGAAGCGGTTAGCCAGCGATACCGTATGTGTCCACGCAACGTCGCGGTTAAACCCTATGCCAATAAATGGGAAACCCTGAAGCGCTGCACCTGCCACGTCATAAACGCCGGGCAAAGTTAGATGGGCCATATACCATGCGCCATCACCAAACCAGGGTTGGTGCGGATTCCCCAGCAGCATGCCACTGCCATCGCGGGTGGCATCCCTACCTAGGGCAAGGCCGTTACTGCCGCGCTCCACACTGCGCAGTTCCGCTGTTGCTGCCGCCAGACCCTCAGATGCCAACAGACGTGACGCTACCACTTCGGGAGCAGGCTGACGCTTTTCTGGCTTGGCCAAAATTGTGCTCGCCACCTGCGCAGTGGCGGGCCCCTCTACGGCCAGCAATGCGCTGCGAAAAATACCCTGCGTGGAACTGCCACGCAGCGCCTGCCGGCGCAAATACAGCGTGAGATCTATCGCATCGATAGGCTCCACCCAGCTGGCATTGCGGCAGCCGAAATCTCCTTCGGGCAGGTTTTCTACACCGGTATCGCCAAGGTAGCGATTGAGGCCGGCAACGAAACCTTCAGAGAGCTCCTGAGCATACTCAGGCAACTGATCGAAAAACTGCTCTTTAAACGTCTGCTTATCGCCATTAATAAAACGCAATAGGAAGTCGGAATCTGCACTCCCTTCCTTTTCGCCGAAAAGTTCTGCTGAACGGCCCTGAGTTTTGATGATTTCGCGCATCACGACACAGAAATTATCCTGTGCGTAGGCGTAGCCAAAGCCATACCCGAGACCACCCCAGTCTTCGGCCTTAATATGCGGAATGCCGTACTCGGTGCGCCGGACCTCGGCAGAAAACGTCACCGTGGGCTCGGGTTCAGGCTCCGGCGGTACTTCTACCGGGTTGCTACGGTTATTAGAGTCGCTGCACCCTGCGAGTGCGCCCAGCAGTAAAATCGACCAGCCCCATTTTTTTATCATCTGTCTACCTGGAATCATGTGTTGTCAATTAGATACGGCCGCCGATGGATAAAGGATTTCCCGGCAAGCAGGCGCTTACAAAATTCATTTACGAAAGCTGAACGTCCCGATCAGCCGGAGGGCACTGTACACAGCGTGCCGGCAACTGGAAAGTGCTAACATGCCACCAACCTTTCCTGGTTTAAAATGATTGGAGTTTTTAATGAAGCGCGTTTTCTCCGGCCTGCTAATTTTTTGTCTGGTCGCTGCCTTATTTTTTGCATTCGCCCCGGGCTTACTTGAGTCGTCCATGAACAAGGTGGAACGGCAGGAGCGAGCAGCCCCGTCTGCGGAAGCTATCGCACTGCACAAAACGCTGGTGGTTGGCGACCTGCACACTGACAGTACCCTGTGGCACCGCGACTTATTGGAGCGCGCTGAGCGGGGGCATGTGGACATCCCCCGCCTGCAGGAGGGCAACGTAGCGCTGCAGGTATTTACCAGCGTGACCAAGTCTCCGGCCGGGCTCAATTACGAGGAAAACTCGGCAGACTCTATCGACAGCATCACACTGCTTGCGATTAGCCAGCGCTGGCCCAGAGCCACCTGGAGCAGCCTCACTGCGCGGGCGCTGTATCAGGGACAACGACTTGCCGAACTGGAGCAACGCGCACCGGAGCAATTCAAGCTGATCCGCAACAAGGCAGACCTGGCGCAGCTGCTTGCTGCCCGGGCGGCTGGCGAGCAAATTGTAGGTGGCATTCTGGGTACCGAGGGATCACATGCGCTGGACGGGAACCTTGAAGCCATAGATGCACTGTTCGACGCCGGCTTTCGCACCATGGGCCTGCAGCATTTCTTCGATAACCGGCTCGGTGGATCACTGCACGGACAAAGTGGTGCCGGCCTGACCGAGTTTGGTAAGGCCGCCGTAGACCGCATGGTGGCCAGCCAGGTCATTATCGATGTGGCCCACTCTTCACCCGCTGTAGTGTCAGATGTATTGGCCAGAGTTAAGACGCCATTGATCGTCAGTCATACCGGCTTTTATGGCCACTGCCAGGGCCCCAGGAATATCAGCGACGACTTGATGAAACAGATTGCTGCCGGAGGCGGCCTGATTGGCGTGGGCTACTGGGATGCCGCCGTATGCGCGACTGATGTGGATAATATCGTCGCTGCCATGCGCTACGGCATTGACCTGGTTGGCGTCGACCATGTCGCACTGGGTTCCGACTTCGACGGCAGTGTAATCACGCCAATGGATACTTCCGAACTGGTGCTATTAACCGACGCGATGCTGGGCAAAGAATTTACCGAGGAGGAAATTCGCAAGGTGATGGGCGGCAACCTGGCCCGGTTCATGGCCGAAAATCTGCCGTAGGCTGATCTTTCAACGTGAATTTTGCCGGTATGGCGCCACTTCGATTGACCCCGCCTGCCTAAAGGAGGAACATATCCTTTCTGTCTAAAACGCAGCAAAAACAGGCAAAAAAGCAGTCTCAAATATGAACACGCTAATCAAACAGGTAACGAAATACACGCGCCATGACGCCAACGTCATGTCGCCGGTATGCCTGTGCGCAGGCAGCGTGGTTTGAGGATGCACTGATCAATTAACGATTTGAAAAGAGGCCTCCCAGAACCTGGTTCCGGAGGCCTTTTTTCTTCCCCGAAAATTTTCCTCCGCTTTCCAGGTACTTGGCCAACAAGGTGAGTACCGTGAAAAGATCACTACGAAGCAACATAACAACCATCTACTGGATGGGCTTCTTTCACAGCTTTATGGTTGTGATTCCTGTATTCGTGCCTCTGCTGCAGGGCTACGGCCTGTCCATGAGCCAGGTGCTGCAGACACAGGCCATGTTTGCGCTGGTGATCGCGGTATGCGAGGTCCCCTCAGGTTACATCGCCGATATCTGGGGACGCCGCAATGCGGTGCTGGTCGGTTCTGCGCTGAATGGTCTTGGCTTCTTTTCCCTGCTGTGGGCTGACTCATTTATCGACTTCCTCGCCTACGAGGTGATTCTCGGGGTCGGCTTCAGCCTGATCTCGGGTGCTGATCTCGCGCTACTGTACGACACGGAGGTGCATTTGCAGGAGTCGGGGGAAGGCGGCGGCGCCGGCGCGGGTAAGTCTTTAAGCCGACTTATCTCGATTGAAGCAGCAGCCTCCGGCGTCGCCGGTATAGGCGCCAGCTTGCTGCTGCTCTGGTCACTGGACTGGGTAATCTGGGTGCAGGCTGTCACAGGCCTGGCTCCCTTTATTCTCGGGCTGCGATTGGTAGAAGCACCCCGGCCTGGCGCGGTGCCCAAGGACCATCGTGGCAACGCCAGGGAAATCGTCGAGCTGCTGCTCTTTGGCAAACCCGTCGTTCTGTGGACAGCGTTCGCGATTGCCGTATTTGGTTTACTGGCAGTGCACGTGTTCTGGATTTACCAGAAATACTGGGATATCCAGGGCATACCGCTAGAGAGCTTCGGTTACATATGGGCCGCATTTGCACTCACCGTGAGTCTGGCGGCGCGCTATGCGAGCACGATAGAGCAGTATCTTGGAACGCGCCGCCTGCTGGTACTGGTGGCGATACTGCCACTTGCCGGACTGCTGGGCATGGCCTTCGGTAGTGGTTGGGCGGGTGTAATGTTCGGCTTTGCCATACAGGCCTCTCGCGGACTCAGCATGACGCTGTTCTACGAGGCGCTTAACAGTCGGGTACCGGGTGATTTTCGGGCGACCGTTAACTCAATGGTCAGCCTGGGCGTGAGGGCGATATTCATTGTGTCTGGCCCCGTACTCGGCCTTGCGCTGGACAGCTATGGCATGGTGCCGACCTTGCTGGGCCTAGTGATCGTGTTCACACCCCTGATGTTGGTGGTGCTGTTGCCGCTACTTAGCCGTATACGGCTTGAGCAGTCGGATACAGCGACACAGGCAGCTGGCACAAGCTGACAAATGACAGCCGATTCTCTCTTAACAGAGGGTATCGGCTTTTTTTGTTAAACCACGTAAAAGATGGCTGTCTGCTAGACTGGGAGTATAAATCTGGCTTGGTCACCACACAGGATTAGCCGTCCTTAAAACCAAACCCCGTAACCAATAAAGAGGGTAAACACTATGGAACAACTTTCAGGCCAGGACGCCATGTTCCTGCATGCAGAGCTGGACGGTTTGCCACAACACATTGGCGGCGTCAGCATTTACGATCAATCGACTGCCCCCGATGGCATGGTCCGCTTTAAGCAAATCCTCGCGATGCTGGAAAGTCGCTTACACCTGTCACCTATTTTCAGGCGCAAACTGGCTACCGTACCCATGGGACTGGGACGACCCTATTGGGTTGAAGACCCCGATTTCGACCTCGAGTATCACGTGCGTCATATCGCATTGCCTAAACCGGGAGACTGGCGCCAACTTTGTATCTTGTCGGCCAGGCTTCATTCGCAACCACTAAGGCGCGACAAACCCTTATGGGAGATGTACATCATTGAGGGGCTCAATAACATTGAGGGCATACCGCCAAACTGTTTTGCACTGCTACTGAAGGTCCATCACTGCGCGATGGATGGTGCAACCGGCGCGCAATTCATGAATATCATGCACGACCTGAGCCCGGAGACCACGCACCCTGGCAAACCACCCCCCTGGATTGTTGAGCGCCCCTCCAGGGCACGCATGCTGGGACGAGCCTATATCGATGCCTGGAAAAAGCCCGGCGAGATTCTGGATGCACTGCGGGAAGCTGGCCCTGCCATCATGCGGTTACGGCGAGGTAAGGAACAACAGGACTTTCACGAACTGGAAGACAAACAAAAAACCCGTTTTCAGGGCAAGATTTCCCGGCATCGGGTGGTGGAAGCCCGCAAGTTTGATTTTGAGGCCATCAGGGCAATCAAGAATACCCAAACCGGCGCCACCATCAATGACGTGATGCTCACCATCGTGGCCGGCGGTTTACGCAAATTCCTTCACGCCAAGAATGAATTGCCGGAATCTACTCTGGTGACAGGCTGCCCTATCGATGTTCGCTCACCAGAGGAACGTATGTCTGGCGGCAATATGGTGGGTTTTATGAGTGTCGCGCTGCGCACCGAAATTGAAGATCCTGCCCAGCGTTTGGCCGCTGTGCACGAGGAATCACAGTCAGCGAAAGCCTACGCCGAGGCACTGGGCCCACGAGTGGCCATGGATATCACCAATGTCGTACCCGGTAACGTGCTGTCCATTGCCCTGCGGGCTGCCAGCGCCACTGGCCTCACCGAAAGCAACGTCGTCATGAATACCATCGTGACCAATGTGCCCGGTGCACCGTTCCAGCTCTATCTCTGTGGTGCCGAGCTAATCGACTCATTCAGTCTGGGCCCACTGCTGCCCAATGCCGGTTTGTTTCACGTGGTTTACAGTGCGGTACAGAACAAGAAGGGTACTATCACCCTGTCGTTTACCGCCTGCCGGGACATGCTGCCCGACCCCGAGTTTTATGCCCAGTGCCTGCAGGAATCCTATGACGAGCTGCACGCCGCCACGCTGCAAGGCAAAAAGCGCAAACGCAGAACGAAAACTGCCAAATCAGCGTAGGCGCTTTTTGATCAGCTGGTGAACATTCACCCGCGCGCCGAGGCGGCTGGCCAGCATGAACATGCCACCCAGTTTGCGGTGGAAGTACACGGCTTCTGTGGGTGGTGCCCGCCAGAAATCACGATAGTCCAGCACTGACTCACTGAGCTCCGACATGCGGGCCGGCATATCGGAGTTGCCGAAATCATAGGTCTCGTCAAAGCGCAGAGGCTCCAGCGCCAACAGGAACAGATCCAGCACGAGTTCCCGGTAATCGGAATCCTCATCACCCATGGAGTAACCGACCTTCTCTGCCGCCTTTACCATTTTTACGCGATCGCCAACGATCGCTGCCGCCGCCAACTTACGGTAGCTGCTGACAAAACCCGCTTTAAAATGGCGGGTGGCGCCGAAGTCCAGCAGGACGATCTCACCACTGCTGGCGCGGTATTGGTAGTTGGCAAAATTGGGATCGGTTTGCACCATCTTCAATTCAAACAACTCGGTCAGCATCAGCTCGATGAGGGCGCTCATCACCCGATCTATTTCTTCCTGGGGCTGTTCAGCCAACGTTTCTATGGGCTGGCCAGGGACATAAGTCATCGCCAGAACATTACGATGCGTTAACTCAGGTAACAGTTCGGGGACTACAAAGCGCTCGTCCTTGGCCAGCACCTCGTTGAAGGATTCCAGAAAACTGGCTTCCATGAGGTAGTCAGCTTCATCCTTGAGCTGCAGTTTGGCGTCACTGAGCAGCGGGCCCAGGTCTATCCCCTCCGGCACCAGTCCCGACAAACGTAACACTGTGGAAATATTGTCGACGTCATTATCAATACTGTCTGAAACGCCCGGGTACTGAACCTTCAATACAATGTCGCGACCGTCTGGAGACAAAGCGCGATGAACCTGGCCAATGGAGGCGGCAGCGATGGGCGTGAAGTTGAAGCCGTAGAACAGCGACTCCCAGTCATCTCCGTAGGCATCTGTCATCGCCTGCTGTAACTGTTCGATAGGCATAATGCGGGCATCCGAGCGCAAGCGCGCCAGAATATCGGCCAACTCACGCGGTAACAGGTCGCCGGTGTCCATCGACAGGATCTGCCCCAACTTCATCGCGGCGCCACGCATATCGGCCAGCTGGTCGGCAACGCGCCTTGCATTTCCCGGCGTCAACAGCAGGTCACGACGTTTGGGTCGATTACCGGCGCGCAGCTGTCTCGCGCCCTCGGCCAACATCCCGCCTGCCACACCGCCCGCCAACTTGGCCACGCGGCCAAAGCGACTCACCCGGCCTGTCGGTACAGCCCGTGATGCTTCCTCTGGCGATTCTTTATCCGGACGCTTGTCTCGCGCCATTTACTCTGCCTCCTGCCAACCGTCTATATGCCAGCTCACCCGATCGTGGGCATTGAACTCAGCACTAAGCACGGCAATGAAAGTAAATACGCCAGTAAGCTTGCGGGCGATCATCGCAAATTCACGTGAGGGTGGAGAAAAGTCCAGGCTGGCGGCCGAGTCTGCCGCCTGTCTGCCAACCCTGCGAATCAATCGTGACCTTGCCCACTGATACTCACCTTTCTTGTTGAGGTATTCCTCGGGCAAGCGGTCCTGCGGTCGCAGGGGCTCCAGCAACTGCAGACAAAAGTCAGCAAAAGTTTTGCGGGCAAACTCACTGCTGTCATCGCGCAGGCAACCCAGGCCCAGTAGACTTTCAGTCAGTAACTTCCGGTCCTCCGCCTGACCGGCCGCGATCGCGTTACCAAGATGAATCAGAAAGTCAGGACCAAAGCTCATCGTTGAACCAAAATCGAGCAACACCAGCTCATCCTGTCCATCGCGATGGCGAATCAGGTAATTGCCGAAGTTGGGATCGGTTTGCAGCAGTCCCCAGTGATACAGCTCGTAGAAAAACAGCTCGAGCATTGCTCGTCCCAGAGCGTCACGCCGAGGCTGTGGCAAGGCGGCAACCTCGGCGTGCGTCACCAGATGGCCATCGATAAACTCCATCGCCAATACGGTCTCCGCGCAGTAACGGGGGTAACGCAGAGGAACGTGATAGCGCACACCCCCTGAGGCGAACTCGTCCGAGTAATCGTGCAACAGTTGCGTCACCCGATCACCCATGTCGGCCTCACGGATATAGTCGATTTCGTTGTGCAGTTGCTCCCGCATGGAACCCAGCCAGTCATCCAGATCCCGACCCGCCTTGATCCAGCGCGCCAGCAATAGCATGCGTACCACCGCATCAAAATCCGCGTCAATAACCGCCGCCAATCCGGGGTACTGGATCTTCAGGCAAATCTGCTCACCCGTTGCCTTTATGGTCGCACGGTGAACCTGGGCCAGAGACGCCGCCGCAATCGCCTCATGTTCAATATCCAACTCATCCAGCTTGCTGCCCAGCGCGGCGCGCAGTTGCGGTTCAAGCGTATCGAAAGGCACGGGTTGGGTCTGGGATTCAAGCTCATGCAGTGCTTCGGTCAGCACCGGGGGCAGAAAGTGCTCTCCCAGCAGCGCCAGCATCTGGCCAATCTTCACGTAGGTACCCTTGAGGCGACCAAGCTCGGCTACAAACCGACGCGCCTCGCGACGAGCAAAGGGCGAATCAAGGCCGGCCTGATCTTCGCCACGCAAACGCTGCACGGCCCCGTCCAGAGCAAAGGCACCACCAGCCCGCAGCCCGGCAAGGGACACCGCAAGACTGCGACCCAGTGCGCTACGTTTAATGTCTCGGTTTTTACTGGCCATCAGGCAATTATAACGAAACTGATCATAGGGACGTGGAAGTCAGTCCTCGCTCAGTCGGTTCACCGCAGCCAATACACGTTGCTCAAGGTAATCGAAGAAGGGGTTATAGCGCTGGCGCGCCAGCAAATCCATGGGAATCACAAAAAGCCCTTTTTCTCCCCGCGCCTGAACCTGACCCGGCTGAATAAGCCACTCGCTTTTATGCACACCATAAAAGGGATCATCTGCTGAGAACGGTAGCGCAACATGGGAAAGCGAATAGACCTCCTCAGGCCAAACCGCTGACAGCTGCTCTACTTCAAAATCTGCGGCCTTCGGCGCTCGGCGGCGGGCCACGGCCGCGCGCTCATCCGCTGCACTGTTAGTGACTACAGTCAGGTCGATGGCACGACTCGCGTCACTGGCGGCATAGGCCCAGAGCGTTTCATCACCCTCGCCACGCAGCATGGGCAACACTGCAGAGTTACGGTTGATGTCGAACAAAACCAGCTCAAAAGGCGTATCCCTCAGGGACGAGAGCAAGCCGGTAACAATATTTGAAGGCGGGATGGTAGCGTCTACTACAGACTGAAACGCTAACACGGGCGGAAACTCAGCAAGCAATTCCGGCGACGTCTTTTGCAACGTCGCCTGCATGGTATTGGTCAGGCGGTAAATCTGTTGCGCAGCACTCAGGGGGAAGGAGTTGTACTTATACGGATCATACTCCGGCAGGATATCTGTCCAGTTTAGTTTCTCCAAACCAGGCAACTCGGCCATCCACTTCTGCACCCAGGCAAGCGCCGCGAGTCGCGACACTCGCATAGCCGGGGATACCAGTATCAGTAGATCAGGTCGACGAAACTTCCCGGGTGATGCAAGCGCACGTATGGTGTAGTCGACTGCCAGCGTCGAGCCGTTGGAGTACCCCACCAAAATCAGCGGCTTATCCTCGGGCAGGGACTGCGCCAATGTGCGCACCGCCAAGGCATAGGCCGCGCGAAAGTCGTCAGAGTCTACCTGATCCAACGCGCCAGGAACCGTACCATGACCCGGGGCACGCAGGTTGAGCACCTGTAAATTACTGCGGTAAAGCGCATCAGAAAGCGCATGCATGCTGTAGGGCGCGTCAGACAAACCGTGCACCAGCAAGGCGGCACCGGAAGCATCTGGCGGGGTTAGCAGACTACTGCGGTTCCAGCGCTCCAGTGTTCGTCGACCCTCCTGATAACGCTCTGGATGGTAGCGATGCCAGCCCGGTAGCCCGGCGCCTTCTGTCTGTACCGCAGCGGCCAAGGCATCGAAAATCAGGGTTTCGTGATCAAGGTAATCCTGCCAGCTGGCCTCGTCCAGGTCAGCCAGTTCCGGCACCACGGATTCCGCAAAATCCTCCAGGTGCCAGAAGGCCAGATCTGGTAGCGTACGGGCCTGCAAGGCGTGAATAACAAGGCCTGTCGCCACAACGCCGAAAACCGCCCAAGCAAAACGGTACAGCCAGCGCTTCATTTACTGGCTCTGTAGATCAGCAATATCAGCCAACTCGCATAGGCCCGAGGTAATCCATTTTGCCAAGTGGTACACCTTTCATACGCAAAATGTCATAGGCGGTCGTCGCGTGAAAATACACGTTAGGCAGTGAAAAGCAGGAAATATAGTTTTCGACAGTGAAAGGCATTTCCATGCTGGGCAATTTAAATAGCAAAGAACCGCCTTCCAGCGCATTGACGGCCTCAACTGGCTCGGTTTCTAACTCAGCTTTCGCGTTAGTCAGCAAATCCTGCAGTCCCGCATAATCAAGGTCTGGCATTGATGGCGGTGGAGTGAACACGCCTTCCTGCATGCCACGCAGGGCACCCAGCGAGTGATGCATCACTGAGATAATCTGGAAACGCAGCGGCAACATGTCGGCATGAATACTTGCCTCCACAAGTTCTTGCGGGTCGACCCCCTGCTCTTCGCAATGCGCCATTCCTTTACTGAGTACGCCGGAGGTAGCCTCAAGGATCTGCAGGTAAGCAGGAATGATGCTGTCGTAGATTGAAATTGCCATAACGTGTGTCTCTCGCTGATAAATTTAGTGACCTGACTATAAACCAAAAACTGGCCGGCCAAGCGGTTTTTGCCAGGGCGATTCAGCCCATACCGCCCCAGGCTCTCGGCATCTCCATATTCAGGCGTTCCATGCCGCCGTTAACGCGCAGTATATCGCCGGTCACGTAACTTGCCGCCGGCGAGCACAGGTACAGCGCACCCAGCGCAATGTCCTCGACCTCACCCAGGCGCGCCATGGGCGTCAGGTCTACCATGGTCTGCTCAATCTCATCATTTAACACTGTATTGAGCGCATCCGTTTTGGTAGAACCCACTGCGATCGCATTTACCCGTATACGCGGAGCGAATTCCTGCGCCAGTTCCAGTGTGAGAAAGGACAAGGCGCCTTTAGCAGTGCCATAGGCTGAGAAACAAGGTGCCGGCCTGTGGCCTGCAATAGATGAAATGTTCAGGATTGCGCTGTTGTCCCCCGACTCAACCATCAGCGGCGCGCAGATACGTGATAGTTCAAATGCTGTAGCCACATTAAACCGGAAGGCAGATTCAAATTCCTTGGCAGTGGTGTTAGCTACCGGCTTGGGCGGGAAGCCGCCGGCATTGTTTACCAGGATATCGATGCGGCCAAACTCTGCCATGGCAACATCGGCAAGACGCTGCAACTGGTCGAACTCAAGAACATCCGTGACCTGTACCAAGGCTCGTCGGCCGCAGGCTTCCACATCGGCGGCCACCTGTTGCAGATCAGCTTCGGTACGGGCGCCCAACACAACATCAGCGCCAGCCTCGGCGAATGCGCGTGCAATAGCCGCTCCTATGCCCTTGCCGGCGCCCGTGATCAGGGCCACCTGGCCGTCCAGTCGAAATTTGTCCAGTAGTGCCATCTATTACTTCTCCATTGTTTGTCTGATTACTCAACACCCTTGCGATAATCAAGCGGCGGCTCTCTATCGCCCAACAGCGCCTCGTAGTGAAAGTCTGGCCCCAGGCGCTGCTCGAACTCCTCACGGGCGGCGGTCAACAATGCCGGCTGCTCAAACAGTTCAATGGCAGTCAGGGTAAGCGTCTTGGCGGCGACCATCATGCCCTTGCCGCCTATAGAGGTGCCACCCGCAGCAATTGCCTGCCAGGTATGCGGAGATGTGCCTGGCACCCAGGTAGCCGCGCGCATTTCAGAGGTCGGCACTCGCCAGCTCACGTCACCCACATCTGTTGAGCCCATCAACTGGTGGAATTTAAGCGGTGGTATTTCAGCCTCGAGCCCACTCAGGTCCTCCTCCAAGCCAAGCGTGCTGGTAATCTTTTCAGCGTAAGCTCTTTCGCTGGCGCTGTAGTTTACCCCGCCCACCGAAGACAGGTTGCCGTGCATAACCGTGGCGAGCGCCTTGTTGGGTAAGACGCTGTGGTTACCGTGAATGACTTCAGCCTCAAGTGTCGTGCCAGTACCCATCGCCGCTGCCTCGGCGGCTGCCATTACCCGTGTCCAGATTCCCTTTAGTGATTCAGCATTGGGGTGGCGCACGTAATAAAATACCTCAGCGAAATCCGGCACGACATTCGGAGCCGAGCCACCACTGGTGATCACATAGTGCAGCCGGGTCTCCTGGGGCACATGCTCACGCAGCAGGTTGACCATGTAATTCATCGCCTCTACTCCGTCCAGTGCCGAGCGGCCGCGTTCCGGTGCGACAGCGGCGTGGGAAGAGACACCGCGAAAACGGAACTTGGCAGACTTGTTGGCCAGCGTGGCGCTGTAGTCGGCGCTATTGCGATCTGCTGGATGCCAGACCAAAACGGCATCGGCATCGTCAAACAAACCGGCCCTCACCATATACACTTTGCCGGAACCACCCTCCTCCGCTGGTGTCCCGTAAAGTCGAATGGTGCCGCTTCGATTATTGGCGGCCAGCCAGCGCTTGACCGCGACGGCAGCTGCGGTAGAGCCAGCGCCAAACAGGTGATGGCCGCAGGCATGGCCGCTGTTCTTGTCTTCCAGCAGCTGTCGTTCCGGCGCACTGGACTGGGAAATCCCCGGCAAGGCATCGAATTCAGCCAACACGCCGATCACCGGCTCACCGCTGCCGTAGCTGGCGACAAATGCCGTTGGAATACCGGCTACGCCAGACTCAACTGCGAAGCCTTCAGCAGCCAATGTGTCCTGCAGCAAGGCTGAACTAAGCTGCTCCTGGTAGCCTAGCTCAGCATGGTCCCAGATAGTCATCGCCAGCTCCTCGTAAGCAGCGGAAGCGCCATCCAGGTAAGCGAGTGCCTCGTCGCGGTCGGCGGCCTGACTGGCAAGCGTCAATACAGACAACAGCACTGCAGTGGCGGTCTTGGAAATAACGTTCATGGAGTGCCTCTGGCAGTAGTATTTAGGGTTCGCTAACCTTACCATCAGCAGACCGCCAAAATCCTCGCTCTTAGCGCCCAATCGGCCTAAGGCACTGAACCAACAGGACACGAAAGCTTAGATGGTTGACATCAAAATGTGGGGCCGCGCCCTGGATCGAATGCCAAAGCTCAACGCCGAACAATGGCAGGCACTGGATCCCGTCGCGCGCTGGCTGGTAGCCTGCCGCGCTTCTGTACTCTTTATGACATTTACCGCGGCGGCCCTGGGTGGATTAATGGCGTGGCGTGCGGGAATGTTCCGCTGGGATCTCTGGCTGGTGACCACCTTCGGCCTAATGTTTGCCCACGCCACCAACAACCTGCTCAATGATCTCACTGATTCCCGCCGGGGCATTGATCGCGACAACTATTATCGCAATCAGTATGGCGTCCATGTGCTGGAGGACGGACTGCTCAACCTGCGCCAGTTCTGGCGCTATCTGGGGCTTACAGGCGGCATCGCGCTGGCACTGGGCGCCTGGCTGGTCTGGGAGCGCAGCGGGCTGACGTTTAACCTTATGTTGGCCGGGGCGTTTTTCGTGCTGTTTTACACCTGGCCATTGAAATACTACGGCATGGGTGAGCCCGCTGTTTTGCTGGTGTGGGGACCGTTGATGGTGGGTGGCACGTTCTACGTGATCACCGGCACCTGGAGCTGGGACGTGGCCTGGTTAAGCCTGGTGTTTGCATTGGGACCCACCACGGTACTGTTTGGTAAACACATCGACAAAGCACCCGATGATCTGGCCAAGGGGGTCCGAACACTGCCGGTGATTCTGGGAGACAAGGCGGCGCGCGGGGCCACGGTAATCATGCTGTTTGCACAGTACCTGTTGTGCATAGGCCTGGTCGCCGCGGGGAGCTACAGCTGGACGCTACTGCTGGTCCTGGTCAACGCGCCCAAGCTAAAGCCGTTATTAGATGTTTTTAAACAACCAAAGCCGGAATCCAAACCTGAACACTATCTGGACGAAATTTGGCCTCTCTGGTTTTCAGCCCATGCATTCAGGCATACGCGCCAGTTCACCAGCCTGTTTTTATTGGGCGTCATCCTCGACACCCTGATCTATTGATCCGCGTCAAGTCTTGAGCTTGCTATCACTTATCTAGTACCTTAACTTAATATCAACAATATCCCTGTGGTTTTAGGATTACCCTGCTGTGTCACGCATCGTTAACTGGTTCAAAAGCCTGCTCAAACCCTCACCCACCCGCTCTGTGCTGAGTCTGCTGGGAGTTGGCCTCATAATTGGCGTGGCGGGCGTTCTGACCTTTGATGCCACCATGCATGCCACCAATACCGAAGAGTTCTGCACAAGCTGCCACGAAATGGAGATTAATCCTTTCGACCAGGTGCAGCGCACCGCCCACTTCAGCAATAAAGCGGGCATAGCCGCGACCTGTTCGGATTGTCACGTGCCGAAAGAGTTTGTACCCAAAATGATACGCAAGATTGAAGCATCCAGAGAGGTGTGGGGAACGATGATAGGCATCATCGACACACCCGAGAAATATCGCGCTCATGCGCCCAAGATGAAAGCCCGCGAGATCGCACGGTTGAAAGCCAATGACTCGCAGGAATGCCGCAACTGTCATCAGGTCGACCGGATGTTACTGGCCTCGCAGACTGCCAAGGCACAGGAATATCATCAGGCGATGTTGAGCAACGGCAAAACCTGCATTGATTGCCATTCGGGCATAGCGCATCCAGAGAATTCAGGTACCGCAGCACTGCACTATTAGCAGGCGCGGTAACAACAAGGGGGGGAAATCATGGCAACGATTCGTGCCGTGTTGCTATTGGTTGTAGTCGGCTGTTTTTCGACAGGGGTTACTGCACAAGGGGCCGCTGGTAATAGCGACACCTGCCTGAGTTGCCACGATTTTGGCAGCGATTCACCGGTTCACCCCATGCTGCTGGGGGCCCACGGTACCGGCCGGGATTCCGCCACGCCGATGAATCAAGCGGGCTGCGAGGCCTGCCATGGCGATAGTGAGCCACACAGTAGAGCACCCACCCAGGTAGCCCCAACCGTCAGTTATGGCCCGCGCTGGACAGCATCAGCGGCTGCCCAGGATGAATCCTGCCTTGGCTGTCATGAAGAAAATGTGGCCAAGCACTGGCGCGACGCACTGCACATGGAGAACGGCGTCACCTGCGTCACCTGCCATGACACCCACGTGACCGAGGACAAAATTGTTACTGCCGCCGGACAGCAGGAGGTGTGTACGGTTTGTCATAAAGACCAGAAGGGTGGCATTCACGGCCTGCACGAAAAGCTGGATGACAATCCAGCATGCACAACTTGCCACAGCCCCCACGATGACCGCTCAGCGCTATCGAGCATGCTGGACAACCGGTCAGAGGGCTGTCGCAACTGCCACGACCTGGTCACCATGTCGACCAGTACGCAGGTCACTGAAAAAGCCAATAGTTATCACAAAGTGATGGTCAAGCAGGATAGAACCTGCCTCGATTGCCATCAGGATGTTGCCCACGTTTCAGCCAAGGGTGTGCCCCCACTGATCCCAGTACCGGCAAAAAGCCGCCAGGTTACCCTGTTCTACCCGGGACAATCCGACAGCGACTGGCTAATTGGTGAACACCCGGGTGCCCAGCCCCTGCGACAGGGCACCAACTGCCAGCAGTGCCATCGCGGCGACGAGGTCTCACTTGGTGAGTCGCTGGCGGGAGAGTTCACTCCCGCCAGCCGCCAGATTGATGTCGGCTTCAAGCTGGATGGAGACGAGCTTGTTGTTGTGCTGGCCTGGTACGGTTCCGAAGACGACTCCGGTGTCGCCATTATGTGGGGCGACCAGGCCGATGAAACAGTGCAACGCGGTAGCTGTTTCGCTGCCTGTCATAGCGATATGACAGGGATGAGTAGAGACCGTGGCCAGCAGGTAGAGAAATACCTGTGGGCATCGCGCTCGCAGCAGCGCAGTGTTGGCAAACCCCCAATTACCAAAACTGAGCAGGAACTTACCGCACTGATTGATCAGGGGGTGTTCGCCGAACTGTGGAACATGACGCTGGGGCAAACACCCGAGGCTGGATCCGCCACAATACTGGCAGGCATAGACTGGCACAGCGATAACCGTGTTCGCGGGATAGCCGCGTTCAGGGACGGCCGCTGGCAAGTCGAACTGCGCCGCACACTGCAGGCCGGCGCTGGCGCCAAAGTGTTTACCGAAGAAGGCAAATACACGCTGGGTATTGCACTGCATGGCGCCGACAACCCGGGTGGCGGGCACTGGGTATCACTGCCATTGACGCTCAGCCTGGGCGGCGACGAAACCGACTTCAAGGCGCAATAATCACGTGATACCAACGGGGTATAGATGTCTTCTGCTGACCATCGTGCTCGCCTTCGCGGGCAGTACAGCAATGGCCGAGGAAGACATGCACACGGCCGAGCTGCAGTGCCTGAGCTGTCATACCAGCAGCTCAGATGTAGCAGTTCACGCGGTTTTCAACACCTTGCACAGCCAGTTGAATGGCGGTGGCAATGACAGCTGCACTGCCTGTCACGGCAGCAGCGAAGAGCACAAGCAGGCGCCAACCGAGATCGCTCCCTCGGTGAGCTTTGGCCCGCACTGGCAATCCAGTGCCGAAACACGCAACGCGAGTTGCCAATCCTGTCACGACAGTGGCAAACAACTACTGTGGGCCGGCAGCGCGCACGAGGCCGAGGGCCTGGCGTGCGACAGCTGCCACAACAGTCACCAACAAACAGACCCGGCGCTTGCCAGCGAGCAATCCACGCAGATGTGCATGGACTGTCACACCAGGGTTCGCGCCGAGACGCAATTACCCTCTCGCCACCCTATCGCCGAGGGTAAGACAAGCTGCACCGATTGCCACAACCCGCATGGCGCCAGCACCGGCAGCGACTTGCATCAGGTTTCAGTGAACGATAACTGCTTTAGCTGTCACCAGGAAAAGCGCGGCCCCTTCCTGTGGGAACACCCCCCCGCGGCAGAAGATTGCTCGCTGTGCCACCGACCACACGGCTCGGTACACCCTCGCCTGCTCACCGCCCGTGGGCCGGCGCAGTGCCAGCAGTGTCATGCCGCTGCATTTCACCCCAGCCTGCCTTATGGCACCGAGGGCCTGCCAGGCGGCAGCGCCAACCAGAATGTGCTGGGTAAAAACTGTATGAATTGCCATAGCCAGGTGCACGGCTCAAATCATCCCTCTGGCGCGAGGCTGACCCGGTGAGAGCTGTAGGCCAGGGTTTTCTGCTGCTGCCACTGGCGCTGGCTGTCAGCACAGCTCTAGCACAAACCCAGGATCCATTTGCACCACTGGCCGAAGAGTCACGGCCGCTGGCAACCCGCTGGCAAACAGACTACCGCGGGACCCTGGAGCTGGGCCTGGGCTACGTCAGCGACGACAACTTCATGTTCGGTCAATACAACGGCTTGCACGAAGACGGTGCCACGCTAATAGGTAACCTCAACTGGAACAGCTTCAGCAACGCCGACAGCTATTGGCAGGCTTCCCTCAGCGATTTGGGCCTGGATACCCGCGAGGGCAAACTGACCTGGGGCCTACATAACAAACTGCGCATCACCGCCGCCTTCGACTCGCAGCTACAGGTGAGGAACAACAGTGGCCAAACACCATTTAGGGGCACCGACTCACTGAGCCTACCTGATGACTGGGTCAGCGGGATCTACACCTCTGACTTCAATAATCTGGAGACCAGTAGCCGGCAGTTCGATCGCGAGCTGGAACGCGATCAATTCTCGCTGGCGGTATCCGCCGCACTGGATGACAACTGGCAACTGGACGGCTCAGTCAGCTACGAGGACAAAGAGGGCACGGGTGAAATGGGCGCAGCCATATACATCGATGCGTCTGCGGGCGACGCCGCGCTATTACCCTCTCCCGTCGACTACCGCACTACCGAGCTCGACCTGGGGCTTGCCTACAGCAGCAAGAGTCTCAACCTGGACGGTCGCCTGGCCTGGTCGGACTTTGACAATAAGGATGACCTGCTGAGCTGGCAAAACCCCTACAGTTCCTATGGCAGCAGGGTGCGCTATCCCGAGGGCATCGGCGGACTTGGCGTGGCGCCGGACAATACCCATGGCAGCGCCAGACTGAGCGGCACTTACCTGTTCTCTGCAACCACGCGCCTGCAGTTCGATGGCAGCTACGCGATCAGTGAACAGGACCAGGACTTTCTTGATTACACGGTAAACCCCCAGCTAACCATCAGCGAGCCACTGCCACGGGGTAATCTCGGTGGCGAGGTGGCCACCACCACTTTCAATGGGGCGCTCATTCTACGACCCCTGCCGAAGTTAACGGCAAAGGCTTCCTACCGCCTGCGTGACAGGGATTATGACAAGCCGCGGGATGGCTATCGTTACGTGCCCGGCGATGGGGGCAATCAATCCCGATCAGCACTGACCGTCTACAACACCAGCAACGACCTGCAGTCACAAACCGCCGGCCTGGAATTGAGCTACCGCCTGCCGAAAAGCAGCCGCCTGCGTCTGGAAATTGAAGGCGAGCAGATCGAGCGCGAAAATGCAGCGGTGGAAGAGACAGAAGAAACCCGCATTACCGGCGGCTTCCGGTTCCGCCCCTGGCAGGTTCTGCAGGGCAATCTTGAACTGGCGTACTACAACCGGGCGGCCGATACCTATCAGTGGGATCAGTCCTATTACGCCCTGCTGGATGCTGAGCTTATCAATGCCACACCCGACAACCAACGCTATCTTAACCACCCCGAGCTGAGCCAATACTACCTGTCCAATCGCGAACGCAGCGAGATTAAACTGGATTTCAGCCTGCTGCCCACCACCCAATGGAGCGTCAATCTCAATTTCCTGTGGCGCGAAGACGACTACGACAAAAGTGAACTTGGGCTCACCAGCAGCGACTGGCAGCGCGTTCATGCCAGCGCCAGTTATGCCGCGGGCGATGATCTTACCCTCAGCTTTTATGGCGGCCTGGACCGCTACGAATCGAGCCAAAGCAGTCGCGCCTTCAGAGGCGGCCAGGAAAAGAACGCCTTCGCCATCTATCCGCCGCTGCCCCAGGCCAGTGACCCAAGCCGCAACTGGGACCTGGATGCCGAGGATGACAGCCTGTCGCTGGGCGCCAGCGCCACCTGGCAACTGCGCGAAGACCTGGAGCTGGAGGCGGATTACAGTTTCATCGATACCAGTGCTGCTCAGGACTTCAAAACCTTTGGCGCTGCTGATCTGGATCCACAGGATTTACCTGACGTGGAAACGCGCCAACATCAACTGGGCCTGATCGGCACCTGGCACATGCGCGAGACACTCTCGCTGAAGCTTGAATACCAATATTTCCGCTACGACAGTGACGACTGGGCGTGGCAGGACGTGCAATCCAATACGGTGGGCAAAGTACTCACCTTTGGCGAGCGCAACCCCAATGAATCGATTCACTATATGGGCGCGTCAGTGTTGTACCGCTGGCAATAGGACCCGGGAGAGACGAACAATGGCTACAGGCATGCGTAACTGGATAGCGGCTGGCTTCATAGGCCTGCTGGTCGCCTGCGGTGGCGGCGGAGGCGGCGGCGACCGGGCGACCGGTGTCGACCCTGGCCCTACGCCTCCGGGTGGCTCTGTGCCGCCCCCGGAGCCTGAAATTCCAGCACCCAACCCGGCCCCGTACGCCGAGGTCAATCCGTTATTTGCCTCTATCACCAGTGTGACGCTGCCTGAAGACGGACGAGCCGTGGTTGAGTTCCAGATTACGGATGAAAACAACACAGGCATTATCGACCTTAAGGCCGACAACGTGCGTTTTATCATTGCCAAACTGCGCGCTAGCGATTTGGGCAACCTCACCGGTACCTGGCAATCCTATATCAACAGAATCGAATCCGCCGGCTCTGTTGGCGTGGGCACCGAGGACAGGCTGCAGGCAACCGCAGAATCCAATGGCGAATTCACCAACAACCAGAACGGCAGTTATGTCTACCGTTTCGCCACCGACATCAACAACCTGCCCACCGACATACTGGCCCAGGCCGAAACCGAAGGACTGGACCTGACTGTTGAACCCGAACGCACTCACAGGGTGGTCATACAATTTGATGATGGCGGCGACACAGCCAACCCATTCTACGACTGGATACCCGCAACCGGCGCCACCGACAACGTGTTCAACATGAATATTTCTGCAACCCAAAGCTGTAATGGATGCCATGACAAGCTGGCCTTCCACGGCGGTGGCCGGGTTGAGATGGAGTACTGCGTAACCTGCCACAACACCGGCTCCACCGATGCCAACAGCGCCAATACCGTGGATATGAAAGTGATGATCCACAAGATTCACATGGGTGTTAATTTGCCCAGCGTGCAGGCCGGCGGCGAGTACGCTATCTACGGGTTTCGCGACACCAAACACGACTACTCCAACGTTCGCTATCCCCAGGATGTGCGCAACTGCGTCAATTGCCATGCTGGCACCGGGACAGTCGGTGACCGCGACGATCTGGTCCTGACCGATCAGGGGGATAACTGGAACGAGTACCCTACCCGCGCCAGTTGCGGTAGCTGCCACGACCTGCTGGACTTCGACCGCCACGCCGGTGGCCAACCGGATGACAGTAAATGTGCCAGCTGTCACGGCGTCGGTGGCCGTGTAGGCAGCGCCGAGGAAAGCCACAGAATCGCCTTTGATGAAGCGCGTAAAGCGTTCCAGGCCGAAGTTCTCGCCATCGATGGCGGCGCCCCCGGAGAAACCCCAACGGTCACCTTCAAAGTCAGCAACCCGTTGACCGGCGAGGACTACAACCTGGAAACAGACCCCGTATGGACTAACTCCCAGAGCTCGCTCAACGTCAAAATGTCGTGGGATACCGGCGATTACACCAACACCGGTAACGCCAGCGACAATGCCAGTTCAGTGTCTACCGGCGCGCTGGGTGGTGCGGCCAGCAGCAATGGCGACGGCAGCTACAGCCTGAGCCTGTCGCAGCCGGTTCCCGATGGCAGTGAGGCACCAGGCATCGCTGCCAGTGGCAGCGGCGCGATTACCATAGAGGGTCACCCCGGCGTCGACTACGATGAAGACGGCGAACCGGAGTCGGTACCAGTAGGCGATGTTGCCGAATTCTTCTCTATTGACGAAGCCGACGGCACCGCCGTGCCGCGACGACAGGCAGTAACGATTCAGCAGTGCAACGCCTGCCACAGCTCATTGGTATTGCACGGCAACAATCGCGCTGACAATATCGACAGCTGCGTGACCTGCCACAACCCGCGTAATACCGACAGAGACGTACGTGCAATCGCTGCCAACCCGCCCACCGACGGCAAGCAGGAGGAGTCGGTCAACTTCACCACCATGGTGCACGGCATCCACGCCGCAGCCATACGCGAGGAACCGCTGCAGATTGTCGGCTTCCGCGGTTTCACCACCTACGTCTACGATGAGGAAACCGTGCATTACCCGGGCAATATAGGCAACTGCCTGGCCTGTCATACAGATGACGGCTATTTACTTCCGCTAGCGGATTCGGTGTTGGCGACCTCTGTTGATACGGGTGACGATCTTCGCGACCCTTCAGACGATCTTGTCACTACACCGGCTACAGCGGCCTGCGTGAGCTGCCACGACGATCAGGTGGCAAAAGCACACATGACCTCTAACGGTGGTAGTTTCGACACCACCCAGCAGGCCATTGACGATGGCGAGGTGGTTGAGCAATGCACCATCTGTCACGCCAGTGGCAAAGCCAACGATGTGGCGAAGTCACATCCGGTAAGAGCGCTGAACTGAGCAGGCGGATTATGTGAGTAAGCCCCGGCGGTCGATCCAACAGGATCCCGCCGGCGTACACCCTGCCAATACGCCGGGCTTGGCAAGCTGGCGCCACCCCCCTATATTGGCGACATCATGAAATATACCGGCAGTGAACAATTCAGTCATGATCAGGCCCCGGCGATCGGAGTACTGGTAACCAACCTGGGGACGCCGGCGGCACCGGAAAAGGCCGCCCTGCGCCCCTATCTCAAGCAGTTTCTCAGCGATCCACGGGTAGTCGAAGTACCTCGCCTACTGTGGTGGCTGATTCTGAACGGCATTATTCTCAATATACGGCCGGCGAAATCAGCGGCGGCCTACCGCACCGTCTGGACAGACAAAGGCTCGCCCCTGCTGTTCCATACGCGCGACCAGGCAACGGCACTGCAGGAGAACCTGTCAGCCCAGCTTGGCGAACCGGTTCTGGTGGATTTCGCAATGCGCTATGGCCAGCCCTCCATAGACAGCGCGGTGCAATCGATGCTGGACAAGGGCGTCAGGAAACTACTGGTTTTACCGCTGTATCCACAATATAGCGGCCCCACGGGCGGTTCTACTTTCGACGCGATTGCCGCCGACTTCAGCCGTCGCCGCTGGCTTCCGGACTTTCGATTTATTGCCCAGTACCACGACTACCCTGCCTACATTGAGGCAGTGGCCGGTAAAATTCGCCAGCATTGGCAGGAGCACGGTCGCGCGGACAAACTGATCTTTTCCTATCACGGCACACCGCGCAGCTACCTGGATCGGGGCGACCCCTATCACTGCCAGTGTCACAAAACATCGAGACTGGTGGCAGCTGCACTAAATCTTACAGCGGATGAGCACCAGACCTGCTTCCAGTCGCGCTTCGGACGCGAGGAATGGCTCAAGCCCTACACCGATGAAACGCTCAAGTCGCTGCCGGCGCAGGGCGTTAAGTCTGTCCAGGTGGTCTGCCCGGGCTTCTCGGCAGATTGTCTGGAAACAATAGAAGAAATAGGCGAAGAGAACCGCGATTACTTTCTGGAGGCCGGCGGCGAATCCTTCCAGTACATTCCCTGCCTGAATGCAGATTCAGGACACATCGACGCGCTGGCGGCACTCGTCAAGGACAACATCCAAGGTTGGTCGGTTGCCGACGCAAACCCGGATCAAACGGCTGCGCTGGCAATTGAGTCAGGCGCCCAGCGTTAGAGCCAGCGGCGAACCCGCTGGCAATAGGCTGGAAATTCCTCGGGAAAAATCTCCCGCAGCATGTCCTCTTCAGGGCGAATAAAACGCATTTCGATAATCACCATGAATACCGGTGGCACAATAAGTGCGCTGCTGGCACCCACCGTGACCGCGCAGCCGATGAGGACCAGGGCCATTCCCAGATACATGGGGTTGCGCGTAAACCGGTAGACACCGGTGGTCACCAGCGCGCTGACATTCTTGAAAGGAATCATGTCGGTACCCGCCTGCTTGAACAAACCACCGGCAATAACCAACAAGACCAGCCCAACAAGAATAAATACTGCACCGGCAACCTGCCCGGCAGCACTGGTGTAACGGGCCGCGGGGTAAAATTCATTGAGCGCGAAAATGGCGACAATCCCGAAGGCCAGCCACATTGGGGGGTAAATCAAACGTTTAACCATAGTCAGTGCCTCACTCAGTGTCCGGCCAGATGGGCGGTGGCCGGTTCCAGTCCACCAATAGCATAGGCCAGGGCGATACCAAGAATAAAGGCCAGCGACAATTTGCCGCGATCATGGCTGTGGAAGTGAACCTCAGGCAGCAGGTCGCTCAGGGCAATACAAATAAACGCGCCTGCCGAGAATGCCAGAGCTGCCGATACGACGGGGTCGCGACTGCCCGCAAGGAGGTCCACGCCGAAGTAAAACAACAGGGCGCCCAGCGGGCACAGCAGGGCAAACAGGATATTGGTGGTGCGCCTGGCTCCCGGGCTCCAACCGCCGGCCTGCATAATCGTGGTAATCGACATGGCATCCAGCGGCTTGTGGAGCAAAATGGCCAGGAAGACACCTACACCCAGCAAGCCCGCGGTTGCCACACTACTGGCCTCGGTTTGCAGCACCGCCCCCAGTGCCACGCCATCGATCAAGGTGTGCAAACCCAATCCCAGGAAAATACCCACCCAGCTCAGCTTGTGTACCGACGGCTCGGGGTGATGATGGTCGTGATGAACCTCTTCCTCGCCACTGAAGTCATGCTGATGAAAGTGGAACATACGTAGCAGCAGGAGCATCAGAATCAGGCCTATCATCAACCACCACACCGAGGTATCTGCGCCCAGCGGACTGTGCTGTAAGGCGATGCTATGGGGTAGCAGATGATAGAAGGCAACACCCAGCATCAGGCCGGAGACGAAACTCATGATGAGCTGGGTGCGAGTGTGGGTCATACGCACCAATCCGGGCAGCAATCCGCCGATCAGCGAGAACAACGCTATCGCAACGCAGTAAAGTATCAGCAGCACAGTGGGTGAAGCAGACATCCGTGAATAGGCCTAATCGAAAACAGCCCGCGATTATTTCACATTGAAGAGGGCTTGTAATTGTACTTCTAGGGTCCGATCGCGGCGTAGATGAAGAACACTCCCAAAACCAGGGCCAGTAACGTCCACAGCCGTGTTTGCCAGGCGGGCAAACCGGTAAACCAGCTGGCAATGCGTTGCACGGTTGGTGGTGGGATCGTCACCAGTAAAATGCCTCCCAGTGCAAACAGCCAACCCAGAGCACTGACAACGGACGAGAAGGCCACCGCAGGCGCGGCTGCAATCAGCCCCGCTCCGACGAGAAAACGCACCAGTGCCACCAGGTATAGCCAGCGACTGTCGAAGATCTCGTCGATGAACCCCAGCATTGCCGCGGGGCGAACCAGCAGGGCAATCCCCAGAAGGCTGACGATCACCCCCAACACGAGCACAAATCCCTGCACTGCCTTTCCTCATTAAGCGACGACTGCAGACGTTAGCCTATCCAACAGATAGGCGCCAGCAAATGCCGTGATCGTTACAGTCACCCCAGCGACCCTAAAGGTCATTGACAGCAAAACTAATGACCATTAGTTTGACCCCCTCAAAGCACTGTCAGGGAAATAACCAATGTCACTCTACGAGCCAATCGAGTCCACTGATTCAAGGCGTCACCTGCAATTGCGCAGCCCTGTTACCCTGGAAACCACCGGCGAGCTGGTGTGTGCCAATGCCGATGATGTTGCCGAGGCGATCATCAAGGCAAGAAGAGCGCAGCCTTCCTGGGCCGCCACCTCCATGAAAAGCCGCAGAAAGATTGTCGAAAAAGCCCTGCAACTGGTGCTGGAACGGCAGGACGAAATCATTGATACGGTGGTGGCCGAAACCGGCAAGGCCCGCACCGACGCCATGAGCATGGAAATATTCTCTGTGGCGGACTCCCTGTGCTACTACGCCAAGAACGCCGAAAAATTCCTGCAACCTCGCAAGCGAAAGGTGCACGGTATCCTGGGTATCGCCAAGCAACTGCGCATACTCTACAAGCCCCTGGGCGTCGTCGGCTTGATCACACCCTGGAATGGCCCCTTTGTATTGGTGATGAACCAGGCGGTTCAAGCCATATTGGCTGGTAATACAGTGGTAGCCAAAGGATCGGAAGTCACCCCGTACTCAGCTAAATTGGCCGAGACCATCCTCAACGATGCCGGCCTCCCCGAGGGTGTATTGCAGGTGTTGCTAGGTGATGGTGAAACCGGTGCCGCTATTGTGCGCGGCGGCGTCGACAAGGTGTCTTTCACGGGCAGTGTCGCCACCGGCCGCAAGGTAGCAGAGGCCTGTGCCAGCCAGCTCATCCCCTGCACACTGGAGCTGGGCGGCAACGACGCAATGATTGTGTGCGCCGACGCCGACCTGGACCGGGCCGCCGATGGCGCCTGGCTGGGCTCCTGCATGAATACAGGACACTACTGCTGCGGTACCGAACGTATCTACGTGGTAGAGGAGGTCTACGAGGAGTTCCTGCGCCTGGTGATGGAGAAAGGGCAAAACCTCAAGCAGGGCTCGCAGCACGGCTGGGAGGAGGATGTAGGCGCGGTGTTCTGGGACAGGCAAATGGCGATCATCGAAGCCCATGTGGACGATGCCCGCGCCAAGGGCGCTACGATTCTGATGGGCGGCCAGCGTAACCCGGATCTTCCCGGGCTGTACTATGAACCCACCGTGGTCACCGAGGTATCCAACGACATGGATATCATGGTCCACGAGACCTTTGGACCTATCCTGTGTATTCAGAAGGTGGCCAGTGAGGACGAGGCTCTCGCGCTGGCCAACGATTCGGAATTCGGACTTAACGGCAACGTATGGACCAAGGACAAGGACAAGGGCTACCGACTCGCCGCGGCAATTGACACTGGCTCCTGCAGTGTCAATGACATGGCAGTAAGCTATGGAATCCCCGCCGCACCCTTTGGTGGGAAGAAGAATTCAGGCCTGGGGCAGGTCAACGGCAAGAAGGGCTTGCGAGGCTACTGTCATGAGATGCCGATCGTGATCGACCGCTTCGGTGGCAAGATGCAAAATGGCTACCCGAACAACGTCAAAAACGCCGAGGGCATGAAGAAGCTAATGGATTTCATGTGGCTGAAGACACCACTGGGCCGCTGGCTGAGCTGAGCCCCTAAATCAGGATAAGGTTGTCGCGGTGAATCAGTTCAGCATCACCGCCGTAACCAAGGATTTCCTCAATCGCTGCTGACCCGGAACCCATAATGCGACTGGTCTCGGCAGCACTGTAGTTAACCAGCCCGCGCGCAATCTCACGGCCTTCGCCGTCCCGGCAAGAAACCATATCGCCGCGCTCAAATTCACCGTGAACACCGCGCACACCGACCGGCAGCAGGCTGCGGCCAGAATCCTGTAATACCTTCACAGCACCGTCGTCCAGCTCAACGCTTCCCTGCACCTGCACCATGCTCGCCAACCACTGCTTGCGCGCATTCTCGGGCCGCTTACCCGTGCGCAACCAGGTGCCGACATTGCCGCCGGCGGCAACCGTCGCCATCACATCCGGCAAGCGCCCACTGGCAATAATCGTTTCCGTACCAGAGCGGGCAGCCAATCTGGCAGCCCGTAGTTTGGTCACCATGCCGCCGCGTCCCAGCGCTCCGCCCTCCCCGGCCATCTGGTCCAACTCTGGCGCATTAACATCGCTGACTTCGACCAGGGTAGCATCGGCATTCGTTCTCGGGTCGGCGCTGTACAGGCCCTGTTGGTCGGTTAGCAACAGCAGCGCATCGGCGTCGATAAGGTTGGCAACCAGGGCTGCGAGCGTGTCGTTATCGCCAAAGCGTATCTCGTCGGTCACCACGGTATCGTTTTCGTTAACCACGGGCACAACGCCAAAGCCCATAAGCGCATTGAGGGTGCCCCTGGCATTCAGATAACGGTCGCGGGCCAGCACATCATCATGCACCAGCAACACCTGGGCAGTTGTCATATTGTGGCGCTCGAAGGCCGTTTGGTAACTCTGCACCAGGCTCGACTGGCCTACCGCAGCTGCGGCCTGCAGATCGTGTAAGGCGGTAGGCCGGCTAGTCCAGCCCAACCTGACCACGCCAGCGGCCACGGCACCACTGGACACCAACACCAGCTCTATGCCTTTGTCTCTCAGCCCGGCGAGCTGATCGACCAGATCGCTGATCATCGCCACATCCAGACCACGACCGTCGTCAGTAAGCAGGGCGCTACCGACTTTTACCACCCAGCGACGGGCACCAGCGATTTCATCACGAACAGTCATGGTGATTCCTAGGGCGCATACTCGACTTCAACATCGTAGTCGTCGTCATCTTCATCATCGTCGGACGGGTCATTTTCTCGTGCCGCACGGCGCTGCGCGCGCAGCTGCTCAATACGGTCCCTGGCTTCCTGCTGCATTGCCGACTGCATGTCGGCTTCGGCCGCCGCAACTTCCGGGTCCGCTGCCTCAGCGTCGGCCTGTTCTTCCAGCAGCACCATCATGTCCTGACAGATACGTTCTGTTCCCTCGCTGCTGATCGCCGCGATTTCATACACGGGGCCTTGCCAGTCCAGTGCAGTAACCAGCGCTTCACGGCGCTCTGCCAGTTCGTCTTCGTCAATCATGTCGATTTTGTTCAGTATCAGCCAACGGGGCCGTGCCGCCAATGTGGGACTGAACCGTTCCAGCTCGCGCACAATAGAGAGCGCAGCTTCGGCCGGCTCCACACCATCAAACGGGGCCATATCGACAATGTGCAACAAAATCCTGTTGCGCGTGAGGTGCTTCAGAAAGCGAATGCCCAGGCCAGCGCCTTCGGATGCTCCTTCTATCAAGCCGGGTATGTCCGCGATAACAAAACTGCGATGACCGTCGACCTTGACCACACCGAGGTTGGGCACCAGAGTGGTAAAAGGATAATCCGCGACTTTCGGCTTGGCCGCTGACACGGCGCGAATCAAGGTGGACTTACCGGCATTGGGCAAGCCCAGTAAACCGACATCAGCCAGCACCTTCAGTTCAAGTTTGAGCGAGCGCTGCTCGCCTTCACTGCCCGGCGTGGTTTGCCGGGGGGCGCGGTTGGTACTGGATTTGAACCGAGTATTGCCAAGGCCGTGAAAACCGCCCTGGGCCACTTTCAGTTGCTGCCCGGTTTCCGACAGGTCACCAAGAATTTCCTGGCTGTCTTCATCGAGAATGGTGGTGCCCACAGGTACGCGCAGAATAAGGTCTTCGCCGCTCTTGCCGGTACAATTACGGCCGCTGCCGCCCGCGCCATTGTCGGCCCTGTAAGTGCGTACAAAGCGATAGTCGACCATGGTGTTCAGCGAGTCGTCGGCCTCCATAATGACACTGCCGCCATCGCCGCCGTCGCCACCATCGGGCCCGCCCCGGGCAACATACTTTTCCCGGCGAAAGCTCATGGCACCATTGCCGCCCTTGCCGGCAAATACCCTGATACTGGCTTCATCTACAAACTTCATAACTCTGCATTCTACCTGCTAATCGCACGTTTTCGGGATTTGTTACCGGGGGCCATTCAGCCCAGCACCCTGTCGGCTTGCACAGGGCAAAAAAAAAGCCCCGTCAGTTGACGAGGCTTTTTCGAGGTTTAGCGAGGGCCGCTGTTCAGGCGCTCACCACCTGCACGTATTTACGGCTACGCGGGCCCTTGACTACAAATTCCACCCGACCGTCGCTAGTTGCAAACAGGGTGTGGTCTTTGCCTATACCCACGTTGTCGCCGGCATGGAAGCGTGTACCACGCTGGCGTACGATGATGTTGCCTGCTTTAACGTCTTCTCCGCCGAAGCGCTTAACACCAAGGCGTTTGGCCTGGGAATCGCGACCGTTACGAGTACTACCGCCTGCTTTCTTATGTGCCATTTCCGTTCTCCTCGCTTACGCCGTGATACCGGTGATTTTAACTTCGGTGTACCACTGACGGTGGCCTGTCTCACGTCGATAGTGCTTACGACGATTGAACTTAACAATCTTGACCTTCTTGTGACGTCCCTGGGCAACCACTTCGGCAGTGACCTTGCCACCGGCAACCAAGGGGGTACCGATCTTGACGTCATCGCCACCAATCATGAGCACCTGGTCGAATTCGACAGTCTCACCAGTAGCGGCTTCAATTTTTTCTAGTTTAAGGGTTTCACCCTCAACCACGCGGTGCTGCTTACCACCGCTTTCTATTACTGCGTACATCACTTACTCCGTTTAATTAGCCTGCTCGCATTCGGAAAAAACCCTTTAAAATCAAGGGGGCAGAGCACGGCACAAACAGTTTATAAACACCCCCGGGCGGCAATTTTGCCCCTGCACCAGTGGTAGAGGGCGGCGATTTTACTGAAATCACCGGCTGGGGGCAAGGTTTATTTTCCCAGTAAAGACAATGGCTTAGCGGTGGTTTTCGGCACCCGAAGCCCGGCTTGACACCTCTGCTGCAGCGCCCTAGCATGCCCGAGCCTACTGTAGCGACTTCCCCACTATGCAGCACATTCGTAACACCGTCGCGAGTGAGTTCGAGCAGGTCAACCGCCTGATCATCGAACAGCTCGAATCCGACGTCGACATGGTCGAAAATATCGGCCATTACATTGTCGACGCCGGTGGCAAACGACTGCGGCCTTTGCTGGTTCTTCTGGCCGCGAAAGCGCTGGGCACCTGCGACCAGCGGCAAATTCGCTTTGCCGCCGTGGTCGAGTTTATCCACACCGCCACCCTGCTCCACGACGATGTGGTCGATATCTCCTCATTACGTCGTGGACGCCCCACGGCCAACGCCGAGTTTGGCAACGCCCCCAGCGTGCTGGTAGGTGACTTTTTGTACACTCGTGCCTTTCAGCTCATGGTGCAGCTACAGGACCTGGACCTGCTCAGCCAGATGGCCGATACCACGAACGTGATCGCCGAGGGTGAGGTTCTGCAATTGGTGCGGGCCGGCGACCCCGAAACGACAGAGCAGCAATACCTGGATGTGATCACTCGTAAAACCGCGATTCTGTTCGCGGCGGCCTGCCAGGGCGCGGCCACGCTCACGGGTGCCGACCAGGCGACACAAGACGCACTGCACGCCTACGGCCTTAACCTCGGAATCGCTTTCCAGATCATCGATGACCTGCTGGACTACGATGGAGACCCGGCGCAAATGGGTAAAAATGTCGGTGATGACCTCACCGAAGGCAAGCCAACCCTGCCGCTCATTTATATACTGCAACACGGCGATGCCAGTGAACAGACGATGGTCAGGGATGCGATCAGCACCAAGTCTGCCCAGCAGCTACCGGAGATACTGGCAGCAGCCAGACGCTGTGGTGCTCTGGACTATACTCGCTCGCAAGCGCATCACTACCGTGACCTTGCGCTGGCCAGCCTGCAGTCATTTGACCAAGGACAGGCAAGGGAAGCACTGGAGCAGCTCGCAGCGCTTTCGGTCAATCGCAACAGTTAAACACCTCGATCAATTGCGCAGGCAATAGCTGCTACCTATACTTGAGCGACCTTTCCACGCGGAGGTCGGTATGCCCGCCCCTACCCTACTCACCGAACGTCTCGCCTACCAGCAACTGACCAGCCTGGGGCCAGCCAAGGCCGAACTGGATATCACCGCCTTGCTTGCCCAAGACCCGCAACGAGCAAGCCGATTTACTGCTGAAGCCGCGGGACTGCAACTGGATTACGCCAAGCAGTGCATCGATGAGGAAACACTTCGTTGCCTGTTACAACTTGCTGAAGAAGCGGCCTTGCCAGAACGGGCAAAAGCCCTGCTGGCAGGTGAAGAGGTGAATAACACCGAGAGCCGCCCCGCCCTGCACAGCCTGTTACGGGCATCCAGTGATACAGCACAGCTAGACCGCTTTGAACAAGTCTGCGCTACGCGTGAGCGCATGAAGCAGTGGGCGCAGCGAATCAGCTCCGGCCAGCAGCGCGGCTACTCGGGACAGACCATTACCGATGTGGTGAATATTGGAATAGGAGGCTCAGACCTTGGGCCCAGATTGGTTAGCGAGGCCCTGCACCCGTTTCAGGGGCTGGTGACCTGCCATTATGTGGCTAACGTGGACCCGGCCGATTTGCAGGACACGCTGCAGCTTCTGGATCCGGCAAGCACGCTTTTCATTATCTGCTCCAAATCCTTTCGCACTGAAGAGACGCTGACCAACGGGCTTGCGGCGCGACAATGGCTGCTGATGGCCGGTGCCAGCGAAGACGATCTGGACAAACACTTCCTGGCCATTACCACTAACCTGCAGGCAGCAGCCGACTTCGGCATACCGGAGGATCAATGCCTGCCCCTGTGGGACTGGGTAGGCGGTCGTTACTCCGTTTGGTCCGCGGTGGGACTCAGTTGCGCAATCGCTGTGGGCTGGGACCACTTCGCCGAATTCCTTGCCGGCGCGGAGGCCATGGACCAGCACTTTGTCACGGCACCGATTGCTGAAAACCTGCCCATATTGATGAGCCTGCTGGAAATATGGAATTGCAACATTCTGGGTGCCGCCAGCCACGCGGTGCTGCCCTATGATCAGAGCCTGCAGAAACTACCGGCTTTTCTGCAGCAGTTGACCATGGAGAGTAATGGCAAAAAGGTCAGCATTGCAGGCAGCGAGCTGCCCTACCAGACCGGCCCGGTGCTATGGGGTTCTGCTGGCACAATGGGCCAACACTCCTTCCATCAGCTGTTGCACCAGGGCAACGTCAATTGCCCTGTGGATTTCGTGCTTCCGCTGACCACCCATACGGGGATGTCGGCGCAACACCAACGTTTGGTCGCCAATTGTCTGGCGCAGAGCCGGGCCATGATGGTGGGACGCAGTGAAGCAGAGGCCCTGGACGCGCTGGCCGGACGAGGAATGGCATCGGCTGAGGCGGAGCGGCTGGCACCACACCTGATGATGCCGGGCAACCGACCCAATAGCGTCATTACAATGGAGAGCCTGAATCCTGCGACCCTGGGCGCTTTATTGGCCTTGTATGAGCACCGCACGTTTTGCAGCGGCCAGCTCTGGGGGATTAATTCTTTCGATCAGTGGGGTGTTGAACTGGGCAAGGAGATCGGCGCCGAAATCCTTGGGGAATTGTCTGTGGACGGAGCGGGCGCCGGCATGGACGCGGCTACCCTGCGCCTGATGGCGGCCTGGCGAGCTGCCAGGCCCTAACACTAACCTGCGTCTATCAACGCCAGCAGCTCATCACGCCGCTGCTGCATCAACGGCACATCGGCCCGGGTCTCTACATTAAGCCTGACTACCGGCTCGGTGTTGGACATGCGCAGATTAAAACGCCAGTCCTCAAACTCCATGCTCAGACCATCAACATGGCCGATCGCCAGCGCGCTATCGGTATACGCTGCCTCGGCCGCTGCCAATACAGAAGCGGGATCCTCAATGGTTCGATTGATCTCACCACTGCAGGGATAGGCGGCCATGCGCTCGCTGACCATCTCAGTCAGACTTAAGTCCCTGCTGGCGATCAATCCGGTCACCAAAAGCCAGGGGATCATGCCGCTGTCGCAGAAGGCAAAATCACGAAAGTAATGGTGGGCGCTCATTTCACCGCCATACACCGCATCCTCAATTCGCATGCGCTCCTTGATAAAGGCATGCCCGGTCTTGCTCTGCACAGGCGTTCCGCCCAGGGCTTCTGTCATGGCCACCGTATTCCAGGTGAGCCTGGGGTCGTGCACGATAGTGGCGCCGGGCACCTGTTTCAAAAAGGCCTCGGCCAACAAACCCACCAGGTAATAGCCTTCGATAAACTGGCCGGCGGCATCGAAAAAGAAACAGCGATCGAAGTCACCGTCCCAGGCAATACCAAGGTCTGCACCATGCTGGCGAACCGCCTCAATGGTGGAGCTGCGGTTTTCCTCAAGCAGTGGGTTAGGCACCCCGTTAGGAAAGTTGCCGTCGGGTTGATGATGTACCTTGATGAATTCGAAGGGTAAATGTGGCTCCAGCAGGTCAATGACACGACCGGCACCACCATTGCCCGCATTAACGACAATTTTCAGGGGTTTCAGTGCAGCGACATCTACGTAACCCAACAAGTGCTGTACATAGTCAGCAGAGGTATCCAGCGCATGTAGCTGCCCCCGCTCCGGCGCAGGGGTAAATTCATTGGCTTCGGCCAGTGCCTGAATATCGAACAATCCGGTATCGCCCGAAATCGGCTTGGACTCCTCGCGAACAAACTTCATACCATTGTAGTCTTTAGGATTGTGGCTGGCGGTCACCGCAACACCCCCATCCATGTTGGCATGTGAGGTGGCGAAATAGATTTCCTCGGTACCACAAAGGCCTATGTCATAAACATCTACCCCCTGTTCCAGTAGGCCGTCAGTCAGGGCCGCCTTGATCGCCTCACTGGTGAGACGGATGTCGTGCCCCACTACAACACGAGACGGCTTGATCACCTCGGCATAGGCCCGGCCTATACGTCTGGCGATATCCTCATTGAGCTGGTCAGGAATTCGGCCCCTGACATCGTACGCTTTGAAACAAGTAATTTTTTCCACGAGTAGTCTGCTTATTCCTTGCCGTAGTAGTTTTCGTAAACAAAGTTGGTGGCCTCGACAAACCCCGGAACACTACCGCAGTCGAAGCGCCGGCCCTTGAATTTGTAGGCCATCACGCAGCCCTGGCGCGCCTGGGTTTGCAGGGCATCAGTGAGCTGGATTTCGCCGTTCGCTCCGGGCTCCGTCTCACGCAGAATATCGAAAATATCCGGTGTGAGAATGTAACGGCCAATAATCGCCAGGTTGGAGGGCGCGTCTGCCGGATCCGGTTTTTCAACCATCTCATCGACCCGGTAAATGCCATCTTTCAGGCTCTCACCGGCGATCACACCATATTTGTGCGTTTCGTCCTGAGGTACTTCCTGTATCGCCACGATGGAGCAGCGGAACTGCCGATAAAGCTCGGCCATCTGGCTAAGCACACCGACACCGTCATGCAGGCACAGGTCATCGGACAGCAACACGCCAAAGGGCTCGCTACCGATCAATGACTCCCCGGTAAGAATGGCATGGCCCAGTCCTTTCATTTCGCGCTGCCTGACCATAGTGAAAACGGCCTTATCCAGAACCCCGCGTATGCTGTCCAGGTACACTTCCTTGCTGGTCCCGGAAATCTGGTGCTCCAACTCATAGCTGATATCAAAATGGTCGGTAATAGAACGCTTGCCGCGGCCAGTGACCATCGCGCAGGTCGTCATGCCCGCCTCGATCGCCTCCTCCACGCCGTATTGCACCAGGGGTTTGTTGACGATAGGCAACATCTCCTTGGGCATGCTCTTGGTTGCGGGCAGGAAGCGAGTCCCATAGCCCGCCACAGGGAATAAACATTTACCGATCATACAAAAACCCCTTCGTTACTCGCCGTTCGCAGGCTCGCTGCGACCATAAACATCTTCAAAACGGACAATATCGTCCTCTCCCAAATACGTACCGGACTGCACTTCGATAAGTTCAAGCGGAATACGCCCCGGATTAGCCAGCCTGTGTTTGTGACCCAACGGAATGTACGTCGACTCATCTTCACCGAGCATAAACACCTTGTCCTCACAGGTCACCTCTGCAGTGCCTGCCACCACTATCCAGTGCTCGGCACGGTGGTGGTGCATTTGCAGCGATAAGGTCTGACCAGGATTGACCACAATGCGTTTTACCTGGAAACGGTCGGCAACCACCAGCGACTCATAGGAGCCCCAGGGACGATAGACGCACTGGTGCAAGTGCGCCTCGGGACGCTCCTCGGCCTTTAATCGATTAACGATCGCCTTGACGTCCTGCACCTTGTCGCGATCGGCGACCAGTACGGCGTCGGGTGTTTCTACTACGACCAGGTTCTTCACCCCAACCGCGGCAATCAACCGGGAGTCGCTACGAAAATAGGAATCGATACAGGCTTCTGCAATCACGTCTCCCTGACTGACATTACCGTGTTCATCGCCCGCGGCCACTTCCCACAGTGCCGACCAGGCCCCTACATCGCTCCAGCCGCAGTCAAGGGCAACCACACCGCCAAGGTCGGTCTTCTCCATCACTGCATAGTCAATACTGTCACTGGCGGAGGCGAGAAAGGCGGCTGCATCCGGACGAATAAAATCCATATCGCGGGTGGAATCGGCCATCGCCGCTTGGCACCGCTCCAACATCTGCGGCGCATGAATCGCCAATTGCTCAAGGTAGGTAGCGGCCCCCAGCAGAAACATACCGCTGTTCCACAGGTAGTTACCGCTATCCAGATAAGATTGGGCAGTCGCCAGGTCTGGCTTTTCCACAAAACTCTGAAGGCCAAACAGATCCCCGCCCAGCGACTCGCCACACTTGATGTAGCCGTAGCCGGTTTCCGGCGCATTGGGAACCACACCAAAGGTCATCAGCCGCCCTTGCTGGGCCAGCGGCAAAGCCTCGCTCACCGCCGAGGCGAAGGCAGGCACATCCTGAATCACATGATCGGCGGGCAAGACCAGCAACACGGCTTCCGGGTCACTGGCAACAACCTGTATGGCCGCCAGCGCAACCGCAGGCGCCGTATTACGCCCTTCCGGCTCCAGAATAAGTGCGCTGGCCTGTAAATCGACCTGGCGCAATTGCTCGGCCACCATGAAACGGTGCTCTTCATTGCACACAACGACTGGCGCCGTGGCGTCGAGGTCGCCCGTACGGTGAAGGGTATCCTGCAGCATGGACAGTTCGCCGGCCAACGGCAGAAACTGTTTCGGGTGTGTTTCGCGCGACACCGGCCAGAGGCGGCTGCCAACACCGCCCGATAAAACAACGGGTACTAACATTTAGTCATCCTGAGCTGAGCTGTGATCGGCACACGCACAACAGGCTACACATACACATAGCGCCAAACCGCTTATTGTAAGCAAGGGCAACTATATTGACCAGCGTATGCGAATTGCGGTTAGGCTGGACTTGTACACAGCAGCCATTAGAATGGGCACCCTCTACACCTCGCCCCGCCAGGTCGCCGAACACACTGCTCTTGTGGCGCCTGCAAGGTGGCATCAATGGATACTGTATGACTGCACAAAGCGCTTTCGCCAAAGAAGAACTAGTCGCCTGCGGTAACGGCGAACTGTTCGGCCCGGGCAACGCCCAATTACCCACAGACAATATGCTGATGCTGGACCGTATCGTTCGCATAAGCTCCGAGGGCGGAAAATACGACAAGGGCGAAATCGTGGCAGAGCTGGATATCCATCCGGACCTGTGGTTTTTTGACTGCCACTTCCCCGGCGATCCGGTGATGCCGGGCTGTCTCGGGCTGGACGCCATGTGGCAACTGGTTGGTTTCTTTCTGGGATGGCGCGGTAACCCGGGACGCGGTCGTGCTCTGGGCTCAGGCGCTGTAAAGTTCAGCGGCCAAATTTTGCCCAGCGCCTCCAAAGTGGTCTATAACATACACATGAAGCGTGTTATTGAGCGCAAACTTGTGATGGGTATTGCCGACGGCAGTGTATCGGTAGATGGCCGAGAAATTTATACAGCCGAAGACCTGCGTGTCGGCTTGTTTCAGTCTACGGAGTCTTTCTAAGCAATGACCAGACGAGTTGTCATCACGGGGATGGGCATTGTGTCTTGCCTTGGCAATGATGCGCAAAGCGTCAGCAAGGCTTTGTACGAGGGCCGCTCAGGTATTAGCCTTCGCCAGGAACAGATCGATATGGGCATGCGCTCCCACGTGGCAGGCGCTCCGAATATCAATACCAGTGAGCTGATCGACCGCAAGCAACTGCGCTTTATGGGCGACGCTGCAGCCTATGCCTACATTGCCATGCAGCAAGCAATCGCCGATGCCGACCTCGACGAATCTGATGTCTCCAACGTACGTACCGGCATCATAGCCGGCTCGGGTGGCGCCTCTTCGGCCAGCCAGACCGAGGCTGCCGATATCCTGCGAGATCGCGGATTGCGGCGGGTTGGCCCCTACCGGGTTACGCAGACAATGGGCAGCACCGTCTCCGCCTGCCTGGCAACACCCTTCAAGATCAAGGGCGTTAACTACTCTATTTCATCGGCCTGTTCTACCAGCGCCCACTGCATAGGCAATGGCATGGAGCAGATACAGCTGAACAAGCAGGATATCGTTTTTGCGGGTGGCGGTGAGGAACTGCACTGGACCCTGAGCAGCCTGTTCGATGCTATGGGTGCACTGTCCACCAAATACAACGAAACACCAGAGCGTGCTTCCCGCGCCTATGATGCTGACCGCGATGGCTTTGTTATCGCCGGTGGCGGCGGTATGTTGGTTCTCGAAGAACTGGAACACGCGAAGGCACGCGGCGCGAAGATCTACGCCGAACTGGTGGGCTATGGCGCCACCTCCGATGGTCACGACATGGTCGCTCCCTCCGGTGAAGGTGCTGTGCGCTGCATGCAGCAGGCGCTGGCGACAGTTGAGGGCCCGGTCGATTACATCAATGCCCACGGAACCAGCACGCCTGCGGGCGACATTCAGGAATTGAAAGCGGTGCGCACAGCCTATGAAAGCCTGGAGCACATCCCGGTCATAGGTTCTACCAAATCATTATCCGGCCACTCGCTGGGAGCTGCCGGCGTACAGGAAGCGATTTACTCATTACTGATGCAGCGCGATGGCTTCATCGCCGCCTCAGCCAACATCGATAACCTGGATCCGGAAGCAGACGGCCTGCCCATTGCGGTGAAGCGGCACGACGATGTCGACCTGCAACGCGTCATGTCCAACAGCTTCGGCTTCGGCGGCACTAACGCATCGCTGGTGTTCCAGAAATACACAGACTGAGCATTATTCGCCGCAGTCAAACGCGGCAGTTAACCGGCCAGCAGGTCCAGCAACAAAACTTCCACCTCATCACCTTCTGTCACTGCCAACCCTGGCGGTATCACCGCCAAAGCGTTGGAATGCGACACCGAGCTAAGCACACCGGAGCTCTGGTTAGCAAAGCGTTTGGCGACCAGCCCCTCTGCCGGGTCTTCTTCCAATAACACGCGCAGATATTCCTGCCTGCCGCCGGGCCGCTTCGTCGAGAAACCGGCACGGACCTTCAGCATTGGCAACGGCCTATCGGTGACGCCCTGCAGGCGCATGAGATAAGGTCTGGCAATCAGGCAAAATGTGACAAATACAGAACTGGGGTTACCGGGTAAGCCAATAAAAGGCGTATTGCCAATACGGCCGAATGCAAGCGGCTTCCCGGGCTTCATCGCCAATTTCCACAAGTTAAGCTGCCCCAGCGCCTCTACCTGCTGCTTGACGTGATCTTCCTCACCCACTGAAACGCCACCGGAGGTGATGACGCAATCTGCACTATCGGCTGCCTGCTGCAATGCATCGCGAGTGACGTCGGGGTCGTCGGCTACGATACCGCCATCAACGACTGCAATATCCAGAGAGCGTAACAGGCCCGCCAGTGTGTAACGGTTTGAGTTATAGAGTTGGCCAGGTGCCAGTGCCCCGCTACCGGGTTCAACCAGTTCATCGCCGGTAGAGAGAATCGCCACCCGTAACTGCCTGACCACCGACACCGTGGCGCAACCAATGGAAGCCAGCAGGCCCAAATCCTGTGGCCGCAACCGCCTGCCCGTCGCCAGCACCGTGCTGCCACGCTGAATATCCTGACCGGCGGGGCGTATATGCTGGCCAGGGCTGACCTCAGCATTGATGACCACGCCATCCGCGGTCACCGCACAATCTTCCTGCATAACAACCGCATCGGCACCGGCTGGCACCGGCGCTCCGGTGAAGATGCGAGCTATAGAGCGAGGCTGCAATGGCTCACCCATTACCCCGGCGGGTATTCGCTGGGAGACCGGCAACGCTGCCGCCCCGAGGTCGGCAACGCGCACTGCGTAGCCATCCATCGCACTGTTGTCTTCGCCAGGCACCGCCAATGGCGACACCTGATCACTGGCCAATACACGGCCCAGCGCATCAATTAACGGTACGTCCTCGACGTCAGTAAGTGGTTGCGCCTGCGCCAGTACCTGTTCTAAGGCTTCCGCAACCGGCAACAAGGGCTTCAACCTAGGGTCTCCCTCACGGTCAGTACGCCTACAAAATTACACGGGCGGTGAGTACTGTCCAGTTGCTCGCGGATAACACCATTCCAGGCGGTGCGACAGGCGCCGGTAGACCCAGGCATACAAAAAATCACCGTACTATTGGCAAAACCTGCAATGGCGCGTGACTGTATGGTGGAGGATCCGATTTCCTGCAGCGACAGCGCGCGAAAGACCTCCCCAAAGCCGTCAATGGTCTTGTCAAAAAGCGGCTCCACCGCTTCCGGGGTGGAATCACGACCCGAAAAGCCGGTACCGCCGGTAATAAGCACTGCATCAATCTCAGTATCAGCTATCCACGCCGACAGGACCGCGCGAATCTGATAAATGTCATCGATCACAATGGACCTGCCAGCGCTGTGGTGGCGACATTCAGTGAGTGCGTCGACCAGAAACTGCCCCGAGGTGTCATCTTCCAGGGTACGCGTATCTGAAACTGTGAGTACAGCCACGTTCAAGGGACATGGCTGACTATCAGTGGCCTTACTCATGCTACTTCACTCCTGGTCTTGCTGTACTTCAAAATAATGTTTAACCGCATCAGCGACAGTCCCACGCCAGGCAACCTGCTTAACGGCAAAAGTATTGCGAATGAGGCTGCAGTCTAACTGACGGTTCAGTTGCACTTCCGGCTCAGCACTGGCCTGCAGTTGCACTGCGGCAGGCCCAAACTCGGAAAACTGGGAGGCGCAGGCAAACAGTACTTCAGCAAATTCATAACAGTGGGTGGGGTCGGAACTACAGTAATTGTAGGTACCCCAGGACTCGGCGCCGGCGCTGACCTGGTCAACCACCGCCGCTACCACCCGAGCAGCATCCCCGGAATCCACCGGGCAGCCAGTAAGATTATTATTCAGGGTGAGTGTGCCGCCATCGGTCAATTGACCAAGCATGTGCGTGAGCACATTGACACCGCGCGCGGAGAAGATGGAGCCCAGGCGCAGAATCAGATGTGCCTCACAGGTTTCCCTGACAAACGCTTCCGCCTGCAGCAGCAACTGGCCTACGGTTTCGGTGTTATCCGCCGGATCTAATTCGGTATAGGGGCGTCCACGGGTACCCGCAAAGACGCGCGAACTGGACAGGTAGAGATAGTGAATGCCGCTACGCTGACAGGCTTTTGCCAGCCAGTGACAACGTTTTACATCAATGTCGTGAAGGATTTCGCCGCTGTCGCAGGCCGCGACAATACGGGCATCAATGATCAGGTCGCAACCACCCCGTCGGGCGGCTTTCTTTGCCTGTCGCTCGCTCTTCCATCGGCAGGCAGAGGAATTCAGTAGCTCCACCTCATGACGGCCCCAGCGGACCAGGTGGGACTGCAGCGCAATTCCAATAGACGTATCTGCGCCGATCAGCAGCACACGCATCGCCATGCTCCGTGATTAGAATGAAGTGTGAGGCCAGCCCTCACAATCTGAATATCCCAACTATGTGGATTTCAGACAGCTTATTTACAATTCGTGACCCGGCTCTAAAACGGAATATCGTCGTCAAAATCGCCGAAGTCGGTCGGTGCAGCAGCTGGCGCCGCAGCAGCCGCGCCGCCTTGTGCGGGAGCACTCTGCGGTGCAGACGCAGGAGCAGGAGCAGCACCCTGCCCTTGCTGGTAGTTGCCGCCGCCCTGGCCCGAACCACGGCTATCAAGCATCTGCATTTCGCCGGCAACGATCTCGGTGGTGTAGCGATCCTGCCCTGAATTGTCCTGCCACTTGCGCGTGCGCAGCGACCCTTCCAGATACACCTTGGAACCCTTGCGCAGATACTCACCGGCAATCTCCGCCAGGCGATTGAAAAACACCACACGGTGCCATTCTGTACGTTCCTGTGGCTGGCCAGTCTGCTTGTCTTTCCAGGTTTCGGAAGTGGCCACCGTGATATTGGTCACTGCGCCGCCCGAGGGCATATAGCGCGTCTCTGGATCGTTGCCCAGGTTACCTACAAGAATTACTTTGTTTACGCCCCGTGAAGCCATAAAACATCCCCTGAATCGAGCGAATTTGAAACGATATCGAACGGAGGACTATAGCAATCCCCCTGTGCAAATGCGACAGCATTGTCGGCCAAACTCAGGCTTGGCGGGCTGATCAGGCCGGGGGAATATCACCGGCGGAGTCAGGGGTAACAAGCAACCCCGGCAAGAACAGACAAAGCCAGACAATACCGGGCAGCAGGCACGCTGCCAGCAGCCCCTGAGCGCCCCACTGCTGCAGCACGTAGCCACCAATAGCGCCTCCGGCGAAGGCCCCGAGGAATTGGCAGGACGAATAGATGCCCATGGCAGTGCCGCGCCCGCCCGCAAACACGGCCTTGCTCACCAGCGACGGCAATGTGGCCTCCAGATAATTGAAGCCAACAAAGAACAGCCACAGGCTGAGATAAAAGAGAACTTCGGAAGCCGCAAACCCGAAGCCCACCAGCGCCAGCAGCAACAATGCGATCGCCGCGGGGAACACTTCACGCAGTCGGCCGCCCTTTTCAGCGAGGCGCATCAGCGGCAACATGCCCAATAACGATAACAGGAGGGCCGGAAGGTAGATCTGCCAGTGCGCATCACGGGTGACACCCATGGAGTCTTCCAGCTGGGTGGGCAGCAACAAAAAACAGGCCATCAGAATAAAGTGCAAAGTAAACACGCCGAAATTAAGCCGCAGTAGTTGCCGGTCGGCCAGTGCCTGCGCCAGATGCACACCCCGCGTACCGACCTCGTCATGCTCCAGCAAGCGCTCTGGCGTAGGTACTCGCAGCAGGACAATAACAATGCCGACAAGCGCCAGAACCGCTGTCAGGTAAAACACCGCCTGCAGGCCGCCGCTGGCGGCCACCAGCGGGCCCAGCACCAGCGCTATCGCAAACGAGGCGCCAATACTGGCCCCGACTACCGCCATCGCCTTGGTGCGCTGCTCTTCGCTGGTGAGGTCAGCAACCAATGCCATCACGGTACTGGCAATAGCACCCGCGCCCTGCAGGAAACGGCCAAAAATAATGCCAGTGGCTGTATCAGCTTGCGCGGCAACAACACTACCCAGGGCGAACACCAGCAGGCCCGCCACGATCACCGGCTTGCGGCCAATACGATCAGACAGCCAGCCCAGCGGAATCTGCAGGGCGGCCTGGCTCAATCCATAGATGCCCAGCGCGAGCCCCAGCATCGCCGGCGTCGCTCCCGGCAGATCGGCCGCATACAGCGCCAACAACGGCAGCACCATGAACAGGCCGAGCATACGAAAGCTGTAAAGCAGCGCCAGGGAGCTGACGGTACGCCGCTCCAGGGGTGTCATTGGGTTTTCGGTTATCACGAGAGTTTCTTTCCAGGCAAGCGGCGTATTTTAGCAGCTTCACCGACCGGGAGCATCCACCCCGTCAAACTACGCGTAATAACCACATTGGTTTTGCCAGGCGGGAGCGCCCGGGCATATACTGTTCGGTTTCCGTCAAAAGTCAGTTCAGGAGCAAAATGGACACTATTCAGGTCCGCGGTGCACGCACCCACAACCTCAAAAACATCGACCTCGACATCCCGCGCGACAAGCTGGTGGTAATCACCGGTCTTTCCGGCTCTGGTAAGTCGTCCCTGGCTTTTGACACCCTCTACGCCGAGGGCCAGCGCCGCTATGTTGAGTCGCTTTCCACCTACGCCAGGCAATTCCTGTCGATGATGGAAAAACCCGATATGGATCATATCGAGGGCCTGTCACCGGCCATTTCCATTGAGCAGAAATCTACCTCTCACAACCCACGCTCAACCGTAGGCACTATCACCGAGATCTACGATTACCTGCGCTTGTTGTTTGCCCGGGTAGGCGAACCGCGTTGTCCGGAGCACGGGGTCAACCTTGCGGCCCAAACTGTGAGTCAGATGGTGGATTCAGTACTGGCGATGCCCGAGGGCAGCAAGCTCATGTTACTGGCTCCCGTGGTTCGCGAACGTAAAGGTGAACACTTGCACATCTTCGAGGAGTTGCGGGCCAGTGGCTTTGTTCGCGCACGTATCGACGGCATTGTTACCGACCTCGACGATGTACCCCAGCTAGAAAAGAAGAAGAAGCACCGCATTGAAGTGGTGATAGACCGCTTCAAGGTGAGGGAGGACCTGGGCCTGCGCCTCGCCGAGTCTTTCGAAACAGCGCTGTCACTGACCGACGGCCTCGCCACCATCAGCTACATGGACGACGGAGCAACGGAAGAGGACATTATGTTCTCAGCCCGCTTTGCCTGCCCCCAGTGCGGCCACAGCATCGATGAACTGGAACCCCGGCTATTCTCCTTTAACAACCCGGCAGGAGCCTGTAGCGGTTGTGACGGGCTGGGCATAAAGCAGTATTTCGACGAGAGCAGGGTCATACTCTACCCGGAAGCAAGCCTTGCCGAGGGCGCCATACGCGGCTGGGACCGGCGCAATGTGTATTACTTCCATATGCTGACATCGCTGGCCGATCACTACGGCTTCGATATAGACGCCCCCTTTGAGTCGCTCAACAAAAAGCACCGCAAGATCATCCTGCAGGGCAGTGGCAAACAGGAAGTCGCTTTCTCCTACGTCAACGACCGGGGCGATGTATTTCAACGTACCCACCCATTCGAAGGCATCCTGCCGAATATGGAACGGCGTTACCGGGACACCGATTCCCAGTCGGTGCGAGAAGACCTCTCCAAGTTTCTCGCTACAGCACCCTGCCCCGACTGTGACGGTACCCGCCTGCGCCAGGATGCCCGCCACGTATTCGTCGACAACCGCACCTTGCCCAGCATCACCTCTATGGCCGTGGGCGAGGCACACGATTATTTTGAGGCGTTGAAGCTGCAAGGCAGAGCTGGCGAAATCGCCGATAAGATTCTCAAGGAACTACGAGCACGTTATCGCTTTCTGGTGGATGTGGGGCTCAACTACCTGGCTCTTAATCGCAGCGCCGAGACCCTGTCCGGTGGAGAAGCACAGCGCATACGGCTGGCCTCCCAAATCGGCGCTGGCCTGGTTGGCGTCATGTACATTCTTGATGAACCGTCCATAGGCCTGCACCAACGGGACAATGAGCGCCTGCTGCGCACCCTCACCCATCTGCGAGACCTGGGTAATACAGTATTGGTCGTGGAGCATGACGAGGATGCTATTCGCACCGCCGACCATGTGATCGATATAGGCCCTGGCGCCGGCGTACACGGTGGCCAGATCGTGGCAGAAGGCACCATGAAGGACATTCTGAACAATGAAGCGTCTCTTACCGGCGCCTATCTGTCCGGTAAAAAACGCATAGAAATTCCCGGTAAGAGAACCGCGTTCGACAGCGACCGTCAGTTGACGCTAAGCGGTGCCACCGGCAACAACCTGCAGGCTGTCACGCTGGAGATTCCGGTGGGACTGCTCACCTGCATCACCGGTGTCTCAGGCTCCGGCAAATCAACGCTGATTAACGGCACGCTGTATCCGATCGCCGCCACCGAGCTCAACGGGGCCACCACGCTGACCCCGGCCGCCCACGATGAGGTTTCCGGGCTGCAGCACATCGACAAGTGTATCGATATAGACCAGAGCCCGATTGGCCGTACCCCACGCTCAAACCCCGCTACCTATACCGGTATTTTCACACCGGTCAGGGAATTGTTCGCAGGCACCCAGGAAGCGCGCTCCCGGGGTTACAAACCCGGAAGATTCAGCTTCAACGTTAAAGGCGGGCGCTGTGAAGCCTGCCAGGGTGATGGCGTGACCAAGGTGGAAATGCACTTTCTGCCAGACATTTATGTGCCCTGCGATGTTTGCAAAGGCAAGCGCTACAATCGCGAAACACTGGAAGTGCGCTACAAGGGCAAGAACATTCACGAAGTGCTGGAGATGACAGTAGAGGACGCGCTGGAGTTCTTCGAACCGGTACCGGCTATTGCCCGCAAGCTACAAACACTGACCGATGTAGGCCTGACCTATGTTCGGCTGGGACAGGCCGCCACTACGCTTTCGGGCGGTGAGGCGCAGCGGGTCAAGCTGGCCAAAGAACTGTCCAAACGCGACACCGGTAGCACTCTGTATATTCTGGATGAGCCGACCACCGGCCTGCACTTCGAAGACATCCGCCAGCTGTTGGAGGTACTGCACAGGCTGCGCGATCACGGCAATACCGTGGTGATCATCGAGCACAATCTGGACGTGATAAAAACGGCGGACTGGATAGTCGACCTTGGCCCGGAAGGTGGCAGTGGCGGCGGCCAGATCATCGCTACCGGCACACCCGAGCAGGTTGCCAAGACCAAGGGCTCGTTTACCGGGCAGTTCCTGGCCCCCATGCTAAGACGCAAGTCGAGCAAAAAAGCGGCCTGATCTTCACGGGGCACCGCCGGTGCCCCTAACCACATTCCTGCAGACACAAAAAAGCCGGGCTATACCCGGCTTTTTCAGACAAGCACAAGGTTTAATCCTCGTCGTCCTCGAAGCTCTCAGGCTCTGGCCTATCTACCAGCTCAACATAAGCCATAGGAGCCTTGTCGCCAGCGCGATAGCCGCACTTAAGAATACGGATGTAACCACCGGGACGTGTCTGGTACCTGGGACCGAGCTCGGTAAAGAGCTTGCCCACAGTTTCCTTGCTGCGGGTACGGTCGAAGGCAAGACGCCGATTGGCAACGCTGTCGGTTTTGGACAAGGTTATCAGCGGCTCAGCGTGGCTGCGCAGCTCCTTGGCTTTAGCCAACGTAGTCTTGATCAACTCGTGCTCTACGAGAGAGACGGTCATATTGCGGAACATAGCCTTACGGTGCGAGCTATTCCTGTTTAACTGACGTCCACTGTGACGATGACGCATTTCTATAATCCTATACTTGCTGTGCTATCTCAGCACTATCAACCGGTTCCGGGTAAAGCTTAAACGCTCAATACCCGATCGTCGTTCTTGAGACTGGCGGGCGGCCAGTTATCCAGGCGCATGCCCAGAGACAGCCCACGGGACGCCAACACGTCCTTGATCTCGGTCAGTGACTTCTTACCCAGGTTCGGGGTTTTCAGCAGCTCAACTTCTGTGCGCTGAACGAGGTCACCGATGTAGTAAATATTTTCCGCCTTCAGACAGTTGGCCGAGCGAACGGTCAACTCGAGATCATCGACCGGACGCAGCAGAATTGGATCTACCTCATCCTCTTCGATAACAGACTCGGACTCGCTGTCGCTTTCCAGGTCAACGAATACCGCGAGCTGCTGCTGCAGAATTGTTGCAGCACGACGAATCGCCTCTTCCGGATCGATCGTGCCATTAGTCTCCAGATCCAGTACCAGCTTGTCGAGGTCAGTACGCTGTTCAACACGCGCTGCTTCCACAACATACGATACACGGTGGATAGGAGAGAAGGTTGCATCCAACTGCAGACGGCCAATAGAGCGCGTCTCTTCTTCCGGGTTCTCGCGAGAATCAGCGGGAGAGTAACCACGGCCACGAGCAATGGTCAGCTTCATGCTGATTTCAGACTTGTCATTGAGGTTACAGATCACGTGATCCGGGTTGCGGATCTCGATGTCGTGATCAACCTGTATATCACCTGCAGTAACCGCGCCAGAACCTTTCTTGGTCAGGGTCAGTTCAGCCTCGTCCTTGCCATTCATGACAAGCGCAACGCCTTTGAGGTTAAGAAGGATTTCGATGACATCTTCCTGAACGCCTTCAATGGCGCTGTACTCATGAAGTACGCCGTCGATCTCTACCTCGGTAATGGCACAACCGGGCATGGAAGACAGCAGGATTCGACGAAGGGCGTTACCCAGTGTGTGACCAAAGCCACGTTCCAGGGGCTCCAGGGTTACCTGGGCACGCGTATTGGTCTTCTCGTCGACGTTGATGACACGCGGGGTCAAAAATTCGTTCACTGCACTCTGCATTCTGGCACCTGTAGCTAAAGGTTAGTCCGTGGGGCTTATTACTTGGAGTAGAGCTCAACGATCAAGTTTTCATTGATCTCTGAGGTCAGGTCCTGACGATCCGGGACCGCCTTGAATATGCCTTCCAGCTTGTCGTTGTTGACTTCAATCCACTCGGGCTCACCGCGCTGTGCGGCCAATGCCAGTGCAGATTGAATGCGCAGTTGCTTTTTGGCTTTCTCACGCAGGGAGATCACGTCTCCAGCCTGAACCTGATAAGAAGCGACGTTTACAACGGTGCCATTAACCAGGATTGCCTTGTGAGATACCATTTGACGTGCTTCCGCGCGGGTAGCGCCGAAGCCCATGCGGTAAACCACATTATCCAGGCGGCTTTCCAAAAGCTGCAAAAGATTCTCGCCTGTTGCACCCTTGAGACGGGCCGCTTCTTTGTAGTAATTGCGGAACTGCTTCTCCAGTACGCCGTAAATCCTGCGAACCTTCTGCTTTTCACGCAGCTGTACACCGTAGTCAGACAAGCGGCCGCGACGGGCGCCATGCTGGCCTGGAGCTGTTTCCTGCTTGCACTTGCTTTCCAGTGCGCGAACTCCGCTCTTGAGGAACAGATCCGTTCCTTCACGACGGGAGAGCTTGCACTTGGGTCCAATATATCGAGCCATGTCAGTTATCCTGTAAGCGCTTGTCGTGGTCTTAGACGCGACGTTTCTTGGGTGGACGGCAGCCGTTGTGTGGAATCGGCGTAACGTCAGTAATATTGCTGATTGAGTAGCCGCAGGCATTCAGCGCACGAACTGCTGATTCACGACCCGGTCCCGGGCCTTTTACCTGCACATCAAGGTTCTTCAAGCCGTACTCTTTGGCTGCTTCACCGGCACGCTCTGCTGCAACCTGCGCTGCGAAGGGTGTGCTCTTACGTGAACCGCGGAAACCAGAACCACCAGCAGTGGCCCAGCTGAGCGTATTGCCCTGACGGTCGGTAATAGTGATGATGGTGTTATTGAAAGACGCATGAACGTGCGCGATCCCATCAACAACAGTCTTGGTAATTTTCTTACGAGTGCTTTTAGCACCTGGCTTGGCCATAGTTACTTCCTGCTTTTAATATCAACACTGCACTTCGGTGCAGCTACACTAAAACGGATTCGCGTTGGGGGAGTTACCCTACCTGCGAATCGGCTTGCGCGGACCCTTACGGGTACGAGCATTTGTCTTGGTACGCTGACCACGCAGCGGCAAACCGCGACGGTGTCGCAGACCACGGTTACAACCGAGATCCATCAGACGCTTGATGTTCATGGATACTTCACGACGAAGGTCGCCTTCCACGTTCATTTCGCTCACTTTGGTACGCAGCGAATCCATCTGCTCCTCAGTCAACTCTGCGATCCTGGTGTTCTCAGCCACACCAGTGTCTGCGCAAAGACGCTGCGCCTGGCTGCGGCCTACACCGAAGATGTAGGTCAATGAGATAACAGCATGCTTGTTATCGGGTATGTTGACGCCGGCAATACGAGCCATGCAACTTTCTCCAATTCCTTAATGTTCCGCTCTGTGCGCTGCCCTTTTTACGCAAGCCCCTGATTTAACTCAGTTTTGTGGGGCCCTCGCGAAGGGCGCAGCATTCTAGCGATATCGTTACTAAAAATCAACCGCCTCGTGGGCGCTCGCTTAACCCTGACGCTGCTTGTGGCGGGGATCTGTATCACAGATCACACGCACTACACCCTTGCGTCGGACGATCTTGCAGTTTCTGCAAATCTTTTTTACTGATGCACGTACTTTCATTTCTAACTCTCCGTGAACCTGCCGCTCTGGCTTTGCGCGCTAATTAGCGCGACCGGCCAGAACCGCCGTAGTTCTTCAAATTGGCCTTCTTCATCACCGAATCGTACTGGTGAGACATCAGGTGACTCTGCACCTGAGCCATAAAATCCATCACAACCACCACTACAATCAACAGTGAGGTACCGCCCAGGTAAAAGGGCACGTTCCACATCACCACCAAAAACTGTGGCATCAGGCAAACCAGTGCTATGTAGGCAGAGCCAAACACTGTCAGCCTGGTCAACACGCCGTCGATATAGTTGGCGGTCTGCTGACCGGGGCGAATACCGGGCACAAAGGCACCGGAACGCTTCAAATTGTCAGCAACCTCTACCGGGTTAAACATCAACGCCGTGTAAAAGAAGCAGAAAAACACAACAAACACCGTGAACAACATAATGTTCAGGGGCTGACCAGGACCAATGGCCACGGCAAGGTCCTGTAACCAGTCGGCAGAGCCGGCAGAGCCGAACCACTGCGCCAAAGACGCCGGGAACAGCAATATGCTGCTGGCGAAAATAGCCGGGATTACACCCGCCATATTCACCTTAAGGGGCAGATGCGAGCTCTGCGCCTGATACATCTTCCGTCCCTGCTGCCGCTTCGCGTAGTTCACCGTGATGCGACGTTGACCGCGTTCTATAAACACGATCATGTAAATAACGGCTATCGCCAGCGCCAGGATGAACAGCAGGATCAAAATGTTAATTTCACCCTGTCGCGCCTGTTCCAGCGATTGGCCTATCGCAGCGGGCAATCCCGCGACGATGCCAGCGAAGATCAACAGCGAGATGCCATTGCCTACGCCTTTTTCCGTAATCTGCTCACCCAACCACATCATGAACACAGCGCCAGTCACCAGAGATGTAATCGCTATCACGTAGAACAGAAGCGATGTGTCGTAAGACATACCCTGGTTCGCCATGCCCACGGTCATTCCGGTGGCCTGGATTATTGCCAGCACTACTGTCAGGTAACGCGTGTACTGGCTGATCTTACGGCGCCCTGACTCGCCTTCTTTCTTTAACTGCTCCAGCTGCGGCGTCACTGCTGACATCAACTGCATAATGATAGAGGCAGAGATGTAAGGCATGATGCCAAGCGCCAGGATGCTCATTCGCTCCAGAGCGCCACCAGAAAACATGTTAGCCAGCCCAAGGATGGTGCCCTGATTCTGGTTGAACAATGCAGCCAACTGGTTCGGGTCTATCCCCGGTACCGGGATATGTGTCCCGATGCGGTAGACAACAATGGCCAGTAGAACAAAACGCAGCCGGGCAAAAAGTTCGCCAAGGCCTGCCTTGTTTACTGAGGGCAGCTGACCTGTTGCCATTTAGTCCTCTACTTTCCCGCCGGCCTGCTCAATCGCCTCGCGCGCGCCTTTGGTAACGGCGAGCCCTTTGACGGTGACAGCCTTGCTCAGCTCACCCGACAGAAAAACACGGGCGCGTGTTACATCATCACGAACCAGGTCAGCAGCCTTCAACGCTTCCAGATCGACTACGTCTGCATCGACCAGCGCCAATTCAGCAACGCGAATCTGCGCAGTAGCGCGAGCCATCCGTGATGAAAAGCCATATTTAGGAAGACGCTTCTGCAGTGGCATCTGGCCACCCTCGAAGCCTGGACGCACGCTGCCGCCCGTACGGGACTTCTGGCCCTTGTGGCCACGACCCGCTGTCTTGCCTACGCCGCTACCGATGCCTCGGCCAACGCGCTTGGCATTTTTCCGAGAACCCGGTGCAGGGCTCAGGGTGTTCAGTCTCATACCATCTGACATGATTTAGTCCTCAACCCTAACGAGGTAGTTAACCTTGTTGATCATGCCGCGAGTTGAAGGTGTGTCTTCTACTTCCACGGTGTGACCGATACGACGCAGCCCAAGCCCGGCAACACATGCCTGGTGCTTCTTGAGACGTCCATTGACGCTCTTGATCTGCGTTACTTTAACCATTGCTTTAGCCATGACGTAGCCAACTCACTCTTTAATTCAGTATTTCTTCGACAGTCTTGCCGCGCTTGGCTGCCACGCTTTCGGGCGCAGCCATGTCACGCAGACCGTTGAAAGTCGCACGTACCACGTTGACCGGATTGGTCGAGCCGTAGCACTTGGCGAGTACATTGTGTACACCGGCAATTTCCAGAACCGCACGCATCGCACCACCAGCAATAACGCCAGTACCTTCAGATGCAGGCTGCATATATACCTTGGAGGCGCCGTGCTGGGCCTTAACTGGATATTGGATAGTGCCATTATCCAGTTCAACCTGGATCATGTTGCGTCGGGCCGCTTCCATCGCTTTCTGGATAGCTACAGGCACTTCACGGGCCTTGCCGCGTCCGAAACCAACTTTGCCCTTGCCATCGCCAATAACAGTCAGTGCTGTGAAACCGAAAATGCGGCCACCTTTGACCACTTTGGCTACACGGTTGACCTGAACCAGTTTCTCCTGGAGGTCGCCGTCCTGCTGCTGCTTTCTTTGATCGTTAAAAGCCATAGTTATACCCTAGAATTCCAGTCCACTTTCACGGGCAGCATCGGCCAGAGCCTTGACGCGTCCGTGGTACTTGTAACCGGCGCGATCGAAGGCGACCTTCTCGATACCAGCCTGCTTGGCGCGCTCTGCAACCAACTTACCTACAGCGGCAGCGGCATCGATATTGCCGGTTTTACCGCCACGAAGATCGCTGTCGAGAGTCGACGCGCTTGCCAACACCTTGTCACCTGCAGGTGCCAGCACCTGGGCGTAGATGTGACGGGGAGTACGGTGCACGCTCAGGCGATTAACGCCGAGCTCACGCATACGGGCACGGGCGCGACGTGCGCGACGTAACCTTGAATCATTCTTTACGCTCATCTCAACTTACCTACTTCTTCTTGGCTTCTTTACGACGGACATACTCGTCCGCGTAGCGAATACCCTTGCCCTTGTAAGGCTCTGGTGGACGGAAACTGCGAATTTCTGCAGCCGCCTGACCAACAGCCTGCTTATCAATACCTTTGACAACGATCTCGGTCTGACTGGGGCTCTCGGCGCTAACGCCTTCGGGCAGCTGGTAATCTACCGGGTGCGACAGGCCAACAGTCAGGTTTACCGACTTACCCGTCGCCTTGGCACGATAGCCAACGCCGTTCAATACAAGCTTCTTTTCCCAACCTTCGCTGACGCCAATAACCATGTTGTTAAGCAGTGCGCGGGTGGTTCCCGCCATGGCGCGATGCGCGTCACTGTCATAAGCAATGGTCAGAACGTTGTCATCCTCACTCACCTGCACGCCATCCACCAGGGACAACGCCAGCGAACCTTTGCTGCCTTTAACGGTGAGATCACGGCCATCGACCTTGAACTCCACCCCGTTGGGCAGTGATACCGGATTATTTGCGACTCTAGACATTTCGTTTGCTCTTCAATTCAATAATCGTTAGAAAACGGTGCAGAGTACTTCGCCACCAACACCAGCAGCGCGAGCTGCACGGTCGGTCATCACACCCTTTGAGGTTGAGATGATTGCTACACCAAGTCCGTTGCGCACAGACGGCATGCCGTCTTTACCCGCATAGTTGCGCAAACCAGGACGGCTGCTGCGATCGATCTCAGCGATAACCGGCTTGCCTTCGAAATATTTGAGCTCTATAGACAAGCGTGGCTTGCTGCCATCGGCCGATGCGGCGAAGTCAGTAATGTAACCCTCGTCCTTCAATACCTTGGCAACAGCTGCCTTCAGCTTGGAACCGGGCATTTCTACTTCGGTCTTACCAGCCATCTGGGCGTTGCGAATACGTGTCAGCATATCTGACAGCGGATCTTGCATACTCATCGTCTAATTCTCTCCGGGACTCAACGGGTCCGTTTACCAGCTGGCCTTAACCAGACCAGGTACGTCACCGCGCATAGCGGCTTCGCGCAATTTGTTACGACACAGGCCAAACTTTCGATAGACCCCGTGAGGGCGTCCGGTTATCTGGCAGCGACGCTGCTGACGTACCGGGCTGGCATCGCGAGGAAGCTTCTGGAGCGCTACCTGCGCGTCCCATTTTTCCTCGTCAGATGCATTCACGTCATGGATAACAGCCTTGAGGGTTGCGCGCTTCTGCGCGAACCTGGCGACCATCTTGGTACGCTTGTTCTCACGTGCGATCATCGATTTCTTAGCCATAAATAAAGCCTCTTAACCTTTCAGGGGGAAGTTGAAAGCGCGCAGCAAGGCACGACCTTCATCATCCGTACGAGCAGTGGTAGTAATGGTGATATCCATTCCGCGCAGTGCGTCCACCTGGTCGTAATCAATTTCGGGGAAAATAATCTGTTCCGTTACACCCATGGCAAAGTTGCCACGTCCGTCAAAGGACTTGGGGTTTACGCCGCGAAAGTCCCGAACCCGCGGGATCGCAATGCTGATAAGACGCTCAAGAAACTCATACATGCGCTCTGAACGCAGAGTCACTTTGCAGCCTATCGGCCAACCGTCACGAACTTTGAAGCCCGCGATAGATTTGCGCGCCTTGGTCACTACAGCCTTCTGGCCGGCGATTTTTTCCATGTCACCGACGGCGTTCTCCAGCACTTTTTTGTCGCCCAGTGCTTCGCCAACACCCATGTTCAGGGTGATTTTGGTGATACGGGGAACTTCCATCACATTATCCAAGCCCAACTCTTCCTTCAGCTTGGGTGCGATTTCGCTCTTGTATCTGTCTTTCAACGTTGCCATGTCTATTACCTGTTTACCCGGTCACTATTACGATGACCTAGGCGTCGATCGCTTCGCCATTTGATTTGAAGATACGAACCTTGGTATCTCCATCTACCTTGAAACCCACTCGATCAGCCTTGCTGGTCTGAGGATTAAAAATCGCTATGTTGGACACCTGGATAGGCGCTTCCTTCTCAACAATTCCGCCCGCTACACCGGCCTGTGGATTAGGCTTGGTGTGCTTCTTGATCATGTTGACGCCAGCGACAACCACACGGTTGTCATCCATAACGCGGCGAACCTTGCCGCGCTTACCCTTGTCTTTTCCAGCAAGGACAATTACTTCGTCATCGCACTTGATCTTCAACATCTCTCTTCCTCTCCCTGTAATCCGGCCTAGATAACTTCCGGTGCCAGAGAAATAATCTTCATAAACTTTTCGCCACGCAATTCGCGAGTTACCGGCCCAAAAATACGGGTGCCGATAGGAGCGTCCTGGGCGTTGAGCAATACAGCAGCGTTATCGTCAAACTTGATCAGCGAACCGTCGGCACGACGAACGCCTTTGCGCGTACGCACAACAACTGCGGTCATTACCTGACCCTTCTTGACCTTACCCCGTGGAATCGCTTCCTTCACGGTTACCTTGATCAGGTCTCCGACACGAGCATAACGACGCTTGGATCCGCCCAGCACCTTGATGCACATCACACGACGGGCACCACTGTTATCTGCGACTTCCAAATACGACTGTGTCTGAATCATTTTCTACTACTCCAATGTGCGACCGTGGCCGCTCAACCATCGCTTTCTACAGCGCGCCGCTCTCTACAACTTCGACCAGATTCCAGGTTTTGCTCTTGGAAAGTGGACGGCACTCCGCAACAGTGACTGTATCGCCGATACCGCACTCATTCTTTTCATCATGGGCGTGGATCTTGGAAGACCGGGTGATGTACTTGCCGTAGACCGGGTGCTTGACCCTGCGCTCCAACAATACCGTAATGGTCTTGTCCATTTTGTTGCTGACAACCTTACCGGTCGCAGTACGTGTACGATTCTCTGCACCTGACATACTAGTTACCCGCCTTCTCGCTCAGTACAGTCTTGACGCGTGCGATATCCCGCTGGTTTAACTGGAGCAAATGACTCTGACCCAGTTGACCCGTAGATTTTTGCATGCGCAGCTTGAACTGCTCTTCACGCAAAGTAAGCAGCTGCTTATTCAGGTCCTCTTGGGACTTGTCACGCAATTCACTCGCTTTCATCACATCACCGACCGTTTAACAAATGTTGTGGCAATAGGAATCTTGGCAGAGGCCAGGGCAAACGCTTCGCGCGCCAGTTCCTCAGAAACGCCCTGTACTTCGTACAGCACTTTGCCAGGCTGAATCTGGGCTACCCAGTATTCAACGTTACCTTTACCTTTACCTTGACGTACTTCCAGGGGCTTGCCAGTAATAGGCTTGTCCGGGAAAACACGAATCCAGATCTTTCCGCCACGCTTAATGTGACGCGTCATCGCACGACGAGCTGCCTCTATCTGGCGAGCAGTCAGTCGGCCACGTCCAGTCGCTTTAAGACCGAACTCGCCAAAACTGACCTTGCTGCCACGATGGGCCAGACCGCGGTTACGGCCCTTTTGAGTCTTGCGAAATTTTGTACGCTTTGGTTGAAGCATCTGCGTAACCCTTAATTAGTTGCTGTCTTCTTGGCGCCGTCGGCTTGTTCCTGATCGCCAATGACTTCGCCTTTGAAAATCCATACTTTCACGCCGATGATGCCGTAGGTAGTCACGGCCTCATAGGTTGCGTAATCGATATCTGCACGCAGTGTGTGCAGCGGTACACGACCTTCGCGATACCACTCTGAACGAGCAATCTCTGCACCGCCCAAACGACCGCCAACCTGCACCTTGATACCTTCGGCGCCCTGGCGCATTGCATTCTGAACCACACGCTTCATGGCACGACGGAACATAACGCGGCGCTCAAGCTGCTGGGCTACATTCTGCGCAACCAACTTGGCATCCAGGTCAGGCTTGCGAATTTCTTCGATGTTGATGTGCACTGGCACACCCATCTTTTCTGTCAACGTCTTGCGAAGCTTGTCGACATCTTCACCTTTCTTACCGATCACAATCCCGGGTCGGGCTGTGTGAATGGTAATGCGGGCTGTCTGTGCCGGACGCTCAATAACTACGCGACTCACCGACGCCTGCTCCAGCGCTTTTTCGATGTACTCGCGAACGGCCAGATCAGTGATCAACTGCTTGGAGTAGTTCTTGCTATCCGCGTACCAAACCGAAGTGTGGTCTTTAACAATACCTAAGCGGATACCGATTGGATGTACTTTCTGACCCATGTGGTCTTCTCCTAAACCTTAGCCTTCGCCGTCTGCAACTTTGACTGTGATATGACAGCTGCGCTTCAAAATACGATCCGCCCGACCTTTGGCCCGGGGACGCAAACGCTTCATTGTCATGCCTTCATCGACAAAGATGCTCGACACTTTCAACTCGTCGACATCAGCGCCTTCGTTATTTTCAGCATTGGCAATCGCCGAATCGAGAATCTTCTTCACGATGTGGGCTGCCTTCTTGTTGCTGAATTCCAGCAAATTCAGTGCCTCTTCAACCTGCATGCCGCGCACCTGATCTGCTACCAGGCGGGCTTTCTGGGCCGAAATCTGGGCACCTTTTAATCTTGCTGCAACTTCCATTTCCTAAACCTCGCTTCGCCAGCGCTTAGCGCTTGACCTTTTTATCCACGATGTGGCCCTTGAATGTGCGTGTTACCGCAAATTCACCGAGCTTGTGTCCGACCATGTCTTCATTGATCAGAACGGGCACGTGCTGCCTACCGTTATGAACCGCGATAGTCAGGCCAACCATATCTGGCGCTACCATAGAACGGCGCGACCAGGTCTTGATTGGGCGACGATCGTTACTAGCAACCGCTGCTTCAACTTTCTTGATCAGGTGAAGGTCGATAAACGGACCTTTCTTTAATGAACGTGGCACAATCCTATTCCTCTAATCTTCTGGGTTCTGACAACCGAACTTACTTCTTACCACGACGGCGTACGATCAAATTATCAGTACGCTTGTTCTTGCGAGTCTTGTAACCCTTGGTAGGTGTACCCCAGGGGCTAACAGGATGGCGACCACCGGAAGTACGGCCTTCACCACCACCATGTGGGTGATCTACCGGGTTCATCGCTACACCGCGAACGGTAGGACGAACACCACGCCAGCGCGCAGCACCGGCTTTACCCAACTTGCGCAGGCTGTGCTCTGAGTTCGAAACCTCACCCAGTGTGGCGCGGCAGTCGGCAAGAATCTTGCGCATTTCGCCAGAGCGCAATCGCACCGTGGCGTACTGGCCTTCGCGAGCTACCAGCTGAACGGAAGCACCAGCTGAACGCGCAATCTGGGCGCCCTTGCCTGGCTTCAATTCAATTGCGTGTATTACTGAACCCACCGGAATGTTTCGCAGTGGCAGGCAGTTACCGTTTTTGATCGGGGCTGCAGCACCTGACTGCAGTACATCGCCAGCCACAACACCTTTTGGAGCAATGATGTAGCGACGCTCACCGTCGGCAAACAAAACCAATGCGATGTGTGCTGTTCGATTGGGGTCGTACTCGATGCGCTCTACCTTGGCGGGGATACCGTCCTTGGTGCGCTTGAAATCGATTATGCGGTAATGCTGCTTGTGGCCACCACCGATATGACGGGTGGTAATACGACCATTGTTGTTTCGACCGCCATTGCGAGTCTGCTGCTCAAGCAAAGGCTTGTATGGCGCACCCTTGTGCAGATCGTCACTGACAACACGGACGACATGACGACGACCGGGTGACGTGGGTTTGCTTTTTAATAGTGCCATTGTAAACCTACTCCTTACTCGGCGGACGCAAAGTCGATGTCTTGACCCTGCTCCAGACGAACATATGCCTTCTTCCAGGTCGGGCGGGTGCTGAAACCATTACGGTTACGCTTTACCTTGCCCTTGACCTTCAGCGTGCAAACGTTGTCCACCTTCACCTTGAACAACTGCTCAACCGACTTCTTGATCTCGGCCTTAGTGGCGTCAACAGCCACTTTAAATACGTACTGGTTATTCGCGTCGGCAACAATTGCTGCCTTCTCGGAAACATGCGGACCTACCAGTACCTGGAATACGCGCTCCTGGTTCATCCCAGCATCTCCTCAAATTTCTTAACAGCGTCTACAGTCACCATGACCTTGTCGTAGGCGATCAGGCTAACCGGATCGACACCGTCCACATCACGAACATCAACCTTGTGCAGGTTGCGCGACGCCAGGTACAGGTTTTCACCTACCTCGGTGCCGATGATCAGAACATTGTCTACGCCGTACTCACCCAGCTGCTGAGCCAGCAGTTTGGTTTTTGGCTGCTCCAGATCCAGGCTTTCCACCACAACCAGGCGCTCCTGACGAGCAAGCTCTGACATGATGGAACGCAGTGCCGCACGGTACATCTTGCGGTTCACTTTCTGGGAGTGATCCTGCGGCTGAGCCGCAAATGTCACACCACCGCTACGCCAGATTGGCGAGCGAATTGTTCCAGCACGGGCACGACCTGTACCTTTCTGCCGCCATGGCTTCTTACCACCACCACTGACAGCTGCACGATTCTTCTGCGCGCGGGTTCCCTGACGGGCACCTGCCATATACGCAGTAACCACCTGGTGAACCAGGTCCTCGTTATACTCACGAGCGAAGGCAACATCTGATACGGACACTGTGCCCGCATCTGCATTACCCGGCTTGACTACACTCAATTCCACGTTAGAGACCCCCTAACCTTAAGCCTTGACCGCGGGACGTACGAAAACGTCTCCGCCAGGTGCACCGGGGACGGCGCCCTTGATAAGCAACAAATTGCGCTCGACATCGACACGAACAACTTCCAGCCCCTGGGTGGTGACATTCTCTGCACCCATGTGACCGGCCATCTTCTTGCCCTTAAATACACGACCCGGCGTTTGGCACTGGCCAATCGAACCCGGAGCACGGTGGGACAATGAGTTGCCGTGAGTAGCGTCCTGCATGCTGAAGTTCCAACGCTTGATAGCGCCCTGGAAACCCTTGCCCTTGGACTTGCCTGCGACATCGACCTTCTGGCCCGCTTCAAAGCGTTCCACGGTCAATTCGGACCCCACTTCAGGCGTTTCATCTGAATCGCCCAGGCGGAATTCCCAAAAACCACGACCGGCTTCGACACCCGCTTTCGCGAACTGTCCCGCTGCTGATTTACTCACTCTAGTGGCCTTACGGTTTCCCGCTGTGACCTGAATCGCTCTATAGCCATCGCTATCGAGCTCTTTGACTTGAGTAACGCGGTTTGGAGAAACCTCCACTACGGTTACGGGTATTGATGCGCCGTCTTCGGTAAAAACACGAGTCATACCGGACTTGCGGCCGACTAAACCAATAGTCATTTTGCTAACCTCTCAGTGTACGGGGCTGAACCCTCTATGGCCGCCCCACAATATTTCGAAAGTCGGGCGTTACACACCCACGGCTCTCACCGCGAGCAGGTCTTGCTACGAATTGTCGTTAGCCAAGACTTATCTGTACTTCCACACCTGCTGCCAGGTCCAACTTCATCAGGGCGTCTACAGTTTTTTCTGTAGGCTCCACGATATCTAACAGACGCTTGTGGGTACGAATCTCGTACTGATCACGTGCGTCCTTATTAACGTGCGGGGATACCAGCACGGTAAACTTTTCCTTCCGGGTAGGAAGGGGGATCGGGCCTTTAACCTGTGCACCGGTACGGCGCGCAGTTTCCACAATTTCCTGAGTAGACGTGTCTATCAGGCGGTGGTCAAAAGCCTTAAGGCGAATACGAATGCGTTGATTCTGCACCTGACCTAACTCCAATCAAATAAAAAACCAGAGGCCCGCAAGGGAACCCCCCGAAAAAAGGAACGCGAATTCTAATGATCCGACCAGGTAGTGTCAAGGCGGTTTGCAAACTAATTTAGGGCGTGGTGAAAGCACCCCAATGAGGGCTAAAAACCAGTCCAGGCCATGATGGCCGCGTTCGCTGCGACACTTCATCCTGGATGTACGCATTATACCTATTAGTTATAGGTAGCTATAAGTGTAATGCAATTAATGAATATCTAGATCTGCGTGCCGCAATTACTTAAGAATTACCCGGGAGTGGGAGGCCCGGGTCAGGTACAAGTCAAAATCAGGCGCTCATCGTATGAATCAGGGGGCGCAGCCCACACAACGGGTCGCTTCCGGCATGGCTTCCAGTCTGCCCTGTCCAATGTCCTCGCCGCACTCTTTGCAGCTGCCATAGCTGCCGTCAGCAATTCGTCCCAGGGCGGCCTGGATGATCTTGATCGACTGGGCGGTCTCATTGCCTATGGCGTCAACCACCTCGTCGTTCTCCCGCTCCTGGGCCTGCTCGGCAGAATCACCGGAGTGAGCCTGCGTTACATCCTTCTTTATATTGGCCAGCCGCACCTGCAACTCGGCGAGCCGCTCTTCAAGTTGTTGCTGGATAGTCTCGTAAGCCATTGCCCTACCCCGCCTGCAGCATTCGGTAGAGCTCATCCTTGAGGTGCACGCGGCGTATCTTGGCATCTTCCTCAGTGCGTGTGGCGGCTGGCGTCACCTCATTTTCCATATTCTCAATACTGCGCGTTAGCGTGTGGTATTCATCAAAGAGATTACGAAAGTGATGATCGGACACTTTTAACTCGTGGATGCGATCTTTCAGTTCGGGAAATTCGTGTATCAGGTCGTGGTGCTCTACAGACATATTCTGTCTCCATAATTAATGTAATGCTGCTGTGACCAGCTTAACCTTGGCGCCAATGCTTGCCATGATCTACATCAGTATAGTCAATTGACGACAAGTCGAACCCGCTTGACCCCTTACTCTTCAACTCCCAAGATGGAGAAACACCCGCTCAGGAATTTAAGATGAATCGCTCGCAAGACACACATTCCGTTCTGCTAGGTTACCTACTGTGGATCTTCGGATTTATAGGGGCACACCGCTTTTACTATGGCAAACAAATTTCTGGGGTGATCTGGTTTTTCACCCTGGGCCTGTTTTTTATTGGCTGGATTATCGATTTGCTGTTAATCCCGGCAATGGCAAGGGAAGCAGAGCGGCGCTATGTTGCCGGGCCGGTGGATTATGACCTGGCGTGGATCCTGCTGACCTTCGTCGGTATTTTCGGCATTCACCGCTTCTACATGGGCAAGTGGTTTACCGGCATCCTTTACCTGTGCACCGGCGGGCTATTCCTGATCGGTATACTCTACGACTTCCTGACACTCAACGAGCAACTCTCCCAGGAAAATAGCGAGTACTAAACATCCACTGATGTGAAGACAAAAAAAAGCCCGGCAATGCCGGGCTTTTTTCTAGCGGGTCACTCGATCACTCAATGATCTTGGCGACGACGCCAGCACCAACAGTTCGGCCACCCTCACGGATCGCAAAACGCAGGCCATCTTCCATCGCAATCGGCGCAATCAACGTCGCAACCATCTGCACGTTGTCACCTGGCATCACCATCTCAACACCTTCAGGCAGCTCACATGCGCCAGTTACGTCCGTAGTACGGAAGTAAAACTGCGGACGATAGCCCTTGAAGAATGGAGTGTGACGACCGCCCTCTTCCTTCGACAGAATGTAAACCTCTGCCTCGAACTTGGTGTGGGGGTTAACGCTGCCTGGCTTAACAAGCACCTGGCCACGCTCAACTTCATCACGCTTGGTACCACGCAGCAGTACACCAACGTTCTCGCCTGCACGACCTTCGTCAAGCAGCTTGCGGAACATCTCAACACCGGTACAGGTGGTGGTCTGAGTGTCCTTGATACCAACGATCTCGATTTCTTCACCGACCTTGATAATGCCACGCTCAACACGGCCGGTTACAACGGTTCCGCGACCAGAGATAGAGAACACGTCCTCTACTGGCATCAGGAACGGCTGGTCAATCGCACGCTCGGGCTCAGGGATGTAGCTGTCCAGGGTCTCAACCAGAGTCTTGACCGCTGTAGTACCCAGCTCGTTGTCGTCC
>JBDVXK010000015.1:0-313624 GCA_039964455.1 Halieaceae bacterium | reverse complement strand
CAGAGAAGATTGCCCACTCACCCAATAAACCAAGCATCAACAGTATCCAGCATAGGTATACCCAGCCTTCCGTCATCTCCGATCACCTCTTGCTAGACCTCCAACAAGGATAGACCGATGTCCGCAAATAGGCGAAAGCGGACTTTAGAAGACCCCGTTCGGCTTTGGAGGGGATGTTGCCCGAGCAGTAACTCTGGAAATCTTATTCTTATTGTAAGTAGCCTTGCTCGCGGACGCCCGTTTATATGCCCTATACTTGGGGCTTGTGTGCCTAAGAGTCCCGACGTGTTTCCGGACTTTAATATTACTGTGAGTGCCTACTCGTGAAAGCGATAATTGTGAAATCACTTAGTCCAAATACATATGAATAAAGAAGAAATTGAGTCGGCAACCCGAGAGCTAATGGAACTTGCGCACGGGGGGATCGAGCCTAGCCGGGAGCAAGTGGAAAACTTGTTAAGCGGCGATCTGGAAGGTCCATTTCACTTTGTTAACTTGTTGGCCTTTAAGCAAGCCGCGGCGTATCCCTCGGATCATGAGCTGGCCAGTGAGCAACTGAGTGGCTCTGATGCGTATGACAAATACGGAGAGGTGGCGATGGCGCACGTTATCAAGCGAGGCGGGCGCCTGATCACCCTTAACAACGTGGAAAAGCAGGTTATAGGCTCTTCCAGAGCCTGGCACAGGGTTGCGACGATGGAGTATCAAAATATTAAGGCCTTCGTCGATATGTTATTGGATCCGGAGTATCAGGCGGCGCTTGTTCATCGAGATTCCGGCCTTGAGGCGACTGAAGTCTTCGTCACTCGGCCGCTAATAACTCAGCCAATCGGCTGAGAATTCGTTTAGACGCGCTTACATCGGCTGCACCTGCCTGGCTGGACGCTCTTGTCGAGGCGTCCATGGTCATGCTTATGTCGTTTACGGCCATCCTTAATCCTCATAGAGCTCATTAGTATGTAGCCATACCAATGAGGAGGAGCTAGTCATGAGGATTCTGGTAGACGTTAAAAAGCTCGAGAATGCCAAAGTCAGAGAGGCCCGGTTGAAGGCCATGTCTCGCTTGCCAGTGCTCGAAGAGATTGGAGACGGAAATTACAGGTCAGCGGTGATGCCCTGCGCCCCATTTGCTGAAAAGTTGCCGCATGCGGTGCGCCACTAGCCAGCTTTTGATTAATTGCTGGGCAACTTTCAAAGCCGATTAATGAAGCTATCTATCTGCTCGACAGTTTCGTCAGGATAGAGCTGGAACGCAGCCACATGTGTTCCCCAGCGTTTCTTCCAGGCGATCTCGGCGCGCTGTGACTCCGTTACTACCCTTGGGGCCTCCCAAAGTACGACCTCGGGGTTCTCATTCGCCAACTGGCGTGCATAGCTTGCCTGGGTTACCGGATCATCAGGATCCTGAATAAGCAGCATTGGCAGTTTCAGTTTAGTCGCCAGGCTCAACGCGCTCTCGTCTCCATCAGGAAGGCCGTGAAAGGCTACGGCCGCCGCCGCTGCCGGCGCGAAGAAGGCGCTGGGCAATCCTGTCTCAATCCAGCCCCCATTGGCAAACACCGAACGGGAGTCCAGTAGGGGGTCCAGCAGAATCAAGCCATCGACACTTGCGCCTCGCGCGGCAGCGTTGATTACGGTAGCGCCGCCCATCGATATACCGAAAGCGAGAACGGGCAACTCTGGCGATTGCTGCCTTAGCCAGTTGACTGCGGCTATCGCATCTGCAGATTCCCCCTTGCCCCACTGCAGGCCATTCTCATCAGCGCCAGATTCACCGTGGTTGCGCAGATCAATGGTCAAAACAGAAACCTGTGCATCGTGCATAGCCCGGTAAAAATCCAGCGAGCGAAAGTAGGTGCTGTGACGGTTAGACCCATGGCCGTGAACAAAAACCATATTCGCCCTGGGTTTCATTGCGGGAATCCACCAGGCGGCCAGTTGAATGTTGTCGCCTGCAGATTTTAGTGTCACCGACTCGTAATCAAGCCCTACATCTGCGGGAGACATTGTTATTGGATACCTTGGCACCTGCAGTGCTGCTCTGGGCATGTATACAAGGCTTAAATAGGCAAAGCCTACCAAGAGTAGCAAGGGGATAAACCAGAGTTTTGAACGCAGCATAGGTGGTCTCGAATCCTTAAATGAAGCTACAGCGAATGGCGTTTAGTCTACAGCGTCCAATCTCTTCAAGGAAATTGCGGTGGGGCAACGCGAGCCTTGGTGGCCTGCTCAAAACCGTAGGCCAGGGCAATAAGGCGGCCCTCGCTGCAGGCGCTGCCGTAAAAAGCCACACCGAAACGGCTGGGCACCGGTTTAAAGTCAGCCGGTAGCGCTGGCGTATGGTCGCTGGCTATTGTGGTAAAGGGCACCATTACTGCCGGATAGCCAGCCTTGTTCAGCATCTCTTCTCCAAACCAGGATGGCATCAGCAGGGCATCCAGCTTGTGGCTGGTTAATGCCGCGTCTATACCCTGTGCCCTGGACAGTCGAATATCTTTTGCGCGATCGGCCTGATAGCGTTCGGCGTCGGCTACTACGTCCATCTCATCCGAAATGTCCAGCTGAGCCTGCCCGTAGCGGATGGCGCCCGCGGCTTGGCGCGCTGTGTTGAACTCGCGCAATTCTGTCAGCGTGACGACAGGGGCGCTGTCACCCAATGACGCCAGCCATGCATTGAAGTCCCGCTTCATGCCGTACTTCAGAATTACCGAACAGCCTTCATCGTTTGGTTTGCCGCGCTCTGCGTCGTAGCAGATGCCAAACTGCAAAGCGCTATCCTCGGCTGTGGTAGCAGCGATACTGGGAATCTGGACGGGGTCTACGACAATGGCTCCCTCAGCCCGCAGCAGCGCTATCGCTTTCTCCATTGCTTGTGCCCTGGCGTCATTTAGCCCCCCTATAGGTGTATCGCTGAATGGGGTCTCCAACGCCTCGTAAAAGTAGTCACGAGGTATACCGATACGAGCACCCTGTAAGGCATCTCGCTTGAGCCCGGTTTGATAATTGCTTTCGCGTAGCGGTGGGCAGACACCGGTGGCGTTGTCGTTTTTATCCTTACCTTCCATTGCTTCCAACAGTGCTGCAGCATCCGCAACCGACTTGGCCAGCGGGCCAGCAGTATCCTGGTCGGCAGTAATAGGAATGATGCCGTAGCGCGATATACGACCAACTGTAGGTTTGATTGCGGCTAGCATTGTGCTGTTGGCGGGACTGAGTATGGAACCCGAGGTCTCTGTACCTATGTTTGCCGCCCAGAAGTTGGCTGCTGTGCCAATCCCGGAGCTGGAGCCACCTGTATCCAGAATGCCCCGGCCATCATTAAGCCCTGGCCTTGGGTCCGGCCTTGGGTCGTAGGGGTTGTAGCCGTAGCCACGCAGCGTGTTGTAGTTGCCAGGCATGCCGGTGCCTACCCAATTGGCCAGCTCGGTTAAGGTGGTCTTGGCCAGGATAATTGCCCCGGCTTCTTTAAGACGTGTGACAAGTGTGGCCTCGTACGGCGGAACAAAACCCCTGAATGCGAGTGCGCCACCCGTAGTGGGCATGTCTGTTGTATGAATGTTGTCTTTCAGTGCTATGGGAATGCCGTGCAGAGGGCCCCGTAGCTGCCCGGCTGCGCGCTCCTTATCCAGTTGCTCTGCCCTGGCCAGCGCGCCGGGGTTCACCGTCATGGTTGCCTGCAATGCCGGCTCGTACCGTGCGATACGATCGAGATACTGCTGCACTATTTGTCGAGAGGTGGTCTTGCCCTCGGCCATAGCTGCCTGTAATTCGCTGAAGCTCGCCTCAACCACGCTGAACTGGGGTGAGGGTGGTTTGCCCTGTTCGGAGCAGCTGGCTGTCAGCAACATCGCCAGAAGGCCGGCGACGAGGTAGAAGGGGAGTCTGTGCATTAACCGTACCGAAGAGTAATAAGTACCAAATCTTGCGTGGACAAGTATAGGGGATTATGGAGAATGTGGCGTCCTTAAGCCCATAGCTGCTTACTATGTTCTCCTTGACGACCCTGCGTCAGCTGTTTCGCCTGGCACTCCCCATGGTTGTGTCACAGGGTGCCTTTGCCTTGATGGTCTTCACAGATCGTCTGTTTATGTCACGTATAGACGCGGCTCATATTGCATCGGCAATGGGCGGTGGTGTCAGCTATTTCGTCAGTATCGCGCTCTTTACCGGCATTCTGTCCTATGCCAATGCACTGGTCGCGCAGTACTTCGGTGCCGGCGAGCTGCGCAAGTGTCCGCAGGTGGTCACGCAAGGCATTATTCTTTCGTTGGCCTGCCTCCCAGCCCTGGCAGTTGTCTCTTATTACGTTAGTCAGCTCTTCGAGCTGATGGGTCACGACCCGGCAATGGTGATCCTTGAGAAACAGTACTACTTCGTATTGATGGCGGGCGCCGTATTTGCACTGATAAAAACCTGTATAGCCTGCTATTTTTCTGGGATCGGTGTCACCCGGGTCGTTATGATCAGTGACCTTGTCGGGGTGGCCCTGAACATCCCTTTAAGCTATGCGTTGATTTTTGGCGTTGCGGGAGCCCCGGAGCTGGGCATCCGCGGCGCGGCTATTGGCACCGTGGTGGCCACGATATTCTCAATTTTTGTCTACCTGATTTTCTATCTCAATCGTGTGCACAGGCAGCGCTTTCATGTGCTTGAATCGTTCTCCTTCCAGCCCGGAATTATGCGACGCTATGTCAGGCTGGGTTTTCCCTCTGGCTTTGAAGTCTTTATAGGCGCGGGAACGTTCAACCTGTTTTTGCTGATGTTTCAGGCCTATGGCGTGGCTGAAGGTGCAGCGATGGCGATTGTTTTCAACTGGGATATGTTGTCGTTCGTTCCTCTGGTTGGCATCAACATAGCCGTAATGAGTTTGATCGGTCGCTATGTCGGGGCCGGCGATATGTCCCGGGCAAATCAGGTGATTTCCTCAGGCTTCATCATCGCTATTGCCTATTCCGGCGTGATGGGCGTGATATTTATTGTTTACCGTTATGAGCTGCTCGAGGTTTTCGCAACACCGGGGCAAGACTTTTCAGCGATTCGTGAGCTTGGTGGGAAGATGATGATTGGTCTGACGACCTACGTTATTGCCGACGCAATAATTCTTATCTGTACCGGCACATTGCGTGGCGCTGGTGACACGCGTTGGCTGATGACAACCTCCATTATCCTGCACCTGGTCATGGTGTTGGTTCAGTACCTGGTGATAATGGTGTGGAAGTTTGAGCCAATAGTGAGCTGGTGGGTGTTCGTGGCTACGTTGCTGTCGCTTGCCCTGGTTTATTCCAGGCGGGTGTTTGGTGGTACCTGGCGGCAAGCAGATCGCTTAGCTAGCGTAATGCAGGAATAAAGGCTACAGCGATAGAATTCTGCGCAACAGGCCATCCCCACGGCGCGTCTGTTCGCGCACCAGGAGTAGTTCAGCCAGCTGCAATTCAATTTGTTCCGCCACGTCACCTCGAATGCGTTTCAACTGCGCCTTGGTGAGCTTCTTGCCCTCGTAATCCTCCAGGCTTATGGGTTCGCCGAACCCGATATAGCAGGGCTTGGGTTTGGGGAACAGTGTGCCCAGCGCGCCTAGTGGAATAGGTGGAATGGTGTCGGCCCGGGTGTTCTCGTCTAGCAGGCCCAGCTTCTTCAGAAGTAGACCAATCGCAGAGTCAGGAAGCTCGTCCCCCTCCAGAAAGTGTGAGTAAAACTCGTCGGGGCCGACCATGCCAAAAGGCATAATGGTGTAGCCGTACTCAGCTGCCAGGCGTACGAAACCGTAGCGCTCTTTCCACTGCAGCTGATACATATCGCTAGCCTTTTTGACGGCCTCATGAGCGCCGCCGGGGAAGACAAGAATGTCCTGGCCATCAGCCATAAGGGCTTTGCATACTTCCGGGTGGCCCATGGTCGCGCCGCGCTTCATTACGTAACTGGCAACTCCCTCATTTGCGAACAGGAACTTGTCGCCCATGGCTCGCAAGTATCGTCCGTATTGCGTGAGCATCAATGGGTTCAAAACCAGGCCATCCAGCGCAAACAAAGAGTGGTTACCGATGAACAGGCAGGGCCGGTCAGGGATATTCTCCGCGCCCATTACAGAGGGTTTGAAAAGGCGCTTTATAATGCGGTAGGTAATCTCCATTTCTGACCCTTCGAGCGGGCCGGTAGCAAGTACGCGATCAATATGCGCTTGCAAAACCTCCTGCTCAGCCAGTGGGTTACTGTCCTTGTCAAAAGTGCTCATAGTCATCACTCGTAGATTCAGGCGCGGGAGTATACCAAGTCTGCTGGCGTAAGGCCTGCCGGGCTTTCGGCTATCCACTAATTCCGCTAGAGTGCTGAATCTCAAAATTACTGGAGCAGGGCGATGCAGGGTAAACATATGGTGATCACGGGCCCAACCGCGGGTATAGGCAGGGCTTGTGCAATGGCGCTGGCAGCGCAAGGGGCAGACCTGACATTACTTTGCCGTAATCCCGATAAGGCGCGTGACCTCTGCCAGGATATTGTCGCAGCGGGAGGCAGTCAGCCTACCGTCGTACTGATGGATATGGCCGTGTTGTCGGACGTTCGGCGTGCGGCAGAGGAAGTGCTGGCGCTGGGTAGGCCCATTGATGTTCTGCACAACAATGCCGGTGTGGTAAACCTGAAAAGAGAGGAGACCGTTGACGGCTTCGAGGAAACTCTGGCGGTGAATCATTACGCGGTATTCCTGCTAACCGGGCTTCTACTGCCGGCGGTACGCCAGGCGACGGATGCGCGCATTGTTAATGTTGCTTCACATGCGCATACATTTGTTCGTGATATGGGCTTTGACGATATGCAGGCGACGGAAAAATATCGCACCTTTCATGAATATGGTCGCTCCAAATTGGCCAATATTCTTTTTACGAGAGAGCTTGCGCGACGCCTGGAGCCGGAGGGCATCACAGTAAACAGCCTGCACCCCGGCGCGGTATCTACATCTCTTGGTCAGCAAAACGGTGGGCTGATGGGCAAGCTGCTGCCGCTTGTATTGAAGCCGTTTTTCCGTTCCCCCGAAAAGGGCGCAGAGACTTCCATTTATTTATGTAGCTCTCCGGATGCCGCTGGTGTCACTGGCGAATACTTCTACAACTGCAAGCCGCACGCGACCAAGCCGTGGGCACAGGATGATGAAGCCGGCGATAAGCTTTGGTCTCTCACGGAAGAAGCAACCCAATTTACTTATCCCAGTTAAAAGCTCCTTAGCGGAGCAACTATTTTGGCTGATGCGGATTGCGGCTGCGGTCTTAATGCTTTATTGATGCAGCGCAAGGTAAGCCCGCGGCGCGAGTGTATCGTAGGTTGCCATAATAAGCTTAGTGGAAAGCTTTCATGGCGGCCTACGCGATCATGGACGTGGAGATTTTCGATATCGAGCCTTACATGCAGTTTATGCAGCGTGTAAAACCGATAATCGAACAGTGGGGCGGGCACTATCTGGCCCGCGGCGGCGAGTTTCGTGTTTATGAGGGAGATTACGAACCGCGGCGATTGGTGCTGCTGGAGTTTCCGTCTATGGAGGCGCTAGAGCAGTTCTATCACAGCGACGAGTACCAGACACTCAAGCCCTTACGCGACCAATGCAGTCATTCCCGACTGGTAGCGGTGAGTGGTTGCTGAGGGTGCACGCCTTACATGATTGCAACACCGGCGATCCAGCGGTGCACGTAGATCACTATGCCCACCGCCACAACAGCAATCGCGATTGATACGACTTCGGTTCCCCAACCGGGGGCTTCCTCTTTTACCCAGGCACCTTCGCGGCGGTTGATTACCAGCATTTCCAGAACGCTCCAGAGCGCCAGTCCGCCAAACAGTACAACGGAACGCGAGTCTCCATTGAGCAGCAGGTGAGTAATTGCCCACAGGGTTACACCGGTAAGCTGCGGGTGTCGAATCACGCGGCGCAGGCGTGACTGTCGACCGCTCACAACGAACAGTAAGAAGCCGAAAGCGATCAGCAGCAGCGACACTGCTCCGAATGACAGGGGAGCCGCGTAAAGAAACTGCGGGATGGCGCTACGCCAGCCAAAGACCATCAAGGCGATAGAGCTAATAATTAGTAGCGAGAACAACCCCTTGTAGCCGCCTTCACCCAGTTTATCCCACAGTTGCTGGCGCAACTCCGGGGCCAGTCCGCGAAGTAAATGTACGCCGGCGAACAGCAGGACACCTATAACCAAGAGCAGCATGGGGGAACTCCACAACAATCAAAGAGGCTGTCAGCTTAGCAGCTTGCTGGCGGGTCTGTCAGGCGCGGGCAGCCTTTACCCCGTAGAGGGCAGTCCCCTGAATAGCCAGTCTTGTCCTGCTCGGCTACTATGACGCCATGCTGCCTGCCGAAATTGACCACTTGCCCATCTACGAGGTTCTGGACGAACTGACCAAGGCTATGTCTGCGTCTGAGCAGGTTGTATTGCAGGCTCCGCCCGGCGCCGGCAAAACGACCGTGGTACCCATCGCCTTACTCGACCAGCCATGGTTGCAAGGGCGTAAGATTCTGGTGCTGGAGCCCAGGCGCATGGCGGCGCGAGCATCGGCCGCCCGTATGGCCGAGCTGCTGGGAGAAACCGTCGGTGACACCGTCGGTTATCGAATTCGCATGGATACAGCGGTATCCGAACGTACACGTATCGAGGTAATCACCGAGGGTGTATTGACCCGTCAGCTGCAGCGCGACCCCTCTCTGGAAGGCGTGGGCCTGATTATCTTCGATGAATTCCACGAACGAAATCTGGACTCCGACCTTGGGCTGGCCCTTGCGCTGCAAGCCCGAGAGCTTTTTCGGGACGGGATTTCCCTGAAGCTCCTGGTGATGTCGGCGACACTGGACGGTGAGCGCGTGTCAGAGCTGTTATCCGGCGCGCCACTCATTACCTCCAGGGGCAGGCAATACCCCGTTGATGTTCGTTACGGTCAGGCGTTTCAGTTGCGCGACCCCATTGTGCCCAGAGTGGTGCATGCGGTATTGCAGGCGCTGCGTGAAACCAGCGGAAGCATTCTGGTGTTTCTGCCCGGCCAGGGAGAAATCAACAGGGTAGGGCGAGATCTTGCCCCGCTGGTTGGCGAGGCCAGCAGTGTGCCAGTGCGTCTTTCACCCCTGTATGGCGGACTGCCGCTACAGCAACAGGAGCTAGCAATAAAGGCTGCTGCCGCTGGCACGCGCAAAGTGGTCCTGGCCACGAATATCGCCGAGACCAGCCTGACGATAGAGGGTATCGATGCGGTCGTAGATTGTGGCCTGGTGCGCGAGGCCGTGTTTGACCCCGCAACTGGCATGACACGTTTGAGTACGCGGCGCATTTCTAGAGCATCAGGCGAGCAGCGCGCCGGGAGAGCGGGGCGCTTAGGCCCCGGCGTTTGTTATCGACTGTGGAGTGAGGAACAGCAGCGACGTCTGGTGGCTCATGGGACTCCCGAGATACTGCAGACAGACCTGGCCCCATTGGCGCTACAGCTATTGGCCTGGGGTGTCGACAAACCTGCGGACCTTGATTGGCTGGATTTGCCACCACCTGGCCCGTTTGCCCAGGCGGTTGCAGTATTGGAAGCCTGCGGTGCCGCCTTCCAAGGTGTCTCCGACCAGTGGCAGTTGACGCCTCACGGCGTGAGGCTGGCCCAGATACCCCTGCATCCGCGCCTGTCCCATATGTTGTTGGTAGGCTGCGATATCGACGCTACTGAAACCGCCTGTCTGCTGGCTGCTGTTCTCTCAGAGCGCAACCCCATGGCTGACCGCGGCGTTGACCTGTCCATCACGATTGCATTGTTGATGGGCGATTTACCGTGTCCCAAGCAGCTGGAGGGTTGGTTCAAGCGAACCTGGAGCCAGGCCCGACGATATGGCCGTATCGCCACCGAGGTTCACAAGCCGCGGCGCTTTGCGCTGGCAGTGGCGGAGCGCGATATTCTTGGGGTGTTATTGGCCAGCGCCTATCCAGACAGGGTGGCGAAGGTCCGAACCCCTGGTGATGGAACGGAATATCAGCTGAGTAATGGCCGCAGCGCACTGTTGCCGGCAGAGGATCGCCTTGCAGGGGAGGGCTGGTTGGTAGTTGCGGAAATCGGCGGCCATAAAGGCGAATCAGCCGATCGTATTTTCTCCGCTACGGCGCTTAACCCCGCCTGCTTTGGAGAGATTCTGTCGCCCTTGATCGAGCTGGAAGACTGCGTGGAATGGGATGAGCGCAAGGGACAGTTTATTACCGAGCGTCGCAGCATGGTGGGTCGCCTGATACTCGCAACCGAGCCTTTGGAAGCAGTGCCCGAGGACGCCCGCAACGAGGCCTTGTTAGGTGTTGTGCGCAACCGCGGGCTGGATTTGCTGCCCTGGACACCGGCACTGCAACAGTGGCGTAGCCGGGTTAATTTATTGCACACCCTGGAGGCGGGCGGCGAAGAGAACCGGTGGCCCGACTTATCGGACGAGGGCCTGATGGAGTCGCTGGAAGAGTGGCTACTACCCTATCTGGGCAGCGTGCGCAGGCTGGATGATTTTCAGGCACTGGACTTAAAAACCATCTTATTGGCTCTATTGCCCTGGCCTTTGCCGCTTGAACTGGAGCGTCTGGTGCCAGAAAAGCTGGCGGTACCCTCGGGTTCGAATATCACTATTGACTACAGTCAAAACCCGCCTGTGTTGGCCGTCAAGCTGCAGGAAATGTTCGGCTGTATTGATACGCCCACCATTGCCGATGGCAGAATCAGTTTGTTGGTACATCTGCTATCACCGGCAGGCCGGCCCTTACAGATTACCCAGGATTTGGCAGGCTTTTGGCGAGACAGCTATCTTGAGGTGCGCAAGGAGATGCGCGGTAGGTATCCCAAGCACCCGTGGCCGCTGAATCCGGCAGAAAGTGAGGCCACCGCCCACGTGAAACGCAGGATGGCGCCGAGTTAGTCTTCGAAGGTGTTGTTCAGTGGTTCAGGTCGAATCTTTGGCGCAGAAAACGGGCGATGCCATCTTCATCGTGATGCCCGATTACCGCATCTGCAGCGGCTTTCACTTCAATTTTGGCGTTCTCAGGCGCATAGGCCTCGTCCGCCAAAGCGAACATGCTCAGGTCATTGTCACTGTCACCAAAGCAAATCACGCGCTCAACCCCCAGGTCTTGCTTGAGGCTGGCTACAGCGTTGCCCTTATTGCCATCGGCGTGGTGGAGGTCCAGCCAGCACAGGTTGTCGTCTTCGATCGCCACGCCCATATAGGCCAGTAGCCCGGGCTCGTTATGTACCAAACTGGCAACTGCTTCTATGGCTTCTTTTGGGCCCAGTGCACTGATATTGGTAATGTCGGCGTCGCCTGGCAGTTCTGACAGCGGCAACACAGGCAAATTACGCTCTTTACTGAAGGCTTTAACAAGGCGCCTCTCGGTATCGTTCAGCAGGGGCGAGTGATAGACCGCATGTCTGTCACCAGGCTCCAGCGTGAACAGGAAGGGGGTTAACTTCTGCTCAATAAAGGCATGCAGTAGATGTCGAATTTCGTCCTGGGTAAGCAGGTGGCTTTGGCTGTATCTGCCGTGCTCTGGGTTCCAGATAACCACGCCATTTTTGTAGATGTGTGGCAGCTGGAACCCGTGACCTTCAAGTAGCGAACTGGCTGCATGCAGTGCCCGACCGGTCGCCACCGTGTAGGCGACACCGCGCCCCTGCAGTAGCTGCAGTGTCTCGCGCGTATAGTCGGAAATGGCAGACTGCTTGTTGAGCAGCGTGCCATCAAGATCGAAAACAATAAGGTCCATTAGGGAGGTGTCTGTGCAGTGAGCGCGCTCAGTGAATCTGGGTCGCGCTCAGGTCGGCGACCAATGCCTGGCGAACGGCATCCTCAACGGTATGTGCGCTGATGGGGTAGGCGGGATGATCAACACCTGCACTGATGGCCTCGCCGCTGTGGGCAGCCGCGATCATGTTGGGGCTCAGTTCAAAGCGCATGAAGTGAACCGAAGATGTTTTGACGTCATTAGAGCGATCCAGGTCTTCATCAGCAATTGCATAGATGCGATCGCTGTCGCCAACCTGTAGCCAGACCTTGTCCTCTATGCCTATCATTTCGGCCAGCTTTTCGCTGCGCTCCTGCGCATCTTCATATTCAATCATGAAGGTGGCCTTCCAGTTATGGCCGTCCGGAATCAGCGGGTTATAGGCGTCCAGTTCCTCGTTGATGCCATCAGCCTCAAATACTTTTTCGATACGCAGCATTTCCTGAATCTGATACTTGATGGTTAAGGCATCTTCAAAGTACAGCCTGGCGTGGTCGCCCAATGGCAACTGTCGCGATTTTTTGTGTTCCAGAACGCGGGCCCTGAACTGGGGTCGCTGCTCTGCGTACTCTTCCAGCGACCAAAGGTCACCGCGTGATAGGTGAGGCATCATGTAAACTCCTGGCTATTTGCTACAGTCCGTACGCCATGCGCAGCAGCGTCATGGGGTGCTCGGCTTTGTCGACCTTCTCTGAAAGATCGGCGATCTGGGTGGCGGCCATGGGACAGTCACTCATGAAATGATCTGGCTCCTGCTGGTCGACCTTACGGACGACCGGCCGGGCTATTTTAACGGATTTGGCTCTGGTCTCCGACTTGATGGCGTAGGTGCCATCGTGGCCAGAGCAGCGCTCCTGTGCCGTAACCTTTGTCTCCTGAATAAGGTTGAGTACATCCCTGGTCTTCAGGCCTATATTCTGCACACGCTGATGGCAGGCTACCTGGTAAGCGATATCGCCCATGGCCTGCGGAAACTCTGTTTTCAGCGCATCGCCCTTGTGTCTCTTCCAAAGGTATTCGAAGGGATCAAAGAAGGCTGCCTTCACTTTTTGCACGTCCGGGTCGTCGGGGTACATTAACGGGAGCTCCTGCTTGTACATAAGAACGCAGGAGGGAATAGGCGCTATGAGGTCGTAGCCCTCGTCGACCAGCTTAGCCAATACCGGAATGTTGGCTTCCTTGAGTTTGTTTACTGTGTCCAGGTCGCCCAGCTCCAGCTTGGGCATACCGCAGCATTTCTCTTTGGGCACAAGGTCAATGTGAATGCCGTTGTGCTGAAACACTTTGACGAAGTCTTCGCCAATCTCCGGGCTGTTGTAGTTGCCATAGCAGGTTGCGTAGAGAGCCACCTTGCCGGTGGTGTCGCCGATCGGTGTGGCAGGAAGCTCTTTAACCATAGGCTTAACGCGTTTGCGTAGCGTCTTGCTGTGGAACTCGGGCACGGGCGCTTCCGGATGAATGCCAAGGGCCGAGTCGAAGACCTTGCGCATGGTGCTGCTCTTGTTCACGGCATTTACGGTGATGTCGACCAGCGGGATAGAAGTCAGGCCAAAAACTGTGTCGGTACTGGTGAGTACCTTGTCGCGCAGCTTCGCGCCATTTTCTTTGAAGTTAACCGCCTTGGCTCGCAGCATCAGGTGTGGAAAATCCACGTTCCATTCGTGAGGCGGAACGTAGGGGCATTTTGTCATGTAACACAGGTCGCAGAGGTAGCATTGCTCTACCACCTTGTTGTAATCCGATTTGGCGACGCCATCGACCTCCAGGGTTTCCGATTCGTCAACAAGGTCGAACAGGGTAGGGAAGGAGTCGCACAGGCTTACGCAACGTCGACAGCCGTGGCAGATGTCGTAGACACGTTCCAGCTCTGCTTCGAGTGATTCGCGATTCCAGAAGTCGTCTGATTGCCAATCTAAAGGATGGCGCGTGGGCGCCTCCAGGCTGCCTTCTCTCACGGTAGCATCCTCCTTGGTTTGTAGCGGGGGAAGGCGGGTGACATGGGGTCACCCGCCAGAGACAGTCTTAGTCGTCCAGGCCGTCCAGAGCTTTCTGAAAGCGGTTGGCGTGGCTGCGCTCAGCCTTGGCCAGTGTTTCCATCCAGTCAGCAATTTCGTCAAAACCTTCATCGCGGGCTGTCTTGGCCATACCGGGGTACATATCCGTGTACTCGTGGGTCTCGCCAGCAATAGCTGCCTTCAGGTTATCCGAGGTGCCACCGATGGGTAGGCCTGTCGCCGGATCGCCCGTCTCTTCGAGGTATTCCAGGTGTCCGTGGGCGTGGCCGGTCTCGCCTTCAGCGGTAGAGCGGAACACGGCAGCGACGTCGTTATAGCCTTCCACATCCGCTTTTGCAGCGAAGTAGAGGTAGCGACGGTTGGCCTGTGATTCACCGGCAAATGCGTCTTTGAGGTTCTGTTCAGTTTGGCTGTCTTTTAGTGACATCGTCAGTCTCCTTATTTATGGGTAGCACCCTGATCGTCTCAAGGATTGTACTGAAGGTAGCCCACAATGGATCATCTCTCCAATGAAATTTTCTGCTAGTTTCAATTGATAAAAGCTATCGGTTAAATTATGAGCAGGGAGCCTTCTTTAAACACGCTTTCTATCACTATAGGGTCATGGAGAAAGGTCGTCCCGGACAGGCCGCCACGCCCGATACGCCTCATGAATCACGTTGAAAGTAAGTTTTATGACGTTGGAAGATCCAGATGGCGTGGCGCCGATCGCGGTATTGTGAAGCGCTAGCTATCCATGCCGGCTCTGACTAACGCCAGTGTGGATTCCATTTCTTCCGCTGACATGGAGGATCGGGTCAGATACTGAACAACCCCGTCTTTATCGAGTACGGCCAGCACCGCCCCCTTCTTACCAAGCTCCCAGATCTCGGCACCGATACCCTCTGCGTCCAGGACAATGGTCGCCTTGGGGTATTTCTTCTTGCTGGCTTTAACCTCAGCGACCACAAACCCGGTGGTGCCCCAAAGCGAGGCATCGAGATTGACGATCGTTGTGATGTGAAACTTCGTGTAGTCCAACTCTGCCTTTAGCTTATCCGTAAAGGGTTCAAAGAGCTTACTGGCACGCATGGTGCCGGCGAAGTACTGCAGTACATGAACTTTGCCGGGGCTGTTGTCTGAGTTCCACGGCCCATAGCTGAATTCTTCACCGTCCAGCAGTACCTCACCTTTTTCAACGATTGTCACCGGGGGAAGGGGTGAGGTGGCAGCCAGTGTTTGCGCGGTGGACTGCATGCTCAGGCTTAATAGCAGTATGAGTGCTGGAAAAAATCTCGAGCTCACCGGGTCAAATCCTTCTTTTGCCATCTGGGCCGTTGCTAGCGCTTTTTCTTGCGGCGGCTTTGTGTCGGATTGCGTGGTAGACCCTGGTGTTGCGTGGTGAAGCTTGTGCCAGGTGCATGAACAAGCTGATGCCGTTTGGCGGGTTGTCGTGGGGGTATCAAATGCACTTTGCCATTGCCTATCAGGTCAGCACGGCCCATTTTTTTCAACGCCTTGCGCAATGCAGGCCAATTCTCCGGGTCGTGATAGCGCAAAAATGCCTTGTGCAGGCGCCTTTGCGCCAGGCCTTTAACAGTAGGCATCGTGTCACTATTGGACGATACCCGCTTCAGGGGGTTTTTGCCGCTGTAATACATCGCTGTGGCGGTCGCCATGGGTGAGGGGTAGAAGGTCTGGACCTGGTCTGCGCGAAACTTGTTCCGCTTCAACCATAGCGCAAGGTTCATCATGTCCTTGTCGCTGGTACCTGGGTGAGCCGCGATGAAATAGGGGATCAGGTACTGCTCTTTGCCAGCCTCTTTGGAGTATTTTTCGAACATCGATTTGAACTTGTCGTAGCTGCCGATGCCCGGTTTCATCATTTTCGTCAGTGGACCGTCTTCAGTATGTTCAGGCGCTATCTTCAGGTAGCCTCCCACGTGATGAGTCACCAGTTCCTTGACGTATTCCGGTGTCTCAACAGCCAGGTCATAGCGCAGGCCAGAGGCGATTAGCACCTTCTTCACGCCGTCTACTTCGCGGGCTCTGCGATACAGGTTTACCAGTGGTGTTTGGTCGGTTTGCAAGTTTTTGCAAATGCCGGGGAAAACGCAGCTCAGCTTGCGGCACTGGGCCTCTACTTCCTTGCTCTTGCAAGCCAGGCGCCACATGTTGGCAGTCGGTCCACCAAGGTCTGAAATTACCCCGGTAAAGGCTGGGGACGTGTCTCGTATGGCCTCGACTTCACGGATGATGGAGTCTTCCGACCGGTTCTGGATGATGCGACCTTCATGCTCGGTAATCGAACAGAATGTGCAGCCTCCGAAGCAGCCCCGCATGATGTTGACCGAGTGGCGAATCATTTCATAGGCAGGGATAGCCGCGTCGCCATAGCTGGTGTGTGGCAGTCGCGTGTAGGGAAGCTCGAACACCCAGTCCATTTCCTCTGTAGTCAGGGGAATAGGCGGGGGGTTGAGCCAGACATCGCGGTCGCCGTGGGCCTGCACCAGCGGCCTGGCGTTATAGGGGTTGGTTTCCTTGTGCAGTATCCGCGAGGCATGTGCATACAGTGCGGGATTGGTTTTGACGCTGTCGTAGGAAGGTATGCGGATAACGGTGTCTTGGGTCTGGTCCACAGAGTCTACAAGGCGCACCACCTGTGTGTCAGCGGCTTCCTCTTCCTTGCTGTCGCAGTCCGCTTTGCGCGTGTCTTCGTAGGGGTTGACCGGTTTGGCAACGGGGCCGACAACATCGATCGATGTGGAGTCTACTGCTCGCCATCCATCGGGAACGCGTTTGCGCACAAAGGCGGTGCCGCGCAGGTCGCGTATGTGGTTAATAGGTTCACCGTTGGCAAGGCGATGGGCAATATCGACTATCGCCCGCTCCGCATTGCCGTAAACCAGCAAGTCAGCGCGACTGTCTACCAGTGCGGAGCGTCTGATTTTGTCGCTCCAATAATCATAGTGCGCGATGCGTCGCAGGCTCGCTTCGATACCGCCTATGACAAGGGGTACATCACGATAGGCCTCTCGAACGCGTTGGCTGTAGACGATGACTGCCCGGTCCGGGCGCTTGCCACCGACATTGCCAGGCGTATAGGCGTCATCATTCCTGCGCTTTTTGTCGGCGGTATACCGGTTGATCATCGAATCCATATTGCCGGCAGCAATACCGAAGAAGAGGTTAGGGCGCCCCAGGATCTTGAATGGCTCTGCGCTGGTCCAGTCGGGTTGCGCGATAATGCCTACGCGGAAGCCCTGTGCTTCCAGCACGCGGCCGATAACAGCCATGCCAAAGCTGGGGTGATCCACATAGGCGTCACCGGTGACCACAATGATGTCGCAACTGTCCCAGCCGAGCGCATCCATCTCCGCCCGTGTTGTGGGCAGTTCTGGCGCTGGGCCGAAGCATTCGGCCCAGTACTTGCGATAGTCGTAGAGTGCAGTGCTCATCGCTGGTCAGATACTCGGGATTAATAGGGAAGTTGCGCATAGCTTATGCGCGCTAAGGTGCGTGCATTATAAGGGAAACGGGATTGCGGCCATAGGCCTGAAAATTGCGCAGTTAGGGGGCTAGACTTCGCCGCCGTTATCCTCGTGCTGACGGTGAGCGTCGAGGTGGGCGCCACAGTGCTTGCAGTGGCTGGCATCCTTGTCGTGACCGGCCCGGGAGCACTGCGGGCAGTTACGGGTGGTTCGGTCGCGGTGGGTAGCCATCTCGTTGGCCAGTTCTGCCGTGATGATGCCGGTTGGCACGGCAATAATGGCATAGCCAATTAACATGCCTACGGCCGATACCATCCTCCCGGGCGCAGTTTGTGGCACCAGATCTCCATAGCCTACTGTGGTGATGGTAACAACCGCCCAGTAGATGCTCAGCGGGATATTGTTAAAGCCGTTCTCCGGCCCCTCCAGCACATAGACAACACAGCCGAAGATCATGGTTATTACAATCATCAGGGAGAAAAAAACAAATATCTTGCGCGAGGACTTACGCAGGGCGCCGGCCAGTATGTTTGCTTCGCTGAGGTAGGACAAAAGGCGCAGTACCCTGAAGATCCGCAGAATTCGTAGCAAGCGCACAATGAGTAGTGAGGAGGCAGCCGGTACTGCCAGGGCAATATAAGTAGGGAGTATGGCCAGTAAATCAACGACGCCATAAATACTGGTGATGTACGCACGACGATTGGGGGAGCACCAGATGCGAACAAGATATTCAACAGTGAACAGCGTGGTGAATATCCACTCGATACGCCAGTAAAGCTCACCGTGGGCTTCGTGTTGACTGCCCACAGAGTCCAGCATCACAACGACAACACTGGCCAGAATTACGGCAATGAGAGTGATATCGAACCACTTGCCGGCAGGAGTTTCTGTGCCGAAGATGATCGTGTAGAACCGATCCTGCAATGGCGTGGTGGCTCTGATACTCATCCTGTGGCTGCAACCCCGTAAACAGCGGCTAAGGAGCCACTATAGACAAGCCTCGCTGGAAGATACAAGCGGTTTAGCAGTTCGTCTAAAGCTGGGATACAACATCAACCATGGCGCTGGTTAGGGTAGCGGTATCTTCGTCATTCATGATGTAGGGCGGCATTGCGTAAACCAGCTTGCCAAAGGGCCTGACCCAAACGCCTCGTTTCACGAACTCCGGTTGAATGCGGGCCAGGTCGGCCGGTTCACTGAGTTCAATCACACCGATGGCACCCAGCGTGCGCACCTCGGCAACACCGGGTATTTCGCGGGCGGGCGCAAGACCTTTTTCCAGGCCCGCGTTGAGGCGGCGAATATTTCTCTGCCAGGGTTGTGACAGTAGCAGTTCGATACTGGCGGCGGCCGTGGCGCAGGCCAGCGGATTTGCCATGAACGTTGGGCCATGCATAAAGGCGCCCACCTCGCTGTTACTGATGCCCTCGCTGATGGTGTCGTTACACAGTGTTGCAGCCAGCGTCATGTAGCCGCCAGTCAGGGCTTTACCGACACAAAGTATGTCTGGCTCGATGCCACTGTGCTCCAGTGCAAACATTTTGCCTGTGCGGCCAAACCCCGTGGCAATTTCGTCAAAAATAAGTAGTACATCAAAGGCGTCGCATAAAGCACGTAGTTTCACCAGGTAGTCAGGTGAATAAAAACGCATACCCCCAGCGCCCTGTACCACGGGCTCTACGATGACTGCGGCAATTTCCTTGTGCCGATCGGCCAGCAGGTTCTCCATCTCGCTAATCTGCTGTTCAGAGCAGGCCTCATCGAAGCCGCAGGTGGGTGCCGGCGCAAAGTAATGCTTCGGGAGCACATCGCCGAACAGATGATGCATGCCGGTAACCGGGTCGCACAGTGACATGGCGCCAAAAGTGTCTCCGTGATAGCCGTTGCGCAGCGCTACCAGTTTTTGCTTCTCCGGCTTGCCAACCGCATACCAATACTGCAGCGCCATTTTCAAGGCGACTTCTACGGCTACCGAGCCGGAATCGCTAAAGAACACTCTGTTCAGGCTGGCCGGTGTCAGGTCGGTGAGTAGTTTTGCAAGTTTCACGGCTGGCGGGTGGGTTATGCCGCCGAACATGACGTGTGACATTTTCGCCAACTGATCCGTTGCCGCTTTGTTCAGCGCCGGGTGATTGTAGCCGTGAATCGCACACCACCATGAGGCCATGCCATCAATAAGTTCGCGGCCGTCGGCGAGGGTGAGGCGCACACCGCTGGCACTGACGACAGGGAACATATCAGACGCTTGTGTTGCTGAAGCATAGGGGTGCCAGATGGCCGCCCTGTCGGCCGCTTGTATTTTTTGCCAGTCTGCGTTGCTGGTAGTCATAGAAGATCAACAAGCGCGGGTAGCACGGTGTCCAGCAGTTTGGGCTGGGCTTCAACGGTGGGGTGTATGCCGTCGGCCTGCATGAGGTTTGTATCTGTCGCCACATCTTGCAGCATAAATGGCCCCAGCACGCTGTCTGTAGCCTCGGCAACCAGGGTGTAGGACTGGCGGAAGCTACTGGTATAACGAGTGCCGTAGTTCGGCGGAATTTCCATGGCCAGAAGCAATACCTGGGCGTCGGCGGCTTTGGACATCTCCGCCATTGCCTGCAGGTTACTTCTGAAGCTTGAGATAGGGTAGCCGCGCAGTCCGTCATTGCCACCCAACTCAATTATGACGATGCTGGGTTCATGCTCTTCAATCAGTTTGGGTAGCCTGCGCAGGCCCCCGGCTGTGGTTTCACCGCTGATGCTGGCATTTACAACAGTGTATTCCGGGTGTGTCTGAGTAAGTCGGGCTTGCAGCAGAGAAACCCACCCTTGTTCCAGAGACATACCGTAGGCTGCACTGATACTATCGCCCAGCACCAGAATGCTTGGCTGACCAGCGCGTGCGACCATGGCAAAGCCAAGAAACAACAATCCGATGGCTAGGCGCATACGTAATAGCCGGAAGAGGAATCGTTGCATGATCAAAGCTGAAAATCTCCTTAAGCGCGTGCCCATGGCGGGAAGCGAGCTGGAGATACTGAAAGGGATTAATCTGGAAATCAAGTCCGGCGAGTCTGCTGCGATTGTCGGGGCCTCCGGATCCGGCAAGTCTACGCTGCTCGGGCTGCTGGCTGGGCTGGATGAGCCCAGCGAGGGCAGGGTGGTGATTGGTGATACCGACCTCAGCCAGCTTGACGAGGATGGCCGTGCGCTCTTTCGTGGCAAGCACATTGGTTTCGTGTTCCAGTCGTTTCAGCTCTTGCCTGCACTGACAGCGTTGGAAAATGTGATGCTGCCGTTGGAGCTTAACGGCCAGCCCGATGCCAGGGAGCAGGCTGAGCATTTTTTGCAACGAGTCGAATTGACTGACCGTATGACCCACTACCCGCGGCAAATGTCCGGCGGTGAGCAGCAGCGAGTGGCCATCGCGCGTGCCTTCGCGGCACGGCCCGATATATTGTTTGCCGATGAGCCTACCGGCAACCTTGATACGCGCACCGGTAGCCATATCGTAGAGGTGCTGTTTGAGCTTAATCGTGAGCAGGGCGCCACCTTGGTACTGGTAACCCACGATCAGGGCCTGGCGGAGCTGTGCGAACGGCGTCTTTTGCTGGACGCTGGCCAGTTGGTTTCGGGCTAAGTCATGTCGATGACAGCAACCCGCATGTTAGCGCGGGACTGGCGTGGCGGCGAACTGGGTGTGTTGGTGGCCGCCTTGATTCTGGCAGTTGCAGTGGTCTCGGGTATCAGCGCCTTTACCACGCGACTTCAATCGGCGCTGGAGCAGGAGAGCCACCGATTTCTCGCCGCCGACCGTGTTGTGCGCAGCGGTTTTGAAATGCCTGACGCCTGGTTGGGCGAAGCCGAGGCCAGGGGTATTGCCAGCGCAAAAACACTGACCTTCCCCTCTATGGTGTTTGCCGGCGAAGAGAATATGTTTCTCGCTTCGGTCAAGGCCGTCACTGAAGGCTACCCCTTGCGTGGCGCCCTGACTTACAGCGAGAAGCCCTTTGGGCAGGTGTTGCCAGGGGAGCGCGGCCCAGCGCCAGGAGAGGTCTGGATCGACTCCCGCCTGTTTGCTCTGCTGGATGTCGAGGTTGGTGACAGTGTCGCTGTGGGAGATGCCGATTTCACCGTTGTTGCGGCAGCAAGAACAGAACCGGATCAGTCGGCATCATTCATGGGCTACGGCCCGAGAGTGTTAATGCACTACGACGATATTGCTGCCACCGGGGTAGTTCAACCGGGCAGTCGCGTTGAGTTTCGGCAACTCTATGCGGGATCAGAGGGCGAGCTAACTAACTTTGTCGAATGGCTGGAGGGGCGGCTGGGCGACAATCAGAACCTGCTTGATGTAAATCAGGGGCAGCCCGGTATAGGCAGCGCTCTGGATAGGGCAGAAAGTTTTCTATTGCTAGCTGGCAGCCTCGGGGTTGTGCTGGCTGGAGTTGCTATCGCGCTGGCAGCAAGACGGTTCAGCGAGCGGCATAATGATTATGTCGCAATCATGAAGAGCCTTGGCGCGACCTCGGGGTCAGTCAACAGGCTATATGGCAGCAGTCTGCTCTTGTTGGGTGTCGTAGCTACCGCGCTGGGCTGTCTTGCGGGCTGGGGTATGCAGGCCGCATTCTTTGGCCTTTTTGCAGAGCAGATGCCTGTGCAGCCAGGCCCCTCCGGTTTGCGGCCCTATATCATTGGCAGTGCTACAGCGCTCACTTGCCTACTCTGTTTTGCCTGGCCGCCTCTGCGGCGCTTGGGTCTGGCCAGTCCGCTGCGGGTGCTGCGTAGGGATATGCCCACGGAAGCGAGAAGAACCCTGGGTGATTACGCGATAGGACTTACCGCGGTGACGCTGTTGATGTGGGCCTACAGCCAGAATTGGAAATTAACCTTTGCTGTTCTTGCGGGGCTGGCAATCACGGTCGTTCTGGGGTTGGTTCTTGCGCTGACTCTACTGCGGGGTGGGCGTCTGGTCGGCATGAGTGCGGGCAGTATCTGGCGTCTGGCTCTCGCTGGCCTACAGCGGCGTGGTACCGCCAACGCACTGCAGGTGGTTATTTTTGCAATGGCGATCATGCTGTTGCTGGTCTTGTTGCTGGTGCGCACCTCGCTGATCGATGAGTGGCAGACACAGTTGCCCCCTGATACCCCCAACCACTTTATGCTGAACATTGCCCCGGAAGAGGTGCAGGGTGTGGATCAAATGCTGCGTTCGCAGAGTATTGCCAGCGAGGCGCTGTATCCGATGATTCGAGTGCGCCTGATGTCGGTGAATGATGAGGCCCTGGAACGCACGGATGATCGCAGTCAGCCGCGTCGCCAGCGAGAATCGAATATCACCTGGTCAGATACATTGCCCGCGGGAAATGAGTTGCTGGCAGGGGAGTGGTGGGCGCCTGACACGGCTGAGCCGCTGGTGTCGGTGGAAGCGGAGTATGCTGAGCGACTGGGCGTCACGGTGGGAGACAAGCTTGGTTTTTTAATCGGGTCAGAGCCGCTGGAAGCGACCATAACCAGTGTCAGGTCGCTGGACTGGCAATCGTTTAAACCCAACTTCTGGTTGGTGTTTCCGCCACGGGCGCTGGCATCTTACCCGGCGACTTTTATGACCAGTTTTCATCTTGGCGAAGGCGATAAGGGCTTTCTCAATAGCTTTATTCGCAACTTTCCAACGGTTACCGTCGTTGAAATGGACGTGGTGATTGAGCAAGTCAGGTCGATTGTCGATCAGGTCTCGGCTGCGATAGAGCTGGTGCTCGCCGTGATTATAGCCGCTGGTTCTCTGGTGCTTGTGGCTGGCGTACAGGCCAGTGTGGATGCCCGGATGCATGAGAGCGCGATACTGCGTGCCCTGGGAGCGCGTCGCAGCCTGATTCTGGGTGGTTTGTTTATCGAATTCGCGGCGCTGGGGCTTTTTGCCGGATTGTTGGCGACGGTTGCGGCCGAAATTTCGGTGTATATTTTGCAAACCTGGGTCATGGACATGAGCTATTCACCTTCGCCCTGGGTTTGGCCGGTTGGCGTTGGAGCGGGTATGGCGCTTATTGCCGGGCTGGGTGTATTCTCCTGCCGGCGCGTGGTCTCCAGTCCACCGGTGGCCTTGCTGCGAGAACTCTAGCGCCCGGGGTTGCACTGGCTGGCCCTATCATTACACTGCCGGCTAACTTCATGGAGCCCGAGTTATGACTTATCGATCACGCCTGATGTATCCGGCTTGCCTTGTATTTGGTTTTGTATTCCTTGCCGGGTGCGGTCAATCCAGTGAACCCGTGCCGCGGGAAAGTGGGTCTGACGCCGCCGGGCACGTTGCAGCGACACCTTCAACACTTGCCCACAATGCAGGCGTGGCCCAGCGACTGGCGCTCGATGAACAGAGCGATTTCGAGCAAGCGCGACGTGGTCTCATTGCAGCGCCAGAATCACTGTTGATCACCACCGCAAAGGGAGAGACGGCCTGGGATATGCCGGCCTATGCTTTCGTTGAAGGCGATGCGCCGGAGACGGTTAATCCCAGCCTGTGGCGGCAGGCGAAGCTGAATGGCATACATGGCCTTTTCGAGGTCACTGAAGGCGTCTACCAGTTGCGAGGTTTCGATCTTGCCAACCTGACCTTGATTGATAGTGACAGTGGCTGGATAGTGGTTGACCCGCTGACTACGGCAGCCACATCCAAAGCGGCGATGGCTTTCGCCCGCGAGCATTTGGGCGACAAGAATGTCGTCGCGGTGGTTTTTACCCACAGCCATGTTGATCACTTTGGTGGCGTTGAAGGCGCGCTGCGAGAGAGCGAGTACGAGGGGCTGCAAGTCATTGCTCCGGAAGGATTCCTGAAAGAGTCTATTAGCGAGAACCTGCTTGCAGGTGGCACCATGCAGCGGCGTGCCACGTTTATGTATGGGCGTAATCTACCGACATCCCCGCGCGGGCATGTCGACACCGGCCTGGGTAAAGAGCCTGCAAAAGGCGGCATGGTAGGCATCCTGGAGCCAACGGTAACCATATCGGAAACCGGGCAACGCCTGCTGGTCGACGGTGTTGAGATGATATTTCAAAACGCCGGCGGCTCGGAAGCGCCGGCGGAGCTGACCTTTTATCTGCCATCGCTGAAGGCTTTCTGCGGTGCCGAGGTGATGTCGCGTAATATGCACAATGTGTACACACCCCGTGGCGCCAAGGTCAGGGATGCACTGGCCTGGAGTGGTTTCATTAATGAGGCGCTGGACGAGTTTGGGCGGCAGTCCGACGTGTACTTTGCCAGCCATCACTGGCCGATCTGGGGCAATCAACAGATCGTCGAATATATGGAGCAACAGCGCGACACCTACAAATACATACATGACCAGACCTTACGAATGGCAAATGGCGGTGCAACTCCCCGGGAAATTGCTGAAGATTTGCGCCTACCCACCAGTTTGCAGTCCGCTTTTTCAAGCAGGGGTTACTACGGTACTGTCAGCCATAATGCCAAAGCCGTTTATCAGGGTTACTTCGGGTGGTACGACGGTAACCCGGCTAATCTGAACCCGCTGCCCCCGGTGGCTGCGGCTAGTCGTTACCTTGAGTATATGGGTGGAGCTGAGGCTGTTCTTGAGCGGGCAGAGCAATCATACGAGCAGGGCGATTATCGGTGGGTAGCTGAGGTCGTTAATCACGTCGTGTTTGCCGAGCCGGATAATCTTGGCGCGCGGGGCCTACTGGCCAAGGCTTATGATCAATTGGCCTATCAGGCTGAGTCTGGTCCGTGGCGAGATATTTATCTCACCGGTGCTTACGAATTACGCCACGGAGCACCAGAATCGGGTGCGACCACCGACGATGCCGAGGGCGTGATTCGGCGCATTCCTTCCGAGTTGTTTTTTGAGGTCATGGCCGCGTCACTGAACGGCGAGAGGGCTGAGGGCGAGCAGTACCTTGTAAATATACACCTCACTGATACCGATGAGCGTTTTGTGCTGACCATCGACAATGCCGTTTTGAATTATCGTAAGCATGAGTTCGCCGACGATGCAGACGCGACTCTGTCGCTGACGCGGCCGATGTTTTTGGACCTCATGACCAACAAGCTTTCTATTACCGATGCGTTGATGTCTGATGACTTCAGTATTGCCGGTGGCAGGTTGGCGCTGGCAGGATTTTTCTCGCTGTTTGATACGCCCGAGCCGGCATTCAATATCGTGACACCGTAAATCCGGGAGTCATTTCATCGGGCGGGGGCGGTACTGAGTGGATTCAGCTCGCGCCAATGCCAGCCAGAAAAGTATGCACGCCGGTATCGACCTGGCGCTGCAAGTCAATGTGGCGCTCGAACAGTTCCGGGGCATCGACCCGCAGTGTCGCAAGTCCGTGGATTCCCGCCCAGGCGGCATTCGCCAGATAGACGATGTCCTGTTGCCTGAATATTTGCTGCTCCATGCCCCGTGCCAGCATTTGCTGGACAAGTAATATCGTTTCGCGACTGGCATCACGCAACTCGGGGAATTTGTCGCCGGGTTGAACCGTGGGTCCAAACATCAGCTTGAATAGCTTGGGGTTATTGGCAGCGTAGTCCACATAGGCGTGGGCAAATGCGACCAATTGGTCGCCAGGGTTGCTGCCGGCGTCGGCGCCGGCCTGCTGCAAGCAACCCAGCAAGGTTCTATAGCCACGCGTTGCCATGGCTGCGAGCAGGTCACTCTTGTCGGCAAAGTGTCGATACGGTGCGGTTTGGGATACCCCGATAGCGCGGGCGAGGGCCCTGAGGCTTAGTTCCTCAGTTCCCTGCTCGCGCAGTTGCTCTATCGCGGTATCAAGCAGTTCCGCTCGAAGGTTGCCGTGGTGATAGCTCTTGGTCGGCGCTGTCTCGTCGGTCACAGTGGTGAAGCTCTATCGATCAGGGCAGCAGGTGTTGAACGGCGTCGCGCTCTTCTGTCAGTTCCTGTTCGGTAGCAGCCATCTTCTCGCGGCTGAAATCACCGACTTCAACGCCTTGCACGATAGACCAGTCACCGTCGGCACAACGGCAGGGGAATGAGTAAATCAAACCCTCGGTAATGCCGTAGGAACCGTCTGAGTAAACACCCATGGAAACCCAGTCGTCGCCCTCTGTGCCCAGCGCCCAGCTGTTCATGTGGTCGATGGCAGCATTTGCCGCCGATGCAGCGGAGGAAGCGCCTCGCGCCTTAATGATCGCGGCGCCGCGCTGTTGAACAGTCGGGATGAAGTCATTTTCGTAGTAGTCCTGATCAACCAGGCCAATCGCAGCTTCACCGCTAACCTTGGCGTTGAACAGATCGGGGTACTGAGTGGCAGAGTGGTTGCCCCAGATCGTCATATTGGTGACGTCGTTGACAGTCTTGCCGGTCTTTTGCGCAATTTGCGTCTTGGCCCGGTTGTGGTCCAGTCGCATCATAGCGGTAAAGTTTCGCGGATCGATATCCGGCGCATTGCGCTGGGTGATCAGTGAATTGGTGTTAGCCGGGTTACCCACGACCAATACCTTGATATCGCGGCTGGCATTGTCGTTGATGGCTTTGCCCTGAACCGAAAATATTGCTGCATTGGCTTCCAGCAGGTCTTTACGCTCCATGCCGGGGCCGCGGGGACGGGCACCAACCAGAAGAGCGTAATCGGTATCTTTGAAGCCGACGTTGGGGTCATCTGTACAAACGATGCCGGCCAGCAGTGGAAACGCGCAGTCGTCCAACTCCATGGCTACCCCTTGCAGGGCCTCCATAGCAGGCGTGATATCCAGCAACTGCAGGATGACGGGTTGGTCATTGCCCAGCATGTGGCCAGAGGCAATACGGAAAAGTAGGGCATAGCCGATTTGGCCAGCGGCACCGGTCACAGTCACGCGAACAGGTTGTTTCATCGGGAATCCTTCAAGGTAGGTAGTAATTAGCGGCGCACATTGTCGTGGCAAATCGCCAAAAACACAAGAGAGTGAGGCGGTCAGGGGGCTAGCCGTCGCTGGACGCGGTATCGGGCGGGGCTGTAAAATGCCAGCCTCCTCAATAGCCAGCAGTCCTATTACCGTGCGCGAGTTGTCCCGCAAAGAGAAAGTCGAGTTCAATAAGCTGCAGAAGCGGCTGCGGCGTAATGCCGGCAATGCTATCGCCGATTACAATATGATTGAGGCGGGCGACAAGGTGATGGTTTGTGTGTCCGGTGGTAAGGACTCCTATGCCATGCTCGATGTGCTGATGGGGCTGCAGAGAAGCGCGCCCATCGATTTCGAGCTTGTTGCCGTCAATCTGGACCAGAAGCAGCCGGGTTTTCCCGAAGAGGTGTTGCCAGCTTACCTGGAAGCCAGCGGGGTGCCTTTCTATATCCTTGAGAAAGACACCTACAGTATTGTCCGCGAGCTTATCCCCGAGGGTAAGACAACCTGCGGGCTATGCTCACGTTTGCGGCGCGGCAGCCTGTATGGCTTTGCCGAGGAAATCGGCGCCACCAAGATTGCCCTGGGGCATCATCGCGATGACATTGTGGAGACCCTGTTCCTGAATATGTTTTTCGGGGGCAAGCTCAAGGCTATGCCCCCAAAGCTGCGCAGTGATGACGGCCGTAACCTGGTTATTCGCCCCATGGCCTATTGCAAGGAGAAGGACCTGGCCGCCTACGCGGATTACAAGACATTCCCGATTATACCCTGCAATCTGTGTGGCTCGCAGGATAATCTTCAGCGCGTTCAGATCAAGTCCATGCTGACCGAATGGGAGCGTCAGTACCCCGGACGTACCGAGACGATATTTCGCAGCATATGTAATGTATCGCCATCGCAGCTTGCCGATGTAAACCTGTTCGACTTTGGTAGCCTGCGCGCGTCTGTAGACGAAGAGCTGCACATTCCCGCGATCAAAGTCGTTAACGTCTAAGCCATGACTGCAGCCGCAGCAGGCGAACCTTTATTGGCTGTTGAGGGCCTGTCGCTGGAGCGCGGCGGCCGGCAACTGTTCGACGGATTGTCATTTCAGGTACAGGTCGGTCACCTGATTCAGGTGCAAGGTGCCAATGGCGCAGGCAAAACCAGCCTTATGCGCATTCTTGCCGGCCTGTCCCGCCACGGCTTTGAAGGCGCTGTTAAGCGCAATGGCGAATTGTTGTATCTGGGGCACCATAGTGCGGTGAAGGGTCTCTTGAGCCCCAGAGAAAACCTCGCATGGCACCCATCGGGCGCCGAGCAATATACCGATTCGGCGATTGAGCAGGCGCTGGCTGATGTCGGTCTGTATGGCTACGAGGACGTCCCCAGTCACGCGCTCAGCGCCGGTCAGCATCGCCGGGTTAATCTCGCCAGGCTGCACCTTTCCACTGCCGCGACCTGGCTGTTGGATGAGCCGTTTACCGCTATCGACGCAGAGGGTGTCACTTCCCTTGAAGCCTTGTTGCAGGCACATCTGGAGCGGGGCGGTGCAGTGATTCTCAGCTCCCATCAGGCGCTGAGTATCAGCTACCGCGTGCACATGCTGGACCTGCAGGAGGGGCTGCTTTGAGCGCCCCCGGCATCGCGGCATTCTCGATGCGGTTGCTGCGAAGGCAACTTGTACTGGCGGTGCGCCGCCCTATAGAGATCGGTAATCCACTGCTGTTTTTTGCCATGGTGGTAGCGTTATTCCCACTGGGGCTGGGGCCTGCGCCTACCCAGCTCGCCCAGTTTGCCCCGGGTATTCTCTGGATTGTGGCGTTGCTCTCCAACCTGTTGACCTCCGATGCAGTTTTTCGCAGTGATTTCGACGACGGCAGCCTGGAGCAACTCCTTCTTGCCCCGCAGCCGCTGTATCTCTCTGTGCTCGCCTATATTCTCGCTCACTGGCTGGTTACCGGATTTTTGCTGGCGCTTGTTTCGCCGCTGTTTGCCCTGATGGTTAACCTGCCAGCGCAGGCGATACCAACCCTGGTAGCGGCTTTGATGTTGGGCACCGGGGTGCTGAGTCTGGTCGGCGGTATAGGTGCGGCCTTGACGGTGGGCTTGAAAAGAGGGGGGATGCTGGTGTCGCTATTGGTACTCCCGCTTTATATGCCCGTGCTTATTTTCGGGGCCGCCGCTGTGAACGCTGCGATCACTGGTACTCCGGCCGGGCCATACCTGGCGATCCTTGGTGCTATGTTGAGCCTGGCGATCGCGCTTGGCCCACTGGCGATAGCCGCAGGTTTGCGGATAAGTGTCGATGCCTGAGGATATTGTGGTCAGCAGACGGACGGCAGCTTGGTGCGCTCTGACGCGCGCGGTATAATCGAGGGATCATGTGGACTTTCTTTCATAAGCTGGGATCGCCTCCCTGGCTATACGCTATTTCCGGCTCAATTCTCCGTTGGCTATTGCCGCTGACGTTGCTGGCGCTTGTCGCCGGTCTGGTGTGGGGGCTGCTGTTTACTGCGCCTGATTTTCGCCAGGGAAACAGTTACCGCATTATTTATATCCATGTGCCTGCCGCGGTGGTGGCATTGGCCGGTTACTACGTGATGGCGACGGCCGGAGCAGTAAGCCTGATCTGGAAAATGAAGATGGCTGATGTGGCGATGAGAGCCTGCGCACCTATTGGCGCCGCTTTAACCTTTATCGCCCTGGTGACCGGGGCCATTTGGGGTAAGCCAACCTGGGGAACCTGGTGGGTGTGGGACGCGCGAATCACATCGATGTTGATTTTGCTGTTTCTCTATCTCGGCGTGGTGGCGCTGTATGAGGCCTATGACAACAAGGCGGCAGCCAGTAAAGCCTGCGCCGTGCTAAGCCTCGTGGGCATGGTGAATATCCCGATTATCTACAAGTCGGTGGACTGGTGGTATAGCCTGCACCAGCCGGCCTCGATCAAGTTTACCGGCGAATCGACGATAGATCCCAGTATGCTCTACCCCTTGCTACTGATGATTGGCGCCTTCTATGCGTTATTTACCTGTAGCCTGTTAATGAACATGCGAGCGGAGATTTTATCCCGTGAAGCCCGTACCGGTTGGGTGCAGAAGCTCGTTAGTGGGAGCGCCGACTGATGTACTTCGATAGTCTGTCGGCTGCACTCCATATGGACGGTCACGGTGTGTTTGTCTGGAGTGCTTACCTGATTTCAATGTCGGTTGTGGCCTTTATGTTGGCCGCGCCTCGTGTCAGGGAGCGAAAATTGATCAAAAATTTGGCGGCTCAGCAGCGACGCCTTGCCGGTCAGTCCGACACCCTTAAACCTGTTATTCCTGAGTAGCTTTATGCACCCGGTTCGCAAGCAGCGGCTTTACCTTGTTCTTTTTGTGATTGCATTTTCCAGCGTTGCTATCGGCCTGGTGGTGTACGGATTGAGTGGCAATATCAACCTGTTCTATCCGCCGGCTGAGGTGGCAGCGGGCAAGGCGCCTGTGGGTCAGCCCATTCGAGTGGGTGGCATGGTTGTGGATGGCAGTATTGAACGCAGCGATGACAGTCTTGAGGTGCGCTTCGAGGTAACTGATTACCAGGCCAAAGTGGCGATTGTGTATGTAGGTATATTGCCGGACCTGTTTGACGAGGGGCAGGGGGCAGTCGCAGCGGGTGTTTTGAACGAGGCGGGTGTGCTGGAAGCGACGGAAGTGCTGGCCAAGCACGATGAAAACTATATGCCGCCGGAAGTGGCGGATGCGCTGGAGGCCGCTGGCCGCTTACCGGATGGAGGAGCGAAGCTGTGATAGCTGAATTCGGTCATTTTGCACTGATCATTACTCTGTGCCTGTCTGTGCTACTTTCGGTGGTTCCCTTGTGGGGTGCCTGGCGCGGTAACGTGGTGGCAATGTCCCTGGCCCCAAGCCTTGCGATTGGTTTGTTGGTCTTTGCAGGTATCAGCTTTGCCTGTCTGGCGACGGTTTTTCTGCAGGATGATTTTTCGGTTGCGGTAGTTGCCGCCAACAGCAACAGCCTGTTGCCCTCTATATACAAGTTTTCTGCGGTTTGGGGGAACCACGAAGGTTCACTGCTGCTGTGGATTCTCATCTTATGTGTCTGGATGGCCGCGGTCGCGCTATTTAGCTCACAGCTGCCACTGCTTATGTTGTCGCGGGTGTTGGCTGTAATGGGCGTGGTGGCGGTAGGGTTTATTTCTTTTTCCCTGTTCACTTCCAACCCCTTCGCCAGATTGTTGCCGGGGACACCGGCAGATGGCCAGGACCTCAATCCGCTACTGCAGGACCCAGGCCTGATAATTCACCCACCGCTGCTTTACATGGGATATGTCGGTTTCTCCGTGGCCTTTGCTTTTGCCATAGCGGCATTGCTGGGAGGTCGTCTCGATGCCTCCTGGGCGCGCTGGTCTCGCCCTTGGACGAACGTGGCGTGGGCGTTTCTTACGCTGGGCATCATGCTGGGTAGCTGGTGGGCCTATTATGAGTTGGGTTGGGGTGGCTGGTGGTTCTGGGATCCTGTGGAGAATGCCTCGTTTATGCCGTGGTTGGCGGGCACTGCGCTGGTGCACTCTTTAGCAGCCACCGAGAAGCGCGGCCTGTTCAAGAGTTGGACTGTACTGTTGGCGATTTTCGCATTTTCCTTGAGTCTGCTGGGTACGTTCCTGGTGCGCTCCGGTGTACTTACCTCGGTACATGCGTTTGCAACTGACCCTGCACGCGGTTTGTTTATTCTTGTATTTCTCGCATTTGTGGTAGGTGGATCGCTTACGCTCTATGCGTTGCGTGCACCGGCTGTCAGCAGTCGCGTCAGTTTTGCCTGGCTATCCCGTGAATCACTGCTGCTGTTCAACAATGTAGTATTCCTGGTATCCACGCTCACGGTTTTGTTTGGCACCTTGTTCCCGCTGATTATGGATGCTTTGGGGCAGGGCAAATATTCTGTTGGCCCTCCGTATTTTAATGCGGTGTTTGTGCCGTTGATGGCAGTGCTGATTCCGTTTATGGGAATAGGACCGGTTTCGCGCTGGAAAGGTGACTCGGCAGCACGCTGGCGCGCTGAGCTAATGTTGCCAGCGATAGCCGCGATAATTTGTGGTGTGACGGTGCCGCTGCTGCACGGTGGCGAGTACAACGTTTGGGTAGCTCTGGCAGTAGTTCTTGCTGCCTGGCTGCTATTCGGCCTGGCGCGCGATGTGTGGTACCGAATTCGCGGCGCGAGTTCGCTCGCACGCGGCTGGCGACGACTGACACCCAGCTACTGCGGCATGGTAATCGCTCACCTGGGTTTTGCGGCCGCTGTTGTTGGCGTAGTGGCAACCTCGCAATACAACATAGAGCACGACTTGAAGATGCAGCCTGGCGATACCGAAGTCATCGCCGGTTACAGCTTTACGTTTACCGAGGTGGCGCAGGTGCGCGGGCCTAACTTCGTTGCCGATGAGGCGCGCTTTGATGTCTACGAGAACGGGCGATTACTGACGCGTCTGGCGCCACAGAAGCGTCGTTACCTGGCGTCGGGTCAGGTGATGACCGAGGCAGCGATCGATGACGGCTTGTGGCGTGACCTGTTTGTTGCCATGGGTGAACCTATAGGCAATGAAGGCGCCTGGGCAATACGTCTTCATTACAAGCCTATGGTGCGCTGGATGTGGTTGGGCGCAATCATGATGGCGCTGGGTGGCTTTGCTACGGTTGCCGACAAGCGCTATCGACAACGTAAAGCTGTGCGTACACCTGCCGAAGAAGGAGTAAGCGGTGCAGCGGCTTAAATTATTTCTGCCGCTGGCGCTGTTCGCAATCCTGGCCCTGCTGTTGTTCCGTGGCTTGGAGCTTGATCCCCGTGAGATGCCGTCGGCGCTTATAGACAAACCCTTGCCAGAGTTTTCCTTGCCCCGGCTGGGTAGCGATTCCGGTATAGCGCGCGTAGATGTAGTGGGCGAGGTCGCCCTGTTTAATGTCTGGGCTACCTGGTGTGTATCCTGCCGTGTGGAGCATCCCTATTTGCAGCAACTCGCTGAAAACGGCGTGCCGATTTATGGCGTGAACTACAAGGATGACGACGCGGCCGCTATCCAGTGGTTACAGGACCTTGGCGATCCTTACAGGGCCAATATCGTTGATGCGCAGGGTAGTCTTGGTTTGGATCTTGGCGTCTACGGTGCGCCCGAGACCTATTTTGTTGATGCCAGTGGCGTAATACGTTATCGCCATGTTGGGGTGATTGACGAGAGAGTATGGCAATCGCGGCTGGAGCCGATTTATCGAGAACTCACACAGGAGGCACAGCAGTGAAGATTGCCGGGTTTAGTCAGGCGCTCTTATTCGTTGGCTGTCTGCTCATGGCGGCAGTCGCATCGGCTGTCATCGAAACATATGAGTTCAGCAGCCCCGAGTTGCAGCAGCGCTATCAACTATTGAGTGCAGAGCTGCGCTGCCCCAAATGCCAGAACCAGAATATCGCTGACTCCAATGCGCCTATCGCCCAGGATCTGCGCAAGTTGCTGTATGAGCAGCTTGAGGCGGGTGCCAGTAATGACGAGATCCTGGACTACATGGTGTCTCGTTATGGCGAGTTTGTGCGCTATCGCCCGGCTTTTGATAGCAGTACAGCGGTATTGTGGCTGGCTCCTGTACTGTTGTTCATTGCCGCGCTCGTTGTGTTGTTCCTGAGTCTCAGGCAGCGAAAAGAATCGGGTTCGGCTGGGCAGGTTGAGCTCAGTGGCGAAGAGCAACAGCAATTGCAGCAAATGTTGTCACGGTCGGAGCAGGATCGGTGAGCTTGTTTTTATTGGCGTGTGCCGGTCTTCTTGTTTTTAGTGCCCTGTTCTATGCCTTGCCCAGGCGCTGGCAGGGGCCGGTAATTGATGATCCCGAGCAGGCCAACCTTGAGTGGTATCGCTTGCGTCAGCGCGAGTTGGCAGAGCTTGGCGATGAGGAGTTGGAGCAGGACGCAAAGCTGCGTTTGCTGGAAGATTCCCAGGCGTCTGCGCCTGTACAGGCAGTAGAGCAGGGGGCTGGTAGTTTCCCTGTTTGGTTGTTGCTGCCTCTGGTTGCTGTGATGGCCAGCGCACTCTATTACTTTCTGGGTGCGGCTACTGATGTCGAGATTAGTAAGCAACTGCAGAGCATTTCTGAAGCGAGCAGTGCTGATGACATGTCAGCGCTTGTTGAGGCAATAGAGAAACGGTCTGCGCAGCGCCCTGATAACCTGCACTACGTGGCCCTGCTTGGCCGCTTTTATATGGGCCAGGAGGACTATATTCGCGCGCGCGAAGTGTACCGGCAGCTGGCGATAGAGGCTCCGGAAGATGCGCAGGCAATGGCGTATGCGGCCCAGGCGGATTTTCTCGCATCGGGAAGGAAACTAAGCGACGAGGCACGCATGCAGGCCGAACAAGCTCTGGCTGTGGATCCGCATCAACGCACCGCGCTGGGTCTGCTGGGCATGGCATCGTTTGAGCAGGGTTTGTACCGCGCGGCCATAGAGTACTGGCAGCGATTGTTGGCAATGGAAACCCCCGGCTCCGAAAGTGCGCAGATGATTGGCAGCGTGATCGCCATGGCCAATGAGAAACTTGGCGAGGGCGTAGCTAACACTGATGATGCCCCACAGGCTGGGCCAATGGCGCCCGAGGCTGCATCGGGCGGCGTGGCGACGCCCGGCGAAGCGACGCCCGGCGAAGCGACGCGCGGCGTAACAGTGAGTGTCAGCTTTCCTGAGGGCGCGCGGTTCAGCCCTGGTGACACTGTGTTTGTGCTGGCGCGTAATGCCGAATCGCAAAGCAGAATGCCTATCGCTGTACAGCGACTGCAGGCTGCTCAGTTACCCCTGACACTTCGTCTGGATGACGCCAGTTCTATGGCGGGACAGAAGTTGTCCGAAACAGAGTCGGTGCTGGTGGTGGTGCAGGTCTCCCCAGGTGGGACCCCGGGAGAGGCGGGCGCTACGTTTCTGGGCGAGGCAGGTCCGCTCGCGCCCTCGGCCTCCACAGAGCCTGTCGCAGTGGTGTTGGCCCCGCATAATATTTAATTTTCGCGTTTATTCGTTTCAGGCATAGTGTTATCTGATTAAAGCCGATACACTATATCTTGTGTTCCGGCGGTGGGTGATTTTTCAAAAAAGCCGGATAAACTATTTTAAAAACAAACACTTACAGCCGAAACATAAAGTGATATGCGATTAAAGTCTATCAAGCTGGCCGGGTTTAAGTCTTTCGTGGACCCAACCAACGTCAGCTTCCCGAGCAATATGTGCGCAGTTGTAGGTCCAAATGGCTGCGGAAAATCCAATGTAATCGACGCCGTGCGATGGGTGATGGGCGAAAGCTCAGCCAAAAACCTGCGTGGCGAGTCGATGACCGATGTCATTTTCAATGGCTCGGTCAACCGACAGCCTGTAGGCCAGGCTTCCATCGAATTGGTGTTCGATAACCAGGATGGGACGATTGGCGGTGAGTATGCTGGCTATGCCGAGATTTCAATACGGCGGCTGGTTACTCGTGAGGCGCAGTCAGAATACTTTCTGAACGGCACGCGCTGCCGGCGCCGTGATATCACCGATATTTTCCTGGGCACCGGCCTCGGGCCCCGTAGTTACGCAATCATTGAACAGGGAATGATCTCCAGGCTGATCGAATCCAAGCCGGAAGAGCTGCGCATTTTTATCGAAGAAGCCGCCGGTATTTCCAAGTACAAGGAGCGTCGCAAGGAAACAGAAAGCCGAATGCGCCGCACGATGGAAAACCTCGAACGGCTCACCGACCTGCGTGATGAGCTTGAGCGCCAGTTGCAACACTTGCAACGACAGGCACAGGCGGCAGAGAAGTATGGCGAGTTCAAAGAGGAAGAGCGTGAACTCAAGGCGCAATTGCAAACCTTGCAGTGGCGTGATTTTGACCATGGCGTGCGAGAGTGTACCCAGGCGATTGGCGAGCTGGAGGTGAAGCTGGAGGCCGTGCAGGCTGAGCATCAGCAGGTTGATACGGCGATTGAGCAGCATAGGGTTGATCACACTGAGCGCAGCGACGTGTTCAGTGAGGTGCAGGGGAATTACTATTCACTCGGTGCCGAAGTCGCGCGCATAGAACAAACTATTCAGCACCAGCAGGAACGCGGGCGCCAGCTTAGCGAAGACCTGCAGCGTACCCGTGACAACTTGTCCGAGTCCGAGACGCACCTGTTGGATGATCGCAGTAAGCTGACAGGCTGGGATGAAGAGCTGGAGCGCCTGTCACCTGAGGTCGTCAGTTTGCAGGCCACTGAAAAGACATCGTCTGAGGCTTTGCTGCAGGCCGAAGAAGCTATGCACGGCTGGCAGCAGCAATGGGACGAGTTCAATAGCAGGGCTGCAGCGCCCCGACAGCAGGCCGAAGTTCAGCAGTCGCGCCTGCAACATCTTGAGCAGGCGATGCAGCGCTTGCAGAACCGCATCGGGCAGCTTGAAGAAGAGCAGGGCGGCCTTGCGCCAGGCTCCGACGATACTGAAATGGCTGAGCTGGGCGGTCAGCGTTCCAAGCTGGAAGAAGGTATGGCCTCGCAAGAGGCGCGTGGCGAGCAACTGGTTAATTCCCTGAATGAAGCCCGCGAGGGTAGTGATCGATGCGGTCGCGAGCTGAACGAGGCTCGGTCTGAATTGCAGCAGTTGAAGGGTAGGCAAGCCTCTTTGGAGGCGCTTCAGCAGGCAGCCAGGGAAAGTAGTGACCAGGCTGTTGGCGATTGGCTGGAGGCACAGCAGTTGTCTCAGCAGCCCCGCCTGGTCGAAAAAATGCAGGTGCAGGACGGCTGGCAGCTGGCGGTCGAAACGGTATTGGGTGATTACCTACAGGCCGTTTGTGTCGACGACATAGGTACTTTGGGCGGCTTGCTGGATGGCCTTGAGCAGGGTGGCCTGAGTCTTATAGAGCAAGGTGCAGCTGCTGTTGCGGGTCCGGAGTACCTGGCCTCGCGTGTTTCAGATGCGGCAGGTGCCAGTGCTCTGTTGGCGGGCGTGCGCGCAGTGAATGACCTCGCCGCCGCTATGGCACAGCGCGGCTCTTTAGGTCCGGGTGAGTCAATCGTGACACGCGATGGCATTTGGTTGGGCGCCAGCTGGCTCCGTGTTACCAATCGGGGTGACCAGCACGGCGGTGTTATCGAGCGGCAACAGACTCTGGATAATCTGGCGGCCACCATAGAGACTGAGCAGAATCGCGTTGCTGGTTTGGAGCGCACTCTGGAGCAGGCCCAAGAACAGCTGAAAGTACTGGAGACTCAGCGGCAGGATAGTCAGCGGGCGTTACAGCAGTTGACGCGAGAGCACGCGGAATTGAGTTCCCGCTTGTCGGCTCACGAGGCCAAGCTGGAACAATTGACTGCCCGTCGCGAACGAATAGAGCGCGAGATCAACGAGGCCCGTAGCCAGTTTCGCAATGAGCAGGAAGCCATGGCCGAGGCCAGAACGTTGCTGTCTGCCGCGATTGAAACCATGGAATCTGACTCGCAGCAACGTGAATCACTGCTTTCAACCCGCGATGAAACGCGTAACACCCTTGATGGAGTGAGGCAGCAGGCGAGGCACGACAAGGACGCAGCGCACCAGGTTGCTATGCGGCAGCAGTCGCTGCAGACCCAGGCGTCTGCCATGCGAGATACCATTACGCGTATTGAGGGTCAGGTGGCGCAATTGGTGGAGCGTCGCGAGGGTCTTGAAAGTAGTTTGGGGGATAACGATAGTCCTCTGGCCGGCTTGCAGGAAGATCTCGAGAAGCAGTTGGCGCTGCGGCTGGCATCTGAATCTGAGTTGTCCGCAGCTCGACAGCAGGTGGCGGAAGTTGAGCATCTTCTTCGAGAGGCCGAGCAGCAGCGTGCGGTGATAGAGCAGCGTTCGGCGACAGTTCGTGCGGAGCTGGAGCAGCATAGGCTGAAGAATCAAGGGCTGCAGGTGCAGCGAGAGAATGTTCAAAAGCTGCTGACCGACGGCGAGTACGTGGTAGAAGAGGTATTGAGTCGTCTGCCTGAGGATGCCAACGAGCCTGAATGGCAGCGTAACCTTGAGCGTGTAGCGAACCGAATTGCGCGCCTGGGCCCAATTAACCTCGCTGCAATCGACGAGTACACCCTGCAATCTGAGCGTAAGCAGTATCTGGACGCGCAGAATGAAGATCTCGAGTCTGCCCTGCAAACACTCGAGGCGGCAATTCGAAAGATCGATAAAGAAACACGTAACCGTTTCCGCGAAACATTTGATCAGGTGAACAGCGGGCTACAGGAGTTGTTCCCCCGAGTGTTTGGCGGCGGCAGTGCCTATCTGGAAATGACCGGCGATGATTTGCTGGATACCGGTATCACTATCATGGCGCGGCCTCCGGGTAAGAAAAACAGCACCATTCACCTGTTGTCTGGCGGCGAGAAGGCGTTGACTGCGCTGGCACTGGTGTTCGCAATATTCCAGTTGAACCCCGCACCTTTCTGCATGCTGGATGAGGTTGACGCGCCGCTGGACGATGCCAACGTGGGTCGGTACGCCAGGATGGTAAAAGAAATGTCCAGCAAGGTGCAGTTCATCTTCATTACCCACAACAAGATCACCATGGAAATGGCGGACCAATTGATGGGTGTCACCATGCATGAACCTGGTGTGTCGAGGCTTGTCTCGGTCGATGTAGACGAGGCGGCGGAACTGGCGGCCAGTTAAGAGACTAGGGGCGGGGCAGCGTTACAACCATGGATTTGACGATACGCGATTGGATGGTGATTGTCGGGGTACTGCTGATATTCGCAGTACTGGTAGACGCGTGGCGCAGAGTACGCAGCGAGCGTCGCGCACCGGTTAAGATGGACCTCTCCAAAAAGCCGCAAGATACCGACGACCCCGTGGAGGATTCGCTAGCCTGGCTAAAGGAATTACCGAACGGTGGTGCACGGGTCGTTGAGCGTGGCGATCTCATCGCTGCTGCCACCAAATCCCGTGATGAAGCTATAGAGGCGGCGGAAGCTGCGTCGCATGCCGAGCATGAGCCTGTTGCCGCTGATCTCGACGAAGACGCGTCACCAGAGGACGATGATGTAGAACTGGTCACCGGCATGTCGTCTGACGACGAAACCGAAAACCTCGATTGGCTGGATGAAATGCCCGCTGATCAAGATCGTACCCGCGAGTCCGCACCGGAGGTAGAGGCCGGCCTACTGCCTCGCGATATTGACCCCGAAGTATTTATGCTCAATGTGGTGTCACGTGACCCCACGGGTTTCAGTGGCGAAGATATATTGCACATTCTACTGGCCTGCGACTTGCGCTTTGGCGATATGAACTTTTTCCATCGGCACGAGTTTGAGGCCGGGCGTGGTGCAATCCAGTTCAGTGTTGCCAATATGATGCAGCCTGGCGTATTTGATATCGATAATATGGCCCAGTTCAATACACCCGGCCTGGTGTTTTTCCTGACCCTGCCCGGTCCGGAAGATATGATGAAAGCCTTTGACTATATGCTTGAGACAGCGCAGGCTGTTGCCCGCAATCTTGGCGGTGATGTGCTGGATGAGAGTCGCAGCGTGGTCACCAAGCAAACACTGGAACACTGCCGACAACAGATCCGCGATCTGGAGCGGCGCATGTTGGCGAAGGCGCGCTGAGACCCTCCGTTTAAATGTCATCCCCCGAAATTGAGTCCGCCGCGGCGAAGCTGCGTGAGCAACTCGATGATTGGAATTACCGCTACTACGTTCTTGATGACCCCAGTGTTCCCGACGCGGAATACGACCGTTGCCTTCGCGAACTGCAATCGCTGGAGGCGGGAAACCCTGAGCTGATTCGTTCTGACTCACCCACCCAGCGTGTGGGCGCTCAACCACTGGCGCAATTTCAACAGGTGCGCCACGAAGTTCCCATGCTCTCCCTTGATAATGCCTTCAGCGCTGATGATATGACTGACTTCAATCGTCGGTTGCTTGATCGCCTGGGTGATGAAAGCGGCACGCTGGAATATGCCTGCGAGCCCAAGCTGGATGGCATTGCTGTCAGTCTTTTGTACCTTGATGGCGTACTGAGCCGGGGTGCCACGCGGGGTGATGGTGCAACGGGCGAAGATATTACCCAAAACGTACGCACTATCCCTTCGATACCGCTTAAATTGCGCGGCGCTGGTTTTCCGCCTGTGCTGGAGGTGCGTGGTGAAATCTATATGCCGAAGAAGGGCTTTGACGCACTGAATGATCGGGCCCGTGCCGCAGGGGATAAAACATTCGTTAACCCCAGAAACGCTGCAGCCGGCAGTTTGCGGCAATTGGATGCCAGGCTGACCGCACAGCGACCGCTGGAAATGTGCTGCTACAGCGTAGGTCGCGTTGAGGGTGGAGAGCTGCCGGGTAAGCACGCCCAGGTATTGGATCAGTTGCATAGCTGGGGTCTTAGAATCAACCCGGAATCTCGCGTCGTGTCCGGCGTTGATGGTTGTAACGCCTATTATGACCAGCTGGCGACAAAGCGTGACGAGCTGCCCTACGACATTGATGGCATCGTATTCAAAGTAAATGATTTGGCGCAGCAGGCGCTGCTGGGGTTTGTATCCCGCGCTCCGCGCTGGGCTATCGCGCGTAAATTTCCCGCACAGGAAGAAATGACCCGGCTGTTGGCAGTCGAGTTTCAGGTGGGCAGGACCGGCGCCATTACTCCGGTGGCCAGGCTGGAGCCTGTGTTCGTTGGTGGTGTAACGGTCAGTAATGCGACCCTGCACAACAAGGACGAGATAGAACGGCTGGCGGTCAGGGTTGGGGATACCGTTGTTGTTCGCCGGGCGGGCGACGTAATTCCGCAGTTAGTGTCGGTAGTGCAGTCGCGCCGACCAGATGATGCGGCGGAGATAGTCTTTCCGACTCGGTGCCCGGTCTGTGACTCCGAAGTGGAGCGAGAGGACGATGAGGCAGTGATGCGCTGCATGGGTGGCCTGGTCTGTGCCGCTCAGCAAAAAGCAGCGATTCGACATTTTGTCTCCCGTCGCGCCATGGATATTGAAGGCCTGGGCGACAAGCTGGTCGATCAACTTGTCGATGAGGGCCTGGTGGACAATGTGGCCGGCTTGTATGTCCTGCAATCAGAACAGCTTCTTGCGCTTGAGCGTATGGGCGAAAAATCCGTCGACAACCTTTTAGCCTCACTGGACAAGAGCCGCGCTACAACACTGCCGCGCTTTATCTTTGGATTGGGTATACGCGAGGTGGGGGAGGCAACGGCGCTAAGCCTGGCTCGTCACTTTGGTAGTTGGGAGGCACTTGTGGAGGCCTCGGAAGCCTCTTTGTTAGAGGTGCCGGATGTGGGCCCGGTAGTCGCCGACCATTTGCGACAGTTCTTCGATTCGCAAGCCAGCCTTGCAGTGGTAGCGGCCTTACGTGAGTCCGGGGTGCACTGGCCTGACCTGGAGCGAGTAGCGCAAGCAGAGCAGCCGTTAATCGGTCAGACCTGGGTGGTGACTGGCAAGCTGGAAAGCATGGGGCGGGATGAAGCCAAAGCGCATCTGCAAGGGTTGGGCGCGAAAGTGGCTGGCAGCGTTTCGGCCAAGACGACGTGCCTGGTGGCTGGTCCTGGGGCCGGATCAAAACTCAGCAAGGCTGAGGAGCACGGTGTCGATGTTATTGATGAGGCTGCGCTCCTTGCGCTTCTATCCGATCACGGGATTGAGTCATGAGAATTATCTATCTGTTGCTCGCGCTGCTGGCGCTGGGAGGTTGTACGGCCTCCCAGCCAAAAGATGTGAACAACGTCTGCTCGATTTTTGAGGAAAAGGGTGGGTGGTACGACGATGCCGCAGATTCACGGGATGAGTGGGGCAGCCCCATTCCTGTGATGATGGCGATCATGCATCAGGAGTCGAAATTCGAGGCCAAGGCAAAGCCGCCGCGCAAAAAGATATTCGGGTTTATTCCCGGCCCAAGACCCTCGGATTCCTATGGGTATTCTCAGGCTTTGGGATCTACCTGGAAAGGCTATAAAAAAAGCGCCGGCCGCTATGGTGCTGACCGGGATGACTTCGGCGACGCCATCGACTTTATTGGCTGGTATAACCATCAATCCTACAAGCGTTCTGGTATCGCCAAAACAGATACCTACCGGTTGTATCTTGCCTACCATGAAGGGCATGGCGGGTATAATCGAGGCAGCTACCGCAGTAAGCAGTGGCTAATCGACGTGGCAAAAAAAGTGAATCGCCGAGCCAATACTTATCAGTCGCAACTTAACGGTTGCGAGAAATCTCTTAAAGACGATGGCTGGTTTTTCGGATTGTTTTAGCCAGAGGAACGCACCCGCTTATGTGCTGGCTCAACTTCCTTGACCACTTGAGAAATTACGGGGGAAGTTCCGGAAAAGTAACGCAATTTCAGTCGGTTTGCTGGTGTAATGCGTAATCAGCTATGACACAATTTCTACGTTTGTCCGAATGCAAAGTCAAGCGGTGCCCGGCAACGGGTGCTGACATGATTTTTGAACAATAAATAAATGGGTCAAAAGCGTGAAACCAACAGATATCAAGAATCCCGAGTACTTTCATAAGGTCGTGGACTGTCAGTATGCCTGCCCCGCGCATACGCCGGTGCCGGAGTACATTCGCCTGATTGCGGCAGAGCGTTATTCCGATGCCTATATGGTTAATTGGGAATCCAATGTATTTCCTGGCGTACTTGGTCGCACCTGCGACAGGCCCTGCGAGCCAGCATGCAGGCGTGGCCGTCTTGCGGGTGATGATGAAGAGCCGGTAGCCATTTGTCGTCTCAAGCGAGTGGCAGCTGACAATAAGGACATGGAGAATGTCGCGTCCCGGATGCCTGCGATTCCCGGACGAAAGAACGGCAAGAAAATTGCCTTGATAGGCGCCGGCCCGGCGTCGCTAACGGTAGCCCGTGATTTGATGCCATTGGGCTATAGCATCGACATTTATGATAATCAGTTCGCCGGCGGCGGCATGATGCGCAGCCAGATCCCCTCGTTCCGCCTACCCATAGAAGTGCTGGACGAAGAGGTCAATTACATACTCGATATGGGCGTTGTCACTGAGTTTGATATCCAGATCGAAAGCATGAAGGAAATGCTCGCCAAGGATTACGACGCTGTATTTGTTGGTACCGGCGCGCCACGCGGTAAGGGCCTTAATTTGCCCGGTCTGGAAGAAGCGGGTAGCAATATGCATGTTGGTATTGACTGGCTATCCAGTGTTGCCTTTGAGCATACCGAGTCGATTGGCAAGCGCGTTCTGGTACTTGGCGGCGGTAATACCGCGATGGATTGCTGTAGGACTTCCAAACGGCTGGGTGGTGAAGATGTGCGAGTGGTAGTGCGTAGCCCCTTTGCTGATATGAAGGCATCACCCTGGGAAAAAGAGGATGCCATGCATGAGGGCATTCCCATCTATGACAACCACACGCCCAAGGAATTTGTAGTTGAGGACGGCAAGCTCAAGGGCATGATGTTCGAGAAGGTAGAAGCCCAGTACGACGAGGAGGGTAATCGCTCCCTGGTCCCAACTGGCGAAGACCTGGTCTTCATGGAGGCTGACGATGTACTGATGGCGATTGGTCAGGAAAACTCGTTCCCGTGGATAGAAAGAGATCAAGGCATTGAGTTCGATAAGTGGGATATGCCGATTGTCGATGAGGCTACTTTCCAGTCCACTAACCCGAAAGTGTTTTTCGGTGGTGATGCCGCCTTTGGTCCGGAGAATGTCATCACGGCTGTTGCCCACGGGCACCAGGCTGCAATCAGCATAGATTTGTTCTGCCAGGGTGAATCAGTGGCCAAGCGGCCAGCGCCATTCACCAATCTTGTCAGCCAGAAGATGGGTGTTCATGAGTGGAGTTACGATAATGCCGTAGAGTCAGATGAGCGCTATGTTGTGCCCCTGGCTCCGCTGGAGAAAACACTCAAAGATCGCAAGATGGAGGTGGAGCTCGGGTTTGACCAGAGCACTGGCTTCAAAGAGGCAGAGCGTTGCCTGAACTGCGATGTGCAAACCGTCTTTGAAGAAATCCGCTGCATAGAATGTGACGCCTGTGTGGATATCTGTCCCACAGATTGCATCTCCTTTGTACCCAATGCGGAGGAAGAGAGGCTACGCACCACCTTGACTGCCCCCGCAAGCAATCTGGCGCAGGACCTTTACGTGTCGCAGGACCTGCCCACCAAACGTGTAATGGTCAAGGACGAAGATGTCTGCCTGCACTGCGGGCTTTGCGCTGAACGCTGCCCGACCACAGCCTGGGACATGCAGAAATTTTTGTACAACGTAACGAAGGCAGGAAAATAGCAATGAAGCGACTGGAATCAGTTAACGACTTCGTTATCAAGTTTGCCAATGTTAATGGCACCGGTTCTGCCAGTGCCAATAACCTTTTCGCCAAGGCGCTGTTTCGCATGGGCTTGCCCGTCAGCCCCAAGAACATATTCCCCTCGAATATTCAGGGTCTGCCCACCTGGTATGAGGTACGCGTCAGCGAGAAGGGTTACCTGGGTAGGCGGGGTGGCGTAGATATCATTCTGTCGGTAAACCCGCAGAGCATGCCTCAGGACATTCAGGAAGTCTTGCCGGGCGGGTACTTTATTTACGATGATACCAAGCCGCTTGATCTGCGATTGATTCGCAACGATGTCAATATTATTGGTCTTCCGCTGACCCGGATCTGTAATGAGCAATACAAGGACCCTCGCCAGCGTCAGCTTTTCAAAAACGTTATTTATGTAGGCGCGCTTGCAGCTTTGCTGGATATGGACTTTAAGGTGCTTACTGCACTGGTAGGGGATCAGTTCAAGGGTAAGGAAAAACTTATCCTTCCCAACATACACGCGCTGGAGCTTGGCCATCAGTACGCCAAGGATAACTTTGAATGCCCGCTGGGTATTCGCGTAAAGACGGCTGACGCGGTGGGTGACAAGGTACTGCTGGATGGGAATACTGCCCTGGGCCTTGGTGCTATTTATGGTGGTGCGACTGTTGCCGCCTGGTATCCGATCACACCGTCGACATCGGTGGTGGATGCGTTTGAGAAATACGCTAAACGCATGCGTATCGATCCCGGTACCGGTCAGCGTAACTATGCCATTGTGCAGGCGGAGGATGAATTGGCCGCAATCGGCATGGTCATTGGCGCTAGCTGGAATGGTGCTCGCGCATTCACTGCCACCAGCGGCCCCGGCGTTTCTCTGATGAGTGAGTTCCTTGGCCTGGCCTATTTCGCCGAAATTCCCACCGTACTTTACGACGTGCAGCGGGCGGGGCCATCGACGGGCATGCCCACCCGAACCCAGCAGTCAGACATATTGTCTTCGGCCTATGCCTCTCATGGTGACACCAAGCAAGTGTTGTTGTTTCCCTCTACGCCTAAAGAGTGTTTTGACTTTGGTGCCCAGTCTTTCGATCTCGCTGAGCGCTTGCAGACACCGATAATCCTCATGACCGATCTTGATCTGGGCATGAACGATAATATGTCCGAGCCACTGCAGTGGGACGATGCCAGCAATTATGATCGTGGAAAAGTGCTCAACGCTGAACAGCTTGATGAGATGGAGCGCTTTGGTCGTTATCTGGATGTTGATGGCGATGGCATCTGCTATCGCACGGTCCCTGGTACTCACCCCGAGAAAGGTAGCTTTTTCACCCGCGGCACATCCCGCGACGAATATGCTGTGTATACCGAGAAAGGCGAGGAGTATGAGAAAAACATGCATCGCTTGATGGCCAAGTGGGAGACCATCAAGGAGTACGTTCCGCAGCCTGAAATCATTCCCTCAGCGAAAGAGACAGATATCGGCGTTCTCTATTTTGGAACCAGTGAAGAGTCTTCTCGCGAAGCGATTGACTATCTGGCAGAGGAGGGCGTTTATCTCGACGCCATGCGAGTCAGGGCATTTCCGTTTAACAAGGAAGTGGAAGACTACATCGATACTCATGATGTTGTGTTTGTCATTGAGCAGAATCGTGACGCTCAGCTGCGCACACTGCTCATGGCTGAATTCGAGTTTGGCCCGGACAAGTTGAAATCGGTGTTGTGTTTCGATGGCACGCCAATCAGTGCAAGAAATATACGCAAACAGATATTGCAGTTACTGCCCGGCAATAATGTAACGCCCATACATGGCGATAAAGTTGCCAGCGGCGCAGGAGACAAGTCATGAGTTACCAGATACCCGCATTCCGTCACCCCAGTCTGCCAGAGAATGAGCTGGGCTATACCCGGGCCGATTACGAAGGGTCTATTTCAACCCTGTGTGCCGGCTGTGGCCATGACTCGATCAGTGGTTCTATTGTTAAAGCCTGCCATGAGCTTTCTATTCCGCCGCATAAGATCGCGAAGTTGTCAGGGATAGGCTGTTCGTCCAAGGCGCCCACGTACTTTTTGGGTAAGTCCCACGGTTTTAACTCAGTACACGGGCGTATGCCATCTGTTGTGACAGGTGCTGCTATGGCCAACAGGGATCTGTTGTATCTGGGTGTGTCTGGTGATGGTGATACCGCCTCGATTGGCATGGGGCAATTTACCCACGCCGTACGCCGTAACCTCAATATGGTTTACATCGTAATGAACAATGGCTGTTACGGTCTGACCAAGGGGCAGGACTCAGCTACAGCGGATGAGGGTTCTGCCAGCAAGAAGGGAGACCCCAACCCCTTCGGCGCGATCGATCTTCCCGGGCTGGCGCTACAGCTTGGCGCAACCTTTGTGGCGCGCAGTTTCTCTGGCGACAAAGAGCAATTGGTGCCATTGATAAAGGCGGCGATGACGCATCGTGGTTTTGCGCTTATTGATGTTGTTTCCCCGTGTGTGACATTCAACAATAACCCTGGTTCGACCAAAAGTTATGAGTTTGTGCGCGACCACTCTGAGGCAACCGGAACGGTTGATTTCGTGCCAATGCGTGAGGAAATAACCACCAGCTATCACGCAGGCAGCAGTAATGAGGTGACTCTGCACGATGGGTCTGTGCTGAGATTGCACAAGTTGGATGACGACCTTGATCCCTTTAACCGGATGTCGGCAATGTTGGCGCTGGAAGAGGCCAGAGTGAAGGGCGAGATACTGACCGGGCTAATCTATATGGATAAGGATTCCAGGGAGCTTCATGAGGTTCTGGAAACCTCCAGTCGTCCACTTAATTCGCTGTCTGAAGGCGATTTATGCCCGGGTAATAAAATGCTGCAAAACATCAACGCGAGCTTACGTTAGCGACCGTTTCTTTCCGGGCGCCGATCTTACCGGCGCCCTTTAAGCCTTAAGCCTTAAGCCTTAAGCCTGCCCATTAGATCATCTGCAGCGACAGATACCTGCCTACTATCGCTTAGAAAGCTGGTTTCCTATGACCTCTGTGAGTGACTTGCCCTGAGCAGCTGCCGGACTGGGTATTTGCAGCAGAGCCGACAGCGTGGGCGCCACGTCGATGGGGTGAACACGGCGATTAACCGTTGCCGGCTCGATGCCGGGGCCAGCGAATATAATCGGAACGTGGGTGTCGTAGGCCCACGGTGATCCGTGCATGGCCGCCACAGCGCCTCGGTCGAACAAAAACCAGTAAGGCTGCTGAAAAACATAGATGTCACCGGAGCGTAATGAATGCTGATTATGCTGCACGGCGGCAGCAGCACCCGATAGAGGGTCTGCCGCTAAATTGTGGCTGCTAAGCGCACCATTGATTCCGGGATGCTCCTCAAGTTTTGCGGCGATTGCGGAAGCAACACTGTGCCTGTCCAGGCGCTTTTTGCTCATCACCTCAGCATCCAGGTAAAGATAGGGCCTGAAGAAATCACGAACGATATCTTCGGTTCCGAACAAGTCTTTGGCGATCAAGCCTGCAACCGCCAATACCTCATCGCTATACAGACGTTTTGCCGGGTAACCCAGCTCGCTGGCATACTCTGGCATTTCGGCCATACCGTGATCGGCAGAGAGTACGATCAGGGTGTTGTCGAGGCCAACCTTCTCGTCGACATATTCGAGCAACGCGGCAAGGGTGCGGTCCAGTTGCAGCATGGCATCTTCATTTTCCAGGCTGGATGGCCCAAAAAAATGATTGACCGCATCAATGCCGGAGAAACTGACAGAGAGATAATCAGTAACCTCGTCCTGTCCTATACTCTCCGATTGAATCAACGATTTGGCAAAATCGAGTAATAGGCGATCACCTTCCGGGCTGACCAAGAGCCGGGTGTAAAATAACGGGTGTTCTGCCGGCCCGAAGTTATGTGGAAAGGTTCGCCCGTAGCCTTTCAGGTCTACTTCGTAGGGCCGGTCGTCCTGCTCACCGAATGTATAGCGGGCCACGTCATGCATTAGCTCCCACTGTTTGCCGCCGAAGGCTTCGGCTTTTCGTTGTCCGTTCCATGACGTGACCCAGTCTGGATAGCGCTCCATATAGTACCGGCTACTTTGAAAATCGCCGTTATCGGTGGAGTACCAATAGGCGATGCCGCTTTTGCCCGCCATGGCGACAGCGCTTCGATCCTTGCCGGAGATGCCGAAAACCTTGGCTTGGCCGGCGGTGGCTATCGATAAGGTGTCACTGAATGTGGGCACTAGAATCCCGGCAGGCGACCTGCCAGAGGTTCTGGCGCGCTTTTGGGCGGGATCTACTTGTGCGCCAGCGCTTGATTCTTCTCGCGTTGCAATAAGAGGCGCCGATGCATCTTCAATGTTGTACCCCAGTTCGCCACTGTCGGCGTGGTACCACACGTTACCGACCATGCCGTGCACAGCAGGTGTGGCGCCTGTTGCCAGCGTTGTATGACCTACGATTGTTTCGGTATTGGCGTGAAGGTAGTGGGCGTCGCTGAAGGCAATCCCATTATCCTGTAAGTAGCGGAATCCACCGGGTCCAAAGTTATCAGCATAGCGGGTGATGAAATCTGCCCGTAGCCCGTCAACCGTCAGTTGAAGTACCAGTCGGGGCGCCGCCGTGGTGCTTACAGCACAGCCAAGCAGACAGATTGCCAGAAGATATCTGAGGCTTGTGTTCATAATGGTGTTCCCTTGAGGTCCTTTAATGCGATGTGTGAGGCGATATAATCGCGGGACAATAAAAGCGCGGTATGTCATATAATTGTAACACTTACCTTTTCTAATACCCTGTTCATAATCGAGTAAGGGTTTGCCGGACATGCCTGAATCAACCGTTCTAATAGTGGAAGATGAATTAGCGATTCGCGACATGCTACGCATGGCGTTGGAAATTGCCGAGTTCAGGTGCCTGGAGGCCGACAACATTCTTGCCGGGCACGCAATGATTGTCGATGAGCGCCCTGATGTCGTCTTGCTTGACTGGATGCTACCGGGAGGTAGCGGTATCGAGCTACTGCGTCGCTTGAAGCGTGAGGATGCCACCAGGGACATTCCCGTGATCATGCTGACCGCCAAAACGGCAGAGGATAATGTGATTCAGGGCCTGGACGTGGGTGCTGATGACTATATGACCAAGCCTTTCGCCCCAAGAGAGTTGATTGCACGTATTAAAGCCTTATTGCGAAGAACCGGCGCAGGCGCAGGCGAAGAACGACTGCAGGTTGAAGCGCTGGTGCTGGACGGCGAGAGTCACCGCGCTCATCTTGGCGGTGAAGCACTTGAAATGGGCCCTACAGAATTTCGCTTGTTGCACTTCTTCATGAATCATCCCGAGAAAGCTTATACGCGCAGCCAGCTTCTCGATCGCGTTTGGGGTGCGAATGTTTACGTCGAAGAGCGAACGGTAGACGTGCATATTCGCCGTTTGCGTAAGGCCCTGCATACAGATCAGCATGATTATGGTGAGCTCATACAGACAGTGCGTGGCACTGGTTATCGCTTCTCGGCAAGTGGAGTCACCGGCACGTGAAGATTTCCGGGAGCTGGCTAGCCGAGGTTCGAAGGCTGTTTCTGGTGATGTTTGCCGGTGGGCTGCTGGGTTGGACGCTAGGATATCCCTACATCATGGTAGCGGCCGCGCTGTTTCTGCTTTGCTGCTTCTGGCTCCGACAAATGTGGAAGATACGTCGCTGGTTGAGTGAGCCAGAAGAGGAGCCGCCGGAAAGTCACGGAATCTGGGGTGTAATCTACGACCGCATCTATGCACTGCAACGTGAAAACCGTGAAGCGCGTACTCAACTGCAATCCAGCCTCGATTACCTGCAGGACTCCTTTGCATCAATGCGCGAAGGCGTCGTCATGCTGAGTGAGTCTGGCGCTATTGAATGGAGCAATGCCTCTGCCGAGCGCTTGCTGGGGCTAAAATATCCCACGGATAGGGGGCAGCCACTGCTTAATCTGGTGCGTTTTCCCGAATTCCACCAGTACTTTCTGGCTGGTGATTTCAATGAGATCCTGCAACTTGTTGTGCCCGCCGACCAGGAGCAAGTGCTGCAAATCGAGGTAACGCCCTTCGGTAAAGGCGACAAGCTGGTGTTTGTGCGTGACGTCACCTCTATTGCGCGCTTGGAGCGCATGCGCAGGGATTTCGTTGGCAATGTATCTCACGAGCTGCGTACACCTCTGACGGTCATCATGGGCTACATAGATACCCTGTTGAGCACGGGTGTAGGCGGAAAGGCGCCAATGGAAAAGCCGCTTATGCACATGCAGCAACAGTCCAGGCGCATGGAGAATCTGCTCAAGGATCTGTTGTGGCTTTCACGTATCGAAAGCGTGGTGGCTGAGGAAAAGCTTGATGAGATAGACATCGCTGGCCTCGCCCGTAAGTTGCAGGAAGAAATGCAGGCCAACCATCCGGAGCGTCACCTGGTTTTGCAGTTGGATAGCCAGCACAAGGTTCTTGGCGACTATCGGGAGCTGGACAGCGCGCTCTCTAACCTGGTTAACAATGCGATCAAATACAGCGCAGAAGATTCACCGGTGATTATCAGTTGGTGTAAAGATCAGGGGGAGTATCTTTTGTCTGTTAGCGACCAGGGTGTGGGCATCGATGGCATGCACATTCCCAGGCTTACTGAACGATTCTATCGAGTGGATGACAGTCGCAACGCCAAGACCGGCGGCACCGGACTGGGGTTGGCCATAGTGAAGCACGTAGTAGCGGCGCATGATGCTCAACTCAGGATAAGCAGTGAGGTTGGCAAGGGCAGCACCTTCACTATCGCTTTTAAAGGCTGATTTTCGGCCATTCGAGTCAATTAAATGACCCGTGTAACAATACTGTAATATTTCTCGCTTACCTTATCTCCGTCACCAATCAAATTGACGGAGTGAGCATGAATCTGACCAGGATAGTAAAGCTAGGCGCCGCAGTAGGCAGTATCGCTCTGTCTCAGGCTGTTTGGTCTGCCGACGTTGATCCGGGACTTAAGGATTACGAGGTTGCCAGTGGTGTATCGGGGAATCTGTCCAGCATTGGCTCGGACACTCTAGCCAATTTGATGACCCTTTGGGCGGAAGAGTTCAAGCGTGCTTACCCCAATGTGAATGTTCAAATTCAAGCAGCAGGGTCTTCAACCGCACCGCCGGCGCTGACAGAGGGCACATCCAGTTTCGGCCCTATGAGCCGCAAGATGAAAGACAAGGAGCTGGAGGCCTTCGAGGCACGACATGGCTATAAGCCCACAGCAGTGCCAGTGGCCATTGATGCGCTCGCAGTCTATGTGCACAAAGATAACCCCATAGCGGGTATGAGCATTGCTGAAGTGGATGCTGTGTTCTCGTCTACACGTAAATGTGCCGCCGACAATGATATTTCGAACTGGGGGGACCTTGGTCTTCCCGGCGCCTGGGCGGGTCGAGATATCCAGTTGTTCGGGCGAAACTCAGTATCCGGGACCTACGGCTACTTCAAGAGCAAGGCGTTGTGTAAGGGTGACTTCAAAAATACGGTCAACGAACAGCCCGGTTCTGCTTCGGTGGTTCAATCGGTGTCAACGTCGATCAACGGGATAGGGTATTCCGGAATAGGCTACAAGACTTCCAGCGTGCGCTCGGTCCCATTGAGTAAGAAGCCAGGTGGTACAGCTGTTGATGCCACTCCTGAGAATGCTGTCACCGGGGATTACCCGTTATCACGGTTCCTCTATGTCTATGTAAATAAAGATCCCAATAAATCGCTTTCGCCGCTGGAGCGAGAATTCGTCAAGCTGGTTTATTCTCGCCAAGGGCAGGAAGTCGTCGTCAAGGACGGATACATTCCATTACCGGCGGCTGTAGTTGATCGGATGACAGCCGAGCTGCAGTTGTAGCGCCTGCATGTCACAAGCGAGTAGATATAAAGCGAGGCTGCACTGTGTGCAGCCTCTTTACTGCGGTTTATATAGAACGTTTGAGGTTGTCTTGCACGATCCGGATAAGATGACAGGCTGGTGCTGTGAGTAGCTTCAACGAGCATATTCCCGTCTGGATGCCCGGTTGGCGACGCTTTAAGGATCGCCTGGCTACCTTTTCAATTTCGATAGGCGGCTCTGGCGTACTCGTCACCATCCTGCTGATCTTTTTTTATCTGCTTTACGAAGTATTGCCCCTGTTCGGTAGTGCGCAACTACACAGCGATGAGGCGGTGCCTTGGCAGTCCGTTTCGGTGCCAGCGTATCTGGCAGTAGAGGAGCAGGGCGAGGTTGGTCTGTCGTTACAGAGCGATGGGAGTGGTCGCTTTTTCTCTCTCGCCGATGGAGTAACAATTGAGGCGCTTGACCTTGTCACTGACGGCCCTGTTGTCACCGCAATCGGGGATGAGAGTTCGGCGGACAGATTGGTAGCGCTGGGCCTTGCGGATGGCAGTGTTCGACTCTTGCGGCACGAGTATCGAATCACCTACCCGGATGGTGGTCGACTTATTACGCCGCGCATCGAATGGCAGTACCAGAGCGCGGATCTACAGCTGGGTGCTGGCGAGATTGTCGATGTTGTTGTTCGCGACGGCGAAGAGTCGCTGCTGCTGGCGGCATTGTTTGCCGATGGTAGACCGCGCATTACCCGTTTCGAAAAAGAAGAGGACTTTCTTTCCGGTGAAACTACCCTGGAAAAAGAGGTGCTTCGACTTCCAGAAAACGCTTTAAGACCGGAGAAACTGCTGATCGGTTCTTCCCAGCGCTGGCTCTACCTGGTGTCCGCCACTGGACAGTTTGAAGTTTATGACCTTGCTAAGGCCGGGGACGATGGCAGCTTGTCTCTTGTCGACAGTGGCGAGTTATTCGGCAGTGCTGCCGGGCTAACAACCGCAGATTTGTTGCTGGGCGGCATTTCCCTGTTGTCCGCGTCAGATCAGGGTGAGTTGGTGCAGCACTTTATGGTCAGGGAGAGTGGCAGTTACCGGCTGCAGGAAGTTCGTCGGTTTGAAACGGGCGGCGCAGTAATCACACAACTGTTGCCAGAGCACCGCCGCAAAGGCTTTCTGGCTGTCGGCGAAGCGGGAGAGCTGCAGATTTATCACACAACGGCTCACCGGAATTTGCTTAGCGAGGTCATCTTGCCGGCGGGCAGGGGTGGGATAGCGGCTATTACGCCCAGAGGTGATGGGGTTCTTTATGTCGGTCAGGACGCTATGCAGCGGCAGTGGAGTATCGACAATGAGCACCCGGATATTTCCTGGTCGGCGCTATGGGATAAGGTGTGGTACGAAAGCTACGATGAGCCTGGCTACACCTGGCAGTCATCGGCGTCTAATAACGATTTTGAGCCTAAATACAGCTTTTCACCGCTAGCCTTCGGCACACTAAAAGCGGCGTTTTATACGATGTTGATCGCCGGGCCCATGGCAATCTGTGGTGCGATTTATACAGCCTACTTTATGGCGCCAGCACTGAGGCGCAAAGTAAAGCCGATGATAGAACTGATGGAAGCACTGCCAACGGTGATTCTGGGTTTTCTGGCAGGGCTGTGGTTGGCGCCTTTTGTGGAGGATAACCTCACCGGCGTTTTTACCGTAATGCTGCTCTTTCCCCTTGGTATCTTGGCGTTTGCCTTTGCCTGGTCGCAGCTACCCCTGCGATTTCGTAGCGCGGTTCCCGATGGCTGGCACGCGGCGCTGCTGGTTCCTGTTGCTGTCGTGCTGTTCTGGTTTTGTTTCGCCGCGAATGATCCGCTGGAGTTGATACTCTTTGACGGTGATATGCGGCGCTGGATCACCACCGAGCTGGGTATTTCTTTCGATCAGCGGAACTCCCTGGTGGTGGGCATCGCGATGGGCATGGCGGTTATTCCTACTATTTTCTCGATCGCTGAAGACGCCATTTTTTCGGTACCTCGCAACCTGAGTTACGGTAGCTTGGCCCTGGGTGCTACATCCTGGCAAACACTGGTTGGCGTGGTTTTACCCACGGCAAGCCCCGGCATATTTTCAGGCTTGATGATAGGCCTGGGCCGGGCCGTAGGTGAGACCATGATTGTCCTCATGGCGACAGGCAATACCCCCATCATGGATGCGAACATCTTCGAGGGCATGCGAACCTTGTCGGCGAACATCGCGGTGGAGATACCCGAGGCAGAAGTCGACAGCAGCCACTACAGGGTGCTATTTCTAGCGGCCTTCGTACTTTTTCTATTTACCTTTGTGGTTAACACGATTGCAGAGATAGTGCGCCAGCGCCTGCGTGTGAAATACGGGTCCCTGTAATGACGAGTCAAATCGACAAAACCATATACAGCAAGCCTAACCCTGGGCCGGTAGTCTGGCTGAAAAGCGGTGAGCCAATGATCTGGCTTAACGCTGCAGCGGTCACCCTCAGCGTTATAGCCGTGGTTGGCCTTATTCTGTTGCTGGCGGTTCGTGGTTTCAGCCATTTCTGGCCAAAGGATGTTCTGCTTGCAACTGTCAGCTACCAGGGTGAAGAGCGGCAAGTTATGGGCGAGGCGGTAGATCAGGTCGAGGTCTCCGGTCAGCAGTTACGCGAGGCGGGCTTTGAATTGCAGGGCCCAGGCCCATTTTTTGCGCGGACCTTGTTGAAGCAGGGCAATCGCGATTTTCTCGACAGCGATTTCGTCTGGTTGATCGACGAGCAGATTAGCGACAGGCGTGCCCCTGCAGACGCGATGGTGATAGAGCGTCTGGAGTGGGGTAACTTCTACGGTTTTCTGCGCAGCGTCAGTCGTGACGGTGAGGCCATTGCGACTGAAACGTCGTCTGACAGCGATCGTTGGGCGGCATTTTTTTCGCTTATAGCCGATACCGTGGCAGTGCGCGACAAAATCCACGATATCGAACGCAATGATATTGGAGAGATTAACTACGAGTTGGAGCGACTGCGCCTGCAGGAGCGTACCCTGGAGCTGGAAGGGCAGCTGGATCCCGCATCGCAGCTGTCACTGGCAAGCGAGCGTGAAGAACTGGACGCTAGATACAGGGTGCTGCAAGAGCGCCTGTACGTGCTCTATGACAGCATTGCCAAGCACAGCTATACGGCAGAGCTTATGGATGGGCGCGTGGTTTCCCTGCCCATCGCGAAGGTGGTCAGGGCATTTCAGCCCAACGCCCTTGGACTGTTCGGCAAGGTCGGGCTGTATCTGGAAAAACTCTGGGAATTTCTGAGTGCCCAGCCCCGGGAAGCAAATACCGAAGGCGGAGTTTTCCCGGCGATTTTCGGTACTGTCATGATGGTCATACTGATGTCTATCATTGTTACCCCCTTTGGTGTGGTGGCCGCTGTCTATTTGCGCGAATATGCGCGGCAGGGTGTTGTAACTCGCACTATTCGCATCGCGGTGAATAACCTGGCGGGTGTTCCCTCAATCGTTTATGGCGTATTCGGGCTAGGCTTCTTTGTTTACTTCGTAGGTGGTGAGATCGATCAGCTGTTTTTTCCTGCGTCTCTGCCCACCCCGACATTCGGAACGCCAGGCTTGATGTGGGCCTCGCTGACCCTGGCGCTGTTGACGCTACCAGTTGTGATTGTGGCGACAGAGGAGGGGCTGGCGCGCATACCCAAGATGGTGCGAGAGGGTAGCCTGGCCTTGGGCGCAACCAGGGCAGAAACCTTGTGGCGAGTGGTGCTACCGATGGCAAGCCCCGCAATGATGACCGGCCTTATTCTCGCCGTGGCGCGGGCGGCCGGCGAAGTGGCCCCGCTGATGTTAGTGGGTGTGGTCAAGCTCGCGCCGACGCTGCCGGTGGATGCTAACTATCCCTACGTACACCTTGATCAGAAATTCATGCACCTGGGCTTTCATATTTATGATGTAGGTTTCCAGAGCCCCAATGTTGAAGCAGCAAGGCCGCTTGTCTACGCGACAGCGCTGTTATTGGTGATCATCATCGCGTTGCTGAACCTGGCTGCAGTGAGCCTGAGAAATCGTCTCAGGGAACGTTACAAGTCGCTGGAAAGCTAGCTGGCGCAGAGTTTTACGAGAGAAACGACTATGCAAACACATGCTATTGATATTCAAGCACTGAAGAGAGCGCCAGCCGGGGTGGAGCAATTGCCCGCTGAAACCAGCTTGCAGGTACAGAACCTCAGTTTGTTTTACAACCAGGATGTACAGGCGCTGCATGATATCAACCTGGACATTCCCAAGAAGCGAGTCACCGCGTTTATTGGCCCCAGTGGTTGCGGTAAGTCCAGTCTGCTGCGCTGCTTCAATCGGATGAACGATCTGGTTGACGGTTGTCTCGTTAAGGGAAAGTTATTGCTGGAGGGAGATGATATTTACGCCGGCAACGTTGATGTGGCCAGCCTCAGGCGCCGTATTGGCATGGTGTTTCAAAAGCCTAATCCTTTCCCCAAGTCCGTTTATGAGAACGTGGCCTATGGTCTTCGTATTCAGGGGGTTAATAAAAGACGTGTGCTGGATGAGGTTGTTGAAAAGTCGCTGCGTTCGGCGGCGCTTTGGGACGAGGTAAAGGACCGGCTCGATGACAGTGCCCTGGGGCTATCCGGCGGCCAGCAGCAACGGTTGGTGATAGCGAGAACTGTGGCAGTGGAGCCGGAGGTTTTGTTGCTGGATGAGCCGGCATCTGCATTGGACCCGATCTCAACGCTGAAAATCGAAGAGCTGATCTACGAACTGAAATCACGTTATACCATCGTTATCGTGACCCATAATATGCAACAGGCCGCACGGGTGTCGGATATGACCGCCTTTATGTATATGGGTAAACTGATCGAATTCGACAGCACTGATGCGCTGTTTACCAATCCATCCAAAAAGCAGACAGAAGATTACATCACTGGTCGTTACGGTTAAGGGGCAGGCGTATGGTGCAGCAAGAGAGTTACAAACAACACATTTCGGCCCAGTTCAATGCTGAGCTGGAAGCCGTCAAGAACCATCTTCTGGAAATGGGTGGCAAAGTTGAGCAACAGATAAATGTAGCCGTTGAAGCGCTGTTACAGCGTAATAGTGGTGACGCTGAACTGGTTATTTCGGGAGACCAGGAAGTAAATGACATGGAGGTTAGCATTGACGATGAGTGTGCCCGCATTCTGGCACGCAGGCAGCCTGCCGCCAGTGACTTGAGGCTGGTGATTGCGGTAGCCAAGCTAACCACAGACCTCGAACGAATTGGCGATGAAGCCACAAAAATAGCCAGGCAGGCCATCAAACTCAGCGAGAGCGGTGAGTCCCCCAGCAATTACACCGAGATTCGTCATATTGCCGAGCATGCTTCTGGCATGCTGCGCAAGGCGCTGGATGCATTCGCCCGGCTTGATGTGGATACGGCGGTTGATGTGGTGATGTCGGACCGTACCGTCGATGCGCTGTACGGGAGTGCCATGCGTAGCCTGGTGACCTTTATGATGGAGGACCCTCGCACGATAGGTGCTGTGCTCAACGAGATGTGGGCACTGCGCAGTCTGGAGCGGGTAGGTGATCATGCCAGTAACGTTGCCGAACAGGTTATTTACCTGGTACGCGGGCTCGACGTGCGCCACGTTGAGCCCTCAGACCTCGCCGCACAGATCGAGCAGTAGCAGCAGTAATTAACCTGTCCCTTGGCGGGGGCGCCGCCTGCGCCTGCCCGCCGCTTCTACACCCAATTCTTTGATAAAAAATCTAAAATTCCCTGCGATTAATGGATTTCGTCACATTTCTGTCACATAAGCCGCCTAAAATTGTCCACAGTTCGTTATACATCGCGGTGTGACTGCGATCTTATGGAGATGGGGATTATGAGAAAACTGTTAGTGGTAGCGGTGGCGGGTGCTCTGGCGTCGGGAGCAAACAGTGTTACGGCAGCTGTCAGCGATGCTGAGTTTGCTCAGCTCAGGGCTGATTTCGCAGCGATGTCCGAGCGCTTGAATGCGCTGGAGCAGGAGAATCTGCAACTCAGGGAGCTAAGCGAGACGACGGTTACCGAGCTGGAATTGGCGCAGACCGAAATCATTAAGTCCAAAGAGTCTCGCGCTGCCAGCAGTTGGTCTGAGCGTATCAAGTGGAAGGGTGACTTCCGCTATCGTTATGAAAATATTGATATCGAAGGCCGTGATACCCGTGAGCGCAACCGAATCAGGGCAAGGGCTGCACTCATCGCCAGTTTGCCGTCAAATACCAGTGTCGGCCTGGGCGTCGCCTCGGGTGGTAGCGACCCGGTGTCATCCAACCAGACTCTGGGGTCTGGTAACGATACCAAGGATCTGCGGCTGGACCTGGCCTACTTCACCTGGAAGCCAATGGATGATCTCGCTCTTACCGCAGGTAAGTATTCAAATCCCCTGTACAGGCCGCAAAAGAGCGCCTTGCTCTGGGATGGTGACTGGCGACCCGAAGGCGTGGGCGCAAGCTGGGGAGGCGAGAGCCTGTTTGTAAACTTCATCGGCAATTGGCTGGAGAGTGACAGCCGACAGGATAATGATGAGTTCGCCTGGGGTCTACAGGGCGGCACAACGCTGGCACTGGGCGAAGCGGTTAGTCTAACCGCGTCTTTGGGTTACTACGACTTTCCTACCAAGGGGAACGAGCCCTATTTTGACGATGACTTCTTTGGCAATAGCTCAGTGAACGGTGTGTATGAGTACAACTATGAAATGGTTGAGGTGGGCGCCGATCTGATGTTTAACCTGTTTGGTTTGCCGTTCAACCTGTTCGCGGATTACGTGCAAAACCAGGACGCGGATGATTATGACACCGGTTATCTGGCGGGTGCGAAAATTGGCAAAGCGAAAAGCAAGGGTAGCTGGCAGCTGGCGTATCAATATCAGGATCTGGAGGCCGATGCGGCACTGGGCCTGTTGAGTGATTCCGACTTTGCCGGCGGCGGTACGGACGGCAAGGGGCATCGCTTGTCTGGAGCCTACGCTGTGAACAAGCAGTGGCAAGTGGGATTCACCTGGTTTCTGAACAACGAGGCCGGCGAGAAAAATCTTGCGGAAGAGGGCGGCGCTATTGATTACGACCGGATTATGCTGGATACCGTATTCAAGTACTGAGCCTGATAATCTCTGCTGCTGCATCGATCGCTTTGCTTTGCATACAGATCGCTGTCGGCTACAATGGCGCAGCTTTTTGGCTGGTGTCCATTAAGCGCTGCGTCCCCTTCGTCTAGTGGTCCAGGACCCCGCCCTTTCACGGCGGTAACAGGGGTTCGAACCCCCTAGGGGACGCCATTACAGTGACAAGCCCGGCCATCTGGTCGGGCTTTTCTGTCTGGTAAGCAGGGAAACATTATCATGAGTCGTTTTTGGAGTGACATCGCCAGGAGCCTGACCCCCTATGTGCCGGGAGAACAGCCGCGCGCGCAAAAGCAGGTGAAGCTCAACACGAATGAGTTTCCATTCCCGCCATCACCGAAGGTGTTGTCGGTAATGGCCGAGACTCATGGTGATGCGCTGCGCCTATATCCTGACCCGGAGTCGGTCGAGCTGCGCGAGGGGATTGCTGAGTACTATGGGCTGAGCAACGAGCAGGTTTTTGTTGGCAATGGCTCAGATGAAGTGCTGGCACATGCGTTTTTGGGCTTGCTCAAGCAAGATCAGCCGATTCTTTTTCCTGATATCACCTATAGCTTTTATCCCGTGTGGTGTGAGCTCTACGGTGTTCAGTATCAGCAGGTGCCAGTGACAGAAAGCTTTCAGGTTGATGCCGGTGACTATGGCTGCGACAACGGCGGCATCATTATTCCCAATCCCAATGCACCGACCGGCATTGCGATGGGTCTTGATGCTATTCGGGATGTGCTGGCCGCAAACCCTGATCGTGTTGTTATTATCGACGAGGCCTATGTAGATTTTGGCGCCGCCAGTGCCGTGTCGCTGATCGACGAATACGACAATCTGTTGGTAACCCAAACCCTGTCCAAGTCCCGCGCCCTGGCCGGTCTCCGTGTAGGGGTAGCGATGGGGCAGGCGCCTTTGATTGAAGGTCTTTCCCGGGTTAAAAATTCTTTCAATTCCTATCCGCTGGGTGTTTTAGCCCAGCGAATGGCCTTGGCGGCGTTCGAGGACGAGGGGTATTTTCGGGAAACCTGCGGCCAGGTCATTGAGACGCGTGAGCGCCTGAGTGCTTCTCTGGTCGAATTAGGGTTTGAGGTGTTGCCGTCATCAGCAAACTTTGTCTTTGCACGTCACCCGTCTCACAGTGGGCGGCAGGTGTTCGAAAGGCTGCGAGAAAAGGATGTGATTGTACGATTTTTCGATAAGCCCAGAATCAGCGAATATCTGCGAATTACCGTGGGAACAGAAGAGCAGTGCGATGCATTGCTCGTTGCGCTGAAAGAAATTCTCTAGCGGGCGAGCTTAACGCTTTTCCAGTACCACGCTGCCAATACTGTAGCCGGCACCAAATGAGCAAAGTACACCGCGGTCTCCGCTGTTGAAATCGGCACGGTGTTTGTGGAACGCGATAACCGATCCTGCCGAACTGGTGTTGGCATATTCGTCCAGAATTGTTGGTGCCTCGTCCTCTCTGGCGTCGCGACCGAGCACGCGCTTGGCAATTAACTGGTTCATGCTTAAGTTGGCCTGATGCAGCCAGAGTCGTTTGAGAGAAGAGGGTTGGATGGACAAGGCATCCAGTTGCGACGAAATCTGCGTCGCCACTGCCGGGCAGACTTCCTTGAATACCTTCCTACCTTCCTGCACAAAAAGCTTATCCCTGGCACCTACGCCTGATTCGTCGGCGCGGTTAAGAAAGCCAAAGTTATTTCTAATATTGTTTGAGTAAATGGTTTGCAGTTTACTGTCGACAATCAGGTACTGGTCGTCCGATGTTGCTGTTTCTGCCCGCTCCAAAATGACCGCTGTACAAACGTCACCAAAGATAAAGTGGGAATCCCTATCGCAAAAATTCAGGTGACCGGAGCAGATTTCCGGGTTTACCACCAGCACACAATTGGCGCTGCCATTGGAGATGCTGTCGCGTGCCTGCTGAATGCCGAAAGTGGCCGATGAGCAGGCCACATTCATATCGAAGCCAAACCCCTGAATGCCCAGCGCATCCTGCACTTCTACGGCCATAGCGGGGTAGGCGCGTTGCATATTGGACGCGGCAACAATAACAGCATCTATGTCTTCCGGGGTCTTACCGGCCTGGGCCATGGCTTCACGTGCGGCGGTAACCGCCATTTCACACATGACCGATTGCTCATCATTAGTGCGCTCGGGAATCTGCGGTGCCATTCGCTGTGGGTCCAGAATGCCTTCCTTGTCCACAACATAGCGGGATTTTATTCCCGAGGCTTTTTCTATGAATTCAACTGAGGAGTGAGCTAGTGCAGGAAGGTCGCCGCTGGCGATCGAATCGGCGTTTTCGCTATTGTAATTGTCGACATAGGCATTGAACGACTCTACCAATTCCGCATTGGTAATAGAATTTGCCGGTGTATAGAGGCCGGTGCCGCTGATGACGATGTCGCTCATAGAGTTCTCTGTTGTTGTGTTCTACGTTTTCTTGCACATAAAAAAGGCCGCAGCGCGGCCTTGTTTGTCCGGCGCTGGGTTAGCGCTGGTCCAGCGGTACAAAATCGCGCTGGTCGTGTCCGGTGTAAAGCTGACGGGGACGACCGATACGGTAGCTGCCTGAAATCATTTCGTTCCAGTGGGCGATCCAGCCGACCGTGCGGCCGACGGCGAAGATCACCGTGAACATGCTGGTTGGAATGCCGATGGCCTTGAGGATGATGCCGGAGTAAAAGTCGACATTCGGATACAGCTTCTTGGAGATGAAGTAATCGTCTTCCAGTGCGATTTCTTCCAGGCGCTTGGCGATTGCCAGCAAGGGCTCGTTGTCTATGCCCAGCTCTGCCAGCACTTCGTCCGCTGCCTCCTTCATTACCTTGGCGCGCGGATCGAAGTTCTTGTAGACGCGGTGACCGAAGCCCATAAGGCGGAAGGGGTCTTCCTTGTCTTTGGCACGGGCGACGTATTCGTCAATGCGGGATACGTCTCCGATCTCCTCGAGCATCTCCAGTACGGCTTCATTGGCGCCCCCATGCGATGGGCCCCACAAAGCGGCGATACCGGCAGCGATACAGGCAAACGGGTTGGCGCCTGAGGAGCCGGCCAGTCGTACGGTTGAGGTAGAGGCGTTTTGCTCATGGTCGGCGTGTAGCAGGAAAATACGGTCCATGGCTTTGGCCAGTACCGGGCTTACATTGCTGGGCTCACAGGGATTACCAAACATCATGTGCAGAAAGTTCTCTGCATAGTTCAGGTCGTTGTCCGGATACATGAAGGGCTGACCAATAGAGAACTTGTAACTCATGGCCGCCAATGTCGGCATCTTCGCAATCAGGCGAAAGGCTGCTACCTGCCGGTGATGTTCGTCGGAGATGTCCAGTGAATCGTGATAGAAGGCCGACAGGGCGCCTACCACGCCACACATGATCGCCATGGGGTGGGCGTCACGACGGAAACCGTTGAAGAAGGTGCGAATTTGCTCGTGCACCATCGTGTGGTTATGCACAGTATCGACAAACTCTTTCTTTTGTTCTGCGTTGGGTAGTTCTCCGTAGAGCAGGAGGTAGCAGGTTTCCAGGTAGTCGGAACGGTCCGCGAGTTGGTCAATAGGATAGCCGCGGTGCAGCAGTACGCCTTTGCCCCCATCGATATAGGTGATCTGGGATTCGCAAGAAGCGGTGGACACAAAGCCGGGGTCGTAGGTGAACATGCCCTGACTGGTGAGTCCGCCTACATCTACCACGTCCGGGCCAATCGTTCCGGAGTAAATAGGCAGGTCGATCGCCTCATCATGGCCATCAATTTGCAGGGTGGCTTTCTTGTCAGACATATAGGGTCCTGATGCTTCAATTTGGTGGGTGGACAACTATAAAGAGTCGTGCAATTTTGTCAATTGATCGGGGCACTCTGGCGCGGATTTGCACTGATTTGGAGCGTAAAACGAGGCTTCATGCAAAATGGCGTTGAAGAATTTTCGTGACATTTGTCGGACAGCCCTCCCAGAGCCCCCTTCACATTGTAATCCCGGCTCTAAGTCCTTATAATTTCGCGCGTTTTAGACAAGGTCTGGTAGTGATGCCAGGCTTGCGCACTGGCCTAGGTCCAGCCCTATTAATCGCCTTCGGGCGTCAACACTACGGTACACATATTGTGAAAGACAATCGTCCTGTAAACCTGGACATAAGCACCATGCGGCTGCCTATTACCGCATGGGCGTCCATAACCCATCGCGCCTCCGGCGTGTTCCTGTTTGTCGGCATGGCCGTGCTTATCTGGATGCTCGACGCCAGCCTCAGAAGTCCCGAGAGTTTTGACCAAATGGTAGGCGTGCTGACCAGTCCGCTCGCGAAACTGGTTCTGTGGGCGATTTTCGCCGGCATGATGTACCACACGGTGGCCGGTATTAAGCACCTTGTAGCAGATTTTGGAATTGGCGAGACGATGGAGGGCGGCGTACTGGGAGCCAGAATCGTTATTGTTGTTTCAGCCGTATTGATCGTATTGGGAGGGCTGTGGATATGGTAACTGCAGTGACAAGTTTTGGCCGATCCGGCCTTTCAGACTGGCTGATACAGCGCGTCAGCGCTGTCATCCTGCTGGCGTATTTCACCGTTATAGGCTTCGCTATCGGTGGTGGGGTTGAGTATGGCGAGTGGAAAGCGCTATTCGAACAAACCTGGATGCGTGTTTTCAGCCTGCTGGCTATCTTTTCGCTTGCCGCGCATGCCTGGATTGGTATGTGGGCGGTGTTTACCGACTATCTCACCGAGCGGCTGATGGGTAGCACCGGCAACGTTTTGAGAATCACATGCCAGATTGGTACCAGCCTGGTTATTTTTGTTTATGTGGTCTGGAGCATCCAGATCCTCTGGGGTTACTGAGTTATGTCAGCAATGCGCACAATTTCTTTTGACGGCGTTATCGTCGGTGGCGGCGGTGCCGGAATGCGGGCTGCTCTGCAGCTGGCGCAGTCCGGTTACAAAACAGCAGTTATCACCAAGGTTTTTCCGACCCGCTCACATACGGTTTCCGCCCAGGGTGGCATCACCTGCGCTATCGCCAGCGACGATCCCAACGACGACTGGCGCTGGCATATGTATGACACCGTCAAAGGCTCCGATTACATCGGCGACCAGGACGCGATTGAATACATGTGTAGTGTAGGGCCAGAGGCAATCTTCGAGCTTGAGCACATGGGCTTGCCGTTCTCTCGAACCGAAGAAGGGCGTATTTATCAGCGACCTTTCGGTGGCCAGTCCAAGAACTTCGGTGAGGGTGGTCAGGCCGCTCGCACCTGTGCCGCAGCTGACCGTACCGGCCACGCCCTGTTGCACACGCTCTATCAGGGCAATATCAAGAACAACACGGTCTTTTTCAACGAGTGGTTTGCCACTGACATCGTCAAGAATCAGGACGGTGCAGTAGTAGGCGTCATTGCTATATGCATTGAGACTGGCGAGACGGTATTTGTGAAGTCCAAGGCCACAGTATTTGCCACAGGCGGTGCTGGCCGAATCTATGCCTCTACAACGAACGCTCACATTAATACCGGTGATGGTATTGGAATGTCGCTGCGCGCGGGCTTCCCGGTGCAGGATATCGAAATGTGGCAGTTTCACCCAACCGGCATCCACGGCGCCGGTACGCTGGTCACCGAGGGCTGTCGGGGCGAGGGCGGCTACCTCATTAATAAGGATGGCGAGCGTTTCATGGAGCGCTATGCGCCTAACGCCAAAGACCTGGCGGGTCGTGATGTGGTTGCCCGGTCTATGGTGCTGGAAATTATTGAAGGTCGCGGTTGTGGCCCCGAGGGCGATCACGTATTCCTCAAGCTCGATCATCTTGGTGAAGAAGTTTTGGAGAGCCGTTTGCCCGGCATTTGCGAACTTTCTCGTACATTTGCGCACGCCGATCCGGTGAAAGAGCCTATTCCTGTAGTACCCACATGCCATTACATGATGGGCGGCATTCCTACTAACGTTAACGGCCAGGCGCTGACAGTAGACGCTGACGGAAACGATCAGATTATTCCCGGCCTCTATGCCTGCGGCGAAGTGGCCTGTGTTTCGGTACACGGCGCCAACCGCCTGGGTGGCAACTCTCTGCTGGACCTGGTGGTCTTCGGTCGGGCTTCCGGCTTGTTTATCGAGAGTGCACTGCGCGATGGCGTAGAGATGAGAGATGCCTCTGACAGCGATCTGGAGCAGGCCAATAGCCGTCTTGAAAAGCTCAACAGCAGTACAGGCGGTGAGAATGTTGCCGATCTGCGCAAAGAACTGCAGAACACCATGCAGAATCACTTTGGTGTATTCCGCAATGGTGAGTTCATGCGTGAAGGCATCAAGAAGCTGTCTGACCTGCGCGAGCGCATAGCGACGGCCCGACTGGACGACAAGAGTAACGCCTTTAATACCGCCAGAATCGAAGCCCTTGAGCTACAAAACCTGTTCGAGGTTGCTGAGGCGACGGCGATCACCGCAGAAGGTCGCGACGAAAGCCGTGGCGCGCATGCTCGTGATGATTTCCAGGAGCGTGACGATGAGAACTGGCTGTGTCACTCCATGTACTACCCGGGAGACAAGCGGGTAGGAAAGCGCTCTGTAAACTTTACGCCGAAGACTGTAGATACCTTCGAGCCTAAAATCCGTACTTATTAAGAGGCACTGATACATGTTGCAAGTAAGCATTTATCGCTACAACCCGGACATCGACGCAGAACCGCGGATGGAAGATTTCCAGCTGGATACTGGTGGCAAGGACCTGATGGTCCTGGATGTGCTGGAGCAAATAAAGGGACAAGACACCAGTGTTAGCTACAGGCGGTCCTGTCGAGAAGGCGTTTGCGGTTCAGATGGCGTCAACATCAACGGTAAGAACGGGCTGGCCTGTATTACCCCGCTGTCAGAAACCGTAAAGAACAACAAGCTCGTGATCAGGCCGCTGCCCGGTTTGCCGGTAATTCGTGATCTGGTAGTCGATATGAGTATGTTCTACGCGCAGTACGAGAAGGTGCAGCCTTACCTGCAGAACAACACCCCTGCACCGGCAATCGAGCGTCTGCAAACGCCCGAAGACAGAGCCAAGCTTGACGGCCTGTACGAGTGCATTCTCTGTGCATGCTGCTCCACCAGCTGTCCTTCTTTCTGGTGGAACCCCGATCGCTTTATCGGGCCGGCCGGTTTGTTGCAGTCCTACCGCTTCCTGGCGGATAGCCGAGACACCGCTACAGACGAACGTTTGTCCAAGCTGGACGACCCGTTCAGTGTGTTTCGTTGCCATGGCATTCAGAACTGCGTCAACGTATGCCCCAAGGGTTTGAACCCGACCAAGGCTATTGGCCACATCAGGAATATGCTGCTGACCCGCGCCACTTAACATTAAGTGTGGGTCATAAGTATTTGATTTAAAAAGTTTATATAGAGCGAGACTGGGCTCGATGGGTAGGGGTGACTTTGGTGGCGGCAGCGTCCGCGGCATCCCTACCGGCGCATTGTGCCGGTCCTTGCTAAACTCAGGGTTTGAACGCCGGGTCTCCGGCTACCATCTTCCCGGAAGGGCATAATGCAAGAGAGCAGCAACATGGAACTCCTGTGGAGGAGTTCCCATATCGCTGGCGGCAACGCCACCTACGTCGAGGATCTCTACGAGACCTACCTGACGGACCCCAATGGGGTGCCCGAGCAGTGGCGCGACTACTTCGATAAATTGCCCCGCGTAGAGTCAGAGATCACCCAGATCGAGGACGTGCCGCACTCAACCATCCGTGATCGCTTTGCCAAGATCAGCAAGATGCGTGTTCGAACCGAGGCCACGGTTCAGCATGACTCGCAAGCCACTGAACACGAGCGTAAGCAGGTTCGGGTGGTACAACTTATCTCTGCCTATCGGCAACGTGGCCACCAGAAAGCGTCCCTGGATCCTTTGGGGTTAGCGGAGCGGGAGCATGTTCCCGATCTGGAGTTGGGCTTCCATCAGCTGTCGGCCGCGGATAGGGATACCCCTTTCCAGGTGGGCAGTCTGCACATCGGCAAAGCGGATGCCACTCTTGGTGAGATCGTCGATGCCCTGGAAAGAACCTACTGTCACACGGTAGGGGCCGAGTTCATGCACATTGTAGATACCGGCGAGCGGCATTGGATCATGACGCGCATGGAGTCTGTGCGCTCTGCCCCTGATTATGGCGACGATGTGCGCATGACCCTGCTGCGCCGCCTGATAAAGGCCGAGGGGCTGGAGAAGTCGCTTGGCTCCAAGTATCCCGGCACCAAGCGGTTCGGGCTTGAAGGCGGCGAAAGCCTGATCCCCATGCTGTCAGAGATGGTGCAGCGGGTAGGTAGCTACGGCGCCAAGGAGATCGTCATAGGTATGGCCCACCGGGGTCGACTGAATGTTCTGGTGAACATTTTCGGCAAGAATCCGGTTGAGTTGTTCGACGAATTCGAAGGCAAGAAAACCTATGAGAGCTCCGGTGACGTCAAGTATCACCAGGGATTCTCTTCCAACATAATGACCGAAGGCGGTGAGGTCCATTTGGCCCTGGCCTTCAATCCATCACACCTGGAAATTGTAGCCCCGGTCGTGGAGGGTTCTGTTCGAGCCAGGCAGGAACGACGCGACGACCCTGTGGGCAACTCGGTGCTGCCGATTGTGGTTCACGGCGACGCAGCCTTTGCCGGGCAGGGCGTGGTGATGGAAACCTTCCAGATGTCACAGACCCGGGCTTACAAAACGGGCGGCACGATTCATATCGTGGTCAACAACCAGGTGGGCTTTACCACCAGCCTGCGTGAGGATGTGCGCTCTACCGAGTATTGCACCGACGTCGCCAAGATGGTGCAGGCACCGATATTTCATGTAAATGCCGATGACCCCGAAGCGGTGTTGTTCGTTACCCAGATGGCCATCGATTACCGCAACGAATTCAAGAAAGATGTGGTGCTCGATCTTATTTGCTATCGCCGGCGTGGTCACAATGAGGCCGATGAGCCATCGGTAACCCAGCCGATGATGTACCAGGCGATTCGTCAGCACAAAACGACTCGCGACCTCTACGCCCAGAGGCTTATAAGCGAAGGCCTGCTGACAACCGAGCAGGATCAGGCTTTGGTAGAAGGGTATCGCAACTCATTGGATCGCGGTGAGCCACTGGTAAGTAGCCTGGTAACAGAGCCCAACACGGAGTTGTTCGTAGACTGGACTCCTTACCTTGGGCATGACTGGACACTGGCCTGCGATACCGGCATGGATATCCAGGCACTACAGACACTGGCCCATGACATTTCGGTTGCGCCGGACGGTGTGCCGCTGCAGCGGCAGGTCGGCAAGATTCTGGAAGACCGGCGTAAAATGGCGGCAGGGGCTTTACCCCTGAACTGGGGAGCTGCTGAGACGCTGGCCTATGCCTCATTACTGGAAGCCCAATACCCCGTGCGTCTGACGGGCCAGGATGTTGGCCGTGGCACCTTCTCGCACCGCCATGCCGTGCTGCACAACCAGAAAGATGGCTCTGCTTATGTGCCTCTTCAGCACGTGTCCGATGATCAGGCACCATTTGTAATACACGATTCGATATTGTCAGAAGAGGCGGTGCTGGCCTTTGAGTATGGCTACGCAACGACTGCTCCCAAAGGGCTTGTTATCTGGGAGGCGCAGTTTGGCGATTTTGCTAACGGCGCCCAGGTGGTAATCGATCAATTCATTACCAGTGGCGAACATAAGTGGGCACGGCTGTGCAGCCTGACCATGTTGCTTCCCCACGGTTACGAGGGGCAGGGGCCGGAGCACTCCTCAGCGAGGCTGGAGCGTTTCATGCAGCTTTGCGCCGAGCACAATATCCAGATTTGCGTGCCTACTACGCCGGCACAGGTGTTTCATATGCTCAGGCGACAGGCGATCAGGCCTATGCGTAAGCCGCTTGTTGTTATGTCACCCAAGAGCTTGCTGCGCCACAAAGAGGCTATATCCAGTCTCGAGGATCTGGCCAATGGCCGGTTCCACAACATCCTCGATGAGACCGATGCGCTGGATGGCGAGAAGGTCGAAAGATTGATTATCTGCAGTGGCAAGGTGTATTACGACCTGCGCGCTGCGCGGCGAGAACGAGAACTGGAGAATATTGCCATCCTGCGCCTGGAGCAGTTGTACCCGTTCCCGGAAGCAGAGTTACTGCAGGTGCTGAGCAATTACCCCAACATCGTTGATGCGGTGTGGTGTCAGGAAGAGCCCATGAACCAGGGCGCGTGGTATGCGAGTCAGCACCATATGCGCAGGGTAATAGCCCGGCACAAAGTAGACGTGTATCTGCGTTACGTTGGCCGAGATGCTTCGGCAGCGCCAGCAGCAGGGTACATGGCGCTGCACCTTGAGCAGCAGGAAAAGTTTATTGATGAAGCCCTGGGCCCAATGCCCTGGGGCAGTTAACAACTACGGCATTTCTTAAAGGAACTGAAATGGCTATCGAATTAAAGGCACCCGCTTTCCCGGAGTCTGTTGCAGACGGCGAAATTGCCGCATGGCACAAGAAAGAGGGCGAGTCGGTCGCGCGTGACGAGCTCATCGTTGAGATAGAGACCGACAAGGTGGTAATGGAGGTCGTTGCCCCTGAAGACGGGGTAATAGAGAAGATTCTCGCGGCCGAAGGCGAGACGATTGAAAGTGAGGCGATTTTGGCCATTATCCAGCCAGGCGCGGTAGCGGCCGCACCGGCATCTGCAGCAGCTCCAGCTGAATCTGCAGAGCAGGGTCAGGATAGCGATGCCGCACTGATGGGTCCGGCAGCTCGCCAGCTTGTGGACGAGCATGGCCTGGATATCAGCAAGATTACTGGCACGGGCAAAAATGGTCGCATCACTAAAGAAGATATTCTCAAGTTTCTGAAGTCGGGCGATACCGCGGCTCCAGCAGCGACTCCGGCAACATCAGCCGCCGCGCCAGATCCCGTAGAGGAACCTATGGGGCCCTCCAGTGAGCGCATAGAGAAGCGTGTACCCATGACGCGTATGCGCGCTCGTATCGCTGAGCGCCTGCTTGAGGCCACCCAGCAAACGGCAATGCTGACCACTTTTAATGAGGTCAACATGGCGCCGGTAATGGCGCTGCGCAGCAAGTATAAAGAGCAGTTTGAGAAGACCCACAACGGTACTCGTCTGGGCTTTATGGGCTTTTTTGTCAAAGCCGCCTGCGAGGCACTGAAGCGTTTTCCCGAGGTTAATGCGTCAATTGATGGCAGCGATGTTGTTTATCATGGTTATCAGGATATAGGCGTTGCGGTATCTACCACCGGCGGCCTGGTGGTACCTGTTCTGCGCGATGCCGACTTTATGAGCCTGGCAGATGTAGAGGCAGCTATAAAGGATCTGGGCCTGCGAGCCAAAGATAACAAGCTGACTATTGAAGACATGACCGGCGGTACCTTTACTGTTACCAATGGCGGTGTCTTTGGCTCCTTGTTGTCGACCCCTATCCTCAATCCGCCGCAAACCGGCATTCTGGGTATGCACAAAATCCAGGAACGCCCTATGGCTGTGAATGGAGAGGTTGTCGTACTGCCCATGATGTATCTCGCACTGTCTTATGATCACCGCCTGATCGATGGTAAAACCGCAGTGCAGTTTCTCGTTGCAGTGAAGGACCTGATCGAGGATCCGGCGCGGATTCTCCTGCAGCTTTAATACCCTTTGAATTGATTAACACAGTGGAACGTCTCTATGTCAGATAAATACGATGTTGTCGTCATCGGTTCAGGCCCTGCGGGTTACGTGGCAGCTATCAAGGCTGCCCAGCTGGGCTTGTCAGTGGCGTGCGTTGAAGAATGGCTGGACGATGCCGGCAAGATCAAGCTGGGAGGCACCTGCCTTAACGTTGGCTGTATACCGTCCAAGGCGCTGCTGGACAGTAGCCACAAGTTTGCCGAGGCCCGCGACCATTTCAAGGTACACGGTATATCGGTTGAGGGCGCGAGCATCGATGTACCTGCGATGCTTAAGCGTAAAGAAAAGATCGTCGGGCAGCTGACGGGTGGCATCGCCGGATTATTCAAGCATAACGGCGTTACCCCTGTTTCTGGTCGTGGCAAGTTATTGTCTGGTAACCGGGTGGAAGTTACGGATAAGGAAGGCGCTGTTCAGGTGCTGGAGGCCGTCAATGTCATTCTTGCGGCGGGTTCTGTTCCTATCGATATCCCGCCGGCGCCGGTCGATAACGACTATATCGTGGATTCAACCGGGGCACTGGAGTTCACCGAAGTGCCCGCCCGTCTCGGTGTTATTGGTGCAGGGGTTATTGGCCTGGAGCTTGGCAGTGTCTGGGGCAGGCTTGGCTCCGAGGTTGTATTGCTGGAAGCGCTGGACGATTTTCTGCCCATGATGGACGCCCAGATTGCCAAAGAAACAGCCAAGATTTTCAAGAAGCAGAAGCTGGATATACGCCTGGGTGCCAGGGTTACTAATGCCGAGGTAAAGGATGGTCAGGTGGAAGTGTCCTTTAGCACTGCGGACGGTGATCAGGTTGAGCATTTCGACAAGCTGATCGTTTGCGTAGGCCGTCGTCCGCAAACTGAAAACCTGCTGGCAACGGATAGCGGTGTCACCCTGGACGAACGTGGCTTTATCTTCGTCAACGACTACTGCGCCACTGAGGCGCCGCACGTTTATGCGGTGGGCGACATTGTGCGCGGCCCCATGTTGGCCCATAAAGGGTCGGAAGAGGGCGTAATGGTGGCTGAACGTATCGCTGGTAAGGCGGTACAGATGAATTACGACTGTGTGCCATCGGTTATCTATACCCACCCTGAGGTGGCGGCCGTGGGCAAAACAGAAGAGCAGCTAAAGGCGGATGGCGTTGAGTACAAAGCGGGAACCTTCCCATTTGTAGCCAGTGGGCGGGCGCTTGCGGCCAATGACTCTGACGGCATGGTAAAGATACTTGCCGATGCCGAAACCGACCGTATACTAGGCTGCCATATTGTAGGCCCCTCAGCGGCCGATCTGGTTCAGCAGATCGTGATTGCCATGGAGTTTGGCTCCAGTGCCGAGGATATTGCGCTGATGGTGTTTGGGCATCCTACTTTATCGGAAGCCGTTCACGAGGCGGCGTTGGCGGTTGACGGGCATGCGATACATGTTCCCAATCGGAAGAAGCGAAAATAGAATTCGCCAATGTGTGTGAAAACGAAATTCTTCACACACGCAGGCAGACGTGCGGTTGAAAAGCCAAAGAGCATAGCAACCGTTTAATCCAGCAGCAAAACAACAGGAAAGAGCATGAATCTTCATGAGTATCAGGGCAAACAGCTGTTTGCCGAGTACGGTCTTCCGGTATCCAAGGGATACGCTGTCGACAACCCCCTGGAAGCCGCTGAAGCCGCTGATCTTATCGGTGGTGATATGTGGGTGGTGAAGGCGCAGGTACATGCCGGTGGCCGTGGTAAAGCCGGTGGCGTCAAGCTGGTCAAGAGCAAAGACGAGATCCGTGAGTTCGCCCAGCAGTGGTTGGGCAAGAACCTGGTGACATACCAGACGGACGAGAATGGTCAGCCGGTATCCAAAATACTCGTTGAGGCGTGCACTGACATCGCCGAAGAGCTCTACCTGGGTGCTGTTGTAGACCGGTCCTCACGCCGTATCGTCTTCATGGCTTCTACCGAAGGTGGTGTAGAGATCGAGAAAGTTGCCGAGGAAACGCCCGAAAAGATTCTTCGTGCAACCATCGACCCTCTAGTAGGCGCGCAGGCTTACCAGGGCCGTGAATTAGCGTTCAAGCTTGGCCTGGAAGGTGATCAGATCAAGCAGTTCGTTAAGATCTTCATGGGTCTTGCCCAGTTGTTTGTAGACAAGGATCTGGCGCTTATCGAGATTAACCCGCTGGTGATTACCGATGAAGGTAATTTGCACTGTCTGGATGCGAAGCTGGGTGTAGATGGCAATGCCATGTACCGTCAGCACGCGCTGCGCGAGATGCACGACCCCTCGCAAGAAGATGAGCGCGAGTCTCACGCCGCACAGTGGGAGCTCAATTACGTTGCGCTGGATGGCAATATTGGCTGCATGGTTAATGGTGCTGGCCTGGCGATGGGCACAATGGATATCGTGGCATTGCATGGGGGTTTCCCCGCTAACTTCCTGGATGTGGGAGGCGGCGCCACCAAGGAGCGCGTATCCGAGGCGTTCAAGATCATTCTGTCTGATGACAATGTAAAAGCTGTTCTTATCAATATCTTTGGCGGCATTGTTCGCTGTGACTTGATTGCAGAAGGTGTAATCGGGGCGGTGCAGGAAATTGGTGTCAGTGTACCGGTGGTTGTGCGCCTGGAAGGCAACAACGCGGAACTGGGCCAGAAAGTACTGGCCGACAGTGGATTAAATATTATTGCGGCAACCAGTTTGACAGATGCTGCGCAGCAAGCGGTTAAAGCAGCGGGAGGGGCAGCCTGATGAGTATTCTGATCGATAAGAGCACCAAGGTAATTTGCCAGGGTTTTACCGGCTCGCAGGGCACATTCCACTCGGAGCAGGCTATTGAGTACGGCACAAAGATGGTCGGTGGCGTTACCCCGGGTAAGGGTGGTCAACAGCACCTTGGCCTGCCGGTATTCAACACCGTATCGGAGGCCGTTGCAGAAACTGGCGCCGAGGCTTCAGTGATCTATGTACCGGCACCGTTTTGTAAGGATTCGATTCTGGAAGCAGCGAATGGCGGCATCAAGCTGATCGTTTGCATTACCGAAGGCATTCCCACATTGGACATGCTTGAAGCGAAAGTCCGGTGTGACGAACTGGGTGTGCGACTGATCGGCCCTAACTGCCCAGGCGTGATTACCCCTGGAGAGTGCAAAATCGGCATCATGCCGGGCCATATCCACTTGCCCGGTAAGGTTGGTATTGTTTCCCGCTCAGGTACGCTGACGTATGAGGCGGTGAAGCAGACTACGGATGCGGGCTACGGCCAGTCTACCTGCGTAGGCATAGGCGGCGATCCCATTCCCGGCTCCAACTTCATTGACGTGTTAGGTATGTTTGAGCAGGACCCTGCCACTGAGGCGATCGTAATGATTGGCGAAATTGGTGGTACTGCAGAAGAGGAAGCGGCAGCCTATATTAAGGCCAACGTCACCAAGCCAGTGGTGTCATACATCGCGGGTGTGACTGCTCCCAAAGGCAAGCGTATGGGCCATGCCGGGGCGATCATCTCTGGTGGCAAGGGTACAGCGGACGAGAAATTCGCTGCGCTTGAAGACGCCGGCGTAAAAACTGTGCGTAGCCTTGCAGATATCGGTACGGGCTTGGCTGAAATTACCGGCTGGTAAACGACTGAAAAGCGCCTCCAAGCCCACCTCGCGTGGGCTTTTTTATGCCTATTCCAACAGCAGCCACTGAAGCCCGGCAGCGTCGATAATACGTTGCCGATCATCCTCCAGCAGGAAGCCATTATCGATGGCGGCATCGGTAGCTTCTGTCACCGCTGCAACATATCCGTCCTGGTCGCCGTACAGCATGGCCATAGTGGCGGCATCAAACAGTTCGGTTACACCAAACAGTGCGCAAAAACTTTCCCCTTCTTGTCCGTCGCCAGAGAGTGTTGCTGCGGGCGCGTCAACATAAGGCGAGCGAATACCACCGAGTGCGTTACCGAAGTCATCACGCATAATTTGCGTCTGGTCATCGCTGAGCGCGGTACGTTCGGCCGAGGAGGGTGCCAGACCGTCTGTTACCCAGGTTTCCAGGGCATACAGGGCGTTGTTGAACAGCCATGGCCCGGGACCCGCATTCATGGGCAGTGTGCAGTTGATGAAACCAAAAATACTGGGCTCCTCAACCACGACCGCAAATTGCGGGTCTACGCCGGTGTCTGATCGACCTGAAACGTTGGTGTAGTAGTCGGAATGTGAGGTTCCCACCGTTTCCCACAATCTGAAATAGTCGGAGTCGTCCTGTCTCGCTACAACTGCCTGTAGGGTTAACAGGTCTGTTTCAGTCTGATACATCAAAATGGGCACTTCCAGATCGTCGCGCACACGCAGGTCGGGCGGGGTCGGCAGAGCTACCTCCGGCGGTTGTGACAGGCTGTAGGTGGAAAACTCGCCGCCAGTGCGACTGTGGATAAGGTAGCCGTCGTAGGGAGCGTAAAGCGGATGCACCGCATTGACATAGACTACCAGCCTGTTGGCAGACTGTGATTCACCAACAGCCATGACTCTAGTGGGCTGTAATTCACCCAGTGGCGCCAAGCCTGAGGGTGAACGCAAAGCCATAGATACCTGAGAAAAGATGTCATAGGAATAACTGTCGCTGGTGATGGACAAGCTCTCGTAGCGCTCCGGGTTAGCTAGTTTGGGCGCCAGCGGGATTACCGCGTCATCGCGCCCTTCAATGCCATCTCTTTGAGCAGATACGAACACCCAGGCGTGCCCCCGGCGTAATGCCTCGGTGTGACCTGCATACCAGCTGGGTGGATTGTCGAAGCCCGCGCTTACATTTAGCCACTCAACGAAAACCGTGCCGCTGAAGTTGTTATCGTCGATGGGCCTGATCACCACGATACGGGTTTTGTAGTTGGCTGTTGTAGCGGGCTCAACGTCCCAAAGCCCGTCAGAACCCAGCTCGCTTAAGTTGCTAAAAGAGGTCGCCTCGCCAGATAGGAAGAACTCGGCCTCCTGGTAGCCCACAGTGGCCAGGTTAAATTGTGTGGTGGTCAAGACGATGCGCCGGATGTCGGGAGGCAGCTCTACCTTAGGCTCCGCAACTGGCAGCAGTTCAGGTTCCTGGTCGCCGCCACTGTTGTATCTGGGCCTGTTGTCGCTGTCACTGCAGCCAGCGCAAAAGATCAGTATTGAGAGTGTTGCAATAAGAATGCGGCGGGGAAAACCTTTTTCAGGTCGTCTTGCAAATGTTTGCATAAAAGAGGGGCCGGTTAAATGTTGCTCTATATTCCTGCAAATAGCCTTGAAATTACAGCTGTTGCCCCCATCTGTTCGAAAGACACCAATTTGTTAAACCTGAATCTATACCGCAGAGGACGTTATGACCGCCGAAGTAAAAAAAGAGACGCTTGGCTTTCAAACAGAGGCCAAGCAACTGCTACACCTGATGATCCACTCGCTATACAGCAACAAGGAGATTTTCCTCCGTGAGCTGATCTCCAATTCCTCTGATGCGATCGACAAACTGCGCTTTGCCTCGCTGGCAGATGACAGTCTGCTTGAGGGTGATGGCGAGTATCGCGTGCATGTGGACGTCGATAAGGAAGCGAATACCGTCACTATCAGCGATAACGGTATTGGTATGACGCGTGAAGAGGTGGTTGAGAACCTGGGTACGATCGCCAAGTCTGGTACAGCCGCTTTTCTGGAGAATCTCACCGGCGACCAGCAGAAGGACTCTCAGCTGATCGGGCAGTTTGGCGTAGGTTTTTATTCTGCTTTTATCGTTGCTGATCGAGTTGAGGTTCACACCCGTAAGGCGGGCACCTCGGCTGAGGAAGGTGTACTTTGGGAGTCCCATGGCGAGTCGGAGTTCTCCATTGAGCAGAGAGACAAGCCCAGCCGTGGGAGTAGCATCACCCTGTATCTGAAGTCAGATTGTGACGAGTTTGCTGATGATTTCAGGGTACGCAGCGTCATCAAAAAGTACTCAGATCATATTTCTGTGCCCGTGATGATGGTGCAACCCCCCGAGCCGCCGGCCGAAGGCGAGGAGGAGCCGGCAGAAGTTGCCGCTATAGAATATGAAGCGGTTAATGCCGCTACAGCACTCTGGACGCGCAGTCGTTCAGAGGTGAGCGACGAAGAGTACGCCGAGTTCTACAAGCACGTATCACACGACTTCGAAGATCCATTAACCTGGAGCCATAATCGAGTTGAAGGCAAGCTGGAGTACACCAGCCTGCTCTATATTCCCAAGCGCGCTCCTTTCGATATGTGGAACCGCGAAGCATCACGGGGCCTTAAGTTGTACGTGCAGCGCACGTTTATCATGGACGATGCAGAGCAGTTTTTGCCGCTTTATCTAAGGTTCGTGAAGGGTGTTATCGACTCCAATGATCTGCCGCTGAATGTGTCACGGGAGATCCTGCAGCAGGATGCCTCGGTGGACTCTATGCGCACCGCGGTGAGCAAGCGGGTTCTGGATATGTTGGGCAAGTTGGCCAAGGGCGACGATTATGCTGCCTTCTGGAGTGAGTTCGGGCAGGTACTGAAAGAGGGGCCGGCTGAGGACTTTGCCAACAAGGAGAAAATTGCCAAGCTGCTGCGTTTTGCTACGACACACACTGATACCGAAACACAGGACCAGTCTCTTGAAGACTATGTGGGCCGGATACAGGAAGGGCAGGACAAGATCTATTATGTGGTTGCAGAGAACTTCAATACTGCAAAGAGTAGCCCGCACCTGGAGGTGTTCCGCAAAAAGGGGATTGAAGTTCTCCTGCTGACAGACCGTGTTGATGACTGGCTGATGAACCATCTGCAGGACTTTGATGGCAAGCAGTTCCAGGATGTTGCCCGTGGAGCCCTGGACCTGGATGCGGCCACCGATGAAGAAAAGGCTGAGCAGGAGCAACTCGAGAAAGACAGCGAGGCGCTGGTGGAACGCATGGCCAAGGTTCTAGAAGATAAAGTGGCCGAGGTTAGGGCAACCACTCGGTTGACGGAGTCAGCCGCATGTATGGTTGTGGGGGACTTTGATATGGGCGCACAAATGCGGCGCATCATGGAGGCTGCAGGACAGGAAGTACCTGAAAGCAAGCCCATACTCGAGATCAACCCAGCTCACCCGTTGCTGACCATGTTAGATGTGGAACCCGACGAAGACCGTTTCGCCGATTTGGCCAGCATCATTTTTGATCAGGCGAATCTGGCAGAAGGAGGGCAGCTGGATGACCCAGCGGCCTATGTTTCGAAGCTGAACAAGCTGTTGCTGCAGATGAGTAACAGCTGATTGTAGGGCCAGTGCAGGCGGTTTTTCAGCTTGCACGGGCCTTATTCCCTAAAGCTGATAGCTGCCGGCATCCAGTGAATCGACATATTCTCTGAAGCTGGCCCTGAACGCGTTCTTGCGTATCTTCCAGACAGAACTGATGACGTCCAGCGCCATAAAGTCTATGAACTGAGTGTTCATAGCCTCCCAGCTTTCTTGCTCCAGCCGGCCCTCTGAGTGTTGGTGGTGGGCCTGCTCCCAAACACGCAAATACTGTTGCGCGATTGCATTAATTTGAAGCTTCTCTGGCGGTGCTAGTGACTCCATATCCTGCATGGCTTTCCAAACAACGTTCGCCCGTTGTTCGTCCTGCATCGAGCTGACTGATTCACGAAACGCGTCAGTAACCTCACGGGATGCAGCCATCCTTGATTCACGGTTTTGGGCGTGAATTTGTGTGGCAAGATAAATCAACGAAGCGATAACCCCCGCGGCCCCCAGTGCTTCTGAGATTGCTCCTAGTGCATCCCAATTCATAAAATCTCCTTTTTCCAGATTAGCTGATCAGCTTTCATTTTTAGTTATTCGTGTTCCGGGTTAGGCGGTCGCTATAGGGGCATTCTCCGCTGCTGTCGTCTCATTCAAAGTATAGCTGCGCGCTTTAGCAAGACGAAGGAGCAGATACAGCATCAGTCCTGCTGGCCCTGCCATCAGCGTGGCGAACAGCAGAGGCGTTATCAGCCAGTGGTTAATGCCCTGACGAGCGGCGTCGCGCACAATCCAGGCGCCTACAAAAAGGTCGAACACCAGGTAGTGAATCCATCCGCCAAGCACCGCTGTTGGGCTCTGGAAGAGCAGCATTACCCCTTCAAGTGATCCGAAGCCGGCACCCTCTGCTGCGGGTGCGCCAAAGAATAAGGCCCAGATGTAGAATGGCCCCAATAATAGCGGCACCCAAATCGCATGCACCAGCAGTTGGGTGATGCGATGGTGGGGTAGCAGGAACAATAAGAGCCACGCGGGAATTACAGCGTAATTGCAGATCAGGAACAGCGTATCGGGACTCATTAGGTTCTCCACTGGGGTTGGCGGACTAATTATCAGTTAGGGCATAGATTACATGGGCTGGCGGATTTCCACCATTCGGCTGTATCGCCGAATGGCAGACATCGGTCTATCCTTAGAGGAACACAATAAGGAGACAAAAACATGACCGAATATGAGATGACCGATGTAATCATGAGTCGGTTTGGGCATATGACAGATCAGGCCTCATTATACTTTGCGTTGGTCAGTGGCTACCTTGTGACAGCCTATTTTGTTGGCTCACGCTTAACTACATTGCAGGTGACAGTGATCAATTCCCTATACTGCCTTTGGGTAGGCGGAATTTTGGGGGGCTACATCAGTACGGTGGGTGATACGGTGAAGCTTGAATCGGCCATACGTGGCGTTTACTCCACTCAATCTGCCGTAGTGCTTGGTGATTCTACCTACGCTTATACATTCGCAGTTGTGCAGGCATTTGGCCTGGTCGCCAGCCTTGTGTTTATGTGGAGTGTGAGGCACCCCAGAACAAAGGGTGCAGTAAAGAAATGATACTTGGCGGGCGAGAGATGGCAGTTGGGGGGTTCTGATGGAAGCAGTTGATTACTTATATACCTGCGCAGAAATCGGTGTGGCCTTGTCGGGCTTTGCGGCACTTGTTGTTGCGATAGGGCAGAAGTCACGAGGCGACAGCAATGCGACAGACATCTGGTATGTAAACGTGATTATAGAGCGAGGATTGGTGGCCGCTCTGCTGGCAATGCTTCCTATCTTGCTGGATGGGCTGGGTGTGCCACAAAACTTTCTCTGGTCGATTTGCAGTGGGCTATTTGCAATCTACATTTTTACGTTGGCATGGAGGTCTTACCGGACAAGAGTGGCCTGGAAAGATGATTACCCAGTGATGTCATCTGGCGTGTTTAGTATCTTGATGTTGCTTGGGCTCTGCGTGATGGTTCTATTGATTTTTCATGCCTTTGGTATTTTTCTGGAGCAGAGCAGCTGGTGGTATGTGTTGGGTGTTACCTGGTTGCTGGTGTCACTGGGCTATGTATTCCTGATGTTTCTCAGGAGTGTTTTTATTCCCTCAAAGCGCAGTTAGTGAGGGCAAGGTATAACCGTTCTATTTTGATGTTAAAAATAATGCGGTTTTGTAAATTTGAATTAGAGTACTTAACTATTGCTCAGGTGCTATTTCTGCACTGGACATCCGACTATTGGAGTATTTAATGCGAAACCGCGCTCGGACGCTATGTGGCCTATGTGTGTTTTTTACTACGCTAATCAGTGGGTACGTGTCTGCTGATCCTGTTTTCGGGTATAAGCTCGAAACTAACGTGCCCTATGGAAAAGGGCAGGTCGTCATTGATGGCGTTCAGACTGAACGCGACCTGCTTCTCGATGTATATTCACCGGTTACCGATGCCAATGGAGAACCCAGGCCAACCGTCATTCTGGTACATGGAGGGGGCTTTCAACGAGGTGGCTTACGAAATCCGCCATACAAGGAGCAGGGTGCTGTTCATGGGCGAATGGAGGACTATGCCAGGCTTCTGGCGCCTCTTGGCTACGTTGTCTTTGTCATAGAATATCGCCTTGCACCTGAATTGCCTGAGCCCTATACCGCATTGGACGCCGATTGGCTTTTACCAATGAATGTGGACCTGACAGAAGCGGGAATGAGGCGAGTTAACTTTGCCCGTGCAAGCCTAGATCTATCGCCTCTCGATGGCGAGGCTGGTAAAACAGTTGTCTGGAAGACGATACTTTCCGCAGCGGAAGACCTTGTCACCGCTGTTGAGTTTGTTAGATCTTCCGCAGGAAAATACAATGTTGATCCGAAAAAAATAGCAGTTGGCGGGCACTCTGCCGGGGCAGCTACAACGATCAATGCAGCGCTGGGCCTGAATGCGCCAATCGCGGCAATTTTCCCGCTATCTCCGCCGGTATCCGCAATCGATGTTGCCAAGGTAGTGACCTCTGATTCAGTCACGCCAACCATGATTGTCATTTCACAAAATGATGAGCCGGCCGTTATGGAGAAGGTTCCAGTGATTACCGAAGCTATGCGCAAGGCAGGTGCCGACTTCGAGCTTGTTTGGGTTCCAGGGTTTCCCCATTTTTATCCCACCGGGGCAGTTTCACTCAGTGATGACGGTACCAGGCTGTCTGTTGGTGACAGAATCATTCAGTTCCTACAGGAACATCTAGATTGACTACCGTTTTACTAAATGGGCGAACCTGACATTCACTTTTGAGGTGGAGGAGGGTGTTTCAAGTATCTGAGCCACTTTGGCGTTTCTAATGTCCTCTTTCGCCTATTTCGGGACATATAACCTAAAAGCCATCATAAGGACGCATCAGGTTTACAGCGAACGGTTGTTAAAGCTCAGTTTTTGGTTTCTAATTCGGGTTAACTGCGTGAACCATCTGTGAGGTAGGCATCGGTGTCTATTCAAGACATGGGCAGCATCGGAGAACTGATAGCCGCATTGGCTACCCTTGCCACATTAATATATTTGGCGATTCAGGTTCGGCAAAATACTCGAGCTATTACATCAGCAACTTTTCAGAATATCACCGCGGAAATGGGCAAGAATGTCGAGCCGATTTCGACGAATGCTGATCTTGCCGCGATTATGGTCAAAGGCTTTCCAAATCCGGATTGCCTGTCGGCAGAGGAAAGACTTAGACTATCCTCTGTACTGGTCGCTTCGTTCAGAAGGATGGAGTCTGTATACGTTCAGAACAAGCTAGGTTCAATAGATGACGATCTGCAAGCGGGCTTTGAGCTTTCTCTTGTGACTCTTCTAACGACACCATTTGGTGCTCAATGGTGGAGTGACGCGAAGGTTACGTTTTATAAGCCATTTGTAGTTCATTTTGATAAGCGCGTAGAGCACAGCGAACTACCAGCTGCTCATCCCAGCATGCTATACGATGAGAAAAGCCTCACATAGCTTTCCTGACAATCAAGACGCCTTGCCACGGGTATTTTTACCTGAGCTCCCTGTTAGAACATTGGAGGCTCATTTCCTGTCGAAGTCGTATCCGGGTGTCGACCGGTTGAACCCAAGGGTGAAAGCGGACATTAGCCCTCCAGAACCGAATCAGGCCCTCTAACTTCCGCTTTCGCCTAATAGCGGATATCGGTCTATTCTTAATAAAATTTAACTGATCGAGATATTCCATGAATCTGCAGGAATTGTCACAACTTGGAGAGTTCTTAGGCGGCTTCAGCGTTTTGCTAACGCTAATCTATCTTGCTGTACAGATACGTGGCAACACCAAGGCGGTTCGCTCTGCTGGCGCTCAGCAAACCCATGATTCAATGGTTCATCTTTACAGTCAGTTGGCTAGTGATACGGACCTAAATCGTATATTTCGCCACGGTACGAAAAACTTGGCTGTACTCAGTGAGGATGAGTCTGGCCAATTCTACGCGTTCTGGTCAGCAACCTTGTACATTGCTCAGAATTGGCTGTACCAGAAAGAGCGTGGTGTCCTAGATGAAGAACTTGTGACAACTTGGTTGGCTGGTGTCGCTTCAAACTTTCAATACGATGGTTTTAAGGAATACTGGAGCGGTAGACAATATATGTATTCGGAAGGGCTGCAAAACTGGGTTCAAGATGGAATTTCAAAGCCCAAGCCTGCAGGATATGCGACTCTGGGGCCAGCAATCAATCAAGACCAGACCGAGAAGGGTTCTCCTTAGCTGGCAGAAAAAGCGTCGTCGTAACTTGATTTTAGCGCCTCGAGTCACCCCAACTCTAGTGTCATACGGGGCCCCTAATGTCCGCTTTCGCCTATTAGCGGATCTATGCGATACCATATAGCACGTCTCTTACTCCGGCACAGAAAGGAGGAACTGCTTTGTATTTGTTCTCAAAATCTAGCGAGCGATGGTGGAACAAGCCGTTAGTAGTGTGGAATTGCAAAAGCATTCCTGCTGAATTGGCAGTTTTGAACATACAGCTCGAAACCTGGCCCAACGGCGCATGGCTGAACTCTACAAAGCTTTCTACTGGAGTTGTCGACCTCGTTGGGCAGGAAGCATCCCGCAAAGTGGAGCGTATTCCCATCCCGAATTGGGTGAAGGAGAGGCTCTCTCAAATATATGAACAAGCTAGCGTCTCTAAGGGCTGCCCTGATGTAGTAGTCTGGAACGAAGATACTAGAGCGATTCACTTGCTTGAGGTAAAACGATACAAAAAGGATAGGCTAAGTGTCGATCAAAAAAGATATATGGAAGTGGCGCCTCAAATGTCAGTGAGTAGTGAAGTAATAGAGTGGGATTATGAGTAAATTGGACCAGCCTGAGAATCCGACGACAAAATATCTCATGGATGACGAAGGCGAAGTGGTTAGATTTGCAGATGGGAGCCCGATACTGCTCGAGTACTTCGAAAACGAGGCAGCTGATCTAAGCAGCATCACCATACAAGAAAGAGCTGATCTAATTCGAAAATTAGGTGTAGCCGTGCCAAAGCATCTTCTCGAAGACCTGGAACAGGATAATCGCTAGTCCGGAATTAGACCGCTATGAGGTGAAAGCGGACATTACCCGCCCAAGGTCAACTCAGGCCAGATAAAGTTCCTTTTCGCCTGTTATCAAACATCGGTCTATCCTTATTAGAGATTACGTAATAAGGAATTAAGAGATGACTGATACAGAGCTTTTGGGCCTGGTACAGACAGAAATAGAAATTTTGCAGGGCGGAACCGAGTGGGGGATAACTATACTTACGGGTTATCTACTAATCGCCTATGTGATTGGTAGGGACCTCAATTTTTTTCAGGTCTCTTTCGTAAACATCGTTTTCCTCGTACTGGCGGGCAGCACAATAGATTCCAGTGTTTCCTCGCACGCGGTAGTAGGGAATCTTATGGAGGAGCTCTATCAACAGAACGCAGATTTTGCCTTGCGGGTTGGCTATGGGCGAACGGAAATGCCGATCGTTGCTTGGCTCAGGCCAGCAGTCTCTATGGTTGTTACATTAGGCGCTCTATTCTTCATGTGGAGTGTCCGACACCCCAAGACCAAATGACCGCTTAGAGGAGATAGCGGACATTAGCCCCGCTGCAAGTAAACAGACTTACTAATGGCAGGGCTCGCCCAAGTGCCGTTGTTAACATAAGTTAAACTTTATACATCCTCACTTTAGGAATCGATATGTCCGAGCCAGAGATTTTGGAATTGGTGTTCACTATATTTGACAGATATTGGAATGTCGTACAGTGGTGGGCGAGTGTGTCTTTTGGCCTCTTGCTTGTCGCACATTTTGCTGCAGAAAGACTCAGACTGCACTGGGTCGTGGGTGTGGTAGTGCTATATGCAGTTTATTCACTTTGGGTCTACCTGCTTCTCGACTACAACATGGAGGTAGCATTCGCTTATATTCGCGACCTAAGTGCAATCATTGGCACGGACCCCGCATCGGAAGGCACCCAGATGTTGCTGACTCATCCGCTCGCTTTGTACGGCATCAAACTAGGTTGGATTGCTCTCACGGCTACGTATCTGGCGTGCAACGGTTATCTCATCTACACATACGTTATGGTAAGCAGGCGGTCTATGGACTAACTTCCGCAAGTAAAGTGACAGCGACATTACCCGCCCCCAGTTAGGGTCGAATCAGGCCCTCGAACGTCCACTTTTGCCTAATAGCGAACATTCCAGTACAAGCCATAAAACCAGGGCAGGTACATTTCGAGGTATTTTAGCTTTCGTGTTTGGTTTGCGGCCCCTGCCAGTGCTCATTCAAGAGCCTAGACATTGTCGAGGTAATCTTTTCCCTGCACTCGTTCAAGGCAGCCTGCATCATGGTCTTGTCTGCCCCAGTCCAGTAACTCAAAGGATAGCGTGAGGAGCGGCCTTCGATCTCGCGGTACCCACCCGGATTTTCAAGCGATTCATCGCGGGCATACTCGAAGCGGGCCGTGACCTCCAGGTATAAATCGTCGTCGCTATGCCGCATTTCAATCTTGCTGATGTTGACCAGAGCCTGCACCTGGGCTTCTTGCACTGGTGCAAGCATCTCTGGAGGAAGCTTTTTACGGAGGCTTTCAGCAAGAATGTTGTGGAGGTTTTCACTAGCACTGAGCTGATGCAGTTTGCGATCTAATATTTCGACATCGTCCCCGCTGATGCCTGTTACGCCATACGCAAGCCCGCCGACGCCACCCACCGCCATTCCAGCCAGCCCCAGGCCCGCAATACAGAGTCCATAAAGGAACGGGCCACAGGCAAGTGCACCAGCAGCCATAGCACCCACCCCACCTGAACTAACGCCTGTTCCGGCGCCTTCTATGGCCTTATCAGTCTTGGTCTTTGGAGTAACGTAATCGACAAATTCGTGGGGACTAACTATTGCCAAGGTGGTAAAGCTGCGAGGTTGTAAGCGGGATTTCGGGACCTCAGTGGCGCAGCTAGTAACTACGATTATCAGGCATACAAGGAGCACCGATTGGCGATTGAATAAACTTCCTGTCATAAGTATGCGCATATATAACCCGCCTTACAAAACTGGAACAAATTTAGCTTTCAAGGTCGGGTGTCGTATTGATGCAGGTCAATCATTCACGCGTCTGATGTGGGCACTGAGCAGCACCAAATTCAAGTTACTATTGGCCTATAAAAATGTTTCGAGGTGAAGGCGTACGTTTCCATCCTCGAGTTCAGATTCCCTGCCCAGAACGTGTGCTCTCGCTTAACAGCGGTGTATTGGTCTACAATTAATCAGGTGTGCGCAATCTAGCCCGGATGCAATTCTGGCTATCGTTTGTGTGTCCTATCGTCCAATTAGCGCGGCAGAATAAAATAACTATCAGGAGAATATCTTATGTTAGATGAATTTAAGAAGTTTGCGATGCGGGGAAATGTCGTCGATATGGCAGTGGGCATAATTATCGGTGGAGCGTTCGGCACCATCGTTAAGAGCCTTGTTGCAGATGTCATTATGCCACCTGTCGGATTACTGCTGGGAGGCGTCGATTTCTCCGATTTATTTATCACGCTGAAGGAGGGCGCTACTGCAGGACCTTACGCAACGTTGGCAATCGCTCAAGAGGCTGGAGCGGTAACTATCAGTTACGGTATCTTTATAAACGCAGTGATAAGCTTTCTGATCGTGGCTTTTGCCGTATTTTTGCTCATTCGGGGCATCAATAATATGCAGGCAGAGGAAGAGGAGCCAGAGGCTGAGCCTACTGAAAAAGATTGCCCTCATTGCTTGACCAGCATACCTATCAATGCCACTAGATGTCCTAACTGCACCTCTGAGTTAGGCGCTAGCTAGACCTGATCGCGGTGGCGCCGCCAGCACCATGCCGGCGGCGCAAATTAGCTTCCATTATTTTGGGATGATCCCAGGTGTGGGCATTTTTGGGCGCCCGCCTCAGAGTGTCCCTATAAAACCGAGGAATTAAAACTATGAGTAAGCTCCTTAATCCCGCCATGCTCATTCTGGGTCTGGCTTTGTGTTCCCCGACCTGGGCTTACGACGCGGAAATGGCAGCAAGCTACCAGAAGCTATTCTCCAACGTCTCTGGAGCCGAGGCGGGCAAGTCGCTAAACTTTGTTTCCGCAGAGGCTTTCACGGAGGGCCTGAAGGAGGGCAAGCAGTGGGTAGCCATTGACGTGCGCACTCCTGCGGAAACAGAACTATTGGCTCTCTCTCTGCCTGGCAGTATGGCTATCCCCACTGATGAGATATTCATTCCCGAAAACTTGGCCCTTATACCCAGGGAGAAGCCAGTTGTTATCGTTTGCAAGTCGGGCGCCAGGGCCGCAGTGGTCGGCACATCTCTGCGTCATATCGGCTTCGACAATGTACACATCCTGAAAGGAGGCTTCCAAGGGTTGGCAAGCTACTTCGGGCCCAAGCAGGCCTACTCACCGTCGCTTACGCGCGATTCCAGATGAGGCATAGCGACGAGCCTCGATGATATTGGCATCATCGGAGAGCTGAGTGGCTCCGCAGGCGTCGTCCCGATTTCCAAACCCCGGTTTGCGCCTAGTTAGAGTTATTCCCACTATGATTTACTCAACGCTGGGTTTTGCCGTTAAAATCCGTCACACACGAATATACTTTTAATCAGTAACGTAACGAAAATTAAACAAAGGCCCATTATGAAAACGCTAATTTCAACGCTCGCATTGTCAATTCTAAGCGCTGGCCTGGCTCAGGCTGAGATCGCCATTGACGGAAAAGATTACGAAGAAACGATCCCGGTTACGATGGAGAACTTCGACCATTGCGAGGCTGCAGTCAATTTCAACAAGTGGGTAAGCAAAGGCATTATGAATAGTTCGGTCGATCTAACCGACTACTATCCAGCAGGCCCGGCGCCTACCGTGCGTGCGAATAGAGATACGCTCTATACGGTCGGTTTTTACGACAATATTAATGGCATCCATATTGAGCAGCCTGATAACGGAATCTTCCAGTCAGCATTGGTGCTCGATGAGAATGGATTTGCCAAGGACTACGTGTGGACGTCGGGCGGTTTCGATGTAGAGCCCTTTGACGGCTTTGTATTGGTTATCTTCCGTATAGGGCTGGAGCAGGGCATAGAAAAAGCGCGTGAGGCTCAGAAGACATTGTCTGTGTCTGATCTTGGTACTCGCACCTACGTCACTCCCCGCTACAACAAGGCAGACCGCGATGCGCTATGGTCAAAGCTTAACAAGCAGGCGATTGGCTCAGGCATCTTCCTTGAGTACGCATTCGACAAGGACACCATCGACCCACTGACACGTTCGCTATCCAATGCGGCGGGCTGGGGCGGCATGGCATTCAGTGTAAATAACTACCAGATGTCTACAAATATCCAGGGCACCCAGTGTATGCAGACAACCTTTGAGGACCCGCGTGTAGACGAGTTCTGGTCGTTCACGCTGTATGACGCGGAAGGCTGGCTGTTACCCATAGGGAATAATGTGCTGAATGGTCGTGACGCCACGGCAAATGATGATGGTTCATACACCCTGAGTATCAATTGCGCTGACGACGCGATCAATAACATCACTACAGATGGTGTTGATGAGTGGTCAGTAACCTGGCGCACCTATGGCTCTAGCTACAAAGTGAAGTCAGGCCAGTGGAATCCTATTCTGGATCTTAAAGAAGTTAAGTAGGAGCCAGCGCCTTCTCTATAGCAATATGACATGGTCGGGCTGCCAGCAGGCAGCCCATTCTGTCTACTGCATGCCTGTTTTTTAGCCCTCCCCACTGTTATTCTTGCCGACCTTTACCGCTTTTCGAGGATGTGACTTGAAGCAAGCCCTTATCAATATGCTGACTATGCAGGACAGCATGAATACTCGTGTTCATCCCCAGTGGATAGAGCAGAATTTTGAGTGGTACAGAGCTATCTGGCTCGAATGCGGGGAACTGATAGACCACTATGGCTATAAGTGGTGGAAGAAACAGGACCCTGATTTGCCGCAGGCGCAGCTGGAGGTTATCGATATCTGGCACTTTGGACTGTCTGCCCTGTTTCGCCCCGATCTCTCAGTCGAGTCGCTTGCGGAAGATATAGCGCAGGAGCTGGCGGACTATGCGCCAAACGGGCTTGGCGTTCGCGAGGCCACAGAGGCTTTAGCACTGCATTCACTGGAAACCCACAGTTTTTCTCCCTCCCGATTTTGGGACCTGATGCTCGCGGCAGAGCTTGATTTTGATTCCCTGTACACCGCCTATGTGGGGAAGAATGTATTGAATTTTTTCCGTCAGGATCACGGCTACAAGGATGGCAGTTATATAAAGACCTGGGCGGGCAGGGAAGATAACGAACACCTTGTTGACTTGGTGGCGGAACTGGATAAAGACGCCGACGACTTCGCCGATCAGGTGTACTCTGCATTGAAGCAGCGCTACGGTGAAACCGCCCTCGCGGGATGACACATGGCTTCCAATGAGCACAGGCTGTCTACTAGCGCACTCGCCAAGAAACTGTCGATACCCTCGCAGCAGCTATTCGCCACGCTGAAAGATTATGGCTGGATAGAGCGTCACGGCGACAGCTGGACACTCACCCAGAAGGGGGAGTTCGAGGGTGGGATATACCAGGACAGTCGTCGCTATGGTCGCTACATCGTTTGGCCAGAGACCATTGAGCAGCACCCTTTGGTCACAGCAATCGAGACAAGCCAGAGGATCACCGCCGCGGGCATGCGCCGTTACTATCCCAGGTTGCATCCTCGGCAGATTAATCGCGCCTTGGCCGAGATTGGCTTGCAGCACCATAGCATTGTGGGCTGGGAGCTCACGCCTCTGGGCAAGACGCTTGGCGGGCAACAACAGGAAAGTGAGAATACCGGCGCTTTTTACGTGACCTGGCCACATGAGGTCATCGACCACCCGGTAGTGCATCGGGAGCTTACTCGTCAGTCAGATCAGTTGGACTCGCCGCCAAGCGCGAATGAAGCGGGTGAACCGGATCTTTTCGCTACCGCGCAAACCGAGCGTGAAAACTGTACCGGCATCGATGGGCACCAGTTGAAAAATCGTCTTGAAATGCGGGTATGTAATTGGCTTTACCTCGCGCAATTAGCACACGCTTATCAACGGGCGTTGCCCTGCGAAGAAGAAGTTACAGCCGATTTTTACTTGCCGGCCGGTAATATCTATATTGACTGCTGGGAGGAGAATGTGCCGGCCTCAGAGTTGAGCGGCAAGCTTAACCGCCGGGAGGTCTATAAGGATCTTGGGCTACGCAGCCTGGAAGTTAATGCAGCGGACGTAGAGCGCCTCGATGAAGTACTGGGCCGGGGCTTATTGGCCTTCGGAATTCGCTACTAGCTAATAGCTTTATAAAAGGGCGTTAATGCTTGTGGCGAGCTCGAAGTCGCGTGAGCTGATACCACCGGCGTCGTGCGTAGTGAGATAAATGTCCACTTTCCCGTAAACGTTGGACCACTCAGGGTGGTGGTCCATTTTTTCTGCCAGCAATGCCACCTGATTCATGAAGCCCCATGCGGCAACGAAGTTTTCAAACTGTAGAGACCGATGCAGTTTGTCATCCAGCAAGCTCCAACCTGCAAGCTCCGCAAGCTGCGCCCCTATTTGCTTATCATCCAGCTTACTTACCTTCATGACTTCGTCCTTTCGTCTAGCGTTTCGGTTTCCTGCTCACGTCGCTCCAATGATACGCCACACTCCATGTGGTGCGTATAGGGGAACTGATCGAACAATGCAAAACCTGCGATTTTATGTGTCTTCTGAAGCACGCCGAGATTTTCAGCCAGGGTAATCGGATTGCAAGATATGTAGATGATTGATGGAAATTGGCTGACCATGGAGAGGGTAGCCTCATCCAGGCCTGCGCGCGGTGGGTCCACGAAAACGGTGTCCAGCTGATAATCGCTCAGTGGTTGTATCAGCTCCCTCAGTCGTCGAAACTCCCGCTCACCAGCCATGGCCTGGGTAACTTCCTCTGCGGCCAGCCGAATGATTTCTACGTTCTCTACCTGATTGTCTTCCAGATTATGGCGTGCCGCTCGGGTGGAAACCTTGGACATTTCGGTGGCGATTACGCGGTTGAAATGCGCAGCCAGCGGCAGGGTGAAGTTGCCATTGCCACAATATAGCTCCAACAAATCGCCTGTCTTGGTGCCGGCTATTTCCTTAGCCCACTCAATCATCCTGATATTCACAGCGGCATTGGGCTGGGTAAAGGATTGCTCATATTGCCGATAGCGAAAGTTGCGCCCGGCAATCGGTAATTCTTCAGTGACGTAGTCTTCGCTTAACACCAACTTTTGCTTGCGGCTTCTACCCACGATTTTGATGGCAAGGTGATCTGCCAAAAGCGTAGCCTGCGCCTGCCATTGATCATCAAGCTTGCGGTGGTAAATCAATGTCACCAGTGTGTCACCGGCTAGCGTCGACAGGAACTCTACCTGGAACAGCTTTTGTCTGAGAGCCTCGTTGTTCCGTAAAGCCTGTAACAGACTGGGCATGAGCGCTTGTATTGCAGTTGATGCAATCGGGAACTCAGTAATACGTACCGGAGTCTTGGGCGCATCACGACGGAACATGGCGTAGTAAAGATCATCGTCCTCATGCCATACCCGAAATTCAGCGCGCATTCTAAACGCTGTAGGCGGGGAGGGCACAACAGTAGGCGCAGGTGGACTGAAGGGCGCCACAAGGGCGCAGACTTCTTCTGCTTTGGCGGTCAGCAACGCCTCGTAGTTCTCGGGCTCAACAGCACTCAGTGGCATTTGGCAGCCTTTGAGCTAGCGCGCTTCGACGGGGTTGTCACAGGCAGTTGTCCGGCTTGGGCAGGCCGGCGATTTTGCTGCCTATCTTGGCCGGGGAGCCTGGAAACAATGACAGCAGGTAGCTACTCTTACCGTGGTCAGGCCCCAACCGGATGCGTACATATTTGACCAGCGCCCGCATTGCCGGTGAGCTATCGTACTCCTCGTAGTATTGGCGCAGCAGGTCTATCACTTGCCAGTGAGCATCTGTCAGCTCAATGCCCTCGGCGGTCGCCAGCTGTTCTGCAACCAGCGGAGTCCAGTCGTCCAGATTACACAGAAAGCCGTTCTTATCGACCGCGTACTCGGTGTCCATCAGTACCATGCCATTTGGCGTGGGTATTTCTCGCTGATAGCCACGAACTCAGCATAATCGATGATTGATACCTGGTCCGAAAGACGAGTCGCAATGCCCGCTGCATCAACATCGGCCGCCAGCGCGTAAATAACAGCACCGGAAGCAGTCAGCGCGTCGCTGCTGTTTGAGCCGACGAGCGCGCAATAGACTCCATCGCCGAAAAGTATCACTGCGTCCTGATTGCCTATAAGGCTACAGCAATCCCGTGTGGCTGATGACTGAGGGGTACTGTTGAGTGTATGCAGCAGCATTTTTAAAAAGCCACCACGTGATCGTGTGAGGCCAGCATTTCTTCAATCAGTTTGCGGTCGGCCAGCCTGGCACCTTCTGGGAGATCACTAAGCCCGAAGCCAAGCTCGTCCAGCGATTCCGCGTCAACCCAGAGGGTTTCCAGGTCGTACAGTGGGAGAGATGTTAGAACCTTGCCGTGATTACGCTTTCCCAGGCCGCTGCTATCTTGTTGCGGCAGCAGCTGCAACAGGCCCTCAGACAAGAATAAAAGGCTCACAGGCTGCTCAAAAGCCCCGGCCGCCAAAGCGGTATCCAGCCCCGACCGGCTGAGGCTGCTGGTGTAGGGTGGTTGACGAAAAATGAGCAGGGTCGTGTTTTTTATGGTCTCTGACATCCTAGCCCCCAAACGTGAGCAGGCGATCGGACTCTGCCAGGGCTTCAACCAGAAGCCCCAGCCCGCCGATCTCAAAGCCTGGCAACAGGGTAGAGGAAGGGTGTTCGTAACGTGCAGCCTCGGAGTCGTCCAGCACGCCCTGTCTCAGGGCTGAGGCAATGCACAGGATAAGCTCTGCGCCGTGTTGCTCCGCCAGTGACGCCCATAGGTCAGACACGTTCTGTTCATCTTGCGGAACAACGGCACTGGACAGGCCTGTTGCTGCGCCACGATCCAGGAAAAACACGCGGTACAGCTTGTGTCCCTGGGCGACCAGCGACTCGGCAAAGCGAACAGCAGTCAGGTTGCCCGAGCCAGTGTCAGGGGCCGACAGCACAAGCAGGGAGTACTTCACTATTTTGCAGCCCTAAAAATAAAAAACCCCGGAGTAGACCGGGGTTCCGTTGAGCCTTGCTGATGCTTAGTCATCACCGCCCAAGGCAGTGAGCAGATGAAGCAGATGGATGAACAGATTATAGATGTCGAGGTAAAGCGATACTGTCGCCCGAATATAATTGGTTTCCCCGCCGTTAATGATGCGGCTGGTATCAAACAGGATGAGTCCTGACATGATCATTACCACAGCGGCTGAGATTGTCAGCGACAGTGCGGGAATATTGAGGAAGATATTCGCAATCATTGCCACAACCGCCACCAGCAAGCCAACCATCAGGAAGCCTCCCATGTAGGAGAAGTCCTTGCGAGTGGTGAGTGCGTAGGCAGACAGTCCGAAGAACACCAAACCAGTGCCACCCAGTGCCTGCATGACCAGGGCAGGGCCGCCCGGCATAGAGAGGTAATAATTGAGCATGGGCCCCAGTGAGGCTCCCATAACGCCGGTGAAGGCGAAAATAGCGATGAGTCCCTTGCTGGTGTCCGCCATGCGATTAACAACAAATAGCAGACCGAATCCAACCAGGGTCAAAATGAGGGCTGCGCCATGTGGCAAACCCATAGCCATTGAAATGCCGGCTGTTACCGCGCTGAACAACAGTGTCATGCCCAGTAGCAGGTACGTATTCTTCAGCACCTTGTTGGTGCTTAGAACCGATTCCATACCGGCGGCGTTCATGTTGTACAAACTTTTGTCTTGCATCATTTACTCCGTGATACGACTGACGCGAAATTGCGTTTCTGACCCCGTAATAATAAGGGCGATTAGCTGAAATTCCAACCACTTAAGATGTGGGGGTATTCTCTTGTATTTCAAGGGGATGTCTTCGCGATATTCCCCAATACCTGGGCTACTTATATGACACGTGTAGGGGCTAAAAGTTCCCCTTTTCCACAGAGCCTTAACGCAGCGCGTTTACAGCGCTAGCAGCCGCTTAAGGCCGTCTCTTCAGCCCAAAATACCCATCAAATGCCTGATTGGAGTAGGCTTGGCGCCACGAACCGTTCTATGATTCAGCCATAACACTAAAAATATAGTTTGCCGTGGTTGGCTAAAGGACGTTCTATGCCCCAAATCACCCGAATTCCTCGTTTTACCCTCGCATGGGGCTTGATAGCCAGTTTGCTAAGCCTCGCGACCGCTTCTGTAATGGCCTCGGCGCCGCTGCTGGGGCCAATCAATAGCGATGTGCTTACCGAACGAGGCATTAGCCCCAGAGTGCTGGATGTGGCAATCATTCCCATGTCCCAGGGGCTGCGCTATGAAAGCAAGGTGGTCTATCGCCAGGTACAGGAGGACGGCGCAATAGGTACTGAGCGCTTTCGGATGACGTTTGATCCCACCACCGAATATGGCCGAGATCTTTATATCGAACTGGAGACTGAGCCGCTGCGCTCGGCCCGCGCTTACCGTCGTATGCTTGAAGTGACCATGGGGGCCGATCATTGGCTTAGAGAGCAGGACCAGTTACACGAGGCGAACAGTATAGAGCTGGTGTCCTCAGAGAATGGCGTCGACACCATCAACTTTCACTACGCCCCAACTCGCATTCCAACCAGCCTGAAGTGGCTGACGCGAGTCAGCGGTAGTGTGGTGGTAATCGACGGGGTGTTAGATCGCGTCGAACTCGCAGGGAATGAGAGCTTTGAGCGTGATGGCATCAGACACCGTAATTACCGAATGACGGTGCACTTCGGGGAAGTGGTGGATTTTGGGGGTTATGTTATTACTGCGATCGAGGAAAGCTTCGAGGCGCGGTTGGGGCGCAACTGGCAGCAGGTGGATGTATGGTCGGAAATGCTCGAATACTCTGCATCTGATCTGGGTAACATTGCCTGGATAGACAGTGATCTTACACCCCCCGACTTCGCTTCTCCCGGCAATGAGGTGCAAGCGGCGTTAGCAGTAATTGAGAGTAATGAGGAAGGACTGGCTGATATCCCGGTGATCGGCGAGTTTTTTGATGAGGAGTTACATTCCTCGGATGTCATCAGGCTGAACCTACAGCGAAACCTTCCTTTCTACGCAGATGAGGTGCGTAAGTTGGGTTTTGAGCTACCTAAAACCTACGGCCTGGGTCTGGCGGCACACTATCAAAAAACAGATATCGACATGAAAGGGTTTACGGTTGCAGGTATTGACGTCACTAATGACCTGCCGCTAGTCGATCCATTGGGCTCGGATTTGGAGAGTGATGTGCTCACGGCGCAATTCCGTGCCGACCTTTGGGTGCTACCTTTTCTTAATGTCAGCGTCCTGTTTGGTGAAATTGAGACTGACTCCGACGTAACCCTGCGTTTCACGCCCGCGTTTCAGGCCCTGGCAGGGCTGGGAAGCGATAGGGAAATCCCCGAGTTTTACAGTTTTAATACCAGCACCGACGGCACGACAGCAGGCCTGGGTCTGCTAACTGGTTTTCAGTATGAGCAGTTGGTGATGTCGCTGAGCCTGAACTATGTAGAAACCGTCACCGCAGATACCAACTCCGCGATAGAGGCCTTGATGTGGATGGGAATGGTTGGTTATGACTTTGGTGCTATTGGTCTACAGGCGCTTGCCGGTGTCCAGTATCTCGATACCGATCGCTCCATTGAAGGCAGTATCGACCTCGAGGACGGCGAGGCCCTGGAGTTCTCGATAGACGTGGGACTGGAAGAGACCACGTTTCTGCTGGGATTCAATAAAGATATTGGCCGGAACTGGACGCTTTCGTCGTTTATCGGCGCCAATGGTACTAAATCATCCCTTACTGCGAATTTCGGTTATCGCTGGTAAGAATCTCGCCGCGCTAGACTCTCTCTACCAGCAGCGCACTGCCGCTGCCAGCGGCGCCACTGGCCGATACCAGACCAACGGCGCGGTCGGTGCGTTCCATTTCATCAAGCAGGGTGCCTGTCATTATTGCGCCCGTTGCGCCCATAGGATGACCGAGAGCGATAACACCGCCGTTAACATTGAGTTTGTCATCGCTGATCGACAGTGCCCGCCTGGCCATAACCGTTGTGGCCGCGAATGCCTCGTGGAGCTCAAACAAGTCGATATCATCGCTGGTCATACCCTTGTCAGCCATCACGGCCTGCGCTGCAGCGGCACAGCCAGACACTACCTCTAGCGGTTCCGCGCAGACTGTCGTGGAGTGCACTAAACGCGCCCGGGGTGAAAGGCCCAATTGACTCCCCAGTTCCGCATTGCCCAGTAAAACGGTGGCGGCGCCGTCGCACATGGCGGGCGAATTGCCGGCGGTGTGTACGTGATTGATGCTTGCCAGCTCAGGGAAGGCGTGGAGTTGGGCTGCGTCGGCACCAGCTGAACCAATCTGGGCGAATGCTGGCTCCAGCTCGGCGAGGGCCGATAGGGTGATCCCGTCGCGAATACACTCATCTTCACTGATGGACAGCTGGCGGTCGGCATCTTCAATGGCTACCAGCGACGTAAAATATCCCTCATTGCGCGCGTGCGCCGCGCGCTGTTGGCTAAGCAGGGCGACGGCATCACATTCTTCGCGCGTCACACCGTATCGTGTTGCAATCAGGTCGGCACCATTACCCATCAAAAGAATCTGGCAGCGGGCGGCAAACGCTGGGTCGGTAAAAATACTCGCTTGATCAGCCAGTAGCGGTACCCGCGACATCATCTCTACGCCTCCGGCGATAACGCAGTTTGCCTGCCCGGTGGCAACTTTGAGCGCCGAGATACTGATGGCATCGATGCTGGACGAACAGAAGCGATTGACGGTGAGCCCGGGGAGGGTAGCTGGCCATTGCGCATATAAAACTGAGTTGCGGGCAATGTTACCCGCTTGCTCAGCATGCTGGGTGACGCAGCCCAGAATGACCTCCTGAACCTGGTCGGGGGATATTCCGGTACGCCTCAGCAGATGCTCGTAGAGTTGTTTCAGGAGTTCTTGCGGTGGCAGTGGATGAAGGCCACCGCTCGCCTTGGCGCGGGTGCGCGCGGTGCGAATGGCATCGTAGATAAAAACTTCGTTCACAGCTCACTCCCAATCATCAGGTGAACCAAACTGCGGTTGCATAAAAAAGGGCTTCAATTGCTTGAAGCCCTTCAAATATGGCGGTGGGCGTAGGATTCGAACCTACGGAGGGGATAAACCCTCAACGGTTTTCAAGACCGCCGCTTTCGACCACTCAGCCAGCCCACCAAAACACGTTTTTTCGTTGATAACTTCGCCTACTCAGAGGCAGGCGAGATTATACAGCGATGGAACACTCAGACAAGAGCTTTTAGCCCTGTGCAGCCTCCGGTATTGCTTCTTGCGTCGTTTGCCCGCGCGGGTCGTTACTGGCCCTGGGAACGACTTTGCCGCTGGGTACGACTGCAGGTGCCACGGTGTCTTTAAACAGAACCGGGTGACCGGTAGTCACTTCCACCGTAGCTGCAGGCTTGGGTGCAACTCGCGGATCATTAGTAGCGCGACCATCGGCGCCCAGTCCACTGCGATCCGCGGCGACTTCCTCGACGGCGGCAACAGGCTCGCTTGCAACAACCGGAGCTTCGACCGCAGGTGCTTCCTCAGTGGCCTCTGCAACCGTAGACGTGTCAGGCGTTGGCTCCACGGCTATTTCAGCCTGTGGCTCTTCCTGCTGGGTTGCCTCAGGTGCTTGCTCAGCAGGGGCTTCAGCCTCAGCTGCTTCGGCTGCAGGAGCGACAGCTGTTTCGCTGACCGGCTTGCTTTCAGGCTGCTCGGTTGCCGTCGGCTCGACGACAGGAGCAGTCTCGGTGACAACTGCCTCACTGGCAGCGGCCGTGACAGGCTCGGGCGCTTGGGTTTCTGGTGCCGCTGTAGCCGGAGATGCAGCAACAGCTGTTTCCGCTAATGCGGCCTCAGCAACCGATACCTCTGGCTTGGGTCCACGGTTGCGGCGCCTTCTCGGTTCGTTGCGTTTCATATCGCTGGGGCGCTTGCGCGGCTTGTCCTGCCTGTTGTCTACGCTATCAGCATTTGGCGCTTGCTCGGCAGCGACAGCGGTGTCTTGCTCTTCGCGGCGAGGCCTGTCCTCGTTGCGTCGATTACCCTGTTTGCTGCGATTGCCATCATCGTTGGCCTGCCTGCGTTCCTGACCGCCGTTGTTCTCGCGGCTGCCCTGGTTGCGGGCTCCATCACCGCCAGAGCGGCGTCGGTTACGATTGCGATTGCGGTTACGATTACCCTGACGTTGGCCCTGTCCTCGGGATTCACCGCCTTCAGTGCGCTTACCAGATGGTTTTTCGCTGGCTGGGGCCGCAGGCTCTGCCGCAACCTCTTCTGTGCCAAAGAGAGCTGCACCGATTCTGGCCATAAGGCCTGGCTTGGCAGCTGCGGCAGGTTTAGCCTTAGCCGGCTTCTTCTTTGCAGTTGCCTTTTGTGGTGCCTCATTGGCCGCTGGCGCGGCAGCTGGCTGCGGCGCTGGAGCAGCTTGCGGAGCGATGGCCTGAACCACCGCCTGCTGCTGCGGAATGTCTGCTGAGTGACTGTCACTGATGCTCTCGGTATCAGGAACGGCCAACTCGACCTTATAGCTGGTCTCGTGATCACCGTCACTGACTTCATCGTCTCGCAGACGCTGGAGTTCAAAATGCGGAGTTTCGAGATTGGGGTTGGGGATTACCAGTACGCGGGAGCCCGAGACTTCCTCAACTTCGCCCAGCGCGCTGCGCTTTTCGTTGAGCAGGTAAGCGGCAACATCGACCGGCACAATGGCCCGGACCTCTGCGCTGCGCTCTTTGGTAGCCTCTTCTTCAAGCAGGCGCAAAATAGACAGGGCCAGTGACTTGGTGTCGCGGATAGTGCCCTGGCCTGTGCAGCGTGGGCAGACGATCGCGCTGGTCTCTCCCAGTGAGGGGCGCAGGCGCTGGCGAGACATCTCCAACAAGCCAAAGCGCGAAATGCGGCCTACCTGTACCCTGGCACGGTCTATCGCCAGTGCATCGCGCATGCGGTTTTCAACAGCCCGCTGGTTGCGAGAGGCCAACATGTCGATAAAGTCGATTACGATCAATCCACCCATGTCGCGAAGGCGTAACTGCCGGGCAACTTCATCGGCTGCTTCAAGGTTAGTGCGCAGAGCGGTGTCTTCGATGTCGCTGCCTTTGGTGGCGCGGGCAGAGTTGATATCGATGGAGACCAATGCTTCAGTCGGGTCGATAACAATTGAACCGCCAGAGGGTAAACGAACCTCTCGCTGGAACGCGGTTTCAATTTGGCCCTCTATCTGAAAACGGTTGAACAGCGGAATATTGTCTTCGTACAGTTTGATCCGGTTGCTGTATTGCGGCATCACCAGGCTGACAAAGTCTGAGGCTTGCTTGTAGGCGTCGGGTGAATCAATCAGTACTTGATCCACGTCGTCGCGCAGGTAGTCGCGCACGGCGCGCACAATCACATTGCTTTCCTGGTAGAGCAGGGTGGGGGCCTTGCTTTCCTTATCTGCGTTGGTGATCGCTTCCCATACCTGCAGCAAGTAGTTCAGGTCCCATTGCAGTTCTTCGGTGCTGTGGCCAACGCCGGCTGTGCGGATAATAACACCCATGCCGTCGGGTATTTCCAAGCCGCTAAGTGCTTCGCGCAATTCGCTGCGATCGTCACCTTCGATACGTCTGGAGATGCCGCCTGCGCGTGGGTTGTTGGGCATCAAAACCATATAGCGCCCGGCGAGGCTGATAAACGAGGTCAGGGCGGCGCCCTTGTTGCCGCGCTCTTCCTTGTCTACCTGAACGACAATCTCGGTGCCTTCCTTGACCACATCCTTGATGCGGGTGCGGCCGGAGCCATCCGGTGCCTTGCGGTAGAAGTAATCCCGGGAGATTTCTTTGAGTGGCAAGAATCCGTGGCGGTCCGCACCGAAGTCGACAAAAGCCGCCTCCAGGCTGGGTTCTACGCGGGTGATTTTCCCTTTGTAGACGTTGGATTTCTTCTGAATACGGGTGCGGTTCTCTATGTCTAGATCGTAAAGACGCTGTCCGTCGACGAGGGCGACCCGCAACTCTTCCGGTTGGGTCGCATTGATTAACATTTTTTTCATAATTAGCCATTAGCCTTGGAGAGCTGGCCTGGCAGGTCAGGAATCAGTAAACAGCCGGCGGTGCCGGACATGAGGAGTTGCTATGCACTGCGACCGCCCTTGGGAGGTTGCGCGGACGATACATCCGTCCTGCGTTGCCGCTCTTTACGCTCAGGTGCCCTGTAATGTGCAACGCGGTTGGAATGCGTTGTACTAGCACGGGCCTGGGAAGTTTATGGCGCTTTCCCGGCCTTTTTGGTAGTGTCGCTGCACCTGAGAAGGGCGACACTTGCTAACTGATTCTTTGTCCCGGCAGTACCTGCTGCTCGGTTTAAATAGGTTGACGCGTCTGCCTGTCGTAGGCGGTGGACTTCGCTCAAAAGCGTTTCATGCCCAAAAACGTCAACATCCGTTTTTATGTGTGTAACATCGCTGGCGAAACCATGCTGTTCATCGGCTGGTTCAACTATCGCCCGGTAACTCTATTCGACGGCTGACGGATGTAAATCTCCATCTGCCCGAATTACACGCGTCGGAATATAACAGTAAATGGTAAGTGCTTCAATTCTAAAAGATTTCCAAATATGAGCGAGCAATCAAAGCCGCAAGTGCGAATGTTGACCATCGACGAGTTGGGCGAAGGGCAGCGGCTGGATAACTTTTTACTCAAGACGCTAAAAGGGGTTCCCAAAACCCGTATATACAAAGCCGTACGCAAAGGCGAGATTCGAATCAACAAAGGGCGAAAGAAGGCCGATTACCGATTGAAGCAGGGTGATGTGGTTCGCCTGCCGCCGCTGCGACAGCCGGACCCAACAGAGCCGGCGCCAATCTCTTCTTATTGGTTGAAGCTGCTCCCGGAGCGCACCGTGTATGAGGATTCCGGCCTATTGGTGATTGACAAGCCGTCGGGGCTGGCGGTTCACGGTGGCAGCGGCCTGAACTTTGGCCTAATCGAATGTCTGCGCCAGATTCGCCCTGATGATCGCTACCTGGAGTTGGTGCACCGCCTGGACCGCGACACATCGGGGCTGATAATGATCGCCCGCAAACCGGCCATATTACGGGAGCTACACAGGCAGCTGCGTGAGGACAAGGTAGATAAGCGATATCTGGCGCTGGTTGCGGGGCAGTGGCCGCGCTCGCGAAAAGTGGTAGAAGCACCTCTGCAGAAAAATACCTTACAGTCTGGTGAGCGCATGGTACGTGTTAGCGCCGAGGGTAAGCCCTCGATCACCCAGTTCAGTGTTATTGAGCGCTTCGGCGCTGCGACGCTAATAGAGGCCAAACCCGTCACTGGCAGGACCCATCAGATTCGCGTTCACGCTCAGCACGCGGGTTTTCCGCTGCTGGGTGACGCGAAATACAGTGACGACAGGGGAGAGCAGCTGGCGAAGGAGTTGGGGTTGAAGCGCCTGTTTCTTCATGCCCGCTCCCTGCGGATTAGCCTGCCTGATACGGGGCCGTTACGACTGGAATCAGGTTTGGATCAGGAGCTGGAAAATATATTAACTAACATGCGTAAATAATTGTTTATGATAGTAATATTTGATTGGGACGGCACTCTGTGCGACTCGATAGACCATATCGTTGAAGCGATGCAAGACGCCGCCCGTGAAGCTGGGCTGACGGTGCCAGAGCCTGCATCAGTACGCGAAATCGTTGGCCTGGGTTTGCCGCAGGCGATTGCTCAGCTCTTTCCCGAGCTGGATACGGATGGCACCAGTAAGCTGGCCGCGTCCTACTCGAAGTTCTATGTGGCCTCTGACCAGGGGCCAGCTCCGTTGTATCCGGGGGCAATGGAAACCCTGCACAATCTCCACGACCTGGGTCTGGAGTTGGCAGTTGCGACAGGCAAGAGCCGCCGCGGGTTAAATCGGGTGTTGGCCGGCCTTGGGCTTGAACGTTTTTTCCACAGCACCCGTTGTGCAGACGAAACGCAATCCAAACCTCATCCACAGATGCTCAACGAAATAATGGCTGAGCGTGACAAGGCCTCCGATGAGGTTGTTATGGTGGGTGACACCGAGTTTGACCTGGCCATGGCCACAAATGCCGGCGTGGTCTCAGTGGGTGTGAGCTATGGCGTACACGCAGTGGAACGACTGCATAATCATGCGCCAGTGGCAGTGATTGATGCCTTGCCTGAGCTTTTGAGCCTTCCTGTTATCCAGCGTCAGAGTGCTTGAGCACTGGATAGCCCGCAGTAGTTAGCATGCTCGTCAGTGTGATAAGCGGCAGGCCCTCCAGGCTGGTGGGGTCATCACCTGTCATCGCTTCGAACAGGCTGATACCCAGCCCTTCGCATTTGAAACTGCCTGCGCAGTCATAGGGCTGCTCCGTGCGCAGATAGTACTCAATCTGCTCATCACTCAGCGGACGAAACTTCACCCTGAAGGGCTCTACGTGGTGCAGATTAAGTCTACTGGTGATGCCGCGTAGTGCTACGCCCGTGTAAAAAGTCACTTGCTTGCCAGCGGACGATCGCAACTGTGCCGTCGCGGTGGAATGATCTCCGGGCTTGTTGAGAAGTTGGCCATCGACGGTGGCTACCTGGTCGCTACCAATTACGAGGCTGTCGGGGAAACGGGACGCGACATCCTGCGCCTTGGCCTGTGAGAGCCGCCTCGCCAGCGCCTCCGGAGACTCTCCCGGCTGAGGAGACTCCTCAGTGCCGGGTGGCTCTGTTTCGAAGGGCAGTGACAGGCGTTCCAGCAGGCGCCTTCGATAAGGTGATGTGGAGGCGAGAATCAGTTTCATATTTGGACTGTCTCCGGAGTTATCGTCGAATGTGCATAAGTGCGTGAACTGTTTGTATTTTAAAGATTTTTTTGACAAAGGGGCATCTCGCCCCTATGATGCGCGCCTATGTTGATAGAGCCCCTCCCCAAGACGCTGGATGTGCGAAAGGCAGCCGCGCGTGGTGTGAGTATACAGGGGGCACTGAAACCGCACGATTTGCAGCGTTTCGGCGAGTTACTGGCGTCAGGAGAAGGCAGCATTCAGGCGGAGTTGGTGTGCTCAAGGGACGAGGAAAACCGTTACCTCGTGAAGGTAGGTTTGGATGCAGAAGTGGCAGTAACCTGCCAGCGCTGCCTCGAGGCCATGCCAGCGAAGGTAGCCAGCGAGAACACCTTGGCGGTGGTTTGGACCGATGAAGAGGCCCGGCACCTACCCAAGCACCTCGATGCAGTGATCTGTGACGAGGCTTGTGATCTCTGGGAGCTAGTGGAAGATGAGCTGATATTGGCGTTACCGGCCTTCAGCAACCACAGCAACGAGGATTGCAACAAAATATTGGTGGATTTATCGCAGCCAGCTACCCCAGAGGTGGCGAAGAGCGATAAGCCCAACCCGTTTGACGTGCTGGCGCAGTTAAAGCCCGGCAAAGAGTAGGAGTTAGTTATGGCTGTTCAGAAGAGTAAGAAGACACGTTCGCGTCGCGGCATGCGCCGTTCACACGATTCACTGGCGGGTTCTACCCTGGCTGTCGACCAGACATCAGGCGAAACTCACCGTCGTCATCACGTAAGTGCAGACGGCTTCTACCGCGGCAAGAAAGTGGTAGATACAGGAAGCGAAGACTAAATTTAAAGATCTGTTGCAGAGGAAAGCACTGGTAGTGTTTCCCGCGGTCGAACGTACCGTTGCAAAATCTCCGCGGAGGCGCCTGCCTCCGCATCTTCACCTCCCGCGCAAGCAAGCGCTGTCAACATCACCCAAGTCCCAGCAGGGCCTTTTCGAGGTATCATCTCGAGCTTGCGCCTGCGCCTCGCTAATACATCAAAGGAAAGCTAGATGACCGACCAATCGCTTGCATTTGTGTTTCCAGGGCAGGGCTCTCAAAAAGTGGGCATGCTAGCCGCCGCGCATGAGCAGTTTCTGGCCGTGCGGGACACCTTCGCCGAAGCTTCAGATACGCTTGGATACGACGTTTGGGACCTGATCCAGAACGGCGAGCAGGAAGCGCTTAATCTCACGGAAACAACGCAGCCAGTTTTGTTGTCGGCAAGTGTCGCCCTTTGGCGCGCCTGGTGTGACGCCGGCGGCCCTGCACCCGCGGTAATGGCCGGCCATAGTCTGGGCGAGTTTTCGGCCCTGGTGTGCGCCCAGGCGCTGGGTTTTGCCGATGCGGTAAACCTGGTGCGCCAACGCGGCAGTTTTATGCAAAGTGCGGTACCCGTGGGTGAGGGTGCCATGGCCGCGATTATTGGCATGGAAGACGACGCCATAAACACGATTTGTGCTGAAGTCGCTGCCAATACTGGCGGTGTCGTAGCGGCGGTAAATTTCAACTCTCCCGGGCAGGTGGTCATTGCCGGCACGACCGGCGCCGTTGACGCTGCCATCGAGGCATTAAAAGAGGGCGGAGCGAAGCGTGCGCTGCCGCTGCCTGTCAGTGCACCTTTCCATACGGAGCTGATGAAGCCGGCAGGAGAGCGCCTGAAAGAGGCAATTGCTGATATTGCCATCAGTGCCCCCGCAGTGCCTGTGGTGCACAATGTTCATGCCGGCAGGGAATCAGATCCGGAGCAGATCAGGGCGTTGCTGGTGCAACAGATCTACAGCCCGGTACAGTGGACTCAATGTATAGGCGCCATGACCAGCGCGGGTGTGACGCAGCTTGTAGAGTGCGGGCCAGGTAAGGTGTTGAGCGGACTGAACCGGCGAATCGATAAGTCGCTGGCCAGCTTCTCTCTGGAGGAGCCCGAGGGCTTTCAACAAACGCTGACTGACTTGGCCTGAACAGATAAGCCTTAGGAGAAAAGCCAGATGACAGAGACTGCAAAAATTGCATTGGTTACCGGCGCTAGCCGGGGTATAGGCAGGGCGATAGCCGAGGAGCTGGCGAAGGGCGGCTTTACAGTAATAGGGACGGCGACCAGCGATGCCGGTGCCCAGAGTATTTCGGCTTACCTCCAGAGTATTGAGAACGCAGGCTGCGGCATGAAGCTGAACGTCGCGGACGAGGCCAGTGTCAGTGAGGTCGTCAAGGACATCGCGGCCCGCTTCGGCGCCCCCCTGGTACTGGTCAACAATGCCGGGATTACACGCGACAACCTGTTGATGCGCATGAAAAGCGATGAGTGGCAGGATGTGGTCGATACCAACCTGAGTGCCCTGTATCGGGTCAGCAAGGCTTGTTTGCGGGGCATGACCAAGGCTCGCTGGGGCAGGATTATCAATATCACGTCAGTGGTTGGCTCTATGGGTAATATTGGTCAGAGCAATTACGCGGCCACTAAAGCGGGTGCCGAGGGGTTCTCGCGGGCACTGGCCCGTGAATTGGGCTCCCGCTCAGTCACCGTAAACTGCGTGGCCCCCGGTTTTATCGATACCGATATGACCCGCGAACTGTCAGATGATCAGCGCGAGCTGATGCTGGGGCAGATACCGCTGGGGCGGTTGGGTGCGCCAGCTGAGATCGCCGCCCTTGTTGCTTTTTTGTGCAGCGACGCCGCCGCTTACATCACCGGCGAGACGGTACATATCAATGGCGGTATGCACATGGCCTGAGGCCATAGAAAAAATGTTTATTACTCGTCTAAAATCAGAGTAAAATGCGGCCTCAGGCCAAATAATAGGGTTTGTTCTCTACCAAAATCAGGAGTAATCATGAGCAGCATTGAAGAGCGCGTAAAAAAGATTGTCGCAGAACAGCTGGGCGTTAAAGAAGACGAAGTACAAACTGAAGCCTCGTTTGTTGAGGATCTGGGTGCGGACTCACTTGATACTGTCGAACTGGTCATGGCTCTCGAGGAGGAGTTCGAAACTGAAATCCCCGATGAAGAAGCCGAGAAAATCACTACAGTTAAATTGGCAATCGATTACATCAACGAAAATCTCGCCTGATCGTAACCGACTTATAATGAAAGCCGCTCTGTCTTTGATAGCGCGGCTTTTCTTCTTTATGCTTCCCCCATCTTTCAGCTTACAGGAGCACGCACCATGATTGGCAGACGAGTTGTGGTGACCGGCCTCGGTATGGTCAGTCCCGTGGGCCTCACGGTTGACGAAACCTGGGCCAATATACTGGCAGGGAAGAGTGGTGCCGCACCCATTGAGGCGTTTGACGTTTCGGCCTACAGCACGCAGTTCAGTGCCAGTGTTAAAGACTTTGACCCCACCCTCTACATGGCTGCCAAGGATGCCCGCAAAATGGACGTGTTCGTCCAGTACGGTATGGCGGCTGGCATTCAGGCGGTCGAGGATTCGGGCTTTGAGGTCACTGACGAGAATCGCGCCCGCGTGGGTTGTGCCATAGGGTCGGGAATCGGTGGCATTGGCCAGATAGAAAAGAATACCCACATTGTTTCGGACTCGGGCCCAAGGCGAATATCGCCGTTCTTCGTTCCTGGTTCCATCATCAATATGATTGCCGGTAACTTGTCAGTGAAATACGGCATGCAGGGGCCAAATATCGCGGTGGTCACCGCGTGCACGACGGGCACCCACAATATAGGGCTGGGTGCGCGAATGATTGCTCAGGGCGATGCCGATGCCATGTTGGTGGGCGGCGCTGAAATGGCAACCACCCCGGTAGGGCTGGGAGGCTTTGCTGCCGCCAGGGCCTTGTCTACGCGTAATGACGACCCGGAAGCCGCATCGCGGCCGTGGGACAGAGATCGCGACGGCTTTGTTCTGGGTGACGGGGCCGGTGTGATGATGCTTGAAGAATATGAATCAGCCGTGGCCCGCGGTGCGAACATTTACGCCGAGCTACTGGGCTTTGGTATGAGTGGTGATGCCTATCACATGACGCTGCCTCCTGAGGATGGTCGAGGTGCCGCTGCGTCTATGCGCAACGCAATTAATGATGCCGGCGTTGCGGAGGATAAGGTCAACTACATCAATGCTCACGGTACGTCGACGCCTGCGGGCGATGTCGCCGAGAGTAAGGCTGTTGAGACCGTAATGGGCAGCGCTGCAGCGCAGGTAGCCGTCAGTTCAACAAAATCCATGATAGGCCACCTGTTAGGCGCCGCAGGTTCGGTGGAGGCTATATTTTCTGTGCTGGCCTTACGTGACCAGGTCGCACCACCGACAATCAACCTCGATAATCTCGATGATGGCTGTAATCTCAACTACGTGGCGCATACAGCGCAAGAGCGTCCTATCGAATGTGTGCTGTCTAATTCCTTTGGGTTCGGCGGCACCAATGGCTCGCTACTGTTTGGCAAAGTGGGCTGACCGAACCGGTGCCCGATGCCCTCGCAACCTGGATAGACGGATGCAGGGCCGACAGCCTACCGCTTCCGGATCGTGGCCTGGACTATGGGGACGGGCTGTTTGAGACCCTGTTAGCGGTCAATGGTCGCATCCCCTTAAGAGACCTGCATTTCGATCGCCTGCGCAGCGGTTTGGCGGCGCTGCATTTTCCTCCTCTCAACGACACAGTCGCCCGGCATCTTGATGCTGCGCTGGCAACGCTTGATGCAAAGGGCAATTATTCTATACGCGTCACGGTGACTCGTGGCAGCGCTCCTCGTGGCTATGCGCCGCCGGCTGATCCTGAAGCGCGCATTGTGCTGTCAGCACAGCCGATGGCATATGACCCGATGACTATGCAGCGTCCAGCGCGCGTTGGCGTCAGCAAGGTCAGCTGGGGCAAGCAGCCGGCGTTGGCTGGCGTGAAACACCTGAATCGCCTTGAACAGGTTTTGGCCGCGAGAGAGCGCGATGTTGCCGATTGGGACGAGGCGCTGATGCTCGATCAGGCTGGCGCTTTGATCTCTGTCACCGCGGGAAATCTTTTTTTGCTGTCGGGTGCGACCTTGCTCACCCCGGTTCTGGAAGATTGCGGTATTGCGGGAACACGACGACGGTTCCTGATCGAGCGTGCAGCCGATCTCGGTCTTAATGTACGAGAGACCTCTCTCAGCCTTGATGACCTCAAGGCGGCAGATGAGGCATTCTATTGCAATAGCCTCATCGGCTTAAGGTCCATAGGTGAATTCGGCGGCTTGCAGTGGCCCAAGCAGCCTGTCTGCACTCAGCTGTTTGATCATTACTGCAAAGAGCTGGCCGCATGAAACGTCTGCTGATGCTGATTCTGCTAGTCGCGGTAGTAGCCGGCTTGTGTGCGCTGGAAATGAAGAAGCGCTTCGAAACCGAATTATCCGTACCGCAGGAAGGCTATACGCTGAATGTGGTCGCTGGAGACTCGCTGCGTTCCGTCAGCGCGCAATTGGTCGCAGACGGTGTTTTCGAGTTTCCCTACGTCCTGCGAGCCTATGGTAGATGGACAGGTTTGGACCAGAGCATCAAGCGAGGCGAGTATCTCCTGAAACCGGGATTAACACCGGTTACCTTGCTGGCACTTTTGCAAAGCGGAAGGGTGGTTTCCTATGCGGTTACCTTGCCCGAGGGAATAACACTGTCGAAAGCCATTGCGATACTGGCGGACACCGACGTGCTTGCCGCGGAATTAACGGGCGCTGACGACCCCCGAATTGCCCAGCTGATCGCGCCGCTGGAACTTCCCGAAGGCTTGTTCCTCCCGGAAACCTATCGCTTCGAGCGCGGCGACAGTGATTGGCAGGTGCTGCAGCGTGCCTATGCCGAACTACAAAAAGTGCTTGCCCAGGAGTGGCAGGAGCGTGCTCCCGAGCTTCCTTACGAAACGCCTTACGAGGCGTTAATCATGGCCTCCATCATCGAACGTGAAACCGGGGTGCCGTCAGAGCGACCCGAGATCGCTGGCGTGTTTGTGCGCAGATTGCAGAAGCGTATGCGCCTGCAAACAGACCCAACCGTGATCTACGGGCTGGGCGAGGCCTTTGACGGTAACCTCCGGCGCAAGCATCTTGCGGATGCAGGTAACCCCTACAACAGCTATCGCCATCACGGACTGCCACCATCACCCATTGCACTGGCGGGGCGGGCAGCAATTAATGCAGCACTGCATCCGGCGGCAGGCACCACCCTGTTTTTCGTTGCCAAAGGGGATGGTAGCCACCAATTCAGTACGACGCTTGAAGAGCATGAGCGCGCCGTGCGTAAATACCAACTGAAACGCCGTCAGGATTATCGGTCGACTCCGGAGAAATAACATAGCTATGCGTACAAGAGGGCTATTCATAACGGTCGAAGGAGGCGAGGGCGTTGGTAAATCTACCAACATCGCATTTCTGGAAGCCTATCTGCGCGAGCACGGGGTTGAACTTGAGGTTACCCGGGAGCCGGGTGGTACAGCGATGGCCGAGGCCATTCGGGAGTTATTGTTAGAGCCGAGAGACGAATCCGTGCACCCGGTTACGGAATTGCTGCTGATGTTCGCGGCACGCTCGCAGCATCTGCATAGCCGCATTGAACCCGCTCTTGCTGCTGGAAGGTGGGTACTGTGCGACCGATTTACCGATGCCACTTATGCCTACCAAAGCGGTGGTCGTGGGATTTCTGCTCGCCTGGTGCGTGAACTTGAACAGATTGTGCAGGGTGATTTGCGGCCCGATTACACCTTGCTGCTGGATGCACCGGTAGCAACTGGAATGGGTAGAGCGCGTGAGCGCGGTGCACTTGACCGTTTCGAGCAGGAGCAACTGGAGTTCTTCGAGAGGGTCAGGGCGACCTACTTACAGTTGGCGGAGCAAAGCAGTGGCCGCTTTCGCCTCATTGACGCGAGCCAGTCGTTGGACGAGGTGCAGCAGCAGTTACTGAAGGTTTGCCGTGAACTGCTAACCTGTTGGAGCGTGAGGCAAGAAGCGCCGTGAGTGCACCATTGAACCTGCCGGAGATCAGCACGCCCTTGCCCTGGCACTCGCGTGAATGGACGCGAATCGGTGACCAGCTTGCGGCTGACCAGCTGCCCCATGCGCTGTTGCTGGCTGGCCCTGAAGGCCTGGGCAAGGCTGTATTTGCGACAGCGCTATCTCGGCTGCTGCTGTGTCATGAGCCTGTAGATGGATTGAACTGCGGGCATTGCTCCGCCTGTAATCTAAGCGCTAACGGCAGCCACGGTGACTTTCGCTGGCTGGCGCCCGAAGAAAAAAGTCGCCTCATCAAGGTTGAGCAGGTTCGTTCAGCAACGGATTTTGTCAGTCGCACCGCATCCTACGGCGCCCGGAAAGTCCTGGTACTGCAGCCCGCAGACGCGATGAATGCCAGTTCAGCTAATGCTTTGCTCAAGTGTCTTGAAGAGCCCGCTGGCGAGACTGTCATTATTCTTGTTTGCCAGCGTTTGCACGCCTTGCCCGCTACGGTGAGGTCGCGCTGCCAAATGCTTAAATTTCCCATACCGGAGCAGGAGCTGGCCGCAGACTGGCTGGATAAGATGACTGGTGATCGGGCCGTCAGTGAACAGTTGCTGCAATTGGCAGATCAGCGGCCGCTGCCGGCACTGGCGATGTTTGAGGGCGACCATGCCGACAGTGTAGCGGTAAGAAACGCAGCGCTGGATGCGCTGGTATCGGGGAAAGTGACGGTGCCGCAGGTTCGCGAAGCGCTTGCGACAGAAGATCTGGAGGTGAGCCTCTCGCTAGTCACTGCACATATACAGCGACTTTTGCGTGGGCTGCAGGCTGATCAGCTGCGCAGCAGGAAGGCGCGTGACCTGTATGTACTGCTTGATGAATTGACGCGGAATCGCGCCGCCTTAAGTGCCGGATCCAATCCCAATCGCGAAATGATGCTCGATAATTTGCTGTCGCGCCTCGCAACGGTTGGGTGAAGCTTGGGGTGGTGATACCATTATCCAAAATAAGAGGGGTTAGGGGTAAATGAGCGATAGCCAGCAATCGGGCCGTAACGGGATTTTGTCTTTGACGATTAAAGACAAGGCCGTGCTCTATTCCGCTTATATGCCATTCCTGACCAATGGCGGCCTGTTTGTGCCAACGAACAAGGTTTACGACATCGGCGACGAAGTGTTCATGCTGCTTACCCTGATGGACGAGCCCGAGAAAATTCCCATTGCGGGTAAAGTTGTGTGGGTGACACCGCGGGGTGCCCAGGGTAACCGCACGGCCGGGATAGGTGTGCAGTTCAGTGAACAGGATGCTGCGGCTAACTCAAAAATTGAGAATCACCTGGCTGGCTCGCTGAATTCGGATCGTCCAACGCATACCATGTAAGTCTAACCCTCTTTCGAGATAACGCAGCTAACATATTGTTTTACATAACCCAATGGCAAAAAAATGGGTCCCGTTTGGGACCCAATAAGACCATTAGGAGTGAAACATAAAGGAATTGCTTCCCTTTAAGAGCATTGGGTATGCTCCCGCGACCACCTGATTAAACTAGGGGATAGGCAGCCACGATCTAAGTATCGCTCAAAATTGGTAATTTTCCACAGCAGAGCAGCGCTATTTTTAGCCTATTTTCATATATTGAAATAACTTTTTAATTATTTAATGGCATAAGGCAGGTCGATGACGGCACAGAGCAGCTTCCTGACCGGCGTGGTAGAGGGCTTTTACGGTCGCCCCTGGACTCATGCCATGCGCGTGTCTTATGCAGGTTATCTAGCCCGTCTGGGGCTTAACAGCTACCTTTATTGCCCGAAGGCAGACCCTTATCTGCGCAAGCAATGGCAATTGGATTGGCCGGACACCGAATGGGCCCAGCTGCTGGAGCTGGCAGGCGTTTACCGGACTAAAAACGTTTTATTCGGTGTGGGGCTGTCGCCGTTTGCTCTGTATAAGGACTACAACGCAGAATCTCGCGCGCAGCTGAAAGCGAAAATACAAAAGCTGAATTCCTTGAATGCACCGTTGCTGGCGATACTTTTTGACGACATGCCGGGCGATGTCAGCGACCTAGCTGCGAGACAGGCTGACATCGTTGCCGACGTAAAAGCCTGGTCCAATGCAGGGCGACTCCTCGTTTGCCCAACCTATTACTCCGATGACCCGGTGCTGGAAACCCACTTTGGCCAAATGCCTGAGGGTTATTGGCAGCGACTGGGGGAGGCCCTGGATTCCGATATCGATCTATTCTGGACTGGCCCCCAAGTGTGTTCGGAGGCTATCAGCAGCGACGACCTCACCGACATTAGCGGGGCGCTTGGTCGAGGGGTGGTGCTGTGGGATAACTATCCCGTTAATGATGGGGCCAAGCGTTCCAACCATCTGTACTGTCAGCCGCTAGCGAGGCGGGAGCCGAATGCCAGTGAGCTGCGTGGACACTTTTGCAATCCCATGAATCAAGCCCTGTTATCGCTGCCCGCGCTGATGGGTTTGTCTGAGCTATACCAGGGTTCGGTAGAGCCAGGGCTCCTTGAGACCGTGCTTGGCGAGGATACCTGGTCACTATTAAGCCGTGACAGGGCGGACTTTGAAGCGCTTGGTTTGAGCGGCATCGGGGCTAGCTCGTGTGCTGATCTCGCGAAAAGCTACGATGTCCTGCCGGGAGAAGCCGCGCAAGAGGTGGCAGGCTGGTTACGCGGTGAATATACTTTTGATCCAGCTTGCCTGACGGATTGACACGCTTTGGCCGACTTTGAGAACAATGCAGGCTTCATAGAACGCCGCAACGGTGATCCACTGGCAGCGCTCGCCGATTGGCGTGCCTCAGCGGCGGAGTCTCCGTCGACTATCTTGCTGGTCGATTTCGAGCTACCTCAGTACTGGCTCTCGGGCAAGCCTTGTATAGCCCTGACCGCCATTTATTGCCTTCTTGATGGCGCGCTGCAGGTGTCAGTCACTGATCTCGAGTTGCCTCTGGAAGAAGAGGTGCCTGCTAAACAATATGCCAGATGGGCGCAGCAGCAGGGCCTGGTTTGCGCTGACGCTGGCACTGCGATTGCTCTGGGAACAGAGGCAATCGCAAAGCCATGGGGCCAGGAAATCTGGTATAGCGGGGTAGAGGAGCGGGGCGTTTGCTGCTTCCGGCAGGGTGAAGCAGCAACACCGATACCATGGTTGCAAGCTGCGATGCCCAGCGCTGCCTTGGGTCCAGCCGAAACAGATCTCGTGTTGCTTAAAATCCTTGACCCTGCAGCGCGGGCGGTGACGGGAGATTTGTACTTCGAGTTGCATGAGGAGAAGCGCGAGGTCTATGTAGTTACCCATATTGACGAGGCTGCCTGGCCCGATGGTATTGGTGCTATTCGCTATGGCTTCAACCCTGAGGCAATCAAGGCGGCCGGCTCAGAAGCCGCTTTTCGCGAACAGTACCTGGCTGCAGTCAGGGATTACGAGGCGGTGCGAAGAGAGATTGATGCTTTTCCCGAGGGAGAGGTGCCTGACGCAGCAACGATATCCCGTGAAGAAGCACTGCGCAGTGCAATGAATGACCTGACGGCACTGCGGCCGTTGCGCGTGGGTGATGTCATCAAAGTGCCACTTTTACTGCCGCACTCACTGCAGCATGGCGTTCGGACTATCGAGTTCCAGACGCCGGTTTACGAACGAAAAATTCTCTCTTTTGCGCAACAGGTTGTTACCCAGGGGCACTGGGATACTGCCGAGGCGGTACGGCAGATGACCCTGCTGCCGCCAGCTGATAGCGATTTTCAGCGATTGCCGGGGCCACAGGGGTGCGAGGTGGAGCGAATCGTTGATTTTGAAGACTTTGAGGTGTGGCGTATCAGGCTGGATTCGGGAGCGGCGTATTGTCCGGAGCTGGTAGAGTGCTACCGCATCATCATTGTAGTGAGCGGGAAGCTGACGCTTTCGGGTGCCATTTATGGGCCGGAGGAGGCCGCTCTGATCCCCGCGGCCACACACCTTGAATTTAGTAATGCAGACCCCGCCGGAGAGGTGGTTTTCCTGCTGGCAACCCCGCGCGGTTGAGCGGTTGAATCGCACTGGCCTTTGTGGCAGAATCTGCGCCCTTGTGAGACCCCCAAACCTTTGGTTTTAGCACTTTTTATCTCTAAAAAATCAATGGCTTAAGTGTGAGTTGTTACAGCCTTTCGAATGTTGGGCAGACAAACACAGGGTATCCCGAACTGCGGAAGTGGCGAAATTGGTATACGCGCTGGATTTAGGTTCCAGTGCCGCAAGGCGTGAGAGTTCGAGTCTCTCCTTCCGCACCATATTACCGGCGGTCCTCCAAAAAGGGCGGATCGTCACCAGATTGACGTTTCCATGCGTCAAGCTTTGACAGTATTTATGAGGAACTACCATGCAAGTTTCCATTGAAACGACTTCGAAATTGGAGCGTCGTTTGACAGTGGGCGTGCCCGCTACTCGAGTTGACCAGGAAGTAGACGTACGCCTGAAAAAAGCCGCGAAAAACGTTCGCATACCCGGCTTCCGCCCAGGCAAGGTGCCTATGAAGGTTATGCATCAGCGCTTTGGCGCCGGCGTACGCCAGGAAGTACTGGGTGAAGTAATGAGCCAGTCCTTTCAGGAAGCAGTAATGCAGGAAAAGCTTCGCCCTGCAGGCCAGCCAAGCATTGAACCGAAAAACCTCGAGGCCGGCAAGGACCTGGAGTACATCGCAACCTTTGAGGTTTTCCCCGATGTTGAGACCGTTGAGATGTCAGGGTTTGAAGTTGAGCGTCCACAAGCCGACGTCACTGATGAGGATGTGAATAATATTATCGAGGTGTTCCGCAAGCAGCGCGGCAGCATGGAAGTAGTAGAACGTGCGGCACAGGAAGGCGACACAGTAAATATCGACTATAACGGCACTCGCGACGGCGAAGCCTTCGACGGCGGTAGCGCAGAAGGATCTGATCTGGAACTGGGTTCCGGCCGTATGATTCCAGGATTCGAAGACGGTATTGTCGGCATGAACGCGGGTGATGAGAAGACCCTTGAGTTGTCGTTTCCCGACGATTATCACAGTGAAGAGTTGCAAGGTGCTGCTGTAAAGTTTGCCGTTAAGCTCAACACCGTATCCGAGGCCAAGCTGGCGCCGCTCGATGAAGAGCTGTTCGAGAGCTACGGTGTTAAGGAAGGTGGCGAAGAGCAGTTCCGCAAGGAAGTCGCTGAAAACATGACGCGCGAGCTGAAGAACGCGGTTGAAGCCCGTGTTAAGCAGCAGGTGATGGATGCCGTGATAGAGCACCATGAAGCGCTTGAAGTGCCTCAGTCGTTGATTGCGCAGGAAACCGATGCCTTGCGCCAGCAGATGTTCCAGCAGTTTGGTGGCGCCGGTGGTGCTCCCGATCTGGATCTGAAATCGCTGTTGCCAGATGATATGTTCGCTGACAACGCGACTCGCAGAGTCAAGCTGGGTTTGCTCCTGTCTGAGATGATAGGTAGCTTTGAATTGACCGCTGATGCCGATAAAGTGCGTTCCACCATTGAAGAAATGGCGTCTACGTACGAAGAGCCGGAAGAAGTGATCAACTGGTATTATTCCAACCAGGAACAGCTCGCCTCGATTGAGTCCAAGGTTTTGGAAGATCAGGTGGTTGAAAAACTGCTGGAGAATGCCAACATAGTAGATAAGGCGTGCAGTTATCAGGACGCAATAGGCCAGGCGCAAGCCCAAGCCCAGATGTGATACCGGTAGCGCCGCAGGGGGCGCCCTAGTTAGGGTGCCCGCCCAGTAAATAAATAAACCTTATAAGGGACGGCAATGCCACATCAGCTAGACTGCTACAACGCGAACACCATCAACAATCTGGGTCTTGTGCCCATGGTGGTGGAACAGACCTCTCGGGGCGAACGCTCTTACGATATCTACTCCAGGCTGCTGAAGGAGCGAGTGATATTCGCGGTAGGCCCGGTCGAAGACTATATGGCCAACCTGATTGTTGCCCAATTGCTGTTCCTTGAGTCGGAAAACCCCGACAAGGATATCCACCTCTATATCAACTCTCCCGGTGGGTCAGTGACTGCGGGGCTGTCTATTTACGACACCATGCAGTTCATCAAGCCAGATGTGAGCACTATGTGTATTGGTCAGGCTGCATCGATGGGAGCGTTCCTGCTTGCAGGTGGTGCCGCCGGTAAGCGTTACTGCCTGCCCAACGCCCGCACCATGATCCACCAGCCCAGCGGTGGCGCCCAGGGCCAGGCTACCGATATCGACATCCAGGCCAAGGAGATCCTGATCATCCGTGAGCGCCTGAACCAGTTGATGGCGGAGCACACGGGTCAGCCTCTGGAGACCATAGAACGCGACACCGAGCGTGACCGTTTCATGAACGCTGAGCAGAGTAAAGAGTACGGTCTGATAGACGATGTGGTGAATAACCGCATAGGTAACGACGCCTGAGGTCGATTAACACGACCTCGGCAACCGCCGGGACTTGCAAATATCAGTAAAAAACATCATCTTAGAGCCATGGATTTTGAAAACGCCATGGCTTCGCATAGGGCATTTGAATGAGCGACGAAACCACAACCTCCGGTGATGACGGCGGCAAGCTGCTGTATTGCTCCTTCTGCGGCAAAAGCCAGCATGAAGTGCGCAAGCTGATAGCGGGCCCCTCGGTCTTTATCTGCGACGAGTGTGTCGACCTTTGTAACGATATTATCCGAGAGGAAGTGCAGGAAAGCACCAGCCAGGAAAAGCAGGATAACCTCCCGGTGCCTCAGGAAATCAAGGGGATACTCGACGAGTATGTGATTGGCCAGCAACGTGCCAAGAAGGTACTTTCTGTCGCCGTTTACAATCACTATAAGCGCCTGCGTCACGGGCAGAGCCGTGGCGACGAAGTAGAGCTGGGTAAGAGCAATATTTTGCTTGTAGGCCCAACGGGCTCGGGTAAGACACTGCTGGCAGAGACTCTGGCAAGACTACTGGACGTTCCCTTCACTATCGCCGATGCAACCACGCTCACCGAAGCGGGTTATGTGGGCGAAGACGTGGAAAACATTATTCAGAAGCTGCTGCAGAAGTGCGACTACGATGTCGACAAGGCGCAGGTAGGCATTGTGTACATCGACGAGATCGACAAGATTTCGCGCAAGTCGGACAACCCCTCTATTACCCGCGATGTGTCAGGGGAGGGCGTACAGCAAGCCTTGCTCAAGCTGATTGAAGGTACGGTGGCTTCTGTGCCGCCGCAGGGCGGACGCAAGCATCCTCAGCAGGAGTTCCTGCAAGTGGATACGTCCAATATCCTGTTTATCTGCGGTGGCGCCTTTGCCGGGTTGGACAAGGTTATTCGCAATCGCTCTGAGAAGGGCGGCATAGGGTTCGGCGCTGAAGTGAAAAGCAAGGATGAGTCGCGTAACGTCGGCGAGTTGTTGTTTGAGCTGGAGCCAGACGACCTGGTGCAATACGGCTTGATCCCGGAATTTGTCGGCCGATTGCCGGTCATCGCGACACTCGAAGAGCTCGACATAGACGCCTTGGTACAGATTCTGACAGAGCCCAAAAACTCGCTGACCAAGCAGTACAGCAAGCTGTTTGAAATGGAAGGTGTGGAAGTAGACTTCCGGGAAGACGGACTGCGGGCTGTGGCGGAAAAAGCCATGGAACGGAAGACCGGTGCTCGAGGGCTGCGCTCTATACTGGAAGGCATTCTGCTCGAGTCCATGTACAACATCCCCTCCAGGGATGATGTAGCCAAAGTAGTGATCGATGAGTCTGTCATTCGCGGCGATTCTGAACCGCTACTGGTGTATCAAAGCAGCGAGCCCGCTGCACGCGCCGCCTCCACCGAGGAGTAGGGCGACTACCCGGCCCCATCATCCGGGGCTGGCTGAAAGGGGGCAAGGCACTTGAATTTGCCATGATTGTCCCCATATCTGTCAGAACTTCTGACAAAAGACCAACCCGGAGATTTATATGGGTTCTTCCTCAGTAACTGAACTGCCACTGCTACCACTGCGCGACGTCGTCGTGTACCCGCATATGGTGCTGCCTCTGTTCGTCGGCCGTGAAAAGTCGATAGAGGCGCTAGAGGACGCCATGGCGACGGATAAGCAGGTGTTGCTGGTTGCCCAGCGCAATGCCTCTGACGACAACCCCGGGGCAGACGACATCTACCAGGTCGGTACGGTGTCCAATATTTTGCAATTGCTCAAGCTGCCCGATGGCACCATCAAGGTGCTTGTGGAAGGCGGCTATCGCGCCATGGTCGATAACGTCAACGACGAGGGCAGTTTCGCCGTAGCCGGTGTGCGCGAGATTGAGAGCGAAGAGATCCCTGAAGAAGAGGTTGAGGCACTGTTGCGCTCAACTATCGGGCAGTTCGAGAAGTATGTGAACCTGAGCAAGAAGGTGCCCACTGAGGTGCTAACCTCGCTCACTGGAATTGACGAGCCCGGTCGACTGGCTGACACCATCGCTGCCCACATGAGCGTGGACCTGGACGAAAAGCAGAAAATACTCGAGATCTCTGGCGTTCGCGGGCGGCTGGAGCACTTGATGGGCCTGATGGAGGCCGAAATCGACCTGTTCCAGGTTGAGAAGCGGATACGCGGTCGCGTTAAAAAGCAGATGGAGAAGAGCCAGCGCGAGTACTACCTGAATGAGCAGATGAAGGCCATTCAGAAAGAACTGGGCGATATGGATGAAGCGCCCAATGAACTGGACGAGCTGCAGACGCGCATCGACGACGCCAAAATGCCCCAGGAGGCGGAAGAGAAAGCACTCTCTGAGCTGGGCAAGCTGAAGATGATGTCGCCCATGTCGGCGGAGGCTTCGGTCGTGCGGTCTTATATCGACTGGATGGTGAATGTGCCCTGGTCCAAGCGCAGCAAGGTCAAGCATGACCTGCGACGCGCCACCAAGATTCTGGACGAGGACCACTACGGCCTGGAAGAGGTTAAGGAACGTATCCTCGAGTATCTCGCGGTGCAGAAGCGCGTTCGCAAGGTGAAGGGCCCTGTTTTGTGTCTTGTCGGTCCTCCCGGCGTGGGTAAAACGTCACTGGGGGAATCCCTGGCCCGTGCTACCAACCGCAAATTTGTCCGTATGGCGCTGGGCGGTGTTCGAGACGAGGCCGAAATTCGCGGCCACAGGCGCACCTATATCGGCTCTATGCCGGGCAAATTGCTGCAGAAAATGTCCAAGGCCGGGGTCAAAAACCCCCTGTTCCTGCTGGACGAGATAGACAAAATGGGCATGGATCACCGCGGTGACCCGGCGTCAGCGATGCTGGAAGTGCTGGACCCCGAGCAAAATCATGCCTTTAACGATCACTACCTGGAGGTTGATTATGACCTCTCTGATGTGATGTTTGTGTGTACCTCAAATACCATGAATATCCCCGGGCCCTTGCTGGACAGGATGGAAGTGATCCGTATTCCCGGTTACACGGAAGATGAAAAGCTCAATATTGCCCTGCGCTACCTGATTCCCAAGCAGATAAAGCTCAATGGCCTCAAGGCCGATGAGGTTGAGATCAGTGAAGATGCATTGATCGATATTATCCGTTACTACAGCCGCGAAGCAGGTGTGCGTGCACTTGAGCGAGAGATTGCCAAAGTGTGTCGTAAGATGGTCAAAGGCTTTGCGTTGGGCGACTTTACCGAAAAGACCGAAGTTACCGGTGAAATGCTGCCGGATCTGTTGGGTGTGCGTAAGTACAACTACGGTATCGCCGAAGAGGAAAACAAGATTGGTCAGGTCACAGGCCTGGCCTGGACCTCGGTAGGCGGCGAGTTGTTGACCATCGAGTCTGTGGCAGTCACCGGCAAAGGTCTCCACGTGAAGACCGGATCGCTGGGCGATGTGATGCAGGAATCCATACAAGCGGCGACAACGGTAGTGCGAAGCCGCTCACAGGTGCTGGGGATTCCGGCCAATTACCATGAAAAGCATGATGTACACATTCACGTGCCGGAGGGCGCCACGCCCAAGGATGGCCCCAGTGCGGGCATAGCCATGTGCACGGCGCTGGTATCTGTGTGCACGGGCATTCCTGTGCGGGCAGATGTGGCCATGACCGGTGAAATTACCCTGCGTGGTGAGGTGCTACCCATAGGCGGATTGAAAGAGAAGCTTCTGGCGGCCCGTCGCGGCGGTATCAAGACTGTGATCATTCCAAAAGAAAACGAACGCGACCTGAAGGAAGTGCCAGACAACATTAAGGACCAGCTCGATATTGTGGCTGTGAAGTGGATAGACGAGGTCCTGGCAATTGCCCTTGAGTCGGCACCGGAACCGCTTTCTGATGAAGACTATCTCGCCGATGCAATCGGTGCCGGCAAAGATGCAGCCGAAGACGAAAAAAATCGCATAAACACGCATTAATACTGGGCTCGCGGTTGACCGGCGTAAGATCTCTGGTATAAAGTCTGCCGAAGAATTACCCGATTTAAGCGGGCCCCTGAGGGGCTCGTTCCATAAAGTACGACAAGACTCTCCAAGGGGATAAGTGTGAATAAAACTGAACTGATCGATGCAATTGCTGCAGCTGCAGACCTGCCCAAAGCTTCCGCCGGACGCGCGCTCGACGCCGTCGTAGACAGCATTACAGAGTCCCTTGCTAAAGGCGACCAGGTGTCACTGGTGGGCTTTGGTACATTTGCGGTTAAGCACAGGGCAGCCCGTGAAGGCCGCAACCCACAAACTGGTGCCACTATCCAGATCAAGGCATCTAACGTGCCGGGCTTCAAGGCCGGTAAAGCGTTGAAAGACGCGGTAAATTCCTGATAGAAGCCTAGACCGTGCTGTGCAGCCAGTGATCTGGCTGCTCGCATAGCGGTCTGCAAGAAGTTCCAAAAGCGCACTTTCTAGTGCGCTTTTTCGTTAACAGCTCTAACCGGTAAAACGTCTCATGTTACAAGATATCCGTAAAAGCACGCAGGGTAACACCGCCAAAGTTATCATCGGAGTGATCGTCATATCCTTTGCCCTGTTCGGCATAGAATCTATCCTTCTGGGTGGTGGTGGCACCAGCATGGCCGAAGTCAACGGCGAGGAAATTTCTGCCTTTGAGGTTCAGCAGGCGGTGAATAACCAGAAGCGCCAGATTATTAACATGCTGGGCGATAACCTGGATCCGGCGATGCTCGATGACGATCGATTGACCCCCCAGGCGGTGCAGACAATCATTAACCGAAAACTGCAGACCCAGTCGGCTGCCGATATGGACCTGGCGGTGTCTGAGCGTGAAGTTGGCCTGGTGATTTCCCGAATGGAAGATTTTTTCATCGACGGTCAGTTTTCGCCGGAAATGTACAAAAGCGTGCTGGCGAATGCCGGCTTTACCCCGGCCAGCTTCAAGCAGGGCCTGGTTGAAGACCTGATTCTGAATCAATTGCGTAGCGGCCTGGCTGGTAGTGATTTTGCTACACCCGCCGAATTGGCTGCCACAGCCAAAGCCACAGCAGAGCTGCGCGACATCCGCTACCTGACAATGCCTTTGGCTGACTTCCGAACAGAAGCGCAGCTAACCGAAGAAGAAATCCTCGCTTACTACGAATCAAACCAGGATGCGTTTTTAACCGAGGAGACGGTTGTACTGGAGTACATCGAATTGCATGTCGATGACTTTCGCGAACCTGTATCCGAGGATCAGTTGATCGAAGAGTTTGAGCTGGTCAAATCCGATTACGAATACCAGACTGAAAATCGCGTATCCCATATCCTGTTTGAGCAGGGCGCCGATGAAAACGACGAGGCGCTGCAGGCGCGGGTTGAAGAGGCCCGTATGGCCCTGGAAGGCGGCAAGGCATTTGCTGAAGTTGCCACCGAGTTTTCAGATGACATCGGCTCCTCAGCGGCGGGTGGCGATCTTGGCTACAGTGCCGGCGAGGCATTTCCACCAGAGATGGAGGAAGCGATAGCCGCGCTTGCCATCGAGCAGGTGTCCGAGCCAGTGACTACCGACGCCGGCGTGCACCTGATTCTGCTAACCGACCGACGCGAAGGCAAGGCGATTACGCTGGACGATATACGTATGGAGCTTGAAGACAATATTCAGCTTAGCGTGGCTCGAAGCGAAATACTGTTAACGGTCGAAAACCTGCGTGATCAGGTGTTCAATGCGGAAGACCTCAGCGGTCCTGCGGAAAGCCTGGCGCTTACGGTTACCAGTTCTGATCCCATCTCACGGGCCGGGGGCGAAGGTGTATTCGCCAACCAAAGTGTCGTGGCTGCGGCTTTCTCAGAAGATGTTCTTGAAATGGGCCATAACAGTGAAGTTGTGGAGGTTTCCAGTGAGCAATTTGTGGTGCTGCGCGTTAAGGAACGCAATGAGTCGGAAACACAGGCACTGGCGGATGTCAGGTCCGCTATCACCCAGACGCTGACCGAGGCCGCGGCTGTCGCCAATGCCAGTGCTGCAGCGGAAGCGGCCGTGCTGGCACTGCGTGGTGGGCAGAGTGTAGAGGCCTATGCGCTGGAAAATGACTACCAGTGGCAAGTGGAGCTGGCAGCCAATCGTCGCAATTCAGCAGTTCCAGCTCCCGTACTGCAAAGGGCGTTTCAATTGCCTGCGCCGGTTGAGGGGGAGGGGTCTCGCGTCGACTATGTTGCCTCGGCAAATGGTGACGTCTTGGTATTCGAGCTAAGCAGGGTGACCACCGGTGATTTTGCTGCGCTGCCTGAGCGCGAGCAAAGCATGCTCAAGGGACAGCTCGCCGCAGAGAGCGGCAATCTGGTGCAGCAGGAGTACCAGCAGGGACTCTATCAGCGCGCCGATATTAACGTACTTTAGGATTTTTCGAGGTCACAATGGTCAGCAAGGTTCTCACTCTCAATCAAATTTCCATCAAGGGCCTGGAGCGTCTTCCAAGGGACCAATATGAGATAGCCAGTGAGTTTACTCACCCGGATGCTATTTTGCTGCGCAGTCACAAACTGCAGGCTTCTGACATCCCTGAATCTGTTCGTTGCATCGCCCGGGCCGGCGCTGGTGTAAACAATGTACCGGTAGCGGACTGCACCAAACGTGGTATCCCGGTGTTTAATTCGCCGGGCGCCAATGCCAACGCTGTTAAAGAACTGGTGGCAGCGGCCCTGTTGCTTGGCTCCAGAGGTATCAAGGAAGGGGTCGACTACGTTCACACACTGGGCGATATGTCGGACGAGGCCGAGCTAAACCGCATTCTCGAGGCGCAAAAGAAGCAGTTCAAAGGCAGCGAATTGATGGGTAAGACCCTGGGCGTTGTGGGCCTGGGTGCCATTGGCTCGCTGGTGGCAGAGATGGCACTGACCTTCGGGATGAATGTGATCGGTTATGACCCGGCGCTGTCAGTTGAAGCTGCCTGGCGTCTGTCCAGCAAAGTACAGAAAGCAGACGCCATCTCGGCACTGTTCGCACGCTGCGATTACATTACCTTGCACCTGCCCGTGTTGGACGCCACTCGCGGGCTGGTTAACGCGGAGCTATTGGCGAATGTGCGACCCGGCACCTGCCTGGTTAACTTCGCCCGTCAGGAAATCGTCGACAACGAAGCCATTATTGCCGCGCTGGACGAGGGCAAGCTGCGCAAGTACATCGCCGACTTCCCGGCACCAGGACTGATAGGTAGAGATGATGTGGTGCTCATGCCGCACATAGGTGCCAGCACAGATGAAGCGGAAGACAATTGCGCGATCATGGCGGCCGACCAACTACGCGACTTCCTAGAAAACGGTAACATTCGTAACTCGGTCAATTTTCCGGCGACGCAGCTGGAGCACGTGACAGGGTGCCGTTTGGCGGTAACCAACGAAAACGTTCCCAAGGTCCTCACCAGTATTCTGGCGATTCTGGCCGAAGCTGACATTAACGTCATTGATATGCTGAACAAGAGCCGTGATGAAATTGCCTACAACCTGATCGACATCGAGTCCCAGCCAAGCAAGGACGCACTGGTGAGTATGGAAGCACTGGACGGTGTTATCAGCGTTCGCCTGATCGGTGACTGCTGCAGCTAGCTGCTTGTTTCACCGATGGATTCCGCCGACGACTCTGTCTCGTCGGCGGCTACATACAGCTCTCGCTCTTCCGCGGTCAATTCGCCGCCACCTTCCCAGGGTACTAATCGCTGTTCGGCATAGCGATGAAAATCCAGGAAGGGATATTTGATAATGTCGAAGTAGGGCGAGTAGTCAAAATCGCTGGGCGTGCAAAGTTTCGGGTTGCGCATGTAGAGACGTACCTTGCCCCCCTCGATACGCTTTACCAGCGGCAAAATCGGAAACTGAATACCCCCAAAACCCTCGGCAATCATTGTGGAACACACGGTGTGCGTGTTTTTGCCCGGATTGCGGCTGAACAAACTGGATCGCCAGCGCCTGGGCATGATGAACCAGGGGAATAGAAAGCGGGCAAGATCAAATATCTGCCGTACATCATACGCGGTGCCCAGTTCGCCTATGGCGTGTGCCACCACTGCCTGGCTGTCGGTATAACCCAGCCCGCGAGGTCGGCACAGCCTGATATGCTCCAGCTCATAGGTTGTCAGAGGCCGCACTACAGTACCCAGCCCCAGTTCGCTTTCGATAATCAGTTGCTTGTCTGCCGGCCCCACATAGTGCCGCCTCAGGGCGTCTTTCAATAGGGGATCTTCGATGTCGTGTAGTCGCCCTATATACAGCGCCGCATGCGACCAGCTGCTCTGGGTAATCAGCTTGATCACCTCACTGACTCTGGAGCGACCCTCGACAAGAATGACATCGCAGGGCTTGACCTCGTGCCGTATGCGTTCAAAGTCACTAAGCGGGGTTTGGGGAAGGGGTCTCTGGTGTTTTAACCAGGAGACTACAGCGTTTCGAATCCAGTTGATCATCGTTGTCGTAGCGATAAAGAATGAGACACGGTTATAACGCAGGAAGGTGCACTGCGCCAGAGGGAAACAGTAATGGATAACAAACTACAGGACATTGAGAAGCAGCTCACCGGCAAGCGGAACTTCGACAAGCCGCCGTTGCACCTGTGGCAGCCCCCCTTATCCGGCGACATTGACATCCTCATTGATGACGAAGGCCAGTGGTATCACCAGGGAGATCCCATAACCAGGCAATCAATCGCAACGCTGTTCAGCCGTATTCTGCGGCGCGAGGACGACGGAGATTACTATCTGGTGACTCCTGCCGAGAAATGGCGTATTCGCGTGGCTTTGCACCCGCTGATGGTGGTTGATGCAGATGTGCTGGGGCAGGGTGATGACACCCTGTTGAGGCTGACCCTGAACAATGGCAGCACGGTAGAGGTCGGGGCCGAACACCCTTTGAGCCCGGAGCCCAGGCGTGAGGGTGTGGCTGTGGTTGCGTTGGATCACGGCCTGACGGCTATGTTTTCGAGAGCCTGCTGGTACCGGCTCATTGACCAGTTGGATGACGACATGGTGGTGCGTTCACAGGGGTATCGCTACCCCTTGATCACTCAGCCCTAAAATCGCAGCTGACTACATATTGGGGTAGTTAGGGCCACCAAAGCCTTCTGGTGCTACCCAGTTGATGTTTTGTGCCGGATCCTTGATGTCGCAGGTTTTGCAGTGCACACAGTTCTGCGAATTGATCTGGAATCTCTGACCACTCGGGTCCTCAACGATCTCGTAGACACCGGCTGGGCAGTAGCGCTGGGCCGGCTCGTCATACATGGGCAGATTCTTGGCCAGAGGAATAGTCGCGTCAGCGAGTTTCAGGTGGCAGGGTTGATCTTCCTCATGGTTGGTATTGGAGAGAAACACAGAAGACAGACGATCAAAGCTGATTGTATTGTCGGGCTTTGGATAATCAATTGTCTTGCTCTCGGCAGCCGGCTTGAGCGTGGCGTAGTCGGGCACGGTGTCGTTCAATGTGAAGGGTAGTTTCCCGCGGAAAATGGTCTGGTCAATCCATACCATTGCCGAACCCAGCATAAAGCCGAACTTGTGCATGAAGCCGGAGAAGTTGCGCGTGCTGTGCAGTTCATCATGCAGCCAGGAGGCCTCTACATTGGCGGTATAGGCTTCGAGGTCAGCAGGTGCCGAGGCTCCGTGGGACAGGGCCTCTACGACGGTCTCAGCGGCGATCAGGCCGCTTTTCATGGCGGTGTGGTTCCCTTTGATCTTGACGCTGTTCAACGTGCCCGCATCGCAACCAATGAGCAGGCCGCCGGGGAAGTGCATTTTGGGTAATGAGTTCAGACCACCCTTGGCAATAGCCCTGGCGCCATAGCTGAGCCGGCTACCGCCTTCCAGGTACTTGAGGGTTTCGGGGTGATGCTTCCAGCGCTGAAACTCTTCATAAGGGCTGACATGCGGATTGCTGTAGTTCAGATCCGTTATCAGACCTATATACACCTGGTTGTTCTCGGCGTGGTAGAGGAAGGCACCACCGCTGGAGCCGCTCTCGCTGAGTGGCCAGCCTAGCCCATGTACTACCAGTCCCTCTTCATGCTTGTCCGCGGGGATCTCCCAGATCTCCTTGATGCCTAAGCCGTAGTGTTGGGGATCTTTGCCTTCATCAAGAGCGAAATGGCTGATCAGTTGCTTGCCCAGATGGCCACGGCAGCCCTCGGCAAACAGGGTGTACTTGGCGTGTAGCTCCATGCCGGGCATATAGCTGTCCTTGTGCTCGCCCTCAGCACTCAAGCCCATGTCGCCCGTCGCAATGCCCTTAACCCGGCCATCGTCGTGAAACAGCACTTCCGAGGCCGCAAAACCGGGATAGACCTCAACCCCAAGATTTTCTGCCTGCTCAGCCAGCCAGCGGCACACGTTACCCATGGAGACGATGTAGTTGCCATCGTTGTGGGTAGGCGGTGGAATAAAGATGTTAGGGAGCTTGATGGCACCCTTGCCGCTGGTATAAAAGAAGAAGTTGTCTTTGGTGACAGCGGTAGTAAGGGGCGCACCCATTTCCTGCCATTTGGGGAAGAGCTCGTCCATTGCACGAGGCTCAAGTACTGCGCCAGACAGGGTATGGGCACCTATCTCGGAGCCTTTTTCGACCACGCAGACGGTAACCTCCTGCTCCTTTTCCTGTGCCAGTTGCATGATCCGGCAGGCAGCAGACAGTCCGGCAGGGCCGGCACCGACAATTACCACGTCAAATTCCATCGATTCGCGTTCCACAGCTCGGTCCTCTTCGTCAGGGCGGGGGTTTTAGTTCTGGAAAAACATCGTACGAATGACCGCAAGTATATAATTTTTAACGTTTAAAAACCATCTGGCGCCTGAATAACGGGTATTGGCGGGATGGTTCTCAGGGTCAATATTGGTGTCACCAATGGCTATTGACCCCACGACTTATTGGCGGCAAGATACCGGCCCGATATTGCACCTCCGGGGCGAAGTCGCGCCTGAGGTGACACTGACACTCACCCTGTAATCCAATGGAGAATCCATGAAGGTTCTTGTAGCCATAAAGCGTGTTGTTGACTACAACGTCAAGGTTCGCGCAAAAGCAGATGGTACAGATGTTGACCTGAACAACGTCAAGATGGCCATCAACCCATTCTGTGAAATCGCTGTAGAAGAGGCGGTACGCCTGAAAGAAGCTGGTATCGCGACCGAAGTCATCGCTGTATCCGTAGGCGAAAAGTCTTGCCAGGAGCAAATCAGGACTGCTCTTGCGCTGGGTGCCGATCGCGGCATTCAGGTAGAGACCGAAGGCGGCGTGGAGCCGCTGGTTGTCGCTAAACTGCTCAAGGGCGTCGTCGAGAAAGAATCCCCGCAGTTGGTGATTCTCGGCAAGCAGTCCATTGACGGTGATAACAATCAGACTGGACAGATGTTGGGCGCACTAGCCAATATGCCGCAGGGTACATTTGCGTCTGAGATCAAGATTGAAGGCGACAAGTTGTCGGTGGTCCGCGAAGTCGATGGCGGCTTGCAGACTGTCAGTCTAAACCTGCCGGCGATCGTGACCACAGACCTGCGTTTGAATGAGCCGCGCTATGCCTCTCTGCCCAATATTATGAAGGCCAAGAAGAAGCAGCTGGACGTCTACACCCCGGATGATCTCGGTGTCGCAGTAACCTCACACCTGACGCAGCTGAAGGTAGAGCCGCCAGCTGAGCGTCAAGCGGGTATTACAGTCGAAGATGTCGATCAACTCGTCGACAAACTTAAGAATGAGGCGAAGGTAATCTGATGAGCACACTCGTTATTGCAGAACACGACAACGGCGGACTGAAGCCCGCTACTTTAAACGCTGTCGCGGCCGCTCAGGCGCTGGGTGGCGATATTGATATCCTGGTAGCCGGTGCTAACTGCGGCGGTGCAGCTGATGCTGCAGCTGCGGTTCCTGGCGTTGGCAAGGTACTGGTTGCGGATAACGCTGCGTATGAGCATCAACTGGCAGAGAATGTCAGCCTGCTGATTGCCGATGTTGCTGCTGCCTATGACAACGTGGTTGCCCCGGCGACCTCCAATGGCAAAAATACCATGCCACGCGTTGCGGCGCTGCTGGATGTCGCCCAGATCTCAGACATCCTGTCTGTAGAGTCTGCTGACACGTTTACCCGGCCAATTTATGCCGGTAACGTGATCGCGACCGTGCAAACAACCGACCCCAAGAAAGTGATCACCGTACGTACTACAGCGTTTGACGGTGTTCCTGCCGAAGGTGGCTCAGCGAGTATCGAAGCAGTGGACGCGGTTCACGATGCCGGAATCTCCTCTTTTGTTGGTGAGGAAGTTGCTGTTTCGGATCGTCCCGAGCTGACCGCGGCCCCCGTTGTAATCTCTGGTGGTCGAGGCATGCAAAACGGTGAAAACTTCAAGCTGCTTGAAGGCATTGCCGACAAGCTGGGTGCAGCCATCGGTGCTTCACGTGCTGCGGTAGATGCGGGCTTTGTCCCCAACGATATGCAGGTGGGTCAAACAGGTAAGATTGTTGCTCCAGACCTGTACATCGCGGTGGGCATTTCCGGCGCTATTCAACACCTGGCGGGAATGAAGGACTCCAAGGTAATCGTTGCGATAAACAAGGACGAAGATGCCCCGATATTCCAGGTCGCTGATTATGGCCTGGTGGCGGATTTGTTTGACGCCTTGCCTGAACTGGAAGCCAAGCTCTGATACACCGCTTGCTCCCTGAGAAACCGGCCTAGCGCCGGTTTTTTTTGCTTTTTATTCCGGCACGGAGAATCTTTAGTCGCGGCGCAGCCGGTCTGATATTGCAATTGGGGTAGGGTAGTTGAGTACCACGATATAAGACGATACCAGTAAGGTGATAATCGTGGTCGCCTGTATCAGCAGCGACGCTTGTTGGCTTATCAGCGCATTGGCGGTTGCCACGTAGGCAATCAGTAAGGAAAACTCCGAGGCCTGTCCCAGCCTGAAGCCCAGCCCCCAGGCCAGTACCCGCTTCTCGCTCACGCCTTTTAACAGGAAGCGGTACACCACCGGCTTTAAGCCGAGAACCAGGGCCGATAAAACCAGCGCTGGCAGCAATACCTGGTTAAGCAGCGCCAGATCAAAGCGGGCGCCCACAGAGAAGAAAAACAGAATCAGGAAAAAGTCTCGAAGCGGCTTGAGATTGACTGCTATGTACTGGGAAATCGGGCTTGTAGCTATGCTGATACCCGCAATAAATGCGCCGATTTCAGCCGACAGGCCAAGCAGTTGAGCGCTTTCTGCCAGGCCCAGGCACCAGCCGATGGCCAACAGGAAGATATACTCATGAAAGCGGTCGAAGCGGGTAATAAGTGGCAGCAAAACAAACTTAACGGCCAGCCAGGCGGCGGCGCCCAACAGCGGCAAGCTCAGTAGAGAGATAATTACATCGCTGGCGGCAGTCGATTCGCCACCCGATGCGCTGAGCAGCAACATCAACACTATGATTGCCAGTAAATCCTGCAGCAGCAAAAGCCCTATCATCAGCTCACCAATATGCCGATGGTGAAGAACCGTGGTGGGCAGCAGCTTGATGCCGATAATGGTTGAAGAGAACATCATCGCAGCGCCGATTATCACGGCATCCATGGTAGCGAAGCCGAAACCCAGGGCAACCGCATAACCGACAGCCATGAAAATTGCCGAGCTGAAGATGGCGACTACTGTGGACTTTCGCAAGGTAGCCCACAGTGCCTGCGGCTGCATATCCAGGCCAAGCAGGAACAGAAGAAAGATAATGCCCACATGGCCTATATCTGACAGCAGCTTGAGATCGGTGACCATTGAGAGGCCGTAGGGTCCGATAACGGCGCCCAGGGCGATATAGGCGATGATCAATGGCTGGCGGGTATACAGCGCCACCGAGGCGAATATAGCCGCCCCAGTGAAGATAAGGAAAAAAGAAAAGGTAATGGAACTAACGTCCATGCACGCTCATACCTGTTAGCACTCTGGCTTGAGTGTAATCAACCCATCGCCACAGTGGAACCTGTAGCGATTATTCGAGAGACCTAGCCGCGGCGGCGAAACAGCGGAACCGGTTGCCTGATGTCGGCCTGGTAGCTGTCACTGAAGGGGGCAAGCAGGCGCACGGCCGCCTCAAGCTGGCTCTCGTCGGCGAACTGCAGAGCGTCAAAACCGCAACGATGCAGGTAATTGGCCTGATCGCGGATAAATTCGCCCACCGCCCGGACCTCGCCCTCAAAGCCTCGCTCTCGCAGCTCCCGGCCGTAGGAAAAGCCTCGGCCATCGGTAAATACCGGGAAATTCACCGCGACAAGGGCAATGGCGTCAAGGTGGTCGAGTAGGGGGGCGACGCCATCGCCAGGCTCAAGCTGGACTGCACTGCCTTGCTTGTCGTCCAATGCCTGCCACTGTTCCAGCGTCAGTATATGACCCGCGGCCTGCTGGTCAGGGCTCGCCGGCAGCCAATCGCTGCTGGCAATCTCTCCACCTTTAATCAGCCTTGGCATAGACTCGCTCCTTGAAAGGGTCTATCCCGACCCGTTGATACAGTTCTAAAAACGGCTCTTCATCATTGCGCAGGGACAGATAGGTAGACAAAATCTTGTCCATTACATCTGGCATGTCTTCCTGGCGGAAAGAGGGTCCGAGTATTTTCCCGATGGAAGCCTGTTTGGACTGGCTGCCTCCCAGGCAAACCTGATAGAACTCTTCGCCTTTCTTGTCCACACCCAGTATGCCGATGTGTCCAATGTGATGGTGACCGCAGGCGTTCATGCAGCCGCTGATATTGACCTCCAGCGGGCCCAGGTCGTACATGTAATCGAGATCGTCAAACCGGTTCTGTATAGCCTCTGCCACGGGAATGGATTTGGCATTCGCCAGAGAGCAGTAATCGCCACCGGGGCAGCAGATCATGTCTGTCAGGTAGCCTATATTTGGCGTCGCGAGGCCGGCAGACTGCAGACGCTGCCATAGCTCTGGCAGATCCGCGGTGGCCACGTCTGCCAAAACCATATTCTGCTGGTGTGTAGAGCGAACTTCGCCGAAGGAATAGCGATCTGCCAGGTCGGCCAGCAAATCCAGCTGCCCATCGCTTATGTCACCGGGAACATAGCCGGTCGCCTTGAGCGACAGGGTGACCGCACGGTAGCCAGGTACGCGGTGCTCGACTGTATTACGCTTTACCCAGTTGCCAAATATCGGGTCGGCGTCACAGGCGCTTTGCAGGGTTTGAGCGCTTGCCGTGGCATCGTGCTGTTCATAATCCGGCTCAGTGAAAAAAGAACGTGCCCGCTCGATTTCCTGTTCAGTCAAGGTGCTGGGGCCATCTTTAAGCGCCTGCCATTCGGCCTCAACGGCCTCCCGAAAAGCTTCGACGCCCATGGCGCGTACCAGTATTTTGATTCTCGCCTTGTACTTGTTGTCCCGGCGTCCGTGCTGGTTGTATACCCGCAGGATCGCCTCGAGGTAGGTGAGCAGGTGCTTTTTATCCAACCAGTCACAAATCTCCGACCCGATAACTGGTGTGCGGCCAAGGCCACCGCCAACCAATACCTTGAAGCCGATAGTGCCTTCGCTGTTGGGCACCAACTCCAGGCCTATATCGTGGGCGTGAATGGCTGCTCTGTCTTCTGCCGTGCCGCATACTGCTACCTTGAACTTGCGTGGCAGGAAGGCGAATTCAGGGTGCAGCGTTGACCACTGGCGAATGATCTCGCAATACGGCCGGGGATCTTCCAACTCGTCCGTGGCGACACCGGCAAATTGATCGGTAGTGGTATTGCGTATGCAGTTACCGCTGGTCTGAATGGCATGCATTTCGACCGAGGCCAGATCAGCGAGAATGTCGGGCACATCTTCCAGCCGTGGCCAATTTAGCTGAATGTTTTGGCGCGTACTGATGTGAGCATAGCCCTTGTCGTAGTTGCGGGTGATTTCAGCGATCTTGCGCAGTTGCGTGGCGCTCAAGAGGCCATAGGGCACTGCAATACGCAACATAGGGGCCAAACGCTGCACATAGAGCCCGTTTTGCAGCCTCAGCGGCAAGAACTCCCCCTCACTCAACTCACCGGCGAGATAGCGACGGGTCTGGTCGCGAAACTGCTCCACGCGCTCATCGAGCATAGTCTGGTCATATTGATCGTAAACGTACATGTGGTTTCCTGTGTTTGGAGCCTAGGGGAGGGTGTAGCTACCCCTGCAGGGGCGGTACTGTACCAGAAAATAAGCCGCTATAAATATTCATATAGTTCATAAGGTTAGAACAGAATCCAGAGAGCTTGTCGGGGGCGTTGCGGCTTGGATTTTTTGGTTTAACTGTTACAATGCCGCCGCATCTTACTCAGTCAGGTAACTCAGGGAGAACACCATGTCAGAAGAATTCAGCCGAGAAGGGGATGGCGCTGCCGATTCCATCGCTGCTACCGCGGTTATTAGCCTGGTGGTCTTCACCTTGTACCTCTGGCTGTCTGGTATGCCTTCCTGATTGTAAGGCAGCGGGTCGCCTGTTAGTGGCCCGCGTTCTTTATTACCAGCTGCACTATCGCAAATAGCGCCCCCATAAATAGCAGCGTGAAAATAAGCCCAGCGGCAATAAAAACGCCAAACCGGCCTTGTTTAAAGTCCCTCTCGCGATTCTTGCTACTCTGCACGCCAAGGCCCGCCGCAAAAACACTGCTGATTACCTGAGCCAGGTTCAAGCGCTCGTCTTCATTGCCTGCTGCATCCTGCGCGTCTCGCTCCGCATCCATTTGACGTTTCTCCGTCATTCGAGGTTGGGCGCCAACCAGCGCTCCATGGCTTCCTGCTTTTCGCCTTTGCGCGCCGCGATGCTTTGCAGCTGATCATGGCCTATTTTCCCGACAGCGAAGTACCTAGACTCCGGGTGGGAAAAATAGAAGCCACTGACGGAAGAGGCCGGCTCCATGGCGTAACTCTCTGACAGCGACACGCCGCAGGTGGCAGTGGCATCCAATAGCCTGAACAGCGTTGCCTTTTCAGTATGGTCAGGGCAAGCGGGATAACCCGGAGCAGGGCGAATACCACGATACCGCTCACGAATAAGCTCTTCGTTACTCAGCGCCTCATCCTGGGCATAACCCCACAGCTCTGTGCGTACCTTTTTGTGCATGAATTCCGCCAGCGACTCTGCCAGCCGGTCGGCCAGCGCCTTGAGCATGATGCTGTTGTAGTCATCATGATTGGCTTCATATTCGGCCGCCAGTTCGGCAACCCCATGGCCGGTAGTAACACAGAAGCCACCAATATAGTCCTGCGCGGCGCTGCCTTCAGGCGCGATAAAGTCCGCCAGGCTGAAGTTGGCTTCGCCGTTGGGCTTCTCCATTTGCTGTCGCAGGTGATGCAGGGTGCCTATGGACTCGCTGCGCGTATCATCTGCATAAACCAGCACATCATCACCGTCGACCCGAGCGGCCGGCCAGAAGCCCACCGTTGCCTGCGCCTTCAGCAGTTTTTCCGATACGATTCTGTCCAGCATGGCTGTCGCATCGGCATACAGTTCTCTGGCCTGGATACCGACTTTATTGTCATCGAGAATCGCCGGGAACTTGCCCGCCAGCTCCCAGGTGATAAAAAACGGCGTCCAGTCGATGGTCTCCACCAGCGCTTCAATGGGTAGATCGTCAAAAACGCGCGTACCCAGGAAGGAGGGCCGGGGAGGCTGATAGTCAGCCCAGTCCAGCTCTCGCCCATTGGCAACGGCATCCTTATAGGACAGCTGCTTGCTGCGCGGCTTACGGTTTGCAACCCGCTCGCGCACAATCGCATACTCATCACGCCGTTCTTTCACAAAGCCGGCTTTGCTGTCGCTCATCAGCTGGGTGGCCACTGATACGCTGCGCGAAGCGTCTGGCACATAGACCACCAGATCGTTTTCATAGCCTGGCTCAATCTTGACCGCAGTGTGAGCCTTGGACGTGGTAGCGCCACCAATCATCAGGGGCACCTGAAAATCCTGTCGCTGCATCTCGCGCGCAACATGCACCATCTCGTCAAGTGATGGTGTGATCAAACCACTCAAGCCGACAATATCGACGTTTTCCTCACGGGCAACGCGCAGTATCTCTTCGCTGTGCACCATCACACCGAGATCGATGACCTCGTAGTTATTGCACTGCAGAACAACACCGACAATGTTCTTGCCTATATCGTGAACATCGCCCTTGACCGTTGCCATCAGGATTCTTCCGTTGGTGCTATTACCTTCGGTTTTTTCCTCTTCTATGAATGGCTGCAGGTGTGCAACCGCCTGCTTCATCACGCGGGCGCTTTTCACCACCTGCGGTAAAAACATCTTGCCTTCACCAAACAGGTCGCCCACGACATTCATGCCATCCATCAACGGCCCTTCAATAACCTCGATGGGCCGGTCGAAAGTCAGTCTTGCCTCTTCTGAGTCATCGACGATGTAAGTGTTTATGCCTTTTACAAGCGCGTGTTCCAGGCGCTTCGCAACAGGCAGTTCACGCCAGGCCAGGTCCTCTTTGCGAACTTCCACACCATCGGCCTGGCCGCGGTAACGCTCGGCGAGGTCTAACAAGCGCTCGGTGCTATCTTCCCGGCGATTAAGAATTACATCTTCGACTGTGTCGCGCAGTTCCGCGTCCAGTTCATCGTAGACCGCCAACTGGCCGGCATTAACAATACCCATGTCCATGCCTGCCTTGATGGCGTGGAACAGAAATACCGAGTGAATGGCCTCGCGTACCGGGTTGTTGCCGCGGAATGAAAAGGACACATTCGAGACACCGCCGGATACCAGCGCACCGGGCAGCTCTGCCTTGATAAAGCGGGTTGCCTCTATGAAGTCCACAGCATAATTGTTGTGCTCTTCAATACCGGTTGCGACCGCAAAGATATTGGGGTCGAAAATAATATCATTGGGGTTGAAGTCCACTTCCTCAACGAGCAGCGTGTAACAGCGCTGACAGATTGCCTTGCGCCGTTCAAGGTTATCGGCCTGACCGTCCTCATCGAAGGCCATCACGACCACGGCAGCACCATAGCGCTTGCACAGGCGCGCCTGCTCGAGAAACTCCTGTTCGCCTGCCTTCAGGCTGATGGAATTAACAATGGCTTTACCCTGTATGCACTTGAGGCCGGCCTCAATGACATCCCATTTAGAGGAGTCGACCATAATGGGCACGCGACAAATGTCGGGCTCGGATGCAATCAGCAGCAGGAACTTGGTCATGGCCTGCTCGGCATCGAGCATGCCTTCGTCCATGTTGATATCTATGACTTGTGCGCCATCTTCAACCTGGGTGCGGGCGACATCCAGCGCAGCATCGTACTCGCCTTCCAAAATCAGGCGTTTGAAGCGCGCCGAGCCAGTCACATTGCAGCGCTCGCCCACGTTCACAAACAAACTGTCTGCGGTGATGTTGAATGGCTCCAGTCCGCTCAGGTAGCAGCCAGGCTTCAATGACCGCGGCTGCCTGGGCGCAATGCCGTCTACGGCACGTGCAATCTCTCGAATATGATCGGGAGTGGTGCCGCAGCAACCACCCGCAAGATTAAGAAAGCCGCGCTCCGCAAATTCCCGAAAGTCCTCGAACATATCCTGAGGCGTTTCGTCGTATTCGCCAAAGGCGTTCGGCAGGCCGGCGTTCAGATGCGCACTGAAGTAACAGTCGGTGGCGTTGGCCAGTTCTTCCAGGAAGGGTCTAATTTCCTTGAAGCGGCGACCACAGTTGCTGCCGACGATCAGGGGTTTGGCGTGAGCCACGGTATTCCAGAAGGCCTCGGGGCTTTGCCCAGAGAGTACCCGTCCACTGATGTCCGGGAAGGTTACCGAGATCATAATAGGTAGCGTAATACCGGTTTCCTCGAAAACACCCTGAACCGCAAAAATGGCTGCTTTGGCATTCAGCGAGTCGAAGATGGTTTCGATAATAATCAGGTCTACGCCGCCTTCGATGAGCGCGCGCGTCGCCTCGGCGTAATCCCTGTGTAAGTCATCGAAAGTGATGTTTCGGGCACCGGGGTCGTTTACGTCCGGTGAAATAGAGGCCGTTCGCGGGGTAGGGCCCAAAATGCCACCGACGTAGCAGCTTTGCCCGGGGTTCTCGCGACAGAAGCTGTCCACGGCTTCACGGGCTATTTTGGCACCGGCCAGGTTTAGCTCTGTCACCACATGGCCCAGGTCGTAATCGTCCTGTGCAACGGCTGTAGAATTAAATGTGTTGGTCCCAATAAGGTTGGCGCCAGCGTCCAGGTAAGCCCTGTGTATCTTGCCAATCACATCGGGTCGGGTCAGGCACAGAAGATCGTTGTTACCTTTCAGATCCGATGGGTGGTCGGCAAAGCGCTCACCCCGGTAGTCTGCGTCCTCCAACCCCTCCGCCTGGATCATCGTACCCATAGCGCCATCCACCATCAGAATGCGGTGCTTCAGCGTGTCCTCTATGGGTTGGACGGTCTTCGTTACAGTGTTCATGATCAGGTCTCTGGGGCTGCCAGCTTTCAGGTCGTTATAGGGTCTGCACGCGACCCCCGAAAAACGGCGTATTCTAACAGAAACGTGGGTCTACTGGCCTTTGAATTCAAACACATCTGGTACATTTACCAGCTTATTTGTTAGAATACCTGAGTAAATTAGTCGGAATGGACAACCTTATGATCACCATCACTGAATCAGCCCAGGAATACCTCGCTGAATTGCTCACAAAGCAGGAGGATGCACTGGGCGTCCGGGTCTTCATCAACCAGCCTGGCACCCCCAGGGCCGAGACCTGTATTGCCTATTGTCGTGAAGGTGACCTGCAGGAGGGCGATGAGCAGCGCGATTTTGATGCCTTCAAGGCCTGGTTTGATGGTCGCAGCCTGCCATTTCTCGAAGATGCTCTGGTCGATTACAGCAAGGATCGCATGGGCGGGCAGCTCACTATCAAAGCGCCTAACGCGAAGATGCCACGAGTCGATGAGGACAGCGCTATCGAGGACCGGATCAACTACGTGCTATACAACGAGGTGAATCCGGCATTGGCCGCGCATGGCGGCGAGGTTAGCCTGGTTGAGGTAACCGACGATGACTTCGCGGTACTGCGCTTCGGCGGAGGCTGCCAGGGTTGCAGTGCCGTGGATATGACGCTCAAAGACGGTGTCCAAAAGACGCTGCTGGAGCAATTACCCCAGCTCAAAGGTGTGCGCGATATGACCGATCACACCGACACTTCCAACGCCTATTACTAGCCGAGCTGCCTCTGCGGGAGCGTCTCTTTGAGCTTCTCCCGCAACTCACGCAGGCAGGTTTCGGTCGCTTCCCAGTTTATACAACCGTCGGTGACGGAGACGCCGTATTCCAGTTGATCCAGGTCGTCCGGGATAGACTGGTTGCCGGCCTTAAGGTGAGATTCGATCATCAAGCCGACAATGGACTGATTGCCCTCAACAATCTGGTTGCCAACATTTTCAACCACCAGCGGCTGTAGTTCGGGCTGTTTGTTGGAGTTGGCATGGCTGCAATCGACCATGATATTGGGTACGACGCCGGCCTTTTCCAAAGCCTCTTCACACAGTTTCACATGCACTGAGTCATAGTTCGGCCCCTTGCTTCCGCCCCTGAGCACAATATGCCCATAGGGATTGCCGCGGGTCGTGAACACCGACACCTGCCCCTGGCGATTGATTCCCAGAAAGCGGTGCGGTTTGGCCACGGAATTCAGGGCATTGGTGGCGACGGTGAGTCCACCGTCGGTGCCATTTTTAAAGCCAACCGCAGATGACAGGCCGCTGGCCATTTCCCGGTGGGTCTGGGATTCAGTGGTGCGCGCGCCTATCGCAGACCAGCTAATCAGGTCTTGGATGTACTGGGGTGATATCGGATCCAGAGCCTCGGTCGAGGTAGGTAAGCCAAGATCCAGGATATCCAGCAACAGCTTACGTCCAATGTGAAGACCATCTTCAATCTTGAAAGAGTCATCCAGATAAGGGTCGTTGATCAGGCCTTTCCAGCCTACCGTTGTGCGTGGTTTTTCGAAGTAGACGCGCATCACGATATACAGCGTGTCGGAAAGCTCTTCAGCCAGTACTCGCAAGCGCCGGGCATAATCCATTGCGGCATCCACATCGTGAATCGAGCAGGGGCCCACGACAACAAAAATACGTGGGTCCTTGCGGTCCAGAATATTTTCGATGACCTGGCGGCTGTCAGCGACGGTTTTAGTGACTTGCTCCGAAAGCGGAAGCGCCTCTTTCAATGCCTGCGGCGTAATCAGGATATCCTGACTGGCGACATTAACATTGTGTACTTCGATGTTGCTCATTGCTGTTTACCTGATAGAGTATTTCTCGCCGCAGTTATAGCTCACTGCGGGCGCGCCATTCTATAGTAGCGTTGCCTGTATTCCTAGATTGGACGCAGCAGGTTAAAACGGAGACTGCCTTGCCTGCCGACGGCAACCATAAATTTTTCGATATTACGCCCTTGTTGCCGTTTATTGACGACGGATGCACCTTGCTTACACCCAACCTGCGGCTTGCTCGCAGGGTCAGAGCTGCCTGGGACTTGCTGCAGGCCGAGCGGGGGAGGACTAGCTGGCCCACACTGGCCGTTCAGTCGGTTGATAACTGGTTGATGGCGCGATGGCAGCACCACGTTGCCCTGGGCGAACTGCCGCCGCGCAAAGTGCTAACGCCTTCGCAGCTTACAGAGCTATGGCTGCAGGAAATTGACCGCAGTGACTCGGAGGGCGTCGCCCTAAACCTGCTTCGGCCAGCTGCAGCAGCGGCCCTCGCGCAGCAGGCACGGGACACGCTGGTTCGCTGGGGCCTGGACCCACACCTGCAGGCCAATCGCCAATACTTCGAACTCGAGCCGGATTGCGGCACCTTCTACCGCTGGTTATCTGCTTTCGAGAACAGGCTGGAGGGCGAAGAGCTGGCTACGCCAGCAGACTGCCTTGCAGCACTCAACTCTCTGGAGCCGGCTGGCGCCCAAGCTGAGCTCGTGCTGCTGGAAGTAGATGACCTGCCACCCCTCTCTCAAGCGCTGCTTACAAAGCTTTGCAAAAGCTTGCAACACATTGATCCGGGGGCTGAATCGTTGCCGCCAAGGCTTGTCGCGCTACCGGATCGGCGAACAGAGCTGGCAGCCATGGCCAGCTGGGCTGCTTCACACTATCAAGAGGATCCTGAGTGCACCGTGGGGCTGGTCATCCCTGACATGACCCAGGACCGAAACGCTATAGAGCATCTTCTGCGCCGAGAATTTGACTGTCTTGGCAGTAACTACACAAGCTTGCCAGTAAACTTCTCGACCGCCATTACACTTGCAGAGGCGCCTGTTATTAGGGACGCATTGCGCATGCTCACACTGGCGAGCTCCCACATTGCACTGGACGAAGTGGTAAGTCTGCTGCAATCACGGTTTCTCGATTTTGGTCCAATCGCCGCGTCCTCGCTGTCGCGGCTGGTGAGTGCCTTATTCGATATTGGCCAGACGCAGTTAGAAACAGGAGAGCTGCGCTTTCTTGTATCCAGCAAGTACGCGACAGGTCTTGAGTCGCTAGCTGACCTGCTGATGGATCTTGCCAGCCGCAGGGAGTTGCGTTCCAAACGTCTGCCTTCCCAGTGGCTGCAGCAAATACAGGACGTGTTAGCGCTGGGGCGATGGCCCGGGACGCAAAGTCTCGATTCCCTTGAATTTCAGCAGGTGGAACAGTGGTTACGCTTACTGGAAGACTTCGCCGACTTCGATGCCCTTTGCGAGCCCATGCCATTGTCGCAGGCGCTGAGTCTACTGCGCAGATTAAGTGCCGAGCGAATATCCCAACCAAAGACCGCCGATAGCAATATCCAGGTGCTGGGTACGCTAGAGGCTGCAGGGCTGCAATTCGATCAGCTCTGGGTTTGCGGTATGCAGGCATCCTCCTGGCCCGCGGCGGCTCGCCCTAATCCGCTGATACCGCTTGTGCTGCAACGTTCTGGCGATATGCCACACAGTAGTGCTGAAAGAGAGTGGCGCTTTTCCGAGCGCTTAATGACTTCTTTCCGCCGTACAAGCGGCCAGCTTTACGTTAGTTATGCGACACATGTAGATGGGGTTCCCGACTCGCCCAGCGCGCTGGTGTCTTCCTTCCAGCCTGTTGATCAACTGCCACCGCCGCCGATGATTGATGCCCGCTGGACAGCGCAACATCAGCAGCGTGACATCGATGCGCTTGACGATAGTGCAGCGCCGGCGCTTGCAGACGACGAGCTGAAAACGCTTTCCGGTGGCAGTGGGTTACTCGAAAACCAGTCGCAATGTCCCTTCAGGGCATTCGCCCGTCACCGCTTACAGGCGCGGCCTCTGGCCGAGCCCTCGGCGTCGCTGAGTGCCGCAGAGCGGGGCTCGCTGTTACACGAGGCGCTCTTTGTGCTTTGGGGGAATCTTGAGGATAGCTCGGGCCTTGCGGCCTTGAATTCCGAGACTGAGCAAGCGCTGTGCAGTAGCAGCGCGAGTGCGGGTCTTGAAAAATTGTCCACGGCCCGTCGCCGGCAAGTGGGTGTGGCCTGCCTTGAGCTCGAAGAGCGCAGACTGGCCGTGCTGCTCCACGAGTGGTTGGGCGTGGAACGGGCGCGCGAGGATGCATTTAACGTGGTGGCGCGTGAACAGGAAATGACTGTCAGTCTGGGCCGACTCACACTGCAGTTGCAGGTTGACCGGGTCGATGCGCTCGCGGATGGCGGCGTGGCGATCGTTGACTATAAGTCGTCAGTCAGCAAGGTCGGTGACTGGCTTGGCCGGCGACCGGCGAAACCGCAACTACTACTGTATGGGCTGGCGGCAGCCGAACAGCCTGCTGCCTTGTCCTTCGCCCAAGTGCGCGCAAGAGAAAGCAAGTTTGTTGGTCTGGGTGAAACTGCATTCGCGCCCGGCATTGCAACCGATATAAGCAAGGCGGTAAAAGGCAAGGTCGACGCAGACGACTGGCCCAGCCTCAATCGCGTCTGGCAAGCGCAGCTGGAGCAACTGGCGGACGATTTTCTGGCTGGGAAGGCTGCGGTTGATCCGCTGGCCAACGACAGCTGTAGCTGGTGCGGATTGCAGTCGCTGTGCCGTGTGGGTGCAGATGTGCAGTCGGAGGATTTGCAGTGATAGCCGATGCTGCCCAGAGAGCCGCGGCGCTGGATACCAGTGCCAGTTTTTGTGTCAGCGCACCTGCCGGCTCTGGCAAAACGGAGCTTTTAATACAGCGTTATCTGGCACTGCTGTCACGAGTGAATAAGCCTGAGCAGATTCTGGCGATAACATTCACCCGAAAAGCCGCTGCTGAAATGCGCGAGCGGATTGTCGGCGCGCTGCTGGCGGCCAAAGAGCAACGAACCTGCAATGGCGCCCATGAGGCCACCACGCGCAGATTGGCTGAAGCCGTATTGACGCACGAGCAGGCCAATAGCTGGCAGCTGCTGGACAATGTCGTGCGCCTGAATGTAAAGACCATAGACAGCTTTTGCGCCTCATTGACGCGGCAAATGCCGGTGCTGAGCAGTTTTGGCGGACAGGCGTCGGTCACGGACCAGGCGGGTGAACTCTATATCGAAGCCGTGCAATCCTTGTTTGATGAGCTGGGCTCCAATCGTCCGGAAGTTTCTGACCTGCAGGAGCTATTGCTGCACTTTGATAACAACTGGGATCGACTGCAGGAACTGTTGGTTGCAATGCTGGCCAGGCGAGACCAATGGCGTGAATACGTGGGCGTCCACCATTCACCAGACGAGTCTGAGGCCTATCTTCGTCAGGTGGTGGATATGTTGGTCAGCGACTCCCTGCAATCCCTAGAGTCGGTCTTCCTGCCCCACCAGTCTGCGTTGTTAGGCTTTTTACAGTACCAGGCCAGCAACTCAGGCTTGCACAGCCCAGAGGCTTTCCCCTCAGCGCTATCGGCTGACCTGCAAGCGTGGCGGCAGCTGGCGTCGATGTTGTTAACTGGCGGAGGTACCTGGCGCGTCAGTATCAACAAGTCCATGGGCTTTCCGGCAGGCAAGGGCGAAGCCAATGCACAACGCGAGGCACTAGCCGAGCTTATCGACGAATTACGCGAAGTAGAGGGCTTGGAAAACACTCTCAGGGAGATATTCTTTCTCCCCGAAATTGGCGAGAAAAACTCAGCTTGGCAAATGGTACTGCATCTTTCGCGCGTACTGCCTCTGTTGTCTGCCAAGTTGCTACTGGTGTTTCAAATCCATGGGCTGGTCGATCACAGTCAGGTTGCCATGTCCGCACTGGCAGCCCTGGGTGAAGACGAACAACCCACAGACCTGGCAATGCGCCTCGACTATTCCATAGACCATATTCTTGTCGATGAATTCCAGGATACAGCCATCAGTCAGTTCGAGCTGGTGCGGCGATTGACCCGAGGCTGGCACGAGTTTAACCAAACGCAGCCGGCCACTCCGAGAACACTGATGATTGTCGGCGATGGCATGCAATCCATTTACGGGTTTAGAGACGCCAATGTCAGCCTCTTCCTTAAGGCGCGAGATGAGGGCTTTAATGGGCTGCCGCTAAACTTCCTGCAATTACGCTGCAATTTCCGATCACGTGGTGGGGTCGTGAATTGGGTGAACGAAACCTTCGAGGCGGCATTTCCATCGCAGGATGATATGGCCAGGGGAATGGTTGCTTATACTCGTGCCGAGGCCGTGAAACCTGATGACGGTTCGGTGCCGGTCACCATGAATGCATTTCATGGAGACAGCGCGGAAGCCGACGAGGCAAGCTTTGTCTGCGAGCAGGTCGCCAGGGCAATCGCAGAGCCAGACTGTCAGTCGATTGCCCTTTTAGGTCGCACACGTAGCCAGCTCAGACCACTCTTGGCAGTACTCCGAGCGGGGGGCATAAACTATGCGGCCCAGGATATAGATAGTCTCGCCGATGCGCCTGTCATCGTGGATCTCATGACCCTGTGCAGGGCACTGGCTAATCGTTACGACCGGCTGGCCTGGCTGGCTTTGCTGAGGGCACCCTGGTGTGGCCTGATGCTGGATGATCTGTTGCGGGTTGCGCGCTGGGGTGAGGGCGAAAAACACTCAGTCATCGCCGACAGCATGGCCGCTAGGGAACTTGTTGACGCACTCACGCCTGATGGGCGTAAGCGCGTCGAAGCCTTGGCGAGCGCCGCAGTCTGGGCTGAGCAAACACGCGATCGGCTTGGGCTGCGCGCGTGGTTGGAGCAACTCTGGATACGACTCGCCGGCCCTTCGATACCCGCTTCAACGGATGCGCACGCCGATGCCGAACAGTTTTTTCAGCTGCTAGAGCTGGCTGAAAGTGAAGGTCGCGGGCTGGATATTCCCTGGTTGCAACAGCGCGTGGATCGACTGTACGCCCACCCGGGTGATGTTGATGCCACGCTGCAGGTAATGACGCTGCACAAGGCCAAAGGGCTGGAGTTCGACTGGGTCATCATTCCCGACCTCGCGCGCACCCCTCGCAGCGATTCGCGTAACCTGCTGCTCTGGGATGAACATACGAGTGGGTCAGGCGAGAGAGAGTTTTTGCTTGCTGCCGACGATCACAGCGCCGATGGCGACCCCAGCCTCTATAACTATTTACGCGCCGAACGTAAGCGCAAGGGTTTGCTTGAAAATACGCGCTTGCTGTACGTGGGGGCTACCCGAGCAGTACAGCACCTTGTGTTGACCGCGAGGCCAGGCTTCGATGAGGGCAAGCAGGTATTCAAAAAACCGGGTGCCTCTACCTTGCTGGCGTCGATCTGGCCTTCATTTGAGTCGGCCATGACCGTGCATGAGGAAGCCGAATCAGCTGTCACTGTCACAGCGCAGGCCGCAGGCGACCAAGTAAGGCCGCTAATTCGAGTGCGCAACGTAGCCGCCGCAGAGAGCGTTCAGGAAATCGCAGATGAGCCAGCCGTTGCCAATAACATCCCTTCGTTGGTGCTGAATCAGGCGGACCGACACGTGGGCACAGCCGTGCACACACTGCTGGAAATGCTTGCGCAGACGCAGGTGTTGCCAGACCAATGCAGCGATAGCGAGAAGACGCTGTGTACATTTACCCTGCGACAACTGGGCTTGAGCGGGGAGGCCCTGGCCCAGGCAGTGGAGCGAGCACTGCAGGCAGTCGATGCCACCCTGGCAGATACTGAGCACGGTCGCTGGCTACTGTCCCGGGATCACCCGGCGTCTGCCTGTGAACTTCCGCTAACCCGAGTAGATGAACAGGGCGCGATCGCCAGCCTGGTGATCGACAGAACCTTTATCGACGCCAGCTCCGGTGTTCGCTGGGTCGTTGATTACAAGACCAGCAGGCCCGCAGAAGGCCAAGCGCTAGGCGATTTCCTGCAAGGGGAGGAGGCCAGCTATAGAGCTCAGCTGGCCAACTATCGCGCAGCCGTCGCAACTCTGGGGCCAGAACCTGTGGCCACTGCACTTTATTTTGCCGGGCTGGGGCATTTCCATCGCGTGGACAACGGCTAACTAGTCGAATGCTGAAATGATGTCGTCTGCGTAGCGCCTGATACCATCCAGCTTGTGCTCCAGCTTGTCTGACTCCCCGTGATAAAACGGCCAGGGCATAGTCAGGATGTGAGAGACACCGGCGTCCTCTAGTCGCTTGTATCCGTCCACATCCCAGGCGTCATTGGGTGTGGCCATCACTTCAAAGGGTTCGTTCTCGCGGCCGAATTCTCGCCGCCATTGCTGGATTCGTCCTATCGATTCGATAATATCTGCCGTGCTTTGCAGGTCAGTTACCCAACCGTCTGCAACACGGGCCGCTCTTTTCATTGCCGGCTCGGAGATTCCGCCAATCCAGATCGGTATTGCCTCACTGGGTGCGGGATTCATTTCCATTGCGCTGAACTGGTAGTACTTGCCCTGGTAGTCCACCATTTTGCCAGTCCAGAGCAGGCGCATAACCTCCAGCATCTCGTCGGTACGTTTGCCACGGGTGGAGAAGTCCTGCTGCATAAGTTCAAACTCGTCCCGGGACCAACCCACGCCAAATGCCGCCGTTACCCTGTTGTTGGAAACAATGGCGGCAGTGCTGATCGATTTAGCGACCAGGTAGGGGTTGCGCATGGGCAGCACAAATATATTGTTGGTGAAACGCAGGCGCTTGGTGATGGTGGCAAGCGCGCCTATCATCACCCAGGGGTCAGGCCAGTCCGTGAAAGGCTGCCAGCGCCGACTGCCATCGTCAGTGTAGGGGTAGGGCGTGTTGATCTCCGCCGGATTAACGACGTGATCCGAGAACGACATGGAGTGCCAGCCATGGGTGTCCGCTACCGGTGCAAGCTCCGTCAGATGGGCCACAGTACTGAACGATGTAGATAGTACGAATTTCAATTTAAGTCCTCTGCTGCTTTACCGCATTGTGCCGATGTTCGAGAATGTTGGGCGTTGCCGGGTACTTTAATTTGTCAGGCGCTAAACTTGCAGGGAAGAGGCATGCCTTACTTCAATGACCGATACATCGACCAAATTGTCATACTGACCGGAGCAGGCGTGTCGGCAGAGTCGGGACTGGCGACATTTCGCGATTCCGACGGTTTATGGGAGCAGCACGACCCCATGGAAATAGCCACACCGGAGGCCTTCGCCCGCAACCCTGATCTGGTTTATCGTTTCTACAATGCCCGTCGAGAACAACTGTCTGAGGTGCAGCCTAATGCGGCGCATCGCGCGGTGTCGAAATTGCAGCGCGAATTTCCGGGTGAGGTGTTCCTGGTAACTCAGAATGTGGATGACCTGCACGAGCGCGGAGGTAGCACGCAGGTCTGCCATATGCATGGAACGCTTCAGTCGATGCTCTGTACGTCATGCGGCGGATCCGCTGCAATCACCTCGCGGCTGGATAGTAATAGCCTCTGCGAGCTCTGTGGCAGTCGGGGATCAGTGCGGCCGGATATTGTCTGGTTTGGAGAGATGCCATATTTCATGGAAGAGATTGATGCACGCATTGCCAGTTGTGGCCTCTTCATTGCCATGGGTACGTCTGGAACAGTCTATCCAGCCGCCGGCTTTGTCAGGCACGCTCGCGACGCCGGGGCCCTCTGCCTGGAGCTCAATAAGGAAGCAGGGCAGTCAGCCAGTCTGTTTGATGAATGTCGCCCGGGGCTGGCTACAGACCTGGCTGAAGGGCTTGTTGCCCAGCTCCTGACAAGCTAGTTCATAGCGCATGGAAGGCGCAGAGCTTATAATGCGCGGATCTTTCAGATTTTCAGGAATGCCTAACATGCGTCTATCCGTCGCACCTACTTTCGTGACCATAGTACTCGCCGGCCTGCTGACAGCTTGCGGCAAAGAAGAGGCGCCCGTTGAGCCGCCGGCAAGCAGACCGGTTAAAACATACACAGTTGATGGTGGTACCGCGCAGGCTATCCGTCAGTTTCCGGCCAGGGTAGATGCATCGCAGCGGGCAGAGATGTCCTTCAGGGTTTCGGGTCAACTGGAGAAAATCGCCGTGCGCGAGGGCGATCTTGTTGCCGCCGGTGACCTGATTGCCAAGCTGGATCCAACCGACTACCAGATTGTTTTGAACGACCGACGAGCGACGTTTGATAATGCCGAGCGCAATTTTACTCGCGGCAAAGAATTGATCGTCGATGGCAATATTTCCCGTATCGATTACGACAGGATGGAAGCGAACTACCGCACCTCGGAGGCCGCACTCGCGCAGGCCGAGAAAGATCTTGAATACACTGAGATGCGGGCACCTTTTTCTGGTCGGATTGCGCGGCGAATGGTAGAGAATTTTGAAGAAGTGCTAGCCAAGCAAACTGTTTTTTACCTGCAGGACAATAACTCCCTTGATGTAATGATTAACCTCCCCGAGTCGCTGGTCAGAAGTGTTAAGGCCAATGCCAACGTGGGTGATATAGACGACGTTGAGGCCATCGATAGCAGACGGGAAAAGCTACCTGCCTGGGTAAGTTTTGATGACAAAGCCAACACGCAGTTCCCGTTGGAGATCAAAGAAATTGCCACCAAGGCAGATGATCAGACCCAGACCTATCAGGTTACCTTTACCATGAAATCGCCGGAGGACTTTACCGTACTACCTGGCATGACCGCCTCGGTCTCTGTCGATTTCGCCAATGTTGTTGTCTCTGATGGCGCGCACTGGGTCCCGGTAAGGTCGGTGCAAGGTGATACGGGGCTTGAGTCTCGCGTTTGGGTGCTGAACGGTCAGGATATGACGGTAAGTAGCAGGCAGGTGACCATAGGGCGTATGTCGGAGGGCCGAATTGAGGTCACCAGTGGCCTGCAAGGCGGGGAAGAGATTGTCGCCGTAGGAGGGCCGTATCTGGCCGAGGGTATGCGTGTGACCAGAATGGTAAAGGCAGAGCAGGCCATACCGCGCGCTGACGACCCGGCTTAAGGGAGCTCTTACCGATGAATATTGGAGAGTTTTCAGTAGAGAACAAAGTGATCTCATGGCTGCTTATCGTGATCATGATAGGCGGTGGCTTGTTTGCATTCGAGCGTATGGGCAAGCTGGAGGATCCGGCGTTCACTATCAAGTCAGCCAAGATTCTCACGCGCTACCCAGGCGCCACAGCGCTGGAAGTACAGAATGAGCTGACCTATCACCTTGAAGACGCGATACAGAAGCTACCGCAGCTTAAGTGGATCAAAATGTCAGTGTCCCGCCCCGGGCTCTCAGACATACTCATTGATTTCAAGGACGAGTATAAAGCGGATGACCTGCCCAACATCTTCGACGAACTGAGGCGTAAAGTTGCCGACGTGCGGCCTCAGCTTCCTCCGGGCGCCATGGAGCCCATGGTTATAGACGATTTTGGCGATGTGTACGGGATGTATCTTGTGCTCACCGGCGAGGGCTATAGCTGGCGCGAGCTTTACGACACGGCAGATGCGATCAAACGGCAACTGGTATTAGTAGATGGCGTGCGCAAGGTCGTTATCGACGGCGAGCAAAAGGAAGTGGTTTATCTCGACGTTTCGCGCAGCCAGATGGCTGAACTGGGCATTGATATGGCCCACATTGGCGATGTGCTCGGCTCCCAGAATGTTGTAGTCGACTCCGGCAACGTCTCTGTGGGCGATGATTATCTGCGCATCAGTCCCACAGGTGATTTTCAGTCGGTTCAGGAGATGGGTGAGCTACTGCTCGATTCATCTGACCGCAAATTAATCAAGCTCAAGGATATCGCGACCATCACCCGGGCCTATGAAGAGGTGCCCACCAAGATTTACTTCGTCAATGGAAAGCCAGGCTTGAGTATCGGCATCTCTATGGCCGCGGGCCAGAACGTGGTTGAGGTCGGCAAGCGCATCAACCGCACAGTGGAGGAGCTGCTGCCCATCACGCCAGTGGGAATGTCGCTGGAGGCCATTTACGATCAACCCTCCGAGGTCGACGCCTCCGTCAGCGGCTTCCTTGTAAGCGTCGCGCAGGCCGTTGCGATCGTGATCCTGGTCCTGCTCATCTTTATGGGCCTGCGCACGGGCATTATCATTGGTGCGGTGCTCATTATCACTGTTGCCGGGACACTGTTTCTGATGTGGCTGTATGGCATCGAGCTGCAGCGTATTTCATTGGGCGCGCTGGTTATTGCACTGGGCATGCTTGTGGATAATGCCATCGTTGTTGCCGAAGGCATGCTGGTGCGCATGCAAAATGGTACGGGCGCCAAGGAGGCAGCTGGTGAAGCTGTAGGGAAAACAATTTGGGCCTTGTTGGGCGGCACAGCCATAGGCATTTTGGCGTTTTCGGCGATTGGATTATCGCCGGATAATACCGGTGAGTTCGCCAGCTCCCTGTTTTACGTCATTCTTATTTCGTTGGCGCTCAGCTGGGTGACAGCTGTGAGTTCAACACCATTGCTTTGCGCCTTGTTACTCAAAGTAGATTCATCTTCGGCCGAAAGTGACCCTTACGCAGGCAAGCTATTTCAGGGATATCGTAAGTTGGTCGCACTGGCAGTAAACAACCGCTGGATTACTATCGCAGGCGCAGTGGGGCTTTTTATCGCAGCCGTTATTGGCTTCGGCTCGGTCAAGAGCGGTTTCTTTCCCGATTCTAGTACGCCGATTTTCTTTGTAGATGTTTGGGAGCCAGAAGGCTCCGATATTCGCAAGACACGGGACGATACTCTGCAGGTTAGCGAGTTTATTCGAGGGCTGCCCGGCGTCGAGCAAACGACATCGGTCATTGGCGGGCCGCATCAGCGCTTTACCCTTGTTTACGATTCGAAAGAACCGTCAAGGGTGTATAGCCAGATAATAGTGCGCACGGAATCGCGGGAGCAGATTCCAGCTATCTGGGATGCCACCCAGAAATACATGCAGCAGGAAATGCCCTGGACAGACCCAATCATCAAGGCCCTGCGCATAGGTCCCGGGCGCGACGCAAAAATCGAGGCTCGCTTCTCTGGTCCGGATGCCGAGGTACTACGGGAGTTATCGTCTCGTGCGCAAGAGATCATGCGCGCTGATGCCGGTGCCAAGGATGTACGCGATGACTGGCGCTCCCCGGTCAAGGTCGTCACCCCGATCTTTAATGAACAGGTAGGGCGGCAGTTGGGGGTAACTCGAGAGAACCTTGGCTCTGCTATGAAATTCGCATTTGATGGCTCTACCGTCGGCTCTTATCGCGACGGGATCAGGGTGCTTCCCATTAAAATGCGTGCAGCAGAAGTTGAAAGAAATGACGTTGACAGTATTCGGGATATTCAGGTCTGGAGCGCCGTATTAGGTCAGACCGTGCCGGTGTCGCAAGTGGTATCGGACTTCGAAACCCGCTGGGAAAATGCGGTTGTTCGTAGCCGCGATCGCAACCAGACAATTATCGCCTCGTGTAACCCGACCGAGGAGCTGGCCACACCGTTGTTCTCACGACTGCGCCCGCAAATTGAGGCTATGGCATTACCGGCAGGTTACTCGCTGGTTTGGGGCGGTGAATATGAGGACTCCAGCAATGCCCAGAAAGGACTGGGTGCATCGTTACCGGTGGGCTTCCTGCTGATGATCCTCACCAGTATTTTCCTGTTTGGCAAGCTTCGCCAACCCGCGATCATCTGGCTGACGGTGCCACTGGCGACAATTGGCATTACCGCCGGTTTGCTTGCTACCGGTGGCGCCTTTGATTTCATGTCACTGCTGGGTGCGTTATCCCTGGTCGGGCTTTTGATTAAAAACGCAATTGTCCTGATAGAGGAGATTGATCAACAGATTGAAACCGGTAAAGACCGCTACGAAGCGATACTGGATTCCGCAGTGAGCAGGATGCGACCGGTCATGCTGGCGGCGGCGACCACGATTCTCGGGCTGATCCCGCTATTATCAGATGTGTTCTTCGTGAATATGTCTGTGACCATAATGGCAGGTCTGGGCTTTGCATCGGTGCTGACCCTGATTGTGGTACCAACCCTCTACGCAATATTTTTCAGGATCCAGCGGACTGAGTGAGAGTAGGGTGGTCGACTAATAAAAAAAGGGGCGATAAACGCCCCTTTTCATTTAAAACGCTCGGTTTTACTCGGCGTTGTGATGCTCCAGGCTCAGCGCCAGAGCCTCGGTGTAAACAACCACAACTGTCTGACCCAGAGTAACGCCTTCCATCTTCCCTGGCTCCACGTCACCCAGAAGGTGAAGCTTGCCACGTGGGTCCATCAGAGTGACGGTTCCCAGTACGCGGTTCATCCCTTCGATTGTACATACCGCACGAATCAGGCGAGCACCACCAATAGCGGGTTGCTCTGGATCGTCGGACATGCCGGCGTCTTCCAGTACTACCCATGGCTCTGCTTTTTCTTCTTCCGTGGGCTCTCTCAGCTCACCTTCAAGCGCGGCAAGATACGTGGCTACAACAGAATCGCCAACGCTGACATCTTCCAGCTTCACAACCTGCTCTGTGGCAGTGATAGTGAAGGGTGCTCCACCGGGGCCCTGGAGAGTCACCTGGCGTGTCTCAAGATCAATTTCAGTAACAACCGCCTCAACGGTTAATGCCATCGCGCGACCACTGGGCTCGCCTTCCGCGGCTTCGTGATTGTCTGCTTGCGCCGACAGGGGCAGTGTAAGTGCAAAGGCTGTGAGGATAGCGGCAACGCTACCCGACAAACGCTTAATCGTGTGAATCATAGGTGTGTCCTTTGAAGAAAATATTGAAGAGCTGAATGTCAGCCTTAGGCCGGCATATTCAGGCGCCCTAACATACCGAGGAGGCCTGCTCTAATCAACTGCTGTGTGCGAGCCAGATCCTAAATTTGCGGTTTTCGGCGAATAATTCGACCTGACCGAACCGCCTGCGCAATATTTGCTGATAATTGAGGTGCCTGTTGGCAACAATGCACAGGCGGCCGCCCGTTGGCATGCGGGCTGCAGCCTGCTCCAGCAGACGCTTTCCGGTCTCATCATCCACAGTTTGCTGTTGATGGAACGGGGGGTTACACAGAATAAGGTCGCTGCTGGCGCCGACTTCCAGCAATCCGTCCCCGTGCACAACGGTAGCATCAGCATCGCTGGCATGTTCGGAAATATTGATTCTGGCGCAGGCCACGGCCATTGCCGATTCATCACAGGCGATCAGCGCTTCACTTAACCCGGCTCGCAATGCCGCAATGCCCAAAACACCGTTACCGCAGGCGAGATCGGTAATGCGCTGGGCAGGTGCCAGTTTATGAAGATTTTCCAGCATGAAGCGACTGCCCATATCCAACTTGTCGCGGCTGAAAACATTGGCCGCCGTAGCCAGAGTCAGGCCAAGGGGCTCGCAATAGTAGTTGCCGTAGGCATTAATCTCTGGCCGCGTATCTGCCTGGATGCTGGCGCTGAAGACCCTGGCGCGACTGCGCCCGCGGTGGCGAGTGGTGGGGCCCAGGTACTTTTCCAGTAGTGCTGCGGTATTCGGCGAAAGGTGTTTATCCATCCCCGCGGCCAGCACGGTGGTACCGGCGGGAAGCGTTGCGGCTAGCTGGGCCAGCTGGTATTCAAAGTAGTGGAGTTGTCGGGGTACGCGCATAACGACAGCATCACATCGTTCAGGAGGTGGCTCTGTGCTCCACGTCACCGGTACGGCGGCCCGTCCGTTGGCAGCCAGGTTTTCGCCAGCGGCTTTTGCGCTCAGCCAGGAGTCAGTCCATAGCGAACCGGGTTGCAAAGCAACAGTCAGGGCGCCGTGCTCATCATTAACAACCAACACATCACTGCCCTGCAGTTTCTGCTCTGCGCAGGCTTGCAGCAACAAGGTATCGGCGCTACACCAGGCCTGTAATGAGTCCTTGGCGGAAGCGGGGTATCGGGTCAGTTCGAACCTGCCCTGGGGAGGACAAAACGCAGTCGGGTTGCCCTGGCCGGGCACGTATCAGCCTTCACTCACATAGAGTGTCAGGCGCTGGCCGGGTTGCAGGTATTTGCCTTCGTCCAGCGAGTTCCAGCTGATGATCTCATCGATGGAGACATTGAATTTCCCGGCTATGCCATAGAGCGAGTCGCCTCGGCGTACCCGGTAGCCTTTTTTAACGCGCTCGGCGTTGCTGCTGGCCAGCGCCAGACTGCCAGCCCAGCCGCTGCCTCGTGGAATCATCATGGTGTCGCCGGCCCGAATCATATTGCCCCGCACGTTGTTTACCTCGCGCAACAGTCCTACTTCGGTATCAAATTTTCGCGCTATGCGGATCAGGCTGTCACCCCGTTGAATGCGATAGTGCTCCCAGGTGACACGATCATCTGGTGTCAACTGGGCAATTCCTTCGGCAAAGCGGGGGCCGGTACCGATTGGAACCAGCAATTCCTGAGCCTGCTCCGGCGCGGTGGCCCAGCGGATCTGACCCGGGTTATATGCCCGCAATGCTTTCAGCTCCATGCCGGCAAGGTCTGCGGCGCGCAGCATTTCGATCTGTCCTCCGGTGTCGGCGACCTCAAAAGCGGGGCTGTTTGGAACCGGCGGGATTTCCACGCCCAGACCGTCCGAATAGGCAATAATGGCGGCTAGCGCAATCAGCTTCGGTACATACTTTTCTGTTTCTCGGGGCAGGTCCAGCGCCCAATAATTAGTGGCTCGACCTTTTTCTCTGTTAGCGGCTCGTGCCCTGCCCACACGACCCTTGCCGCCATTGTAGGCGGCCAGTGCCAGCAGCCAATCATCGTCGAACTCTGCATGCAAAGACTCAAGGTAGTCTAGCGCTATGCGAGTCGACTCGCGCAGGTCCTTGCGACCGTCATACCACCAGTTGCGCTGCACGCCCAGATACTTGGCAGTGCTGGGAATAATTTGCCACAGACCCGCAGCGTGTTCAGAGGAGTAGGCAAAAGGGTTGAGAGTACTTTCAACCAGGGGCAGCAGGGCCACCTCCATTGGCAACCCACGTCGTTCCACTTCTTCTACGATGTAGTACAGATAGATTTCAGCGCGCTTTGACACCACCGGTAAATAGCTTGGTTGCGCGAGAAAGTTGTCGCGAGCCTTGCCAATCTTGGCGTTGTGGATGTCCTGCCAGGTCAACTCCCGGCGAATACGCTCCCAGAGGTCGGTAGCGGGCGGCAGGGGCTTGCTGGTTGGAATAGGCGCAGTTGGCGTAATGATGGAGGCAGTTTCTTCGACCGCCGGAGTCGTATCGTTGTCTGCTACAGGCGGTGAGGTTTGGCAACCCGCCAGTACGAACATGCTAGATAATACTAGTAAAAATCCCCGTAAACCCATGTATTTTCTACTTATTTTGAATTATTAATTGACTAGAAGTTGTCTTTCCAGCCGCGCACTGTAGCGAATACTTCGTCGCCTGTCTCCCCTTGCAGCCTGCCCTGAGCCTGCAGCGCCGCTTTCAGGTCCGGCGTATTGCAGCGCAGAAACGGATTGGTCGCCAGCTCCAGTGCAATACTGGACGGTACAGTGGGTTCGTCACGGGCTCGGGTAGCTTCAGCAGCGGCTACACGCTCAGCCAGGGCCGTATTATCGGGCTCCACGGCTGTTGCAAAGGCCAGGTTTGCCAGCGTGTATTCATGGGCACAGTACACCTGCGTCGCAGCCGGCAGCGTTGCCAGTGCCTGCAGCGAGCCGTGCATCATAGGTGCGGTGCCCTCGAATACCCGACCACAGCCGCCAGCGAACAGTGTGTCTCCCGCCAGCAAGACTGGATTGTCACCGCCGTGAAAATAGGCAATATGGTCCAGCGTGTGCCCTGGCACCTCGATGACGTCAAAGCTGCGCCCCAAAATCTCCGCCGTGTCACCAGCACAAAGCCTGTCTGTGATGGCACCGATGTCCGGATTTTGTGGACCGTATACCTGACAGTCGAAACGATCGCATAAAATCTCCAGCCCCCCAACATGATCAAAATGGTGGTGTGTAATGATCACCCCGGCCAGCGTCAGCCCCTTGCTAGCAAGTGTGTCGATGACGGGCTGTGCATCACCGGGATCCACCACCCAGGCACCGTCTTGCGACTCGTCGTAGAGCAACCAGATGTAGTTGTCAGAAAACGCCTGGATAGGTTCTATCTGTAGCATCAGCAGCATTCCAATTCGATCAAAAGGATGTAATATGCCAGTCATACGAGCGCTCGCTCATTGGACAACTGGCGTAATGAACAGCGATTTTAGCGATATTTCAGCGGAACTGGAATCCTGGTATCAACGCGATCGCGGCCAATACCTGCTGGAGACCGTTCGGGCACAGCTGGAATCTATTCTGGACACCTCTTTTGGCTACCACCTGCTGCAGATTGGCCCCATGCGAGCACAGTCACTATTCGAGACCAGTCGCATCAACCATCGTATTTACTGCAGCGACAACGCTGGTGGAGATGTTGGTCTGGTCGCTTCAGCCGAAGAGCTACCGCTTGAGAGCGACAGTGTTGATACCCTGATTGCAATGCATTGCCTGGACTTTAGCGCGCACCCGCACCAGGCCTTGCGGGAGATGCAGCGCGTGGTCACACCGCAGGGCAAGCTGATCATCATTGGCTTTAATCCTTACAGCCTGCTGGGTGCCACTGCGCGGCTCAGGGGGCTGGCCGGCAATAAACTGTGGCGTAATCAGGAAGCTCTAAGCTCGCACAGGCTGAGCGACTGGCTCCACTTGCTGGGCTGCCAGATCGAAAGCCAGCACACGCTCTACAACGTACCGCCAATCGGTGGTGGGCGACTGAAGCGGTGGTTGACCAGCGCAGACCAGTGGAGCTCCCGACATGCCGTACCTTTCGGTGGCGTTTACGTATTGCATGCTATCAAGCAGGTGGCTGGAACCCACCGGCCTGATGGCCATCGCTTCAGGCGTCAGCGGCTTATTGGCTTGGCTGTTCCGAAGCCGACAGCCGTGCCGGCACCAACGCCGGCCAGGCCAGCCGCCAGACACAGGGACAAAAGCATTTGAAGGAAGTTGAGATATTTACCGATGGCGCCTGCAGGGGGAATCCCGGGCCGGGCGGCTGGGGTGTGCTGCTGCGATATGGTGAGGTAGAGCGACATTTGTACGGCGGCGAAGCAGAAACGACCAACAACCGTATGGAGCTGCAGGCGGCGATTGAAGGCCTGAAAGCCTTGAAGGAGCGATGTGCTGTCACGCTGACCACCGACTCAGTCTATGTCAGGAGCGGAATTACCGAGTGGCTGGCGAATTGGAAGCAGCGGAAGTGGAAAACAGCCGCCCGCAAACCGGTGAAGAATGTAGACTTGTGGCGCTTACTTGATGAGCAGAATGAACGTCACGATGTGCAATGGCACTGGGTCAAAGGACATAGTGGGCATCGGGAAAACGAAATAGCCGACCAGTTGGCCAACAAGGGTATTGATGAACTTTAACAGCGCTCAGGGAACAGACGGGTATTACCGATGAGACAAATCGTGCTGGACACGGAAACTACAGGGCTTGATGTGGGCCAGGGTCATCGAATCATTGAAATTGGTTGTGTTGAGCTTGTCAACCGCAAGCTCACCGGCAACCACTACCACCAGTATGTAAATCCGCAGCGTGAGATTGATGCCGGGGCGATCGAGGTGCACGGCATCACCAATGACTTTCTGGCCGACAAACCGCTTTTCGCACCGATTGCCGCAGACTTTATGGAGTTTGTGAAAGGCGCCGAGCTGATCATTCACAATGCACCGTTTGACCTTGGTTTTCTGGACAGTGAGCTACAACGCCTGGATAACGGTTATGCCACTCTTGATGCCTGTTGCAGCGTGGTAGATACGCTGGTGATGGCCCGCGCCAAACACCCGGGTCAGCGCAACAACCTGGATGCGCTATGCGGGCGCTACATGGTAGACAATTCGCAGCGGGACTTGCACGGCGCCTTACTCGATGCCGAAATACTGGCCGACGTTTACCTGGCAATGACGGGCGGGCAAACCACGTTTCAGCTTTCGGACGATGTCTCAGCGGGAGAGGGTGGTAGCGCAGGCGGACAGCAGTCTATCAGGCGACTTCCAAACGACAGGGCACCCCTGCCGGTTATAGACGCCAGCGCAACCGAGCTGGCGGAACATGAAATTCAGCTGGATGCGATTGCGGCAGCCAGTGACGGAAAAGTGTTGTGGCGTGAGCGTATAAAGGCCTGACCAGAGGCCGCTGCTCCCCAGCGGCCTTCCGTTTTCGCTAGATAAACAACGCTACACAAGCAAGGCCCACACCACCCATTACGATGGTGTAGGGGAATGCCATGATCACCATCCTGCCGTAAGACAAGCGTATCAATGGCGCAAGTGCTGAAGTAAGCAGGAAGAGAAAGGCTGCCTGCCCATTGGGCGTCGCGACGCTTGGCAAGTTGGTGCCGGTGTTGATTGCGATAGCAAGCTGCTCAAACTCTTTGCGAGTTATATCGCCGGCATCGAAAGCATCCTTGACCTCATTGATATAAACAGTCGCCACGAATACGTTGTCGCTGATCATCGACAAAACCCCATTCGCAATGAAGAACATACTGGGGCGCAAATCGCTTTCCATTGCCAGCACCGCGTCGATTACCGGCGTGAACAGGTGCTGATCGTGTATTACCGCAACGATGGCAAAAAATACAACCAGCAGCGCAGTGAAGGGCAGGGCTTCCTCAAAAGCATGTCCTATCTGATGTTCTTCGACAACGCCATTAAAGGCCGTCAGTAGAACGATGATCATCAGGCCTATCAGGCCCACCGCGGCCAGGTGCATGGCCAGCGAGACAACCAGTATCAGGGCCACCAATACTTGAATGACCAGCCTGGCAGTAGAGCGTGCATTGCGCTTGGCTTCCTCTTTTTCCTGATACTCTTCAAGCACCTTACGCACAGCTGGCGGCAGCTGGGAGCCGTAACCAAATATCCCCGTCACCTCCAGTAAGGCGCAGGTTATGAGACCTGCTACCAATACCGGCATTGTGACGGGCGCCATTACTTTAACGAAGGTGATGAAATCCCACTCCGCGACCGTCGCGATCAATAGATTCTGTGGCTCACCCACCAGGGTGCAAACGCCACCCAGCGCTGTTCCCACGGCTCCATGCATTAACAGGCTACGTAGAAACGCCCGAAAGCCCTCCAGGTCTTCCCGGTGATGATCGGTGACGCCTTCATCATCCGAATTATCGTGATCATCGTTTGATAATTTTTTGCCAGAGGCGACCTTGTGATAGACCGTATAAAACCCCACGCCGACACTGATGAGCACTGCGGTTACCGTGAGCGCATCCAGAAAAGCAGATAGGAAGGCCGACACCAGTGAAAATAGCAGCGATAGCATGACCTTGGAGCGAACGCTGAGCAGAATCTTGGTAAATACGAAGAGCAGCAGCTCCTTCATGAAATAGATGCCAGCCACCATGAACATCAGCAGCAAAATGACTTCGAAATTTGCCAGCGTCTCTTCAAAAACCATCTGTGGCGAGGTCATGCCTAGCAGCACAGCTTCGATAGCCAGCAGTCCGCCTGGCTGCAATGGATAGCAGCGCAGGGCCAGGGCAAGCGTGAAGATGAATTCCCCAATCAGCACCCAACCAGTGATGAAGGGCCCAAAGACAAATAGGCATAAGGGGTTTAGCAAGAGAAAAGCGATAATCGTTTTCTTATACCAACCCGGCGACGAGCCAAGGAAGTTGTGCCAAAAAGCGTGAGTAGCGGTTTCGGTCATAGGTGTTGCCATTTCGGGTATCTAACTGAGCAGAGCATTCTACGGTATCTGGGGTATTAATCGAATGCCCCCGTGACAATAAAATGGTGGCGCTCTGCTTGCCCTGATCAGGGGGCGAGCTTACTATAGCCCGCTGATCTCGCCGGAACCCGATTTCCCCATGTTTCAACCTGATAGAAGCCCTCCAGACGCGCCTGACAACGCGCTGCACATTGTTTTCCAGCGTGGAGAGCTGGTCAGCGATATGCGCTCACCAGACCCCTGTTTGCTACCTGCCGAGCAGGTAAAAGCAGACCAATGGCTGGTTATCAGGGAGCAGTTCCTCGGTTATTGGCAGGGAAGGCCCTGTTATGCCGTCGAGATTGACGAACTGGTGGACCTTGACCCAATGCGCTTTCAGCGCGGTAGTCTTTACCAGATACTGGGCCGGGTAGAGCAGCCCATATTTGCGCTAGCCGGAAGAGCCGCACAGCTGCTGGCCTGGGAGCGTGATCATCAGCACTGTGGCCGTTGCGGCAGCCGCATGATCATTGATATTGGCGAGCGTGCCATGCGCTGTGAGCCCTGTTCAACCTTGATTTACCCGCGCATTTCGCCCTGCATTATTGTGCTGGTGACCCGCGGCGACGAGCTTCTGCTGGCTCGCAATGCGAATTTCCCCGGCCCTATGTACAGCACTTTGGCAGGCTTTATCGATCCTGGTGAGTCGGCCGAGGAAACAGTGGCGAGAGAGGTTATGGAAGAGGTGGGGTTACAGGTAGATAACGTGCGCTACTTTGGTTCGCAATCCTGGCCATTCCCCAGCCAGTTAATGCTGGGATACTTCGCCGACTATGCCGGTGGCGACATCGTCTGTGATGAAGTGGAAATCGTCGATGCCCAATGGTTCAGTCCACAACAATTACCCATGATTCCGCCTGCCACAGCGATCGCGGGCCAACTTATTCAACATCATCTAGAGTCGCTGTCGGCGCGCTGAAGGAGCTTTTCTTGGAATTTCTTTACGACTTTGGCCTGTTTCTCGCGCAGGCTGTCACCCTTGTTGTTGCAATCCTTGTGGTCGTTGGCGGCGTGATCGCGCTGGGCAGCCGACAGAAGAAAGCCGAGCATGAGGGTCATATCGAGATTCGTAATCTCAACGAGAAGTACAAGCAAATCGATGACACCTTGCGCCATGTCATAACCGATGACGAAACGTTCAAAGCTGACCAGAAGGCCGAAAAGAAAGCGGCGAAGGAAAAAGCGAAAGCAGCCAAGAAGCAGCGTAAAAAAGGTGATGCCTCTGAGGAAACCGCCACTCGCAAGCGTCTGTTCATTTTATTATTTGACGGAGACATGAAGGCCAGCGCGGCCGACAACCTTCGGGAAGAAATATCTGCGGTATTGCCGCGGGTGGGTGAGGGCGACGAGGTGCTGGTCAAGCTGGAAAGCCCCGGCGGTCTGGTTCATGGCTACGGCCTCGCCGCGAGTCAGTTAAGTCGCATCCGCGAGGCCGGGGCCACCTTAACGGTATCTGTCGATAAAGTAGCCGCCAGTGGCGGTTACATGATGGCCTGCGTGGCCAGCCAGATAATTGCGGCACCTTTTGCAGTCATTGGCTCGATCGGTGTGCTGGCCCAGTTGCCGAATTTTCACCGGCTGCTGAAGAAGAACGATATCGACTTTGAGTTATTAACTGCTGGAGAGTACAAGCGGACCTTGACAGTGTTCGGAGAGAATACTGACAAGGGAAGGGAAAAGTTCATCGAAGAGCTCGAAAAGACACATGAGCTATTCAAGCAATTTGTGAGCACCAATCGGCCACAGCTGAATATGGCAGAGGTCGCAACAGGTGAGGTCTGGTACGGACAGCAGGCCATCGAAAACGGGCTGGTAGATGACATTCAAACGTCAGATGCATTTATCCAGGCGCGTCTGGCAGACTGGGACGTGTACGAAGTCCAGTTTGTGCACAAAAAGAATTGGCAAGAGAAACTCGGCATGGCGGCGGAAGGCGCAATGGAACGCAGTTTTCTAAAGCTCTGGCAGCATTCTCGCGGTAGTAATCACCACTCCTGAGATACGCGGGATCAACGGCCACTATAGCGATTGTAATCGAATAATCCCGACTCAATCGGTTGCTGCTCTTTGTAGCGCTGATGAAATTTATCGCTGATCCGCCAGAACCAGGCTGCGTTTCTCGGCACTCCGTAGCGCTTGGTAAGTGCGACGTAGTCGCTATCACTGCCGAGTGTTCCCACCTGTTTCACGAAAGCGCCCACTTCCGAGGAGTTAACCTGAAAGAAGTAGTTCGGGTAGGCGCCCAGGAATCCTTTCACCACGGTCACACTGTCTTCATCCGGTAGTCGGCGGTCCTCCTCCTTGAACAATTGCGCGATGTTCGAGTAGCCAGAATTGCGCAGCAAAGTGAATACCTCATCTGAATCCTCGCCCACCACATTCACAAAACTGACCTGTGGCAAGTAACTGTTGTGCGCACCAATTTGCTGCTCCATCGCTGCAAAAGCCTTAACACTGTCTTCGCTGACGCCAAGGCGGTAATCATAGTTTGCCGCACTCGCGCCATGGATGCGGTCTTGCATAGCAAACAGGAACTCCTGCTTGGGATCATCAGTCTTGTAGACAATATCGTTATCACGAGTCATCGCATCGCTGGAGGTGAACATGTGTTTGGCAGCGGATGGCCTGGCGTCTCTGTACCAGTAGTCTCGCAGCTCTTGTCGAACTGCCGGTGGCATGAACATTAGGAAGTTGAACTCGCCTTCCATTCTCAGGAAGTCCATGTACAAACGTGACTCAAGCTGATGAGACACCGGCCCATAAACATCGAAACCGGCTACCAGCAGATAGTGGATACGTTCAAGCAGGGAGTAGCCAATAACCCAGGCCGTTTTAGGCTCGCCGCCCACAAAACCCTTAACTACCGAGGCTGTGTCGAAATGCCTGAAAATCGTTAGCGCGGCATTGGGGTTTTTGCCATCGCCCAGCCAGATTGAATCCATATTCATGGTCCGGTCGCTGCGATCCATCTCCTTCACTAGGTAGTCAGCTTTCGCTTGCTGGAATGCTGCATGAGATTTCGCATAGCGACGCCAGTAAAACAGATCGATTGGCGTTCCAGTGCGCACAATAGGCAGCCGCAGGTTGTCGGTCTCGGCTGCCAGGAACGCCTCATCTGAATCAGGATCATCACTTTCCGGGGAGGCGAACATTACCCAGAAATGGTCTTCAATGACATTCAGTGCGATTTGTCCTCGACAGACCGGGCCCTTGATAAAGTTCATGATGGTGAACTGGGCTTCCTCCAGCAAAAAACGGTAGCGGGAGTTGACAGGAATTGCCTGAAAGCTGCGGAAAGGGTTGGCGGCAACCTCTGGCGTATAGTCTGGCAAGGCCGTCACGGCGTAATCAGGGTCGATAAACAATGAGCGATACCAGTCCAAACGTTCGCTGTCGAAGCGATAGGGCATGTGTATCTTGTCCAGTGGAGTGACTTCCATGCGCTGCAACCGATAATAAAAGGTGCCAACGCCTGGCGAGTCATAGGGGCGCCTGGTGGCTATTAAGCCGAGATTTCGGCCGGGAGGCGTGGTGGACCTCACCAGCCTGAACCAGGTGATTTCCTCATCATCAACTAGATACAAGGAGGCAAGAAACAAGTGTTCATACACGTAGCGAGCCATCAAACGACTTTTGTTATCTGAGGCATTCAGGAACGTTTCCCAGGCAGCAATCTGTTCGCGCAGGTTGTTACTCAATAAAGGCTTTGCAACCCGATGCGCGCCTTGTTCAAGCCAGGATGTCATTACTTCATGTTCTTCGGGGTTCAGGCCGGGAAAGCCATAGGGCATGCCCCACAACGGGAACTTGCTGGCATATGCGTCAAATTCACCGGGCTTCACGCATTGCTGATCCCGGTAGAGTGAGAAATCAAAGCCATCGGGTATGGGGCCTTCAGTGGCCAATGGATGGGCCTGCTTCAGTTGCAGCATCCTATACAGGGTTCCGCTCTTCGGGTCTTCCTTGTCCAGTACCGGGTAAAAACCCTTGTCTCGCCACTGGGCCTCACTTAAGGCGTCGTCGAACAGTCGCGTCATATTGCTGGGAGTCAGGCGAGCGCCATCGTAAACCAGCTCTTTGCTGGCGCCACGGCGCAGACCTTCATCTGCCTCAAGCTTTAGCTGACAAGGCGCGTCATAACAGCCGTGGCAGACCATGCATCGGTTCTGCATGATGTCGTTGGCTTCTCTGGCCAGGTTCTGGCCCTCACTGGCGATAGCATGGCGAGGGATGAGCACGAGGAATAGTGCCAGCCAGATGATACGCAAAGATGTCATTGCCCGTTGTTCTCCTGTTCTACACAGTTTCCGCGCATCAATATCGCTCGATTAGCGAGCCCCGCCTGGTCTCCACTCTCGTCAGCCAATATAGCGGCGCTCACGTCGGCCTGGGGGTTTGCGCAAGGATCAGTTGTGTCCAGCGTTAGCCAGTACAGAGCGTAAATAAGTGTACCTGCCAGGGCCAGTGCGGCGATGGCAAAAACCATTTTTTGGGTCATAGTCTGACAACCGGATTTGCAAGGGCTCTATGCTCGCACATAGCGATCACAGCGGAAACCCGCCAATTCAGATAGCTGCCACGGATTCAGATGATATAGGGTTCAATGACTTCTGGCTTGAGCTGCTCTACCGCCTGATGGTGCGACAGAAATATAGAACCACTGAGATGATCCAGGAAATCTGTTTGCTTCAAGGCGTCCATAACAGGCCCTTTGACCTCGCTGAGATTCAGGGTCAAACCCTGCTCACTGAGCCTGAAATTAACCGCTTCCAGTGCTTCCAAGGCACTCAGGTCTATCTCGTTAACCGCGGTGCATTGAAGTATCACGTGCTCTAATTCGTGATTCTCCGCAATCACCTGATAGATGCGGCTCTCCAGATAATTGGCGTTGGCGAAATACAGGCTCTCGTCCACGCGCAGTGAAACAATGGAAGGATAGGTGATTACCTTATGGCGCAGTACATTGCGATAGTGTTCGGTGCCGGGTACGACGCCGACAATGGCCATATGGGGCCGTACAGACTTATGCAGGTGCAGCGCAAGGGAGGCAAAAATCCCGGCGAGAACGCCCAGCTCGACACCGAATAGCAGGGTCATCACGATGGTAACGGCTACCGCTGCAAAGTCAGTTCGGGAGTATCGCCATGCCGATGCCAGTATTTTGAAATCCAGCAGCGAGGTAACGGCGACAATAATAGTTGCGGCCAGCGTCGCCTTGGGCAGGAAAAACAGTACCGGAGTTAGCAGTAGAGCGGCAAGCGCGATGCCAATTGCGGCAAAAATACTGGCGGCCTGAGTGCTGGCGCCGGCGTCGAAGTTTACGATAGAGCGGGAGAAACCGCCGGTCACCGGAAATCCGCCCGATACTGCCGAGGCGACGTTGGCGGCGCCCAGGCCTATCAATTCCTGATTCGGCTCAATGCGCTGTCGGCGCTTGGCTGCCAGCGTTTTCCCGACAGAGACCGACTCGACAAAACCGATCAGCGAAATCAACAAAGCAGATACGGCGAGTTCTGACCACAGCTCAAAACCAAAAGCAGGTACAGAAAATGCCGGCAGCCCCTGCGGCACATTGCCTACCAGCGCAACCCCCCGTTCTTCAAAGCCCAAACCGTAGCTGGCCACAATAGTAACCACGATAATGAATACCGGCCCCGCTTTGGCGAGAATCGATGCTGTGCTCGGGGTGAATCCCAGAAACTGCATGAATGCAGAGAGATAGCGGCGAGCCCAAAATAAAAATGCGGTGGCAGCGACACCGGTAATCATGGTTATGGTATTGAATGAGGACAAATCGTCGAACAAGCTACTTATCAGCGCGGGCAATGTATCACCGTGGGCATCAATTCCCAGGATATGACGAAGCTGACTCAGGGCGATGATAATTCCCGAGGCAGTAATGAACCCCGACACCACCGGGTGCGACAGGAAGTTCGCCATAAAACCGAAGCGCAAGAATCCCAGCAGCAGCAACATAAGCCCGGACAGCATGGCCAGCGCTACCGCCGCGGTAGCGTAGTCTGCGGTACCGCTCGCCGCGACCTTGCCCACGGCGGTCGCTGTCATCAATGAGGCGACGGCGACTGGACCCACCGATAGCGTGCGACTGGTACCAAAAAGTGCGTAGGCAATAAGCGGCAAAATGCTGGCATACAAGCCCATTTCGGCAGGCAGTCCAGCCAATAGTGCATAGGCCAGCGACTGCGGAATCAGCATGATTGTCACGATAACCGCAGCGAGTAAATCACTGATCAGGGTAGGGCGGTTGTATCCCCGGGCCCACTGGATAGCAGGCAGCAGGCGTGCAGCGCGATCGGTCAAGCGGTCTCTCTCGAGTTTTCTGTGCCAGTCGGTTCTACCATCCACTCTTTCCCTTTTAGCATGGCCTGCCAATACACCGGCGGCAAAACCTTTTCTTTCAGGATCCAGGCCAGCCGAGACGGTTTTTGGCCATTGATTATCCAACGCGGAAAACTGGGCAGCAATTTGCCGCCGTAGCCGAATTCTGCAAGCACAATCTTGCCACGTTCCACCGTCAGTGGACAGGACCCATAGCCGTTGTAATGAGCCAAGCTATCCGCGAGGCCAACCGAATGTAGCAGATTATTTGCGACCACTGGCGCCTGCATCCTGGCCGCCGCCGCCGTCTTGGCATTGGGCGCATTCATGGCATCACCCAAGCCCCAGATATTCGACCAGCGCTTATGCTGCAATGTGTTTTGATCCACGTCGACCCAGCCGGCAGCATCTGCCAAGGGGCTCTGGCGCACAAAGTCGGGAGCAGTTTGAGGTGGGCAGACATGCATCATGTCGAAGCTCTGCTCATTCAGGCGGGTAGTACCGTTTTCATCGGTCACCTCAAATCCCGCTGTTTTTCCGGGACCATCCACTTGCACCAATCGCTCACCGAAATTCAGTTGGGCTTTATAGCGCTCAACATAATCCATCAGGGCCGGAACATAGTCGGCTACACCAAACAGGGCTGCGCCAGCATTGTGAAAACGGATCTCGATATCGTCGAGCACGCCCGAGCGCAGCCAATGATCTCCCGATAGATACATGGCTTTTTGTGGCGCGCCTGCACACTTGATGGGCATTGGCGGTTGGGTGAACAGTGCCCGGCCACGCTTCAGCTGACTGACCAGTTGCCAGGTATAGGGGGCCAGGTCGAAACGGTAGTTAGACGTAACCCCGTTCTGCCCCAGTGTGTCTACCAGACCCTCTATGGCATGCCAATCAAGCTTTATGCCGGGCGCGACAACCAGCTGGTCGTAGTAAATCGAGCGCGAGTCTTCCAGCAGTACCCGGTTCTGCTCGGGTTCAAATACCCCCACCGCCGCCTTGTTCCAGGCGGCACCCGTCGGGATCAGGGAGGCCATGGTTTTAACCGTTTGTTGTTGCTTAAATACCCCGGCACCGACCAGAGTCCAGCCAGGTTGATAATAATGAACCTCGGCAGGGTCGATGATTGCGATAGAAAGCTTGCGCGTGCGTTTTAGCAGGCTGGAGGCAGCGGCTATACCTGCTGCACCACCTCCAACAATGACAATATCGTAATGGGTAGAGCCCGAGGGACGCTCACTGCTAGCCGGGGGGCCTTTGCCGCCAAGTGCCTCGCTAAGGTCATAACCCTGATCACTGGCCAAAGCGAGTATTTCACTGTCAGGCATGCCCAGTCGCTTTTGATACATCGCCCACAAGGTGATGGAGCGGGTACCGCTGCGACAGTAAGCCTGAACGGGCTTGGGCAGCCTTTCGTAGCAGCTCAGGAATTTGTCGATATCTGCAGGGGTAAGCTGACCTGCCACAACGGGTAGGTAGGCCAACTGCAGCCCATGCCGCTCCGCCGCTACTTCAATCTCAGTAACATTCGGTTGGTCATTAGCCTCGCCATCCGGGCGATTGCAGATCAATGATCGCACCCCGCGTGCGGCAATATGCTCAAGGTCTTCTACCGAAATTTGGCCGGAAACCAGAAACTCATCAGTTACCTGTTTTATCAGGGTCGTCATCATCACTCTCCAGGTTTCAGGATTTAACTGCGTCGAGTTCGGGGCCACCAAACGCGTTGATAGGAAGCTTCAGAAACAGGCCACCGTCGGGTGAGGCGGGGGGGAGGTGACCCGCCCGCATATTAATCTGCAGTGAGGGCAGGATTAGCGTAGGCATTCCCAGCGTCTTGTCGCGTGACTCACGCATCGCAATAAAGTGCTGTTCGCTGATCCCGGTCTTCACATGTATGTTGCTGTCACGCTCTTGCGCGACCGTTGTTTCGAATTCCAGCTCGCGGCCATCGGGAAGATAGTCGTGGCAGACAAACACCCGGTACTCATCTGGTAAAGAGAGTATGCGGTGGATGGATTGAAAGAGCGTTCCTGCGTCGCCACCCGGAAAGTCGACTCGTGCCGTGCCCGCGTCTGGCATAAACAGGGTATCCCCTACAAAAACAGCATCGCCAAGCACAAAGCTCATACAGGCGGGTGTATGGCCGGGAGTGTGTAGCGCCACACCGTTCATCTCTCCGATCGCAATAGCATCATTGTCGGCTAACAGAATATCGAACTGCGAGCCATCTCGCGCAAAGTCTGCCCCCGCTTCAAATACAGCGCCGAATGTTTCCTGAACGACGGTGATCTGATTGCCGATGGCGATCTTGCCGCCCAATTTGCTCTTGATGTATGGCGCGGCGGATACATGGTCTGCGTGCACGTGGGTCTCCAGAATCCACTGAAGCTCCAGCCGGGAGGATTCAATAAACGCGATAATCGCATCCGCACCTTCGAAACTCAGGGTGCCGGAGGGGTAGTCCAGGTTCATCACGGAATCCACCACAGCGCAGGCATTGCTCGCTGGGTCCTTAACCACGTAAGAGAGCGTATTGGTCGGCTCATCAAAGAAGGGGGTTACCACCGCAGAAGTGGCCTGTGCGGAATTGTTCGAAAGTGCCTGATTCATGATTGCGCCTCATCGATTGCTGTATGCAAGATGAGATTGCAAGGGGGATGCCAACTAAGGCGATTATTAAATATAGGTTATAACTAATTGATATATATGAGAAATATTTCGAAATAATGTCACTACTGCGACATTGGAGGCGCCATTGCTACCATGGGCCTGCCATATCTGGCAAAATAGCTGTCATATATGACACAACCGCTGGTTTTTTTTGGGAGTAGCCAGACATGGAGATTATCGCCAGGGAGACAGATCCCACCATGGCCAGAATGCTGGATAGCTACGAGCATCCCGCTATTCTGGTCGATACGCAGTACCAGATTCTCGCAACGAATGACCTGTACAGAGAAAAGTTCGGGGGCATCAACAAGCAAGGCGGGGCGGCTCATTGCTACGCGGTGTCACATGGCTACGACAGGCCCTGCGACCAGGCGGGAGAGAATTGCCCACTGGCGGCAGCGACTGCATCAGGGCAGCGGGAGCGGGTACTGCATATTCATCAAACACCGCGTGGCGAAGAGCATGTGGACGTCGAAATGCTGCCAATACTTGATGATAAGGGGCAGCTGGAGTTCTTCGTGGAGCTCCTCAAGCCTGTCGCGATTGCCGGCATAGGGGAGCGCGATGCAGAAATGCTGGGCAGCAGTAGCGCCTTCAATACTATGGTTGAACAATTGTCACGAGTAGCGCCAGGTAACGCCGCCGTACTGCTGTCAGGTGAATCCGGTTGCGGCAAGGAGCTCGCTGCAAGAGCATTGCACAGCGCAAGTTTACGCTCGGACCAGCCCATGGTGACCCTGGAGTGCGCCGGCCTGAATGAGATGTTATTTGAAAGTGAGCTCTTCGGTCACATCAAGGGGGCATTTACCGGCGCCAATTACAGCAAGCCCGGCCTGGCCGAAGCCGCAAACGGCGGGACGCTATTTCTCGACGAGGTTGCCGATATCCCACTGCCGCTGCAGGTAAAACTACTACGGTTAATCGAAACAGGAACGTACAGACCCGTTGGCAGCGTGGAAGTGAAGCACTCTGACTTCAGGCTGGTCTGCGCGTCGCACAGAAACCTGGCAGCAATGGTGGAGGAGGGGAGCTTTCGGCAGGATCTTTACTACCGCATTAACGTGTTTCCGATTCACGTCCCTTCACTTTCACAACGCAGGGATGACATTCCAATGCTTGCGAGCGCTATGCTGAAAAGCGTGTCACCTGAGCAGCAATATCACCTTACCGAAACGGCCACAGAGGCGCTCAAGGAATACGACTATAGAGGGAACATCAGGGAGCTGCGCAATATTCTGGCAAGGGCATCGATCATCGCGAACACCAATGTTATCGACAAGCAGGTCATTGCCGAAAGCCTTGCAGCGGGTAGGGGGCAGCTTGCCAACTCGGATACAGCGGATGCCGACCTGACCTTGCGGGAGGCAGAAAGTCGGTATCTAGAACAACTTATGGTCAGGCACAATCAGGACAAAGAGACTGTTGCCAGGATCGCAGGTATCAGCCTGCGGTCCCTCTATCGAAAACTGGAACAAAACGCCTAAGGGCAAGTTACAGCGCCGGAATCAGGGGTGCAGTATCAATCGACCGAGAGCTTGCTGACCAACACTTCGCATAGAGCCTTTAGCTGCAGCGCGTCTTCTGCAGGCATATCTACGGTGCAGGCAATCTGGCCAGGGATTTTCTCCGCCTTGCGCATTAGAGAGCGGCCTTGCCTCGTTACAGAAATTATCCTGCGTCTTTCGTCATCGTCTGCGACCTGGATATCAACTAATCCCTTCTTTTGCAGTCGTCGCAGTAACGGGGTCAGGGTGCCGGCATCGAAGCGGGTATGACCGGCTAGCCCAGAAATACTCACCTTATCCTTTCGCCACAGGCTCATCATCACCAGATATTGAGGATAGGTGAGGTCGAGTTCCGCCAGCATTGGGCGGTAGGCGCGCACCAACGCATTGGTCGCCGAGTACAGGGAATGGCAGATCTGGCGATCCAGGTCCAGGCTGGAGGCTGGTCGGGCTTTAGTGTCTTCAGTGCTCATAGGAGTTATTTTGCACGCAAAGTAATTGACAAGGCAAGCCCGCGACTCTAATCTAGCCAATCTATTTTGCGCGCAAAATAAAAGAGTACCTTTGGGAATTCCTATGAAATATCGAGTTTTGGCCATTATGCTGTCTTGCTTCTGGCTACCTCTGGGCAGTGCCAAGCTGGTGGCAGGCAGTCCTGATCAGTTTGAAGTGAGCGCCGATACATTTACCTGCATTCGCGATATGTCCCCCGTACGTGGTTTTTATGTAGACAATCTCTCCGGTAATCTGGAGGGTACGCTTGCTGCCGCGAATGCAGCGGACGGCGCTGAGTATCCCGCCGGCTCTGTGGTCCAGTTAGTGCCGGGTGAGGCTATGATCAAGCGCGCCCCGGGATTTAGCCCAGCCACCAGAGACTGGGAGTTTTTTGAACTCGATACCTCCACCTCTGGAACAGAGATACGCAATCGAGGTTTCGCCGATGTGGTTAACCGTTTCGGCGGTAACTGCCTCGCATGCCACGCCAAGGCAAAACCCCAGTGGGACATGGTCTGTGAAACCGGCCACGGCTGTGATCCAATTCCACTTACGCGAGATTTACTGGTACTTTTACAAAAGACGGATCCTCGTTGCGACAATAACCCCGCCTTGAGCCCAGAAGAAATCGTCAAGCTCAAAGCTTTACAGCAATCACTACAGCCACAAACCTGAGGGAACACAATCATGACCACTGGAAAGCAGTTATTCAGCACGCTGGAGGCAGGTAAGCTTACCGTCGAACTGGCAGAAACAACCTTCGACGACCCTACCGGCAACCAGGTATTGGTGAAGATGGAGGCGGCGCCTATTAACCCTTCTGATCTTGCCGTACTTACCAGCGTTGCAGATCTTGAGAATGCCCAGTATTCGGCGGGCAAGTTCGTCGCTGACATGCCGGAACCGTTTTACAGTGGCCAGAAAGCACGTCACGGCATGCGTCTGCCTGTTGGCAATGAGGGCGCCGGCACGGTAGTGGCGGCAGGTGAGGGGGAGGCGGCTCAAGCGCTTATCGGTCAACGGGTCGCGTGCGTGCCCGGAAACGCCTATTCCCAATACTGCCTGGCTGAAGCAGCCATGTGCCTGCCACTGGGTGATATTTCCTCGGAAGACGGCGCCTCTGCTTTCGTCAATCCGATGACGGCACTTGGCTTTGTTGAAACCGCGAAAATGGAAGGGCAGGGGGCGATCCTCCACACTGCAGCGGCCTCCAATCTCGGCCAGATGTTGGTCAAGATTTGCCAGGAAGACAACATGCCGCTGGTCAATGTTGTGCGCAAGTCCGAACATGTCGATCTGCTTTCCGGGTTGGGCGCGACGCATATCGTCAACTCGTCCGACGATGACTATATGGCACAGCTGTGCGGGGCGATAGAGACCACGGGGGCCTTCCTTGGCTTTGACCCCATCGGTGGGGGACAGGCTACTGACAACTGCTTCAAGGCAATGGAGCAGGTGGCCGTGAAGCAAATGACCGAATACTCGCGTTACGGTTCCGACCGAGCGAAGAAGATGTACATCTACGGTCGACTGGATCTTGGCGCAACCATCCTCACGCCGTCCTACGGCTTTGGCTGGACACTGTCAGGCTGGCTGCTGTTTCCCTTCCTGCAGACAGCAGGGATGGAGACAGTGGTGCGTATGAGACAGCGAGTGCTGGAAGGCCTTACCACCACATTTGCCAGCTCGTACAAGAGTAGGGTGACTCTGGAGGAGATGCTGACCAAGGAAGCCGCGCTGGATTATCGTGAAATGAGAACCGGCGAAAAGTACCTGGTGACGCCTAACGGCTGATATACAGCATGCGCAGCATTTCGGTGCTGCGCATATCGCCACCAACAGCCTCCTGTTGGTATATCCTCTATTTAACATAACACTATTATTCAGTGCACACTTCATGCCGGGGTGGCGCTTTCTGGTCCCTCATATAGCCAAGATATAGCGCAAATAAATGCTCCTAACTCTCTGTAATAAAACGATAAAGGTGAAGAAGGTGGCGCTCAACAGCTCCCGGCGCTGTATAGCTGCGCGCATCCATTGCCACAAAACCTATACAAACACGGAAGCACCGGTATCGATGCACACCAGTGCCAGTTGCGGCTAACTCAGCGATAACCAGCCCCAGGTGCTTATTGGCCAGGCGCGCACTAAAACTCCAGACCAAAAGTCCGCCGTAGCGTTCCTCAGCAGGGTCTCAGGTGCCACGAAACCAATTCTATTCACGTACGAGCGCGTGAACACAGGGCAACTAACCGGGGTAACTGGCTGATGACCGACTCAGGGGCGGCGTATCAGTAAGCGCGGGCTTTTTAAGGTCGCGACATGCTTCTGCGCAAACCCAATGCAGCCGGGAACAACTGTCTGGACGGATTCACCAGTAAGCCAGCCCAGGACCGATAGACAACACCTGAATGGCGGCATCCTTTGGTTCACAGAACGCATAGGACCCGGGTAGCGAGGCAAAAAGCGGCAAGCTGTGGAGACTACGGAATGTCAGGGATCCGGCCCAAATAGCTGCTTTAAACGCCAAATGTAGTCGCACCCATCGATCCGCACACTTATACACATATGCGCATAATATATATTATGTTAAATAAAGGATCTGAGCACACAGTTATGCACAACCCCAACAGGTAAAGGTCACCCCTCTTGCTGAAACTATCTAAAATTCGGGATCAGGAGGACGCGCAGGCAAATTCCCACAGCGACCTGCGTGTATAGAACCGTACGGGTGTTAAACGGTGGTCAGAGGCCGGGATCAATCCCAGTCATCTCAATAGACAAATCCCACAACCTGGCGGCGAGATCTGGATCCTGAGAGCGTCGATTAGGTCGTGCCTTTCCAGCGGGTCCAGCAGATTCTCCGCGCTTGATCGGACCGAAGTAGTCGCCACCAGAAACAGAATCACTGGTAGCCGCCATCAGGGTCGGCCAGGCCCCTTCCGCCGAGGTATTAAAAAACTTGCTTACCAACGGTGCTGTAAGCTTTAAGATCCCAGGCATATGCCGCGACAGTTCGGTATCGGCAATACCCGGGTGGCATGCGACGGAGGTTACAGTGCTCTGTGCTGCTTCAAGACGGCGCTGTAGCTCCATGGAAAACAGCAGGTTCGCAAGCTTGCTCTGACCGTAACGTTTCGCTCTGTTATAGCCTTGCTCAGCATTAATATCATCAAAATCAATATTGCCACCACGATGAGCGATACTGCTGGTATTAACTACCCTGGCGTCATCGGTTGCCATCAAGACCGGCAATAGCAACGCTGTAAGTGCAAACGGGCCAAGATGATTCACACCAAACTGGCTCTCGAAGCCCTGCACCGTATGCTCTAGCGGCGGCATCATAATGCCGGCGTTATTGATCAGGCCATCCAGCCGCTGCTCATTATTCACAATCTCTGCGGCACTTCGTACGGAATCGAGATCGCCCAAATCCAAAGCAATATGCTCAAGCTCTGCCTCGGGTGCAGTTTCGCGGATACTGGCTATCGCTGCCTTGGCCTTGTCGGCACTGCGGCAGCCCAACAAGACGCGTGCGCCCCGCTCCGCCAAGACTCTGGATGTCTCCAGCCCAATACCCGTATTGGCTCCTGTCACCAAATAAACCTGTCCGTTCAACTCGGGCACGTCGCTCTCTGTAAATCCTGTCATAACTGCTCCATTCAGGTTAAAGGCCTTAACTGTTAGCGCACCTGAGACAGTATGAATGTATCAGGCTGAGGTTCAATCAAAGGCGTAACCGCCCTCCTCTATATTAGCTGTTTACTCGAAAGCAAAGCACTCTGTTGTCACCATCGCCTGAGATTTGGGTGAATAGCGTGGTCCTTGAAACTACCGATAGCGGTTCCAGTGGGTGTAAACTAATACACCATCTGCATTGTCATTGGAACCGCCCAAACCACCATGTCTGCATCAACTGTAGTGCGTGCACTATCCGGCATCTTGCTACCCGCCTTTCTTGCTGGCTGTGCCACGGCGCCTCTGTCTGAAGTAGAACCGGTTGCCGGTCCAACCCAGTGGCGAGTGCACTGCGAGACCGAGAAAACCTATGCCCTGGACATCAAGGCAATACCCGGTGTCTATCACGGGCAATGGCAGTGGGCGAAAGATGAACAAGACAATGTGCTATATCTCAAGGGCGAGTTAAGCGGTGGGTTTTTTCTGCTGGACAGTGTTTCTACCGATTCCGGCGTGCAGGTGCCAGCGGAAGCGTCCGCGCTACGGGAACGGTGTTTGCAGACCATCGCTGCTGACCAGCCTACAGATCTAGCGAGAGTAATGGCCGCCCGTGACAGTCGTGACCTCGATATCCCTATTGTGTATCCGAAGCCGCGCCTGGCTGATGACGAAGTCACCCGGCTGGTTGTGTTTGGCGACAGCCTGTCTGATGCGGGGCGCTTGAAACACCGTATGGAGGTGTTTCCCGGAAGCCCTTATTGGCTTGGACGTTTTAGTAACGGGCCCGTATGGACAGATTACCTCGAATCAGCGGCTGCCCTCCCCGTTCAAAACCGATCCTATGGCGGCGCCTCGATTAACCCTCCACTTGATCTCGATGAATCGGGCCTGGTGGGTTTCGTGAAAGACGAGGGACGTTTTTTCGTTAGCGGCAGCCTCGCCGACCAGGTTAGCAGCTACCTTGAAGATCAACACTCAACGCCGGGCATTGATCGCCCTGACACTACGGCCTATATCATTTGGGCTGGCGCAAATGACTATATTTCAAAAGAACCCGTCACAGGTCTGATCACGACCTTCCTGAATACAACGCGCGGTGAGTTTGGTTACAAATCGGTTACCGATGACACGGTAAAGGGAATGCTGGAGCAGGTCAGCACCTTGTATGAGGCTGGAGCCAGGCGCTTTCTTGTGGTCAATATGCCAGACCTCGGATGGAGCCCAATCGTCCTGCAGAACGACTCCTACAATTCAGGCCTGGGCAGAAAGTCTGATACCGGGCGTCGCATTGAATTATCACAGCGCTTGAGCCTGCTTAGTGAATATCACAATGAGGTGCTGTCCAAGGGCGTCAATAAACTACGCGAAGACATGCCTGATGCACAGATACTTATGGTTGATTCACACGGTATGAGCCAGAGTATTTTTGATGGCCACCTGTTCACCAGCACAGACACAGCATTTGACTATGGTTTTACCCTTACGCAGCTGCAAGAGACCCTGGAGTACAAGGACGTGAAAATGGCGCTGCCGCAACCCTGCTACACCGGGGTCTACCTGGGCAGTTTCAGCGAGGATGAGATATGTGAGCTTGCAGATTCTGCTTTCTTTTGGGACGTCATTCATCCCACGACTTTTACGCACTGCTGGCAGGCTTACCTTGTTGGCACAAGCCTTGCCAGCGCGGGGTGGCTACAGTCTATGCCTGCACCGGCCGACTATCGCACCTGGTGCCAGGCGCAGGTCAGTGCCGGGTATCATTGATCGGGAGCATCGGGCAGAACAAAGTCGTCAAATTTTTGGCGCACCCTTAGAACATCAATATTGCTGGACTGCTTGTTCATTTTTAGTAAAGCATCCAGTTTCTTGTATCGCGCATAGATCATTCCGTCGCGACCGTCCGGATAAAATACAACTTTCGCCGCCACCTCGGATGTGTCGCTGCTAACCAGGGCAGCGGGCACCGTGATGCGCTCGCCCTGTATGTCGACAGTCGCGTCACCCTCTATGTCCTCCATAGTAAGCAATCTTGCCATCCACCTAGGGGGATTTCCCTGATTGCTGAATGCCGCAACAATCGGTCGTGAGTCACTCAACTTCACCTGGCTTTCGGCGTATGCCAGTAGAGGCTCAGCCAGCGTGAGTTTCGCAGTATTCATGGTAAAGACGCCCGCCCAGGACTCCTCATCGAAACTGCTGTTGTCGCCAGCGATGCTGACCTCATCGAGTACAATGCTGGAGCCACTGATATCAAACTGCATTTCACGGGGGACCCCATCTGCAACCACAAGATCAACCAGCAGGTCTGCCTCAATTTTCTGCTCCCCGATTTGCATCTCAATCGCCGAAGATTCCAGTGTCAGGCCTCCACGCATGCTTTCTGTCTCGGCGTGCAGCTCACCATCCAGCGCAGCGGTGCCGCCAGTAAACTCAACAGGCGACCCGTGAGGAAGGTAATCATTGATAATATCGACATTAGTCAGGGTGGCGTTTTTGATAACCGCGTCCAGCGTGTTGTTTTTTCGTCGCTCCATCGAGGCCTCGTCAGTCGCAAGCATCGCCAGGCCAATCTCCGGGTCTGGCAACACATAACGCCCGCCACTGAAGGTCAGCTGCATGTACTCACCGGACATAAATGCGCTGTCATCCCGGTCGCGGGAGGCGGACAAATTTACCAACTCTATCGCCATACTTAAGGGCCGCAGCGGATCGTCACTGCCTACGAGCTCTACATTTCCGACACCGGCAATCTGCATATCTCTGGTAGCCACCAGTAGTTCTCCCGCCGTCGCGGTCACATCCGTACCAGCGAGCACGCTCCCTTCTTGATAACGAAGCTTGCCTTCCACCTTGCCTGCACCGGCAATCCTTGTGTCACCAAGATTGCCGGTGAAAAGGTTAATAAAAGATAGCGAATCAACGTCGAGATTAAGCCCCGTATCTAGATTCAGGAACGACATCAACTTGATCCCACGGTTCTCTCGAGGAACAAAGGGTGAAAAACCAATCGCGCCCGTAATCTGCCCCCCGGTGTACAGCGAGTTATCCCCACTTATTGTTGCCGGGCCAAGGGACAGCTGCACATTTCGTGTAGCCAGTGAGAAAGGCCCACCGGGCACCTCGATGCTCAAATCTCCTACCGCACTCCCTGCAGCGGTGCCGCGGATATTGTGTATCCACAACTGGTGTGCCCCCCGCGCCTGCAGATCCGTCAATGCGATCCTCCACGGCCGCTTCTTCTTTCTCGCTGTAGTATCGACTGGCTGTACCTCCCAGCCATTTATCTCCGGATAAAATGGAAGTAATCCTGAGTAGTCTTTCTCAGGCTTTAAGCGGGGTCTTTGGCGATACTCAATATCCTGCGCATGTACTGACTGCAGGTTTACCCGCTTCACTATTAACGGCAACAGGGCGATAGAACCGTTGGCTTCTGCTGCGTTGACCTGCCACTGCTGGGAACGACTCTGCCCACTGGCCAGAATGCCAGTGGCATGAACTCTAAAAGGATAAAAGGACCACGCGCTGTACCAGCTAACCTGGAACTTAGCGGGCCGAATTTTGTTAACTATCGTCTGCGTTAGTGGCAACTGCAGCAGGGAATTAACAATAAGTAGATATACCAATTCGAAAATCAGGATATAGCGCAGCGCCTTTAGCCCTAGTCGTTTGGCATCTGCCATCATCAAAACCACCTGTCGCGTTCAAGTCGATCGAAGCGATGTTACATGCCGCAGGCTGCCACTGACCAGAGACTTGTGTATCTGTGAGACTGGCGCATCCGAATTTTTCCCGCTGTGGGGCTTGCTTGCTGCCACTGGTTACGGGATATTGCTTGCTGCAATAACACAAATAATAACTGAAGGAACAAACCAAATGCCCGATAACGGCAAGAACCATTACGACAACCCCAAGGCCGCCTATTACGCGCTGGGCATGCTGACAGTTGTTTACTCCTTCAACTTTATTGACCGACAACTCCTGGCAATTCTGCAGGAGTCCATCAAGCTCGACCTGGGTCTCTCAGACAGTCAGTTGGGTTTGTTAACGGGATTTGCTTTTGCCGTTTTTTACGTCACCGCGGGCATCCCTATAGCCCGCTGGGCAGACCACGCTAACCGCCGCAATATCGTTGCCGGCAGCTTGTTTATCTGGTCCTTTATGACTGCGCTCAGCGGTCTGGTGCAAAACTATTGGCAGCTTGTACTGGCGCGCATCGGTGTGGGCATAGGTGAGGCTGGAGGCAGCCCCCCTTCTCATTCGATGATCTCAGATATATTTCCACCCAACCGTCGCGCTACTGCATTGGGCTTTTATTCAACGGGCGTGAGCTTCGGGATCCTGTTCGGGTTTTTGTTTGGCGGGTGGCTTAACGAATACTTTGGCTGGCGAACTGCCTTTATGGTGGTGGGCATCCCCGGCGTTTTTCTCGCTGGCATCTTGATGCTGACCCTGCGTGAGCCTATCCGCGGACTGGCAGAGCAACGCACTGTCTCAACGGAAGCCGTTCCCCTGAAAACGGTTATCAAAACGCTATGGGAGTCCAAAGCCTTTCGTCATTTGTCTCTGGCCGCGTCTCTAAATGCCTTTTCGGGCTACGGCACTGCAAGTTGGACCGCTTCCTTCATGATTCGCAGTCACGAGATGTCCACGGGCGAGCTGGGCACCTGGTTGGCGATAATCATAGGTTTATGCGGCGCAATCGGCGTGTTTTTTGGTGGGGTAGCTGCCGACCGACTGTCGCCAAGGGATCAGCGTTGGTACATGTGGTTACCGGCAATCGTCGGCTTCATTGCCGTACCCTTCATGTTCGCTGTCTATCTCGCAGACAACGCTTACCTCGCACTGACAATGATGCTTATACCGGGGTTACTGCATCAGGTGTATCTCGGCAACACATTGGCCACGACACACAACCTCGTAGGCCTGAAGATGCGCGCCACCGCGTCAGCTATTCTGTTTTTTATTATTAATATGATTGGTTTGGGAATGGGGCCGTTTATGATCGGGCTTATCAGCGACATGCTCAGCCCGGTACACGGCGCTGACTCGCTGCGCCTGGCAATGCTGTATTTACTGCCTGCGGTAATGTTCTGGTCAGCCTGCCACTTCTATTTTGCCTCAAGGCACCTGCGCGACGACCTTGCAGCGGCGCCAGCCTGAACAATATCGCCTAGGGGCCACCCACTGTTGTGCGATGCAACAGTCGATCGTGGCCCTCGTAATCGCCTGTTGCGCGGTGCAGCACTGAACGGTTATCCCACATAACCAGCATATTTGGCTGCCACTGATGGGTGTAAACAAACTGGGGCTGAGTTTGCCACTCCAGCACCTCAAGCAATAAGGCAAACGCGGCCTCGTCATCCATACCCTCTATACCAACGATATAGCCTACGCAGCCAAAAATACCCTCTTCGCCGGTTTCCGGGTGCTTCCTGATTAGTGGATGAACTTGCGTATCCAGCGCTTCATCGGAGGGTTTGATATCCATACTACGATCAGTCGCCTGGTCTTCCTGCCCATACATGCCTTCTGGTGAATAGGCGGCACGGGCCGAGTGGATCGCATTCTTACCTTCACACTTCGCTCTAAGCTCTGCGGGCATATCACGCAGGGCCAGGTGTCCATCGGCATACAGGGTATCGCCACCAGAAGGTGGGATAGTCAGTCCCAGCAGGCAGGTACCGGAAGGCGGCGTGGCCTGAAAGCTCCAGTCGGTATGCCAGTTCTCGGCGAATAACGGAGCCTGCTCGTCGGCGCGTCGTTCTACGGCGATTACATGAGTTCGGCCTGCAATCGGCGCAATAAAGGGGTCGTCTCCAAAGGGACCAAAATAGCGGGTAAAGCGCTCCAGGTCGTCGTCGTTCATCTGTTGATCGGGAAATGCCACCACATGATGTTTGAGCCAGGCGGCGCGAATCTGCTCCACTGCGTCTGAGCCCAGCGGCTGCGTCAGGTCAACTCCGGTGATCTGGGCACCGAAAGCCTGTTCAGAAGGGGTAACCATTATTGTCATTGCGCTTCTATCTCCTTTTGGCAGGCTCACTATAGCAAGCACCGAATCGACCATCGACCGCAGCGATCAGTATTATCCGGACTACGCGACTGGCATAATCACGGCATGAAATCCTTTGTACCCCTGATCAGGGCCGAATGGCAACTGTTGCTGTTCGGCTTTGTCATGACGTTTAGCTCAAGTCTGGGACAGACCTATTTTATAGGCCTGTTCAGTGGCGAAATACGTGCCGACCTCGAGCTAAGCCACGGCGACTTTGGTGCAGTATATTCTGCAGCTACGCTGGCAAGCGCCATTATTCTGCTGTGGAGCGGCGCGCTTATCGATCGGGTGGACCTGCGTCGATTCACTTATACAGTCACCGCCGGGCTGGCGATTGGCTGCTTCCTTATTGCAGGCAGCACAGGTATCGCGACGCTGTTTGTCAGCATTCTCGTCCTACGTCACCTTGGCCAGGGCCTGATGAGCATGGCTGGCGCCACCACAATGGTGCGCTACCTGGATAGGCATAAGGCCAAGGCCAACGCACTAAGTGGTATAGGCTATTCACTGTCCGAGGCGATTTTACCCTCTCTGGTTATAGCACTACTGGCTGTTCTTTCCTGGCGCGAATCATGGGTTTTCTGGGCCTGCATACTTCTGCTGCTGGTTCCACTGCTGACTATGCTCCTGCTGCGTGGCCATGACAATCGCCACGCTGCCTATCTCAATGCCGTTTCCCCCGACGGAGGCGACAACCAGGCCGAGTCACGCAAGCAGTGGACACGCCATGAGGTCATCCGGGACCCGCTTTTCTATATGTTCATGCCAGCCCTGCTCGCCCAACCCATGCTTTTCACCGGTTTTATGTTTCACCAGGTACATCTGGTGGAAGTGAAAGGTTGGTCGTTAACCGTCTGGGGCAGCATTTATCTGCTTTACGCCCTGGTATCCACGCTATTCAAATTACTAACAGGTGTTATCGCTGACAGGGTGGGTGCCCTGCGATTGATCCCGGTAATGTGTATACCTTTCGGACTCGGGTTTTTGCTGTTGGCGGCGTCCAATGGTCTTTGGGTTGCCGTAGCATTTATGAGTTTGATGGCAGTGACTATTGGAATCTATTCAACAATATCGTCACCGTTCTTCTCGGAAATGTACGGCACACTTCACCTCGGCTCAATTAAGTCGGTAACCACTGCAGCAATGGTATTTGCCAGCGCAATCGCCCCGGTGCTGATGGGCTGGCTGATAGACTCAGGTGTAAGCATGGAATCGATGGCGGTCGCCAGCGCCTGTTATATAGCGCTCGCAAGTATGCTGGCCGCAATCGCGGTACGCAAAAAACTACAGATGTAAGGCGACATAGCGTTTCTATACGCTGCGATTAAAACCAGGCCCTGAGGCCAACCACAAGCTGGGTGTCACTGGTATCGGCACCCTCACGGCGCTTGTAACTGGCTGTATTGCCAAAGCTCTTTTCCCAGTGGACACCGATATAGGGAGCAAACTCTCGTCTTATTTCGTAGCGCAAGCGCAGACCAAGCTCCGCGCTGGAAAGACCGCTGCCCTGCCCCGTGGACTCGTCATTATAGCCATTGAGTGAGAACTCCACTTCTGGAGAGAGTATCCACCGCTGCGTAAAAAGCAGCTCATATTCTGCATCAAACTCGAAACTTGCTCGCCCCGAGGCGCCAAGGAAAAACTCGGCATGAGTTTCAAAAAAATACGGGGCAAGTCCTTGCGCACCGAAGGCCAGCCAATCTTTCTGTGGAGTTGGTTGAAAATCGCGCTTCCACCCCAGCTTTAAATCCCAATATGGTGCTATAGCCCGAGTGATTTGTAGCTGCATCTCGGCAGATTCGGTCTCGCCGCCCTCGCGTTCCAGCTCTGCCTTCAACCAGAGCTTGTGCAGGTCGTGGCCAAGCCATGCATCGGCCTCTAACCGCTGGGGCGTGTGCGTTTCACCCACGCCTACTTCTAAACGATCTATGCGGACCATGGCAAGCATGGGATCATCGTCGCCCATCGCCATGGCAGTACTGGCACTGGAAAGAAACAGAAGCCAGAAGGCCCGCTTGAGACAAGTGCTCATGTCACTTTAACCTCGCGCATCATGCCCATCATATGGAACTGCATATGACAGTGATAAGCCCAGCGTCCCACAGCATTAGCACTCACCAGGTAGCTGGCAGTCTTGCCGGGTTGCACGAGTACGGTATGCTTTCTGGGAAGTGCGGCCCCATCACCCGTTTCAAGCTCGCTCCACAGGCCATGCAGATGAATGGGATGCGTCATCATGGTGTCGTTCACCAAATGAAAGCGCACACGTTCGCCAAATGCCAGCTCAATCGGTTCGGCATCGGCAAATTTCACGCCATTAAAAGACCACATGTAGCGACTCATGTTGCCGGTGATATGTAACTGGATCTCTCGCGTGGGATCTCGCGGGTCTTCAGTGGGGTTCAGGCTTTTTAGATCAGCGTAATTCAGAACGCGACGGCCATAATGATGCTGGTGATGTCGCAATCCAACACCCGGGTCGTCTATTCCGCTAACGGGGTTTTCAGCGCGCATATCGACATGTGGACCGAATTCTTCAGAACCGTGAGTAATCCTGGCCTTACTGCCACCGCCTGCTGCCGCTAAACCGACGCCACCAACAATGTCATTGTGGTTATGACTGTGGCTATGGCTGGCGTCGGCGTCTGCTTTCGCGAAATGAGTTGAATGCCCCGTATGTCCTCCCATGCCCATATCAGTAGGTCCCAGGGTCGGAGCCGGATCCATTAGCGGCACTTCGGCGACAAGGCTTGGATCGGGTGTCAGCGTGCCGCGGGCGAATCCTGTCCGATCCAGGGTCTGTGCAAATATCGTGTAAGCGCTGTCGTGGTCTGGTTCCACAAGTACGTCGTAAGTCTCTGCGGTCCCTATCCTGAATTCGTCGACAGTGACAGGCTCCACCGGCTGTCCATCACTTGCAATGACCTGCATTTTTAGGCCGGGAATGCGCACGTCGAAAATCGACATAGCCGAACCGTTGATAAACCGCAGCTTCACCGTTTCTCCGCGCTCAAATGCTCCTCGCCAGCCGTCAGCCGGTGTCACACCATTCATGAGATAGGTGTAGGTATAGCCGGTAACGTCTGCGAGATCCGAATCACTCATCCGCATCTGGTTCCACATTTTGCGGTCCCGCCACGTGGCGGACACTCCCCGTTCTCGAATTTCTTGCCAGGTATCGGCGACAGTTCGCTCCTGGAAGTTGTAATAATGGCTAAGTTTCTTGAGCCTGGCGTATACCGAGGCGGGATCATCGTCTGTCCAGTCGGACAACAGTAAGACATGCTCACGATCCGCCGGAAACGGCTCAGCCTCGCGTGGCTCTATAACAATCGCCCCGTAGAGCCCCGTTTGCTCTTGAAAACCTGAATGGCTGTGGTACCAGTAGGTGCCACACTGCCTGACGTCGAACTCGTAGCGAAAGCTTTCTCCCGGCTTAATCCCGGCAAAACTCATTCCCGGCACACCATCCATATCCGTGGGCAGAATCATCCCGTGCCAGTGAATCGAAGTATCTTCTGAAAGGTGATTCCTTACGTCCAGGGTAACCCGGTCGCCCTCGCGCCAGCGCAGTACAGGGCCTGGGACTCCGCCGTTCACCGTGGTGGCGAGCCTTTCGACGCCAGTAAAGTTAACCGCCCTGTAGCCGATATCGAGCGCAAAACGGTGCCCTGATAGCTGATCGATCGCGCGGCTTGATGACGCTAGCGCCAGGCCCGGACTGACCGCAGAAGCAGCGCCAATAACGCCTATACCGGTGACAAATTTTCTGCGTGTTACGCCACGTGTATCCAAACTGTTATGCCTTGAGCTTCGCCCTCACTTACCCAGCGCGTCCATGCCCGTGGTATCGACGCCCTTTACCGCGTCCCTGGCAACTTTATCCATATCCGTGCTCTTTTTGACTTCCTTATTGATCGAATGCGCAGCCATACCGGTGGCTGCAGCGTTACCCACATTCTCAGCCTCCTCTTCCAGCTTCTCGCCTTCGGCTTCACCGGCATCCCAGCCAGTGCGATAGTCCGGCTCAGACTGATAGCGCTCTTCGTCTTTCACGTATTGAGAGAAATTGTTCCCCGCCTCCTCCATGCCGCTCTTTGATCCATCATGGAAGCCATCGATATAGGCCTGAGAACGCCCTTGAGACTCAAGCTGGCTATCAGTAGTGCCGCAGGCGCCAAGCATTAATGTGGCTAACAGCACGAAAGGGAGAGAGAAAACCTTCATATTTTGCCTCGATCACAATGTTTATAGGGTGGAAACCGGTATTATCGTCACAATCACTCTAATATTGACGTAAAAGTCGAACTTTTGCATGCGCAAAGTATCTACTGATGACAGCCAGTAACCGCTTTGACCCATTGCGACAGCCGGTTAAACTTACACTTTGCGACACGATCAGGATAATTCTAATTTTGAAGATTAAAGATATTCAGCGCGGGTCTATCAGACGCGCACTTTCGGGAGCTTTTTTGGGCGGTGTTTTACTGGCCACAGCTTCCCTCCCCAGCCTCGCCGTTATCGAATACAGTGATGAGCAGCGAGACACCATCGTCGAGATGATAGAGCAGCTGGAAGAACGGCATTACGCCAAGCTCACCTATGACGACGATCTCTCTTCACAACACCTGGACAATTACATTGGTAGCCTGGACGGCGGCAAGATGTTCTTCACCGCCAGCGATCTTGCCGAGTTCGAGCAATACCGCAATATACTGGACGATCAGTCACACGACGGACAACTGGAAGCGGGTTATGCCATATTCAATCGTTTTCAGGCACGCCTCGAAGCCAGGCTCAAAAAAGTGCTGGAGAACCTTGAAACCACCGTCGCTGCGATGGATTTCACCGTTGACGAAAACTACCTGCTAAGCGGTGAAGATCGACAATGGGCCACCAATGACGCCGAACTGGACGAGCGCTGGCGCAAACACCTGAAGAACCAGGTACTAAGCCTCCGTCTGGCCGAAAAAGCCCAGGACGAAATTCCGAGCACGCTTGAAAAGCGCTACCAGAACCAACTCAAACGGGTACAACAGTACAACAGCCAGGATGTGTTCCAGATCTACGCGAATGCAATTACCGAGCTGTATGACCCGCACACCAATTACCTGTCACCGCGCCGCTCCGAAAACTTCAACATCAATATGAGTCTGTCGCTGGAAGGGATAGGTGCAGTACTGCAGTTGGAAGACGAATACACCAAGGTCGCGCGCCTTGTCGCCAAGGGCCCCGCAGACAAGCAAGGTGAATTGCAGCCCTCTGATCGCATCGTGGCCGTTGGCCAGGGGCAGGAAGGCACGCTTGAAGATGTCATAGGATGGCGACTGGATGAAGTCGTTGAACTGATCCGCGGCCCCAAGGACTCCACCGTGCGCCTGGAAGTCATACCGGCAAAAGCGAAAGCCGGTGATGAGCGAAAAGTGATAACGATTGTTCGCAACAAGGTAAAGCTTGAAGAGCAGTCGGCGCAGAAGAAGATTCTGGAAGTCCCGGATGGCGATGACATCCTGAAAGTCGGTGTCATTGATATTCCCGCCTTCTATATCGACTTCGACGCGATGCGACGCGGGGAAAAGGACTATAAGAGCACCACAAGAGACGTCAAGGTTCTGCTTGAGGAGCTTGAAAGCGAAGGCATTGATGGTCTTGTCATCGATTTGCGCAACAACGGTGGCGGCTCACTGCAGGAAGCTAACGAGCTGACAGGGCTCTTCATCGAATACGGCCCCACCGTACAGATACGCCACTCCTCTCGCCGTGTCTGGCGTGATGGCAAGCGCTTGCGCAGCGATTACTACGAAGGGCCATTGGTGGTATTGATTAACCGACTCAGTGCGTCTGCGTCAGAGATCTTCGCCGGCGCAATCCAGGACTATGAGCGCGGCATCATTGTTGGCGACCGTTCCTTTGGTAAAGGCACAGTCCAAACCCTGGTACCGCTGACCGAAGGGCAGCTCAAACTAACGGAATCAAAGTTCTACCGGATTTCAGGAGATAGCACCCAGCATCGCGGTGTAGTCCCTGATGTAGCATTCCCCTCCCTCTATGACACCGAAGAGATAGGCGAGAGCTCACTGGATCACGCACTGAACTGGGACCAGATAAACCCCGTCAGGCATAAGCGTTACGACGATCTTTCACCGTTGTTACCGCAGCTGACCGAGTCTTTTGGCGGTCGTAGCGCGAAGAATCCGGATATGATTTTCCTGGAAGACCAGGTTGGTCTGGCTGATGAAGCCCGGTCTATCACCGTTCTGCCCTTAAATGAAAAGGCCAGACTCGCGCTTCGTGAAGAACAGAAAGCCAAGGCGCTTGCGATTGAGAACAAGCGGCGTGCAGCCAAGGGTGAAGAGTTACTGGCTTCCCTGGATGATCTTGACGAAGACGACACCTCTGATGCCGATGAGTCCCAAAGCACTGAGGATGACACTGCTGAAGCCTCTGACGCAGATGCAGTCGCTGCAAATGCCGAAGACAGTGCAGAGGAAGACTCAGAGGAAGATGACGCTCCCGATGTGCTGCTGACCGAGGCCGGCAATGTGTTGGTGGATGCCTTACTGCAGAAGCGTCGAGCCTTTGCGGTCAACACCGGGGAAGAGGACTAAGCCCCCTTCTCCGGCTCTTTCAATCAGTCTGTCCAAACCAGGCCAGACTGTCATGCAAGGTCACCACATCGCCCACAATAATTAATGTGGGAGCATTCGGCTTTTCCCGCTCAACAAGTTCCTCAAGGGTAGACAGTGTCGCTACCAGGACTCTTTGCTGCGCAGTACTGGCGCGCTCTACCAGAGCAACCGGTGTGCCCGGTTCGCGACCGTGCGCCTGCAACTCTTTGCAGATAATGGGTAAGCCAACCAATCCCATGTAGAAAACCAGGGTTTCGTTGGTAGAAAGGTATTGGCTCCAGTCGTGATTCAGCTGACCATCACGGGTGTGTCCGGTGACGAACCTGACGGACTGTGCATGATCCCTGTGCGTCAGCGGAATGCCTGCATAAGACGCAGCACCACTGGCAGCGGTAATACCGGGAACAACCTGAAACGTAATGCCGTGCTGTGCCAGCAACTCAATCTCTTCACCGCCACGTCCGAAAATAAAAGGGTCGCCGCCCTTTAGCCGCACAACACGCTGCCCCTGCAGAGCCAGATCCACTAACAACTGGTTAATCTCCGATTGCGGAACAGCGTGATCAGATCGCTGTTTGCCTACGTAGATGCGCTGGGCGTCGCGCCTGGCCATGTCCACAATCTCGGGGGCCACCAGTCTGTCATACAACACGACGTCCGCGCTTTGCAGCAGCCGCATCGCCTTGAATGTCATCAGGTCCGGATCACCGGGGCCGGCGCCGACCAGATAGACCTCTCCTACCACCGGTGTGTCGCCACTCTCAAGTCGGGCCTCAAGTTCCGCGCGGGCTGACGTTTCATTGCCGGCCAGCACTTGCTCGCCTATACCACCCTCAATCACCTCTTCCCAGAACAGGCGGCGCGTCGACTCATCGGGAATGGCAGATTTTACTGTATCTCTCAGCGAGCCAGCCCACTGCGCCAGGCGACCGTAAGCAGCTGGCACCATGGCCTCTATCCGGCGCCGCCAAAACCTCGCCAGCACGGGGCTGGCCCCGCTGCTTGAAATCGCAAAAACAAGCGGCGAGCGATCGACGATAGACGGGAAAATAAAGGTACAAAGCGCCGGTGAGTCGACAACGTTGACCGGCAGGTTACGCTGCATCGCGTGCTCATGAACCTGGGCATTAACAGCCTGATCGGGGGTCGCGGCGATAACGAGGCGCTGACCATCAAGGTCGCTGTGCTGATAGCGGGCCTGCCGCCACGTCCCGGCGTGCTCGCCAAGCAGCTGCTGTAACTCCTCGGTAATCTCCGGAGCAACTACGGTAACAGTTGCACCGGCGCGCAACAGTAGCCGCGCTTTACGTGTTGCAACAATACCGCCACCAACCAACAGTACCGGCGAGTCCTGCAGCTTGAGGCAAACTGGCAGGTAGTCCACAACTAGCCGCCCAGTTGCGTGGTACCAGCCATATAAGGCTGTAAAACGGCTGGAATGGCGATACTGCCATCCTCACGCTGATAGTTTTCCATTAGGGCTACAAGCGTCCTGCCGACGGCCAGCCCGGAGCCATTGAGCGTGTGCAGCAGCTCAGGCTTGCCCGTAGCCGGGTTGCGCCAGCGGGCCTGCATTCGCCTGGCCTGGTAATCGCCGAAGCTTGAACAGCTGGATATCTCCCTGTAGGCAGCCTGTCCTGGAAGCCATACTTCCAGGTCATAGGTTTTGCGCGCGGAAAACCCGATATCACCGCCGCACAAAATAACTTTCCGGTACGGTAATTCCAGTAGCTGTAATACGCGCTCAGCATGACCGGTCAGGCTCTCCAGCGCTTCGTCAGATTGCTCTGGCCGCACCAGCTGCACCAGTTCGACCTTCTCGAACTGATGTTGGCGAATCATGCCCCGGGTGTCGCGGCCGTAGCTGCCGGCCTCGCTGCGAAAACAGGGTGTATGGCTGGCAAAGCGTATCCCGGCCTCTCCCAGCTCCGCATCTTCAAAAATGCGATCACGGGCCATATTGGTAACCGGAACTTCCGCGGTAGGGATCAGATAGTAGCCCTGCTCTCCTTCCAGCTTGAACAGGTCCTCGGCAAACTTTGGCAGTTGGCCGGTACCGCGCAGTGAATCGCTGTTAACAATGTAGGGAACATAGATTTCGCTATAGCCGTGTTCGCCTGTATGCAGGTTGAGCATGAATTGGATCAGTGCGCGATGCAGTCGGGCCAGTTCGCCATACATCACGGTAAACCGGCTGCCGGTGATCTTGCCTGCAGTTTCTGCATCAAGCTGACCCAGCAACTCTCCCAGCTCTACGTGATCCCGGGCATCAAAATCAAAGCCTGCCGGTTCTCCCCAGCGACTGATTTCCTGGTTGTCGTCTTCGCTGGCGCCTGCGGGTACAGCGTCGTCTGGGATATTAGGTACCGCGAGCAATAACGTGTCCAATGCGCCCTGCACTTCTCGCGCCTCATTGGTGGCGACGTCTATCTCGCTGGCGATCTTGTCCAGTGTTTCATTAACCTGCGCCTTGGCGTCATCCACGGCTATGCCCTGCGCGATCAGTTCGCCGATTTTTTTCGACGCGGACTTGCGCTCAGCCTGCAGGCCCTGACTCTTCACATCGGCCGCCTTACGCCGCGCATCAAGCTCGGTAAATTCAGCCACATCGAATTCAAAATTGCGTTTGGCGAGCGCTGTAGCGACGACTTGCGGATCCTGCCGCACCAGTTTGATATCTAACATCGGTATGTTCCTGTTACCGCATTGATTGGACGTTGTTTCGTTCAGATAACCAGTCGGGTGCTATAAATGGCTACAGCTGCAGCCAACACGCACAACACAGCACTACCCAACATATAGCCCAGGGCCTGCCCCATATGACCGGCTTCCCACAAGTGGATTGTTTCCAGGGAGAACGTTGAAAAGGTAGTAAACGCTCCAAGGAAGCCCACCATCAGCACACCCCGCCAGTCCGGGTGTATCAGGGATCTCTCCAGCAGGACAAAAACTACACCTATCGCTGCCGAGCCAAACATGTTGACCAGCAGGGTCCCCAGGGGAAAGTGACCTTCCCAGAGCGAGTGCACCCAGTTAGCCAGCAGATAACGGCTTACGGCGCCGCCAGCGCCACCCAGGGCGATAAATACCAAGTACTTCATAGTGCGACGGGGGTTATCCTACAAGCGCGATATTGTACTGTTTTTGCGGGAGCTGCGCATGAGCATTTGGTGGTAGTTATTCCACCCCAGGCCCAATATAAACCGACTGTATTAATCGCCTCCATAGCGTTTTTGCGCCGCTGCGTGGTCCAGTGCACGCAGCGCAGTCAGCTTTTCGCGAATACGTTGCTCAAGCCCGCGCTCGACTGGAAAGTAGTACTGCCGATCTTTCATTGATTCGGGGAAGTAATTTTCTCCGGCAGCATAGCCGCCCTCCTCATCATGGGCATAGCGGTACTCGGCACCATGATCCATTGACTTCATCAACTCTGTGGGGGCATTACGCAGGTGCAGGGGCACCTCTTCAGTTGCTCCTGCGGAGACATCACTGCTGGCGGCCTTGAACGCCATATACACCGCATTACTCTTGGGTGCGCTGGCGAGGTAAGCGATGGCCTGCGCGATGGCCAACTCACCCTCAGGGCTACCCAGACGTTCCTGAACCTGCCACGCATCCAGACATAAACCAAGCGCACGTGGGTCAGCATTGCCTATATCTTCACTGGCCATGCGTACCACCCGCCTGGCCAGGTACAGTGGGTCGCAGCCCCCGTCCAGCATTCGACAAAACCAGTACAGAGCAGCGTCGGGGGAACTGCCACGAACCGCCTTGTGCAACGCGCTAATCTGGTCATAAAAGAGGTCTCCCCCCTTATCGAAGCGCCGCAGGGACGCCTGCAGCACCTCTGCCAGCGTGGCCTCTGTTATGCATTTTTTGCCGTCGTGGGTTTCGGCAAGGTCGGCTGCAAGCTCGAGTAAATTCAGCGCCCTGCGCGCATCCCCATCCGCCTGACTGGCAATGGCCTGAAGGTTTTCGTTACTGAGACTTACCGGGTCGGGCAATGCCGCAACGCCCCGGTGTAGAACCGCTTCAATATCGGTTTGCTCCAAGCTGCGCAATTTGTACACGCGCGATCGTGACAGCAATGCATTGTTCAGCTCAAACGACGGATTTTCCGTGGTGGCCCCGATAAAGATTACCGTGCCATCTTCTACATAGGGCAGGAAAGCGTCTTGCTGGGACTTGTTAAACCGGTGGACCTCATCTACAAAAAGCACGGTATCTCGCCCGGCAGCCTTTTGCTGGCGCGCCTGGGCAACGGATTCGCGGATTTCCTTCACGCCTGAAAGCACTGCAGACAGCTGTAGAAACTGGGCATTGGCATGCTCCGCTGCAATGCGGGCCAGCGTTGTCTTGCCGACGCCGGGTGGCCCCCAAAAAATCATAGAGTGTAATTGGCCGCGATCGATAGCCTGCCGCAGAGGCTTGCCCTCAGACAGAAGATGATCCTGCCCTGCGTAATCGACAAGGTTTGCAGGCCGTAAACGGGCCGCTAGGGGTTGATAACCGGTATCGTTTTTCTCTTCTGCGAACAAGTCATTCGTCATAGTAGAACAAGTCGGCGCCGTCCGGCGGCGAAAAAGCGAAGTCTTCCGGGGCGAGTGGCGTGGTGCTATCCAGGTTTGAAAAACGCACTTCAACCTGCTGATTGAGACTATCAAGAATCTGCATGCTCACTAACGTGCCGTTACTAAAGGTGAGAGTTAAATGCTGAAATCCTGGGTCGCTGGCAACGGGAATCAACGTGAAGCTGGTATCCGACGACTGATTTACCGTGAACCTTTCCCTGAGTATATCCTCGTCGCCGCCCAACACCTGTAGCGGTGCCATTTGCTCACTGCCTGCAACAGGCCGGCGCGTTACCGTTTCAAGGTCTCGATCGTGGTGCCAGAGAAACTCCGGGTTGGCGATAATCAACTGGCTATCTGGTGACAAGATCTCCCAGGAAAAAAACCCTGGCCGAAGTAACTGGAAGCGGCCTGATGACGTCGCCATGGTCTTACCATTCTGGCCCTGCTGGGTCTGTTCGAAATTGCCTTGCAAGTAGTCAATGCCGGCAAGCTGGGCGAGCAGTGCATCGGTGGTTGTCGGTGTATCGGAACGGGCGACACCAATCACCATACACAGCGCCAAACCGGTTATCAGCAGAATGCGTTTCATAGGACAGGGGTTACTCTTCTATGGGAGGTGGGGCCAGTACTTCTCGCTGACCATTGGTACCCATCTCGGTCACGACGCCGGCGGCTTCCATGGTTTCTATCAAACGGGCAGCGCGGTTATACCCAATGCGTAATTTGCGCTGCACACTTGAAATCGACGCGCGGCGACTCTGGGTCACATAGTGGACAGCCTCGTCGTAAAGCGCGTCGCTTTCACTATCTTCGTCAGCAGTTCCGGACTGAAGTTCCCCGGCAGTTACCGGCGTACTGCTACCCTCGTCAAGCAAACCATCGATGTACAGTGGCTGGCCGCGCTTTTTCCAGTCAGCAACTACTCGGTGAACCTCTTCATCCGAGCAGAAAGCACCGTGAACCCGATTAGGCATACCAGAGCCAGGCGGCAGGTACAGCATATCGCCATGGCCCAATAGCTGCTCTGCGCCACCCTGGTCCAGGATGGTTCTGGAGTCGACTTTTGAGCTGACCTGGAATGCGATACGTGTAGGAACATTGGCCTTGATCAGGCCGGTGATCACATCGACCGACGGACGCTGGGTGGCGAGAATCAAATGAATGCCAGCGGCTCGCGCCTTCTGTGCGATTCGCGCTATCAGCTCTTCTACCTTCTTACCGACGATCATCATCATGTCGGCGAATTCATCAATCACAACAACAATGGATGGCAGGCGCTCGAGTTCCGGCGCAGTCTGCTCTTCATCGGTTTCTGCAAAGATTGGATCTGGCGTCCACAGGGGGTCGGTGATGGGAGTGCCGGCTTTAATGGCGTCCATGACTTTCTTGTTATAGCCCGACAGGTTTCTGACACCCAGGGAGGCCATCAGCTTGTAACGCCGCTCCATCTCCGCCACGCACCAGCGCAGACCGTTGGCGGCGTCTTTCATGTCGGTAATCACCGGCGTAAGCAGGTGTGGAATGCCATCGTATACCGACAATTCCAGCATTTTGGGATCGACAAGGATAAGGCGCACATCCGCTGGCCCAGACTTATACAGCAGGCTCAGCAGCATCGAGTTAACGCCTACCGACTTACCTGACCCAGTGGTACCCGCAACCAGCAGGTGCGGCATTTTACCCAGGTCGGCGACCACGGGCTGCCCCGAAATATCGTGTCCAAGCGCCAGGGTAAGCGGAGATTTGGACTGATCAAATGCCTTGGAAGAAAGCACTTCGCGGAAGTTGACGATCTCGCGATCTTCATTGGGAATCTCTATCCCGACGACGCTCTTACCCGGTATGACCTCCACTACCCTCACCGAAATAACCGCAAGTGACCGCGCAAGGTCTTTGGCGAGGTTGGAAATGCGCGAGACTTTAACGCCTGCTGCGGGTTGAATTTCGAACCGGGTAATCACGGGACCCGGATAGACTGCAGTAACTTCTGCAGTGACGCCGAAGTCTGCCAGCTTCAACTCAAGCAGCTTGGACATTCCCTCCAGGGCGTCTTTGGAAAATCCGCGGTCAGGGTCCTTAACCTCAAGATCAAGCAGCTCAAGGTGTGGCAGCTCGCCACTTACGGGCGCATCAAACAGCGGCTGCTGCTTTTCTTTTTCGACACGCTCGCTTTTTTCAATCTTGGTTTTAAGCGGTTTGATCTTTGGCGGCTTGCGTTTCTTTTCTTTCTCTACGTGCTCGGTAATCACCACCGCGCGTGCTTCAACCTGCTTGTCGCGCTCTCGCCGGTCACGAAATTCATCGACGGTGCGTACCACCCAGTCTCTGCTGACCGTGTACGCAGTAATACTCCAGCCACCCAGCATCTCCATAACCCGCAGCCAACTGAGGTCTGTAAATATAGTCATGCCAAAAAGAAAAACAGCCAGCAGGATCACTCGGCTGCCTACCGCACTAAATGCCGTGGTAAACGCGCCACCAATGGCCTGCCCGAGAATGCCGCCGGCCCCCTGGGGCAAGCCTGAGCCACCCAGGTCATTCATTGCAGCCAGCGCTGTGCCAGCAATCATTACCAGTACCAGGCCCAGGGCGCGGATGCCAAAGGTTAACCAGTCAAATGCCGGCGCTTCATTGCGTTCTATCAGGATGATGATCGCCCGATAGGCGAGTAATAAGGGAAAAAGGTATGCAGCGAAGCCGACCAGGGAGAAAAACACATCGGCCATCCAGGCGCCGGTTGGGCCGCCCATATTGGCAATGCTGCCGCCGCTGCCGGTGCCGGACCAACCTGGGTCCCGGGGGCTGTAAGTCATGAGGGCGAGCAGCATGTACAGGCAGACCGCACTAACGCCTATAAATGCGCCCTCGCGCAGTCGCGGACCCAGTACATTCTCTGCTTTAGCTTTGCTTTGCCCCACGCTTTTTTTTTGTTTGCTGGCGGTGGCCATAATATCTTTTCCAAACGTCCCCGAACGTTTTAACGCTGGGGCTTATTTTGCCTTTATTTTTTATAATATACAAAGAGTTACGGAAACTTTTTAGAATCACACTAGTCTTTGCTCGGGCACGCCCTTTAAATTACTATAAAACACCTCCATGTAGGTAGGCGAAGGGAGGTTTAGCAGGCTCAATGTTCCGGCAGGGCAGCACCCTCCCCCTGCTCGCCAGCGATTTTATTCACTTGATACGGACTTATTCAACATGACCGACGTACAGCACCATCCCCTGATCATTCTGGGCTCAGGTCCGGCCGGCTACACCGCCGCAGTTTATGCGGCCAGGGCCAACCTCAACCCTGTCGTTATCACGGGCATGCAACAAGGTGGACAGCTGACAACCACGACAGAGGTCGAGAATTGGCCGGGTGGCCCAGCCGACCTGCAGGGGCCAGCCCTGATGCAGCAAATGCAGGAACATGCAGAACGTTTTGAGACCCAGGTAATCTTCGACCACATAGAAGATGTAGACCTCTCTGCAAAACCCATACAACTGAAAGGCAGCAATGCTTTTAGCTGCGACAGCCTCATTATCGCCACCGGCGCATCAGCCCAGTATCTGGGCCTTGCCAGTGAAGAGGCCTTTATGGGCAAGGGTGTCAGTGCCTGCGCAACCTGCGATGGGTTCTTTTATCGCAACCAGAAAGTCGCAGTGATTGGTGGCGGCAATACCGCCGTGGAAGAGGCGCTTTATTTAGCCAACATCGCCTCTGAAGTCATTCTTGTTCACCGTCGCGACGCCTTGCGCTCCGAGAAAGTACTGCAGGACCGACTGTTTGCTCGCGAGAAAGAAGGCAAAGTCAGGATTCTCTGGGACCACACCCTGGACGAAGTACTGGGTGACGACAGCGGCGTGACGGGTATGCGCGTCAAATCGGTTAAAGACGACACCCTGACCGATGTCGATCTTGCTGGTGTTTTTATCGCCATAGGCCACAAACCCAATACTGACATTTTCTCTGGCCAGCTTGATATGAAGGATGGCTACATCCGCATCCACAGCGGCACCGAGGGCAACGCAACCGCGACCAGCGTCGCAGGCGTGTTTGCGGCGGGCGATGTGGGTGATCATATCTACCGGCAGGCGGTCACTTCCGCTGGCTTCGGCTGTATGGCTGCGCTGGATGCCGAGAAATATCTCGACAACCTCGAAGCGGGCTGATCTCCGGCGACAAGCGCTACCTACGCCCACATGCCTATCATCCACAGGGTGGACGAGCAGGATCCCTTCCCGCCTACCAGTGATGCACTGGAATACCCTAACGGGCTGCTTGCCGTAGGCGGCGAGCTTTCACAGGAACGCCTGGTAGCCGCCTATCAGCGGGGCATTTTCCCCTGGTATGAAGAACCTCAGCCGGTAATGTGGTGGACCCCCGACCCACGGTCGGTGCTGTTCCCCGATGAGTTACATGTATCTCGCTCGCTGCGCAAAAGCCTGCGACAGGATCGCTATTTACTGTCTGTAGACAAACACTTCGACGCCGTCATGGAATCCTGCGCGGCGCCCAGAGCAGACGGACCGGGCACCTGGATTGGCGGGCAGATGTGCAAGGCCTATCAGGGGCTTCACCGTGCGGGCATCGCGCACTCTATCGAGGTGCTCACCAGTGACGAAAAACTGGTGGGCGGCCTGTACGGCGTTGCAATAGGCACCGCTTTTTTCGGCGAAAGCATGTTCAGCCTGCAGCCAGACACTTCCAAAATAGCCCTCACCGGCCTGGTGGATATTCTCAAGCGCGGACAATTCAAGCTCATAGACTGCCAGGTAGAAAGCGAACACCTGAACAAACTCGGGGCACGGTGCATCAGCAGGCTGGACTTCGAGCAATGGCTTGCGCAAACTAGTCGTGAGACTACTGATCCGGGTATATGGCAACTCCCGGCAACTTGCGGAGCATTGGCGTGACCTCATCACTGCGGGACCTGAAGGTATATACCACCTACCCTCACAGCTGCAGCTACCTCGCTGATCAAGAGGCCACCACCCTGTTTATCGACCCGCGACAGGAAGTCGACCAGACCTTATACAGCAACTTGTCATTACTGGGTTTCAGGCGCAGCGGTAGCCATATTTATCGACCACATTGCAGTTACTGCAAAGCTTGTGTCCCCGCCCGCATCCCCGTTAACGATTTCAAACGCAACCGCTCACAGCGACGTAACTGGCAGCGCAACAGCGATCTGAGGGTTGAACAAAGTACCGATATACAGGATGACGACTGCTACGACCTGTATCGTCGCTATATTGAACAACGGCACGCCGACGGCGATATGTACCCGCCGGACCGGGAGCAGTACGAGTCGTTCCTCAACAATGCCTGGGATTGCACCCGCTACTTTCGCTTCTACCATGAAGAGCAATTGCTGGCGGTCGCTGTGGTCGACGAAATGGTAGATGGCTTGTCGGCAATTTATACCTTTTTTGAGCCGGAGGCGTTGCAACGCGGCCTGGGAACCTACGCGATTCTCTGGCAGGTCGAGAAAGCAAGGGAGATGGGGCTGGAGCACCTCTACTTGGGCTACTGGATAGAAAACTGCCAGAAAATGGCCTACAAGTCCGAATACCAACCCCTGGAGCTTTTTAGCAATAGCCGTTGGACTCGCGAGCCCTAAGCTCCCGCACGACTCCCTATATTTTTAACGTTATTTCGGCTGGCAAGGCGGGCCTGTTTAAGGCAGAATGCGCCCTGTTTTCTTATAAGGAATTGCCGCCGCATGGCAAAAGAAGATCAAATCGAGATGGAAGGCGAGGTGATAGACACCCTGCCTAACACGACTTTCAGAGTAGAACTGGAGAACGGCCACGTTGTGACCGCTCATATCTCCGGGAAAATGCGCAAGAACTACATTCGCATACTGACTGGCGACAAGGTCAGGGTTGAGCTTACGCCCTACGACCTGACCAAGGGCAGAATCACCTACCGCGAGCGGTAAGCAGATCAGCTCTCAACGAGAGCTTCCTCCTCTTCCTCCAAGTGCACTTCCAGCTCATCCTTCGCCTTATTCAGGCGAATCAAGGCTGTGCCGCCTCCAGACGCCAGTGCGCCAAACAGCACCATTTCCGCCAGGGGCTTTTTAATGTGCTCTTGAATGATACGCTCCATCGGTCTGGCACCCATGTGCAGGTCGTAGCCCTTCTCAACCAGCCATAGCCGCGCGTCTTCATCGACATCGATGGTTACCCGCTTTTCGTCCAACTGACTTTGCAGTTCAGTCAGGAACTTGTCGACCACGGTCAGAATCACGTCCTCTGCCAGCGGTTCAAACTGAACGACACTATCCAACCGGTTGCGGAACTCCGGTGTGAACATCCGGTTAATCGCCTCCATCCCGTCGGTGCGATGATCCTGCGTGGTAAACCCGATGGTTCGTCGGCTGATGCTTTCGGCGCCCGCATTGGTTGTCATCACCAGGATGACATTGCGAAAATCTGCCTTGCGGCCATTGTTATCGGTCAGCGTACCGTGATCCATTACCTGCAATAACAGATTGAATACTTCCGGGTGGGCTTTCTCAATTTCGTCCAGCAGCACCACCGCATGAGGTTGTTTGGTCACTGCATCAGTCAGCAATCCGCCCTGGTCGAAGCCCACATAACCAGGAGGTGCGCCGATCAGCCTGGACACAGTATGCCGCTCCATGTACTCGGACATGTCGAACCGAATCAGTTCAACACCGAGAACCTTGGCCAACTGGCGAGTCACCTCCGTCTTACCAACGCCGGTGGGCCCGGCAAGCAGGAAGGAACCAATGGGCTTTTCGCCAGCACGCAACCCTGCCCTGGCGAGCTTGATTGATGTGGCCAGGCTGCTGATCGCCTTGTCCTGACCAAACACTACCATCTGCAAATTCTTCTCAAGCTTTTGTAACACTTCCTTGTCATCTGAGCTGACAGTTTTTGGCGGAATGCGGGCGATCTTGGCAACCACGGCCTCGATATCGCCAACCCCAACAACTTTTTTACGCTTGGAGGGCGATTGCAGTTGCTGGTAAGCACCTGCCTCGTCTATTACGTCGATGGCCTTGTCGGGTAAAAAACGATCCGTGATGTAGCGCTGCGAGAGATCGGTGGCAACCCGCAAGGCCTTGTCGGTGTAGCGCAGCCCGTGGTGCTCTTCAAATCGGGACTTCAGACCCTTGAGAATCTTGTAAGCATCGTCTGCGCTGGGCTCCATCACATCGATTTTCTGGAAACGGCGACTCAGGGCCTTGTCCTTGTCGAAGATGCCGCGATACTCCTGGAACGTAGTCGAACCAATGCAGCGCAGCTTGCCGGACGTGAGCAGTGGCTTGAGCAGGTTGCTGGCATCCATTACACCGCCCGATGCGGCTCCCGCACCGATAATCGTATGAATCTCATCGATGAAAAGAATGGCGCCCTCTCGCTTCTTCAACTCTGCTAACAGGCCCTTGAAACGCTTTTCGAAGTCGCCACGGTATTTGGTTCCGGCGAGCAGAGACCCCAGGTCGAGTGAGTAGACCACAGCGTCCTTGAGCATTTCGGGGACTTCACCGTCGACAATCATCTTGGCCAAACCTTCGGCAATCGCGGTTTTGCCCACGCCTGATTCGCCAACCAGCAGCGGATTGTTCTTTCGGCGGCGGGCCAGGATTTGCGCCACCCGTTCGACTTCCGGAATTCGACCAATCAACGGGTCAATATGCCCCGCCTCGGCCTCTTCATTTAGGTTGGTTGAGAAGTTATCCAGCGGGTTGCTCTCGGCTTCTTCCGCAACAGCTTCTTCTTCGGCGCCGGTCGGCGGCTCAGAGGAGTCATCGTCATTAGACACCTTGGAGATGCCATGGGTGATGTAGTTCACCACGTCCAGGCGGGCGATAGCCTGCGTCTTGAGGAAATAAACCGCCTGGCTCTCCTGCTCGGAGAAAATCGCCACCAGCACATTGGCGCCGGTTACTTCACTTTTACCTGAGGACTGAACATGAAAAACAGCCCGCTGCAGAACGCGCTGGAACCCCAGCGTCGGTTGCGTCTCACGCTCGTCTTCCTCTTCGGGTATCAAGGGAGTGGTGGCATCAACAAACTCGACCAGGTCGCCTCGCAGGCCACCAATATCGGCGCCGCAGGCCTTGAGAACACGTATCGCATCGTTATTGTCCAGCAATGCCAGTAACAAATGCTCGACCGTCATGAATTCATGACGCTTCGCCCTCGCCCCACGAAAGGCTTCATTTAGCGTCTGTTCCAGGTCTTTACTCAGCATACATACCGCTCCTCGGGCCTTAGCCCTCCGATGCCTCGATTTCACACAATAAGGGGTGTTGGCTTTCTCTGGCGTATTGATTCACCTGGGCCGATTTGGTTTCGGCAATATCACGGGTGTAGATGCCGCATACCCCTTTACCCTGGGTATGCACCGTGAGCATCACATGCGTGGCCTGCTCTCGATTCATCCTGAAGAATACCTCCAGTACCTCTACGACGAACTCCATCGGGGTGTAGTCGTCATTGATCAATACAACTTTGAACAGCGGCGGCCGTTTTAGTTCGGGCTTGGACTCCTGCAGGGCAAGCCCGCCATCAGAATCGTCGCCTGGCTCCTCTGCTGTCATCAGCCACCGTGTTTTACGGACGCTTGCACTCACTTCACTGCTCACTACTACTGCCGGTCAGTTTACGTATATGGGGTCATTATAAGGGAATTCAATTGCCTAAACAGACTCGCCTAACGTCGGTGTTGTTTGCTATGGTGAACAGCTGTCGAGGAAGGCACGGTGTTTTAGCCCGCAAACGCGCCGCAGGGCCAAGACGGAAACAAGGACTGAAACCGACGTCACTGCACCATGGCAAAAATCATCCTCTTCAATAAACCTTTCCGCGTACTCAGCCAGTTTAGCGACACAGACGGTCGGGAGACTCTGGCCGATTATCTTAAAGCGCCCGGCTTTAGAGCCGCAGGCCGTCTCGATTACGATTCCGAGGGTCTGCTACTGCTCACCGATAATGGCGTCTTACAGCAGCGTATCGCCAACCCGTCCAATAAGCAGTGGAAGACGTATCTGGTTCAGGTAGAAGGCGATATCGACGATCCTGCGTTGGCTGCGCTTAAGGCCGGTGTAAGCCTGAAAGATGGCATGAGCCTGCCAGCCAAAGCACGCAGGGTGCACTCTCCTGATTTGTGGCCACGGAACCCGCCTGTGAGAGAGCGTCAGTCCATAGCTGACAGCTGGTTGGAGCTATCGATCAGAGAGGGCCGCAACAGGCAGGTTCGAAGAATGACGGCAGCGGTGGGCTTCCCTACCCTGCGGTTGGTAAGGATAAAAATCGGCGACTGGTCGCTGGACCAGCTGCGTCCCGGAGAGTATCAAGAGCTGGACGTACATATGCCTGCGACACCTGGCAATTCCCGGCACGCAAAACGTAGAGGCAGCAAACGATGAGCACATGGAAACCCAACGCAACGGTAGCGACTGTTGTTGAGCGCGATGGCAAGTACCTGCTGGTTGAAGAACGCGACAAAACTACCGGCGAGATGGTCTTCAATCAGCCCGCAGGCCACCTGGAAGAAGGCGAGTCGCTGGTTGCAGCTGCCTACCGTGAAACCATGGAAGAAACCGGCTGGGAGATCGGCATCACTGGTGTTCTCAGCATCGCTCTACACCGCGCACCCAGTAATGGTATCACCTACCTGAGAACGACATTTGTAGGTACCGGGGTAAAACAGGTTGAGGATGCTGAGTTGGATTCGGATATACACGCCGTTCACTGGCTGACGCCCGATGAAATCCGCGCCAACTCTGCTAAAATGCGCAGCCCCCTGGTGATCGCCTCGATCGAGCAGCACCAGCAGGGCGTTTGCTATCCCTTGGACCTGATTTATAGCGCATGAGCCTCAATTCAGCGAGCAAGGTCATTGTCGGTATGTCCGGCGGTGTCGACTCCTCCGTTTCTGCCCTTATCCTTAAGGAGCAGGGCTACCGCGTGGAAGGCCTGTTCATGAAGAACTGGGATGAGGACGACGGCACGGAGTACTGTACCGCGAAGGCAGATTACGCCGATGCGCAATCGGTCGCAGACGGCCTGGGAATTACCCTGCATGGCGCCAATTTTGCAGCGGAATACTGGGACAATGTTTTTGAGCACTTCCTGGAAGAGTATCAGGCAGGTCGAACCCCGAACCCCGACATTCTCTGTAACCGCGAAATCAAGTTCAAGGCGTTTCTTGAATACGCCTTACAGCTGGGTGCCGACTTTATCGCTACCGGGCATTACACCCGGCGCGGAGACTGTGACGGCAAAGCCACCCTGCTCAAAGGCCTGGACCCCAATAAAGACCAAAGCTATTTCCTCCACGCCGTTGGTCATAAGGAGCTGGAGAAAACCCTGTTCCCCATAGGCGAGATAGACAAACCAGACGTACGCAAAATGGCAGAAGCACAGGGGCTATCTACGCATGACAAAAAGGACTCAACCGGCATCTGCTTTATCGGCGAACGTCGCTTCAAGGACTTCCTTCAACAGTACCTGCCGGCTCAGCCTGGCGACATTTACAGCCTTGATGATGAGCTTCTGGGCAAGCACCAGGGGCTGATGTACCACACCATAGGCCAACGTCAGGGGCTGGGCATCGGCGGCTTGGCCAATCACAGTGAAGAGCCCTGGTATGTTGTGGGTAAAGATCTGCAACAAAACATACTGCGCGTTGCCCAGGGCAACAACCACCCCGCCCTGTTCAGCAACACGCTGAGCACGTCCGAGCTGTACTGGGTATCCGGTGAGCCCCCTGCTACCCCGTTTCGCTGTTCCGCCAAGGTGCGCTATCGCCAGGCTGACCAGGCGTGCCAGGTTCGTCAGTTGGACAACGGCTTTGAAGTGGACTTCGATGATCCGCAGCGGGCAGTGACGCCAGGCCAGTCCGTGGTCTTCTACGATGGTGAACACTGCCTTGGTGGTGGCGTGATCGAGCAGACTCGCTGATGGCGACACAAACCCTGAGTCAAATGGAGCAGCAGGTTGTGGCACTGGCAGGCGTTGCACAAGCGGCCCGCATCGTCGACCAGATATCCAAAACCGGCACCTACCCGCTAGAGTTTCTGGAGCCCTCGATTCACAGTCTTTTCACCTTCGACTCCGACTCGGTAGACGATATTTTTGGTGGCTTGTCCGGCGCCAAATTGGGCCTACAAAACCTCAGTGCCATGCTCGCCAATCGCCAGGGCGAGGAAAGCCGCGATGTGGTCAGGTATGTCTTCAATATTCTCTATCTCGAGCGCAAGTTTGCCGGCAATAGCGAAATGATGTCTGTGGTTCGCTCGCGCCTGGAACATGCCAGCTTCAATGCCGAGCACTTTGCCGGTCACGTAGACGACGTTTGTCACAGTGTTTCTGGCATCTACCAGGACACGCTGAGCCGCTTGAAATTTCGAATCAAGGTAAACGGCAGTGCCCAGCACCTGAACGACGACCGCAATGCCGACATCATTCGGGCGCTTTTACTGGCCGGCATTCGGTCGGCATTTCTGTGGCGACAGATGGGCGGCCGGCGCTGGAGGCTGTTATTCCAACGAAAGCAGGTTCTACAACTCTCCCAGAAACTGTCACGCGGTCTCACCGTGGTGTAAAATCGCCGCTTAACGACTCGGAGTACAGCATGGACCTGTCAGCCTTATCTGCAGTATCACCTATCGATGGACGCTACGGGAGCAAGACCGCATCCCTGCGAGAGATTTTCAGCGAATACGGCCTGATCAAGCGCCGCGTGTTAGTGGAGATCAGGTGGCTGCAGTGCCTCGCCTCTCATACCGGCATCACAGAAGTCCCTGCCCTGTCGCCCGCCGCCAATGCCACTTTGGAAAACCTGCTCGACGAGTTCGGTGAAGTAGACGCACGGCGCATCAAGGATATCGAGAGCACCACCAACCACGATGTAAAAGCCGTGGAGTACTTCATTAAGGAACGATTCGCCGGTCACGCCGAGCTGGAGGCGATAGGCGAGTTTGTCCACTTTGCCTGTACGTCGGAGGACATTAACAACCTCTCCCATGCCCTGATGTTGCGCGATGGCATTGAGCAGGTCATAAAGCCCGCAATGAACCAGGTGGTCGATGCGCTTGTCAGCCTCGCCCACGACAGCGCCGGCGCAGCAATGCTGTCGCGCACCCATGGTCAAACAGCCAGCCCGACAACGATGGGCAAAGAGGTCGCCAATGTTGTTGCGCGACTTCGAAAACAGCTAGAGCTGCTGTCCCGGGTCGAGTATCTGGGCAAGATCAACGGGGCCGTTGGTAACTACAATGCCCACCTGTCCGCCTACCCCGAGGTAGACTGGCAGGCCAATGCCCAGGCCTTTGTAGAGTCGCTGGAACTGGCCTGGAACCCCTACACCACCCAGATTGAACCCCACGATTACATGGCGGAGCTGTTCGATGCCGTGGCCCGCTTCAATACCATTTTGATCGACTTCGACCGTGACGTATGGGGCTATATTTCGCAGGGTTACTTTAAGCAGCGAACCGTTGCCGGCGAAGTGGGATCTTCGACCATGCCCCATAAAGTGAACCCAATCGATTTCGAAAACTCGGAAGGTAATCTCGGCCTCGCTAACGCCGTTCTCGGGCACCTTGCTACAAAGTTGCCTATCAGCCGCTGGCAGCGAGATCTAACCGACAGTACCGTGCTGCGCAACATGGGCGTTGGCTTCGGCTATAGCCTGATTGCTTACGGGGCGAGCCTCAAGGGCATTGGCAAGCTGCAGCTTAATGAAGCACGGCTCGCTGAGGACCTGGATAACAGTTGGGAAGTTTTGGCCGAGCCAATACAAACAGTCATGCGTCGCTACGGCATCGAAAAGCCCTATGAAAAACTCAAGGAGCTTACCCGTGGGCAGGACATGAGCCGCGAGGTCATCCAGGCATTTGTGGCAAAACTTGAGATACCACAGAATGCCAGAGACGAGCTGCTCGCACTGACCCCCGCCACCTATATCGGCAATGCCGTCGCTCAGGCGCGAGCAGTCGAGTAATCACTGCGATGACGGCTACACCGCTGGCACTGGATCGGGACCAATTCCTGGCTGAGTACTGGCAAAAAAAACCGCTGCTAATTCCGTCAGCCCTGGCCAATTTCATACCGCCCGTCAGCCCCGATGAACTGGCCGGCCTGGCGATGGAAGAAGGTATAGAGTCTCGAATCGTCGATTATCGCGATACACAATGGTTGCTGCACCAGGGGCCATTCGTCGCCCAGGACTTTACTCGTGACACGCCCTGGACGCTGTTGGTACAAGCGGTAGACCACTATATGCCCGAGGTCGCGGCGCTACGGCAATTGTTTGCCTTTATACCCCAGTGGCGTATGGACGATGTGATGGTCAGCTACGCCGTAGACGGCGGCAGTGTAGGCCCTCATTTCGATAACTATGATGTATTTCTACTGCAGGGCACAGGCCAGCGATTATGGCGCGTAGGCCAGCAGTGCGACGATGATACGCCACTAATACCCCACGAAGACCTACGCATCCTCGCAAACTTTCAGTGCAGCGAAGAATACCTTCTGGGTCCCGGGGATATGCTTTATCTCCCGCCGGGCGTCGCCCACTGGGGCATCGCGCAGGGAGAATGCAGTACCTTTTCTATTGGCTTCAGAGCCCCGCGCATCAACGATATGCTATCTCGCTGGACAGATACGGCGCTGGACCTGCTGCCAGCTGATCGTTTTTACGCGGATGCAGGTAGACAGACTGCCGCCAGACCCGGCGAAATTCTTGAAGATGACATAAACCGGGCGCGACAACAGCTACGTGATGCCGTCGAGACACTGGATGTCGCAGGCTGGTTTGGCGAACTGGTCACTGAGCCGAGATACTCGGTGGAGCCACCAGCTGATGCCGAGGGCGAACTCCACTTACTCGCCCAGCCTGACAAAAGCCTGAACCTGTTACCAGAGGCCAAGCTTGCCTGGCAGGAAGAGCCTGGCCACCTGACTGCCTATGCCAATGGCGACGCGGCACAATTCAGCACCACCGTCCTGTCGGCCCTGCTCGTGCTTTGCGACACCTGGCACCTGCAGGGAGACGACCTGGCGCGTGCCATGGAAAGTACCGAGAGCCGTCAACTACTGTCTTTTTTGCTACACAGTGGAGCCGTTTATGTCGAATAGCGAAGACATACGCCAGGTAAAGTGGCGTCAATACGAGGAAGCGCTCAGCACCCTGCGCGATGCTGTGTTCGTTGAGGAACAAGGTGTTCCCCATGCCGTAACCTTCGATGGCAGCGATGCTACCGCCCTGCACGTATTGGCTGAACTGGATGGTCGGCCCGTGGGCTGCGGACGAATCAATAGCGAGGGCAAGATCGGGCGCATGGCCGTTCTGCCGGCATACCGTAACCAGGGCTTGGGCAGGCGCATTCTGGATTCCTTACTGACCGTTGCGCAAGAGCAGTCGATGAACCGCGTCTATCTGCACGCCCAGGTTCACGCCACCGCATTCTATACCGGTGCCGGCTTCGCTCCCGAGGGAGAGGAATTCAGCGAAGGTGGTCTGGCCCATATCAAAATGACAAGGGACATTAGCTACGCCGGTGTTGACCGATTTTTAACCGGCGTCACCTATCCCCGCCCCTATGATCAGTTAGCCGTCGAACTTAGCCGAACCGCCGCGCGCCATATCTGCATATTGAGCCCACAGCTGGATCATGCGGCCTTCGACAACAAAGACCTGAGCGAGGCCTTAAGCGCGCTGGCAAGGCGCGGCAGACAATCCATGATCCGTATATTGGTTATGGATTCCAGGGCGATAGTGCAGCGTGGGCACCGCCTGATGGAGCTGGCTAGACGGCTGCCCTCGTCAGTCAAGCTGCATAAACTCGCCGAGCACCCTGAATGGAAAGGCCAGACCGTAGTCACACGGGATCGAGATGGCGTGCTGTACAAGCCGGGTGACTCAAATCATGAATGCTTCTATGAACCTGGATCACGGGCCTCAACGCAGAGGCACCTGGACCTGTTTGAGGACTTATGGCGGCACAGCGCGCCAGATACAGAGTTTCGCAGCCTGAGCCTGTAGAGGGCTATTCGTCGAGCATCACGCCGACTTCCGTACCCTCGTAGATCAGCTCAAAGACTCTCAGGCCCCGGCAAGGCTCTTCGGCAGTATGGATTACCGCCCCCGAACTGACCGAAAACCTGTAGGCGTGCAGTGGGCACTCCAGTTCGCCGCCCGTAATTGAGGCAGATGCCAACGGGTGCCCTCTATGGGGGCAATTGGCCTCAAGCAGGCGCAAATTACCGCCGTCCTGGCGCAACAACAGGTGCAAACTGTCTATCTTGAAAGTTTTTGCATAGCCGTCATGGAGGTTGATCAGCTTTTCAAGAGGCTGGAAGCGCATGCCCAAATACCCTAAAGCATATCTATGATACGTTTTGCCGCCGCATAGGCCGTGGTTGACTGATCCTCCACCGCGCTTTCAAGCTCGGGAAGCACCGCCTTGACCTCAGGGTTGGTCGACAGCTTCAGCAGCAGCATCTCGTTGACCAGATGATGCATCCAGTCGCGATTTTGCTGGGCGCGCTTACCCAGAAACGCATTCTCCTTCTGGGCCTGAAAGTAGAAATCAATGATCATGCCCCAGATGGCATCGATGTTTATCAGCTTCAGCGCGGAACAGGTCATCACTCTGGGAGTCCAGAACGTTGTGTGCCGCAAAAGATTCATAGCGCTGGTGTAGTGCGTCCGGCTGAGCTGTGCCATTTGCTCACTGTCACCATCGGCCTTGTTGATCACCAGCGCGTCGGCGAGTTCCAGAATACCCTTTTTAATGCCCTGTAATTCGTCTCCGCCACCCGGCAGCATCAGGACCATGAAAAAATCGACCATGGCTGCAACCTGATACTCAGACTGCCCCACCCCGACGGTTTCAACCAGAATGACATCGTAGCCGGCGGCTTCACATAACAGCATTGTTTCCCGCGTCTTTTGCGCCACACCACCCAGTGCACCTTCAGAGGGCGAAGGCCTGATAAAGGCCTCGTCTCTGCGTGACAGTTCTTCCATGCGGGTTTTGTCGCCGAGTATGGAGCCACCGGCTATGGGTGAGCTGGGGTCCACTGCCAGCACCGCCACACGCTTGCCCTGCTCGATCAAATGCAGCCCGAAAGCTTCTATGAATGTAGATTTACCGACACCAGGCACACCGGTTATACCGATACGGATGCTATTACCGCTGTGAGGCAGCACCTGTTCCAGAATGCCCTGTGCCTGCTCACGGTGCGTATCTAGCTTGCTTTCGACCAGCGTGATGGCTTTGGCCAGCGCGCGGCGATTACCGTTTAGAAGTTCCTGTAAGGAAAACGCTGACATGATAGCCCGGTATCAGGTCTGAGCCTCATTCACCGCGCTCAATACATCTCGGGCACACACCGGAATCGGCGTTCCGGGTCCGAAAATGCACTTCACACCGGCCTGGTAAAGATGCTCGTAGTCCTGCTTGGGTATGACACCACCCGCGATAACCACGATATCCTCAGCGCCCTGCTTCCTGAGCTGCTCGACCAACTCGGGCACTAGCGTCTTGTGACCAGCGGCCAGCGACGAGGCACCTACTACGTGAACATCGTTCTCTATCGCTTGCCTGGCCACCTCTTCTGGTGTGGAGAACATGGGCGACAAATCCACATCAAAGCCCACATCTGCAAAGGCCGTAGCCACTACCTTGGCACCCCGGTCGTGGCCATCCTGTCCCATCTTGCACACGAGCATGCGCGGGCGACGACCATGTTGGGTAACGAAGTTATCGATATCGCTGCTAATGGCCTGCCAGTCCTCATCTTCCTGAAAGGCGGAGCCGTAGACACCGGAAACGGTCTGGGCCTGGGCACTGAAGCGTCCGAATTCACGTTCCATGGCAAATGAGATCTCCCCTACGGTAGCCCGTCGCCGTGTGGCCTCGACAGCCAGCGCAAGCAGGTTGCCTTCGCCGCTCACGGCACACTGGTAGATGTCCTCCAGTATACTCTCGACAGCTGCCTCGTCACGGTCGGCGCGAATGCTGGCCAGCCTCGCTACCTGTGACTCACGTACGGCATCATTGTCGATCTCCAGTACATCAACCTCATCTTCTTCGTCGATGGTGTACTTGTTGACGCCAACGATCACATCTTCGCCACGATCAATTCTGGCCTGCTTTTTGGCTGCAGCCTCTTCAATCTTGAGTTTTGGCATGCCGGTTTCAATGGCTTTAGCCATACCGCCTGCAGACTCGATTTCCTCGATCAACTCCCAGGCCTTGTCAGCGATGTCCTGAGTCAGCGACTCCATCATGTAAGAACCGCCCCAGGGATCAACAACCTTGGTAATGCCAGTCTCTTCCTGAATGATCAGCTGTGTATTTCGCGCAATACGCGCAGCAAATTCTGACGGCAGTGCAATGGCCTCATCCAGCGCATTGGTATGCAGGGACTGGGTCCCACCGAAAACGGCAGCCATGGCCTCAATCGTGGTACGCACAACATTGTTGTACGGGTCCTGCTCAGTCAGCGACCAGCCTGAAGTCTGGCTGTGCGTGCGCAGCATCGAACTCTTGGGGTTCGTGGGGTTAAACTCGGATACGATCTTCGTCCAAAGCAATCTGGCAGCGCGCATCTTGGCAATTTCCATATAGAAATTCATGCCTATGCCCCAGAAAAACGACAGCCGCGGCGCAAAGTCATCAATGCCAAGACCTGCAGCGATGGCTGTACGTATGTATTCCTTGCCATCTGCCAAGGTGTAAGCCAGTTCCAGGGCCGCGTTCGCTCCCGCTTCCTGTATGTGATATCCGGAGATGGAGATAGTGTTGAAGCGCGGCATGTTACTGGAGCAATAGGCAATAATATCGCCGATGATTTTCATGCTCGGTGCCGGCGGATAAATATAGGTATTGCGCACCATGAACTCTTTAAGGATATCGTTCTGGATGGTGCCCGCCAGTTGATCCTGACTCACGCCCTGCTCTTCTGCAGCTACGATGTAGCCGGCCAGCACAGGCAGAACCGCGCCATTCATCGTCATGGATACCGACACTTTATCCAGAGGAATACTGTCGAACAGTATTTTCATATCCTCTACAGAATCTATGGCCACGCCGGCCTTACCGACATCGCCAGAAACCCTGGGATGGTCTGAGTCATAACCGCGGTGGGTAGCCAGGTCGAAGGCTACGGACACGCCCTGCCCGCCTGCCGCCAGAGCCTTGCGGTAAAACGCGTTGGACTCTTCCGCCGTTGAAAAGCCTGCATACTGCCTGATGGTCCAGGGACGGCCGGCATACATGGTCGCCTGCGGCCCGCGAATATAAGGCGACATTCCAGGCATGGTATCGGTGTATTGCAGATCCTCGGTATCGGCTGCGGTATACAGCGGCCTTACACCTATGTCTTCGGCAGTTTCCCAGGTGAGGTCATCCGGGCTCTTGCCTTTGAGCTGCTTGGTCGCCAGCGCCTGCCATTGTTCGGGGGTGGCGGAATCCTTGTCGTAGATGTCGTCGCTCATGAATACCTCGTCTCAGTGCTCGTCGCCAGGCTGGTTGAGTTCTATCAGCACACCGTCACAACTTTTAGGATGAATGAAAATTACTTTCGAACCATGAGCGCCTGGCGAGGGCTCATCCGCCAGGAACTGGTAACCCTTGTCACGCAGCCTCGCGATATCTTCTTCGATATTGTCAGAGCGGAAGCACAGGTGATGTAGTCCACCTCCGCGCTTGTCCAGATAGCCGGCAATGGGCCCTTCACCACGCAATGGGTGAACCAGCTCTATGCTGGTGGGCGGCAAAGGAAAAAATGCGGTAGAAGTCTTGGCCTCTTCAACATCGTGTATGCCCTCAAAGGGCAAGCCGAAATCTTCCAGGAAGCGCTTAATCGCCTGCTTCAGGTCGGGGACGGCGATGGCAATATGGTCAAGTGCTGTAATCATGGGAAATCCTCTATAGCGCTTGTCGCAGGAAGTTATCGGTGACGGTGCGGCGACGTGCAGCAACATCCTCGGGGGATTCCTCGACAATCTTTTCATCCGGTGTAATTGTGAAGATGGGTTGGCCTTTGCGAATAATCACGCCATCCGTGTCTACCAGTACTTCGTCGATGGTGCCGGAAAATGGTGCATACACCTTGTTGAACATCTTCATTACTTCGACGATAAACAGGGGATCGCCAGCGTCGAAGTGATCTCCGGCCTGAACATAGGCCTCGTGTTCTGGCGTTTCGCGGCCGTAGAACATACCGCCGCTTTCTGCCAGGATTTCATTGGATTTGGCGACCGGTGGTGGCACCAGCACCTTGGCCATTGCACCCTGCAGCTCCTCATCCATTAGACGCTCTGGGATATCAATGCTCAGGTCATCATTGACGGTAAGCGCATAGTAGCCCGTGGCTTCAGCTATGCTTGGCAGAATAGCCAGTATCTCGGTGCCAGCCTGAAAGCCCTTGTGCGCCGCCCTCACCTGTTGCCACAAGTCGGCAGCGATGCCGGAGGGCGCTTCATCAGCTGCTAACAGCGATTGCATTTCTTCCCAGTCTTCCGCCGGCAGCAGATTGTTCAGCTGGTCGTAGAAGGCCACAGCCTGCTGCAAAATTTCATTGTCGTGCTGCCAGATCATGCTCGATGCCGGCGCACCCTGAATGTAATCCATATTCAGGAAATGATAAGTATCGACCAGCAAATCCAGCGGGTTTTCGTTCCAGCTGATCGCGCCATCGATAACGGTGTAGCAGTCCCGATTAATGCTCAGCCAGCCACTCAGGACATGGGGCTCGGCCAGCAATCGCTCCAGCGGCCTCAATAGCAGTGTTTGCTTGAGCGTAAGTGTCTCCCGCAATGCGCTAGCTGCATCGCCATCCTGCTCTGCCGTTACCGCTTTGCCTATCTGGCCCCAGGCGTAGTGAAGATCTATGTTGTTGGCATACTGCTTCAGCTCACCCACAGCCGTCAGGTAAGGCACAATAAAGCGGGTGGTTGGCCTGGCATTGATGTTCTGGCCTATAAACCAGTTCACCAGGCCATAGTGAAATTCAAGGTTGGTGGCCAGGTCGGACCCACGCATACGAGTCAGGCGGATTGTCTCGGCCATTCTCTCGTAGGTATCCAGTCGGGTATCGCCAACCGTGAGTAACAATGCAATATTGGAGTCATAAGCGCCGGCCAGCGTGTACTTCATGAATACATCGGTATCCGGATTGTGCAGGCTGATGCCCTGGTCGTCGCGAATTTCGCCTTCCTGCGCATCACTCCAGTACTCGATGACACCACCGGCGCTGGGTTGCAAGGCCTGGTTGGTCGCATTCAGGCGCGCTTCCACGCTGTCATTAAAGCGTGGCTGGCGTTCTGGCCTGGGCAGCTTCGGACCATGTGCTGCCAGCAAGACCATCAGCTCCACCAGCGACTCCACCACGAAGTTTTCATCGGGGTTATCGGGATTACTGAACTTCAGTGAATAGCAGAGCTCTGTAACACGGTGCTCTACCTGGATACGTGTATTCATTTCCATAAAGAAATGCTTGTCGCGATCGACAATGCACTCAAAGGTCGACACGGAATCAAGGCCCACAGCCAGACCAAAGCGCTCAGACTCCGCCTCCATAGCTTCCAGTGTTATCAGATCCTGGCGCAGGACCCTGACTTCCTCGCTGGCTCCGGACTGTTCCGCCTGCTCAATGGCAGCCTGCAGCGACTCTACTGTCACCGAGACTTCCAACAGCTTCTGCTCATGCATTTGCAAGGAGCAATCCCGGCCGCCCATACTCAGTGACCAGATGCCGTTACCGACTGACTGGATCTCCTGGTGGCGTGTGGTTTCAATATTCAATTCAACCAACACGTTCTTGTTGTCGCCGACGCCGGTTGTCTTAACTTCGTTGAGTATTTCACGAACCAGTTCAGGCGTGCGATCAGCGGCACCAATGGGAAGAATACGCTGGCCTTTGCCGCCGCCACCACTGATGGCCTTAAGACGGATGCGGTTTTCAGGGTAGTCTGCCGCCATTTTTTTGACCGCGTCGGTGAGTGTTTCGCATAGCTCATCAACCGTGTACAGGTCCACGCCCTTGCGATAAGACGCTGCCAGTACAATATCCGCTTTGTCTTCGAGGCTGACATCGGCATCGTCGAGTCGCTCATCGGTCACATCCAGCAAGCTGTCTGCAACCAGCTTTTTCAGTGCGGCCACATCGGGGTGCTTCTTCAGCAGGGTCAGCGCTGTGCCATTATCGATACCTGGCGTGACTGATACGCCGGATTTTAATGCGGTCCGCTTGGCCTCATCTTTCAGGCCGGCGTCGTGGACTGTGCGCGAGCAGGGACCAATAAAGTTCAGGCCGGCATTTTCCATTGCAGCGACCATGGTCTCGTCTTCGGCCATGAAACCGTAGCCGGCAAAAATAGAGTTGTAGCCGTTATCTTTCGCAATGCTGATGATCTGCGCAATACGCTGATCACGCTCTTCTTTATTTGCGCCGGTATAGTCCGGTACTCGATGCACACGGTCAGGGTCAGTCAGGGCGCGCAGCTCTGGCGCCAGCGCGTCCTGGTAGACGATGGAGTCTTTCTCGGACAGCAAGATGCCAAAGTGGTTAATCCCCATCTCGGCAAAAACGTCCATGGCCTCTTTTCGGATCGGACCGCGACAGATGATGAGCGGGCACATATCGGTGCAGTCAAATTGACTGACCCAATCATTGTGCCTTCGCCCCAATCGACGATCGCGGTGAATCAAGGAGTTGCTCAGGTAGTATTCGTTTGACACGCGGGCTTCCTTACTCTGAATTCTATTGACGGGCGCTTAGTGAAATTCGCGCTGTACAGATTGCAATGGGGTCGGCTCGTAGTGGCGCAGGCAGAAATTCATATGCTCCGCCAAGACCTCGCGTAGATTCGAGGGCATCACAATCTGTGATATTGAGCCAAGGCTGAGCGCCTCGTTGGGGTTCATCAATTCGCGCTCGTAGCGTTGAGCCAGCAATTGCTCTTCGGCCTTCACCCAGCCATCTACCAGCGCAGCTGCTGCCTTGGCGGCCTCGTCTTCTGCGAGCCCTGCTGCTACCTGGGCCTGTGTTTCTGCCTTCAGCCTGGCCTTGGCCTCACCTCGAATTTTACGCAACTCATCTTTGTAGACGTACTCAACGCCGGCCGGGCCCATCACCGCTACACGCGTTGTAGGCAAGGCCACGACAAAGTCGGCCCCTGTGGGGTAGTTGTTATAGGAAGCGTAAGCGCCGCCAAAAGCATTTCTGACAAGAACAAGGAAACGCGGAGTACGCAGATCAACAATCGCGTCGAGCATTGCACGGCCTGCCTGAACGATACCGCCGGCTTCCTGCTCCTTGCCAGGCAAGAAGCCAGTTGTGTCTTCAAGGAAAATAATGGGGATGTTGTAAAGATTGCAGAAGCGAATAAAGCGCGCATTTTTATACGCGGCGGCAATATCAATCTGCCCGGAGGATACCGCCGAGTTGTTGGCCACAAAACCAATGACATTGCCGGCCATACGACCCAATGCCGTAATTGTGTTGCGGGCTCGGTCTGGCTGTATCTCAAGGAAGTCGCCGTGATCGCACAACTGCTGGATCATGATGCTGATGTCGATGGGGGTATTGAATCCGGTTGGTGAGTTGAAAGCCTTCTTCAACAGGATATCGATATCCCAGGTTTTCCGGTTAACCGGATCCGAGGAAGGCTGATGCGGTGCCGACTCGCCGTTATAGCTTGGCAAGTAGTTGAGCAGTTGCCGCACCTTGCGCAATGCCGCAACTTCATCGGGCACTACAAAGTCGGTCACGCCGCTTTGGCTGTGCACGCCAGGGCCACCCAACTCTTCCGGCGTTACATCCTCACCGAGGACTGATTTGACTACACCTGGCCCGGTAAGGCCGAAGAAAGTATCGTTGGGCTGAATCATGAAGCTGCCTTGTCGCGGCAGATAAGACCCGCCACCAGCGTTGAAGCCGAACATGCACATGATGCTGGGAACAACACCGCTGATCTTACGCAAAGCAGTAAAAGCGTCAGCATAGCCATCCAGGCCACCCACACCAGCAGGGATATACGCACCGGCTGAATCGTTTAAACCGACCAACGGCACTTTGCTCTTGGCAGCAAGCTCGAAAAGCCGTGCGAGTTTTTTACCATTGGTCGCGTCCATTGAACCGGCGCGTACCGTAAAATCGTGCCCGTAAATCGCAACATCCCGTCCATCAACCTTGATCAAGGCCGTAACCAACGAGGCGCCGTCCAGATTGGGGCCCCAGTTCTGGAACAGGACACGGGGTTCCTCATCAGCAAGAAACTCGATGCGCTCCCAAATGGTCATGCGGTGCTTCAGGTGCTGGCGCTGAACGCTCTTTACGCCGGCGGCCTGATAGGGGCGCTGCTGCAGCTCCCAGCCCTTCTTTAGGGCCTCTTCGTACAGGCCGGGCTCAGCGGCCACCTGTCCGGGCACGGTGAACTCACGTTCCGCGGTATCATCGAAAGGATTGACCAGCGATGCGATCAGTTCGTTACTGCTATCTGTCATAATTTTTATCCAAGCTCCAGCCTGCGGCTACCCGTGCCAGTGTGACAACTGACCCCTAGCGAAGAGGCGGTGAAATTTGCATATCAAGATGGCGAGGCTTACGATGCAAACCTGCCTTTAAAACGGGGTCTTACATTAATGTCCCGGCCCCTTAAAGTCAATTTAAACAAGGCCTTACAGAGGTCACATTACGATTTTTTGAAGCTTTGAGCCTCACTCGAATGTGTTCTCAGTAAACATCAATACAGGCCCCGATAGTCATAAACGCGACGCCAAGCTGGCGCCGTTATCAGCGGAGTAATTGCCACAGGATGAGCGACACGCTACATCTAGACGAGCTGCCCTATTCTCCCGATGTCTGCACGGTATTCGATCGGGTCAGGGATCTGCCTGGCGCCTGCCTGCTGGACAGCAGTTTCCCCCATGCAAGCAGTGGCCGTTATGACATCGTAACGGCAGCTGGTCAAAGCGAGGGACTGCCCGAGCTTCCTACGGGCGCCAACGAGCAACAGTGTCGCGCCTACTTCGAGCAGCTTGGTGAATGGCACAAGGACAGGTTTTCGAGCATTCAGGCGGTCTCGCCAGACCTGCCCTTTTGCGGCGGCCTGCTGGGTTACCTCGGGTACGATGCTGGCAACAGCCTGCATCAGGTAGCTGACAAAACCCAGGCGCACGCCGCTTTCCCGGCCATTCAGGTTTCGGCCTATAGCTGGGCCATTGTGCAGGATCATCTACTACAAAAGTCAGTACTGGTATGCCAGCCCTATGTGACCCGAGAAACCCGTCAGGACCTCCTGCGTAGATTGCAAAGTGGCAGGAGCCGCAGAACCGAAGCGTTCCAACTCCTGGGTGGCTTCCAGTCCAACATGGACGCGAACGATTACAGGCGCGCCTTTGAGAGGATCCAGCACTATATCGCTGCCGGCGATTGTTACCAGGTAAACCTGGCCCAGAAATTCAGTGCGCAATACGAGGGCGACCCATGGGACGCTTATCGCACCCTGCGAGCGATTGCCGCCGCGCCTTTTTCTGCGTATTTGCAGCCTGCCCCGGATCAGGCTGTGCTGTGCCTGTCACCCGAGCGCTTTTTGTCCCTGCACGGGCGCAGGGTGGAGACGAGTCCTATCAAGGGCACCAGGCCGCGTTACTCAGATCAACGCACAGACCAACTCGCCGCAGCCGAACTTCAGGCCTCTGGCAAAGATCGAGCAGAGAACCTCATGATCGTTGACCTGCTGCGAAACGACCTCGGTCGCAGCTGTATACCCGGCTCGATCCACGTTGACCGGCTCTTTGAAGTTCAGAGTTTCCCCACTGTCCACCACCTGGTTAGCACTATAAGCGGAGAGCTTGGGAGTGATCGTGATGCAGCCACTATGTTACGCGACAGCTTCCCGGGTGGGTCTATTACCGGAGCGCCCAAACGTAGGGCGATGGAGATTATCGCCGAGCTTGAACCCGACCCAAGGCAGCTCTACTGCGGCTCTCTTTTCTACATCAGTGCAGATGGGCGCATGGACAGCAATATCGCCATACGCACCCTGCTCTGCCACGAAGGAGAAATCCACTGTTGGGGGGGCGGAGGAATCGTTGCAGACTCCCAATGGCAGCAGGAGTATCAGGAAACCTACGACAAAGTGGGCAAATTCCTGGCCGCGCTGGAAGCGACCATCGCCGATTAAACGGGCGCGCTGATTACAACGTCAGGGGGCGATCACTAGCCTCAATGAACGCCTCCCGCAGATCCTCGAACGTATGCACAGCCCGGAATTGTGGAAACTCCTCGATCACATTCTGCGGAGCATGGAACAAAATTCCCACTTCAGCCTCAGACAACATGGTTGTGTCATTGTAGGAGTCACCGGCTGCTATAACACGGTAATTAAGGCTGTGTAGCGCCTTTACCGAGGCTCGCTTTGGATCTGTCTGGCGCAACTTGTAATCCACTACCCTGCCCTTTTCATCTGTTATCAGACGGTGGCACAGCAGTGTAGGCCAGCCCAGCTGACGCATTAGCGGCTGGGAAAATTCATAGAAGGTGTCGGACAGAATAATGACCTGGAAGCGCTCTCGCAGCCAGTCAAGAAAACTGGCCGCGCCTGGCAAGGGCTCCAGCGTCGCGATAACCTGCTGAATATCGTCGATGGTAAGGCCATGCTGGTCGAGCAGACCGAGGCGCTGTTTCATCAGGACGTCGTAGTCGGGAATATCCCGGGTTGTTGCACGAAGCTCTTCAATGCCGGTTTTTTCGGCGAAGGCGATCCAGATTTCAGGGATAAGGACCCCTTCAAGGTCCAGGCAGGCCAGTTCCAACGTTTTCTCTCCTCAAGCGACGATCATGCGGCGCACAATCTACCCAGTTAGGCGCGGCGATACAAGTGCGATCAATATACCGGGAGCGTGACGTGAGAAAACAGTTCTTCCAGCTCAGTGCGGGAACGACTGGCAAAGGCCTCCTGAACGACTTCCCGTGTCAGGTGAGGCGCAAAGTCCTCGATAAAATCATACATATAGCCGCGCAGGAACGTTCCCCTGCGCACTCCTATGCGAGTCACACTACTTGAAAACAGGTGACTAGCGTCCAGGGTGACAAGATCGGAGTCGACTGCTTCGTCATGCGCCATAGCGGCAACAATGCCTATTCCCAGACCGAGGCGAACATAAGTCTTGATGACGTCGGCATCAGCAGCTGTAAAAACCACCTTCGGAATCAAACCCTGCTCAACAAACGCTTCGTCCAGTTTTGAACGTCCCGTAAAGCCGAATACGTAGGTGACTATGGGATGAGCTGCCACATCCTCAAGGCTTAACTTGGACACCTGGGTCAGCGGATGGTCTTTGGGTACCAGAATACAGCGATTCCAGCGATAACAGGGCATCATGATGAGGTCGCTGAAAAGCTCCAGCGCCTCTGTTGCAATAGCGAAATCTACCGTACCGTCCGCAGCCATCTCGGAAATTTGCATGGGTGTGCCCTGATGCATGTGCAGGGCCACTTCGGGATAACGGTCTATAAAGGATTTGATAACACCGGGCAGCGCATAACGGGCCTGGGTATGGGTGGTTGCGATAGACAGCGCACCCTTCTTCTCATTGGAGTATTCCTGAGCAACCTGCTTGATGCTCTCGACTTTGCGAAGGACTTCGCCAGCTGCTTCGAGTATGGCTTCCCCGGCCGGCGTTACATGGGTCAGGTGTTTGCCGCTACGAGCAAATACCTCTACGCCAAGCTCATCCTCCAACAGCCGGATTTGCTTACTGATGCCTGGTTGAGACGTGTAGAGACTCTGCGCGGTGGCAGAGACATTGAGATCATGATGCGCCACCTCCCAGATGTAACGCAGCTGTTGCAGCTTCATTCCAACCTCCATCAGGCGCCACCTGATCAAAAACTGAACAGCGTTGGCCCTTATGAAGAATAGCCATTACCTGACAGAATTGCCAACTTAAAAAGGAATAACGAAATTGCGCCGATTTTACTAGGAGTTGGCTACGCCGTGAGGCACGTGACCCGTAGCAATATGGGGACTGGCCGACTCGCAATGCAAGGGTTGATCATCGAAAAACACGTCGGCCTGATAGGCTTTCAGAAAGTCCGTCTTATTCAGACCGCCGAGAAATATAGACTCATCAATACGAATATTCCACGCCCTGAGCGTACGAATTACCCGCTCATGCGCGGGCGCCGAACGGGCCGTCACCAGGGCCGTGCGAATAGGCGCCTCAGTAACGGGGAATGCTTGCTGTAACTGGTGCAGCGCCGCCAGGAAAGCCTTGAACGGACCACCGCTAAGCGGCGTGTGGGCCGCCGCCTGCTCGCTTGCAGTAAAGGCTTCAAGCCCCTCGCTCTTGTATACGCGCTCGGCTTCATCGGAGAAAATCACCGCGTCGCCGTCGAAGGCGAAGCGCAGTTCTTCATTAGCCATTGCGCCGCCCTTGTTCGACACCAGGGTTGCCGCGGCAACACCGCACTCCAGCGCGTAACGCACATCCTCTGCCTCGTTTGATAGAAACAGCTGACAACCGAAGGCATTGATATAGCGCCAGGGACTTTCTCCGCCGCAAAAAGCGGCACGGCTTATATTCAACTCGTAGTGCTGAATCGAGTTGAAAACCCGCAATCCCGTGTCTGCGCTGTTACGAGACAACAGCACCACTTCCACCTGCGACTCACCGCCCAGGCGCTCGTTCAAATGCAATAATTTTTTGACTAATGGAAAGGCTTCACCGGGTTCCAGCGGTTCGTCCTCGCGAGCAATCTGATAATCGGAGTAGGCCTGCAGGCCATCTTTCTCATAAACAGCATGGCTGTCGTCCAGGTTGAACAACGCCCGGGACGAAATAGCGATAACGAGCTTATTGTCGAGTTTTACTGCCATGGTGACAGCATACCTGTAGCCCGGTGACAGCGAAAGTCGCCACCGCCAGCAAGAATACGGTTTATATTCGGCCTAGCCAGCTTTCAGCAAGCCGCGTTCTTCAAGTTCAAGCATTAACAGCTGCTGCACCAGAAAGTCCTTGCTGGTATCTGGATGCTCCAAATGAATTCTCTCCAGCCAGGGTTTGGCCGCCTCGTCATCCGGGTGATGCAGCAACGCCTTGAACAACCGCGGGATAAAGTGCGCGGGCTCTTCCGTGAGGGCTTTGATTTTACGCAGGCTACTGGCCAGGGCGATTTCCTGATCAGTGAGCGCTGTGCCAAAGGGATAGTCTGGGAACAGGCCGGATTTCATATGAGGCGCCAATACGGTCGCGATAGCTTTCGGGGTGTTGTTACGCGCAAAAGTTGGCACCTCGTAATCGGACTCAACCTTCAAATTTTCCTTTGCAAACTCCAGCAGTTCATCCTGAAACCGCGAGTCCGCTACATTGATCAATCTCTTTATAATCTCCGAATCGCTTTGCCCCCTGAGATCGGCGACACCGTACTCGGTCACAATGACATCGCGCAGGTGTTTGGGGATTGTGATATGCCCGTAGAAAGGCAGAATATTTGATTGCAGGGTTTTGCCACTGCCGCGCGTGCTACGTATACAGAGCACAGAGCGAGCGCCGGGCAAGTCATGCGCCATGGCGACAAAATTATACTGACCACCAACACCGCTGATAATCTCGCCATTTTCAAGCGCGTCAGATACTACGGCACCGGCCAATGTCACCATCATGCCGGTGTTAATGAAGCGTGCATTCTTTCTCTGTGCGCAATAGAGCTTGTAATCAAGCAGCAACTGATTGGTGCGCAGCACGCTGGTCATGCATATATCTTCCTGCCCCTGCGCTCCCAGGTCACGCAACTTGGCGTAGAAATCCTGCGGGCCAAGAAAGAAGCCGCCGTGCAGTACACGACCATGGCGTAGCGTTGTCCCTTCAACCGCCTTCAGCAGAATCGTACGCGTATCAATGTTATCCGTATCGTTGACTACCGCGGCGCCATCGACACGCAAGGTGTCAGCGTCAATCGTAGTGTTGGCAGAGAGAATGCCCCAAAACTGCAATTCTTGCAGGGACGCCTGATCCAACACTTTCGGCAACAAGTTACACTGCCGCGCATAGTCATAAAGGTCTTCATCGACGCTAGCGGTAATGTCGCCGCGATTAATGCCGAGTTGCAGATCTAGCTGGTCGTACACACGGCGTTTTACAACCCCCTTTTCCATCAGGTGCATCATGCCGTTAACGAACATCTCGGTGGACACATAAAGCCCTTCGGCAAAGGGCTGCCCATCTGCTGCCAGCGGAGATTCCTGCTGACTCAAAGCAGATAACACCTTGCGATACTGCTCGCTGTGCTTGTGCCTGACGATACAGGCATGGGCAACTGCATCACCGAGGGAGCCTATCCCTATCTGCAAGGTACCACCGTCGACGATAAGACTGCTGGCGTGCATGGCGGTCGCATAATCAGCCAATGGAACCGCGGCGTTTGGCACAGCAAATAAACGCTTGTCGTACGCCGGATTACGCACCAGTAAATCGAAGAAGTCATCATCGATCTCGGCATCGTTCTCCATGTACGGCATTTCGCTGTGTGCCTGGGCAATACTGAAGAAAGACTCGGGACGCTCCTCGATCAGCCGGGCAGCGACATCGAGCCCGGTATCGGGGTTTCCCGACAAGCTGATGCGAACGCCCTCTTCTGTGTCTCGCACGGCAACCATCTGCACCAGCACGTTGATACCGCGATCACACAGGTCTCTAGCAATATGGGTGTAGTTACTGGAGATATAGTTTTGCTGCGCCGCGGCCACTCCTTTCATGGACCCCGCTTTTACATACAGTTCGCTAACCTGGATATTCGCGGGCAATGGTCCTGCACGCATCGCTTTCATGTAATCCAGCTCTTCGTAATCGCCAAAGAGGCGCTGCAGTATCGGGCCGGCAAGGTTGGCTTCAATATGACTGCCCGGGGTCGGCAGCTCCAATGACAACGCTGTGTAGATGTGCAGATTGATTTCGGGGTCTTTCAGCGCACGCTGAAAGAACGCATTCATCACTTGTACCGGCTTACCCAGCCCCAGCGGCGCACCCAATACGATATTGTGGCCGACAGCAGCGATGGCATGGTCCACGCTCTCTTCCACTGAGCTGATGATATCGGTCACTGTGTTCTCCATTCTGATGTAAATGCTAAATCATTCTGCGCCATAAAATCATAGCGCGAGCATGGCGCCATTGATCTCGCGCAATAAGTTGATCGAAGTAGCGCTAAGCAAACAACTACCTGTTGAAGTACTCGCGACTGACCGAAAACACCACCGGCGCAAGCAAGATAAGCGCTATCAGGTTCGGGATAGCCATAAAGGCATTCAGGGTATCCGCTATCAGCCAAACCAGTTCAAGTTCCACCACGGTGCCAACCGGTATCGCCAATACCCAGGCGAGCCGAAAAGGCCAGATACCCCGTGATCCCACCAGAAAAACCACGCAACGCTCGCCATAAAAAGACCAGCCTATCATGGTGGTAAAGGCAAACAGGCAGAGACCCAGTGTCACGATGTATTGTCCACCGGGGAAGGCTTGCGCAAACGCCATGGAGGTCAGGCTGGCGCCGCTTACACCACTGGGCAGCACATCCATAATGACGATAACCAGGCCTGTCATCGTGCAGACCACAAGCGTGTCAATAAAGGTGCCCAGCATGGCAATCATGCCCTGCTCTACCGGCTCATCGGTGCGCGCTGCTGCGTGAGCGATGGGCGCGCTGCCAAGGCCGGCCTCATTGGAGAAGATACCCCGGGCTACACCGAAGCGCAGGGCCGCCCATACGGTGGCACCTACAAAACCGCCTGCTGCCGCCGAGCCCGTAAATGCCGACTCTACAATCGTTACGATTGCAGCGGGCACTTCAGACATGTGCACGATGATGACGACGAGGCTCATCAGGATATAACTCAGCGCCATCATCGGCACTAACCAACTGGCGACACTCGCTATTCGGCGAATACCTCCCAGAACTACAGCGGCCACTAACACCATCAGCACAAGGCCAGTGGCAAGCGGTGGCACTGAGAAAGAGTCATGCATAACCTGTGAAACAGAGTTCGACTGCACCGTATTGGCAATCCCAAAACCAGCGAGACTGCCGAACAGGGCGAAGGCAAAGCCCAACCAGTGCCACTTCTTGCCAAGGCCGTTACGAATGTAATACATGGGGCCGCCGCTGAAATTACCCTTCTCGTCGCGCTCACGGTAGCGCACAGCACACACGGCCTCAGCGTATTTCGTTGCCATGCCTACAAGTGCAGTGATCCACATCCAGAACAGCGCTCCAGGGCCACCCAGCGCAATGGCCGTTGCAACACCGGCGATATTGCCTGTACCAATGGTTGCCGAAAGTGAAGTCATGAGCGCGCTAAAGGGTGAGATATCGCCTTCGCCACGACCTCCCCGCCCCTGCAGCAGCAAGCGCAGTGCAGTCGGAATTTTGCGAATTGTGGCGAAACGCAGTCCAAGGCTGAGGTAGAAACCGGTCCCCAGCAGAAGCACGAGCATCACAGGGCCCCAGGCCCAACCATTCAAGGTGGTTATAAACTCAGTCATGATGGCTTTCCTTAATTATTATGATCGGGTAAGCGTACTGCGAATATTTTACCAGTTGAAACCCTGACTCTGGGGGAACAGCCCGAACAAGCCGCCTGTATGCACGAAGACAACATCGCGACATGAGGCAAACCGACCGGACTCCAGCTCAGCGAGCATGCCTTGAAATGCTTTGCCGGTGTAGACAGGATCCAGAACCAGCCCTTCGAGGGCCGCAAGCTCTGCGATCAGGTCGAAAACTTCTGGGCTGGCCACGCCATACCCCTCGCCCACGTGACCATCCAGTACTCTGGGTTGCACTTCAAGTTGCGGCACATCCGGGTAACGCTGCAGCCAGTCTTGGGCATCGGCCGCGATCTTGTCCATAAAATAGCGTTCATTGTCGCAGACATTGACCCCCCAGACAGTGGCCGGGAGCTCGTGCAACAGTGCACCAAGAGTCAAGCCGGCCTGTGTGCCACCGGAGCCAGAAGCGGTAACTACATGCGCCGACTCGATACCGTGCTGCTGAAAATCCTGCAGCAATTCTTCACACGCCGCAATATAGCCCCAGGCCCCGATACCATCGCTACCGCCCGTGGGTATCGCCAGCGCCTTGCGCCCCGCTTCTGCATAATGTGCCTGCCACTCGGCAAAAAGCGTATCGATGTCACGGAAAAAACGACTGGCGGGATAGCAGCTAATGCGAGCACCAGCCAGCCGGTCCAGCAGATAGTTGCCCTCATCTGCCTCGGGCTCATCCCCACGCAACAGTAAATGTGTTTGCAGGCCCAACTGGGCGCCCACAAAAGCCGTTGCCCGGCAATGATTGCTCTGCAGGCCACCACAGGTAATCAGCGTGTCGTAGCCGTTATCTATGGCATGAGCGGCGATAAACTCAAGCTTGCGGACTTTGTTGCCACTGAGCGTACTTCCGGTCAGGTCGTCTCGTTTGACCCAGATGCGCTGCCCGTTCCCCCAGCGCTCGGAGGCCCTGGAAAGAAGCTGCAGTGGTGTAGGTGTTTGGGCGAGCTTAATTCGCCGGGGATAGTCCAGGCTCATTCTAGCCTATGGACTTCAGGGTACCTTTAGGCAGTACCGCATGGATATGTACCCGCTGAAACTTCATCTCTACTTTGTCAGCAACGTTCAGAACAATGTAGCTGTCATCCAGCGAGGTGATCTTGCCCAGAATTCCAGAAGTAGTCACCACCTCGTCACCTTTGTTCAGGGCTGACACCATTTCAGAGTGTTCCTTCTGACGCTTGCGCTGAGGCCGGATTGCAATGAAATAGAAGAGAACGAAAAGGCCTACCAAAAAGAATATCTGGAACATTTCGCCACCCTGTGCTGGTCCAGCTGCGGCCTGGGCATGGGCATCGGCTATAAAAAAACTCATACAAAATTTCCTGTTCTGTTGTGGGTGCTGAGAGGCGCTAAGAACGCCCGCTAATGTACAAGGTTTACCTCATACCCGCAATCCAGGCGGCGCTAGCCCTCTATGGTCAGCGCATAGTCCATGATCTGCGGGGCATGATCCGAAAACCGCTCGTCTTTGTAAATTGAAGCCCCGCTAACAGCCTCTGCCAGACCCGGGGTGATCATTTGATAATCCAGACGCCAACCGACATTGTTGGCCCAGGCCTGCCCCCGGTTAGACCACCAGGTGTACTGCTCCGACTCCTTATTAATCAAACGAAAGGAATCTACATAGCCCACTTCATCATAAACGGTATCCAGCCAGGCGCGCTCTTCCGGCAAAAACCCGGAGTTCTTGCGGTTGGGACGCCAGTTTTTCAGGTCTATTTCCTTGTGGCAGATGTTCCAGTCAGCACAAATGATAAATTCTCTGCGCTTGCGCCTGAGGTCTCGCAGGTGCTCTACAAAGGCCTCCAGGAATCGATACTTTCTCTCTTGCGCCTCGTCGCTGCTGGAACCTGAGGGCACATACAGCGAAATCACACTCAGGCCTTTATAATCGGCCTGCAGATAGCGGCCCTCGGAGTCCAGCGGATCCCAACCAAGCCGCGTGATCACCTTGCGTGGCTTCACACGGCTATACAGCGCCGTACCGCTGTAGCCCTTCTTCTGCGCATCGTTATAGAAGCAGTGATAACCCGCAGGGCTGAATAAAGCATCGCTCAATTGATGCTCCTGAGCCTTGGTTTCCTGAATACAGACCACATCTGCATCCTGCGAAGGCAGCCAATCGAAGAAGCCTTTGCGGGCGGCTGCCCGAATACCGTTAGTGTTGCAACTGATGACTCTTGCCATGATGACCTCTGCGCGCTGGGATGCGCAGTGTAGCCGAAGCCCTGCAAGTGACCAACTTTCACAATTTGTTGAACCTGCAGCCCGGATTTCGGCGCCACCAGAGCAATAAAATCTGCTATGTTTAGCCAACTCTGGAGATTCCAAAGGCTAGTGATAATTATAAAAAATTACACAGGAAAGTCATGGTCAGTAAAACTACATCGGAAGCAAATCAGGAAATTGCCTTTCAGTTGTCGAACAACTTGTCGCGACTACTGCGAGAGTTCTCCAAAGACTTTGAAACGCGCATCAGAAAGCGGCTGAATGAACGTGGCCATCCCGATATTCGAGCCTCTCACAGCGCTGTATTCGCCAATCTTGGCCTGGGCGCCGTGAGAGTGACTGAATTGGCAGAGCGCGCCCAGGTAACACAGCAGGCCATGGGGAAGATGCTCAAGGAACTTGAGCGCATGGGCTACATTGCTCGCGCCGTTGATGCCGGCGACAAACGCGCCAAGGAGATACAGCTCACTGAGCGAGGCGTTCAACTGGTAGCAGACAGTATGGACGTAATGGCCGAAGTCCGGGAGCACTACGCCACTCAAATTGGCAGCAGCCAACTGGATAGTCTTGAAGACTCATTGCGCAGTGCAGTGCGAAGTTTGAATCTGGAATACTTGCCCGAATCCTGGGCGGACACAACTCAAGGATAAACCAACAACGTATGAATACCGACGCTACAGAAATACTTTCGGCTCTGAAAGAAGCCGCCGGTCAGTTAACTGCCACCGGTGCGCCCTTCGAACTAATAGACAGACAAGTTGATGGCGTGCCACTGCGCTGCTTCAAGCAGGCCCCCACTACGCTACGCGATGCGCTCGCAGAGGGCCGTGCGCACGGAGAAAAGGTCTGCGTGACCTACGAAGATGAACGCTTCAGCTTCGACGAAATGTTTGTCATGGTTGATAAGCTCGCCAATCATCTGGTCAATCACTACGACATATGTAAAGGCGATCGGGTCGCAATTGCCATGCGTAATTACCCGGAATGGATGGCAGCCTATATTGCCGCCGCATCGGTGGGCGCTATCGTCGTGCCGCTCAACAGCTGGGCACAACCTGATGAGCTCGAATATCTATTAACCGATTCCGGTGCCAAGCTGGTTTTTGTCGACCAGCAGCGAGCGGCTTACCTGGCCGACAGGCTGGACCGTATTGGCTGTCGCGCTGTCGTTGTTCGCGGTGACGATTCACAGTACGGAGACGGCTTTGACCGCTTCGAGATGACTCAAGAAGCAGCTGCAGATATGCCCGACGTAGATATCGCGTCCGGTGATCTCGCCATGATCATGTACACCTCCGGCACAACTGGAAAGCCCAAAGGCGCAGCTTCAACTCACTTTGCGATTTGCCAGGCCATCTACAACATGGAGATGAATGCCTATACCTCGGCCATCGCCAATCCGGACACTATCGGCAAGATGATGGGCAGCGGCTATGAACCCGCCACCCTGCTCGCGGTACCGCTATTTCATGTTTCCGGCTGCTATGCAGTCTTCATGCTCAATCTCAGGGGTGGCCGTAAAACGTCAATCATGTACAAGTGGAACCCTGAAGAAGCGCTGCGAATCATAGAAGCTGAGCGTATCAGTGTGTTTACCGGTGTGCCCGCAATGACGATGGCCCTGCTGGAGTCACCGGCTTTTCCCAGTACAGATACGTCCAGCCTGTATTCACTGGGTGCAGGTGGCGCGGCTTCACCACCGCACCTGAAAGACCTGATCTACAGCAAGCTTCCTGATGCCTACCCCGGCACCGGATACGGCATGACCGAGACCAATGCCACCGGTTCCAGCTTTACCGGCGAGGCCTATCGTCTGCGCCCTTCTGCTTCAGGGCTTGTAACAGTGATTGTCGACTGCAAGACCGTTGATGAAAACGGCGAGGACCTTCCCCAGGGCAGTACAGGAGAATTTTATCTACGCAGTCCGACGAACGTAAAACAATACTGGAACCTGCCCGAGGCCACTGCAGAAACATTCAAGGATGGCTGGGTAGCTACCGGCGACGTGGGCTACATCGACGACGAGGGCTTTCTGTATGTCGTCGACCGTATCAAGGACATGGTCATTCGAGGCGGCGAGAATATTTATCCGATAGAAGTAGAAGGCATTTTGCTCAGCCACCCTGAAGTGCATGAAGCGGCTGTCTACGGCGTTCCCCATGACAGCTGGGGGGAAGAACTCGCGGCAACCCTTTACGCCGACCCGGGGGTAACGGCTGAAGATCTCAAGGCATTCCTCTCCTCGAAGCTCGCAGGCTATAAGGTTCCGGAATACATCACCTTAAGCCCCACGCCTCTGGCAAAGAACGCAACGGGCAAGCTGGTCAAGAAAGAGATACGACAGAAATATCTGGACAGTCTCTAGGGCAGCGGCCTGCCCTATATTGTTTAAAACCGGTACTGCAGCGCTGCGCCATAGGTATCGAAGTCGCTACCGGTTCTGGTCACTACGCCGGTGCTGGCGTTCAGTTTGAGTGACATGCGCCTACTGAGCGGCGTAGAGAATGTTACTCCCCAACGGGAGTTTTCCAGGCTGTCTCTGTTGTTCACACCATTCACGATGGTTTCACCACCACCATAAAAATTGGCATTGAGCGAAAGCCAGCGCCCGCGAGCGAGATAGTAGATCAAATGCCCCTGCAGTGAATACAGTGGGTCCTGCTCCACCTTGTTGCCATTAAAAAAGTCATCATTGTCTTCGTAAAAGCGCACTGAGGCTGAAACATCATAGTGCCAGCGACCGGTCTGATACGACATGCCCAGTCCAGGGCGGATCATCCAACGATTAGCGCCGGCATTGATCAAGTTCGCAGAGTCGTAGGTGCCTGCCGGTATCACAGCCTGCACACTGGCTCCCATCACAAGACCGGGTGTCCACGTGGCAAACTCCTCCAGCTTCATTGCCGGTGCGCCATAAAAATTCCAACTCACCCGCACCCGGGGGTCGACGTACTCACAGCGCCTGCCTTTGACGAAATCACCCTGAAATATCGCCGAGCCCTCGTAACAGGTTCGGCCAACGGCCACGTCAACTTTGGCAGAATCTTCACCCAGTGCAAACGTGTGCGCGAGTCCGATAACGCCAGTGTCTATGGTTAACTCCAGATCCTGAATGACCGTGCTATTGGCTGGCGAGATATCGCCTTCTGATCGAGCTGCGCCTACTACTATAAATGTCTCGCCGACTGGCACATTGGTATAGGAACGCGGCTCCAATTCCTGCGCAACAGTGACGCTAGCCGTTAGCGCAAACAAGACAGAAAGTGAGACTACCGGGAATTTGATGATGTACGAGTACAAACTCAGAACACCTAATCTTCTTCAGCCGCGGCGCCAACGACCATGGAGCGAGCATTACGAGAAAATGCATCTGCATCTTCTTTACGCTTGGCATCCATAAGCTCAGCTATATCGACAGGAACCTTAACACCGCGTTGTGCTCCGGGGCGCTCCACGATTAACCCAATCCAGCGTGACAAGTTATCCAGTCCGTCTATGGAGACACCAGACCAGTTGTGCGTTCGCACCCAGGCCCAGTTGGCCATATCAGCAATACTGTAATCACCGGCCAGATATTCGTTGTTGGCAAGATGATTATCCATCACCTCGAAAAGGCGTCGCCCCTCGGACTGGTAGCGGTCAATTGCAGGCTGAATTTTTTCCGGAAAATACCGATAGAAGACATTGGCCTGCCCCATCATTGGACCGATGCCGCCCATCTGAAACATTAACCACTGAATAACACGAGACCTTCCTTTGACGTCTGTGGGCAAAAATTTGCCCGACTTTTCAGCCAAATAGATCATGATGGCGCCAGACTCGAAAACCGCAAAATCGTCGTTGTCGGTATCGACAATCGCCGGGATACGACCATTGGGGCAGATCGCAAGAAATTCAGCCTGTTTCTGCTCGCCAGCCATCAAGTCTATGGTGTTGGTGTTGTACGGAATCTCCATTTCCTCCAGCGCTATGGAGGCTTTGTAACCATTGGGAGTTGGAGAGGTATAGAGCTCGATCATGGGGCAGGGTCTCAGAGATTCATAAAGTCCGGGGCATTAAACACCCAGCTCTTCTCCTCCACACGCCTGTTAATACGCCAGCCATCTGCAGTGCGGCGGTACTCATCGACGTACCAGAGGCCTATGAAGTAAACCTGGGTCCCGCCATCCGGCATGGACATTTCCATGGGATTAAAACACATCACGCGGCCCTTTGCCGTATCACCATCCAGTTCTACCTGAACATTGGCGTTAAGATGCTGTGAGTTGGGAAATAACTCGTTGGTTAATGCGCTTTCCAGAAACTCCAATGTCGTTTCAAGGTCGCCAACGCTGCCTCCAAAAACGCTGTAGTCAATGAAGGCGTCCTCAGTGAAAACATCGCGCAGCGCCTGAATTTTTTTCTGGTCGACCAGGTCAGCGTAGTGAAAAACGAGGTCCTGTATCTCGAAACGGTCTGAAATTTCCTGCTGGGAAAGCATGGCGCGGCTCCGTCTAAAATTCGAGTGGTAGTGTTATGTGTCGTTCAAACATTCGATCACGCAGCGCAATCAGCCGTGGGGTAAAGGCATCTTTAGTGGCCTCATCGGCAGATTCATACTGCACTCTTAGCCAGTCCGGCATGGGGTTATCCTTGGGGCCCAGTGGCTTTATCAGGCCAGCGAAGTGCGCCAGGTAAAAATCCGCAGCTGTAACCGAATCGCCTACCAGGTAGTCTTTGCCGGCGCGCTCCTGCGCTGCCATTACATTATCGAGATGCCCCAGTTGCGCCTGCAACTTACTCGAGGCTCGTTCGGCCTGTACATCGGTGTAGCCGTACTTCTTCGACATACGCTGCACCTGCTCCGGCACTTCGTCCATCGCCATTGTTGGCGCAAAAAGCTGTAGTCGCCTGTTCCAGCCAATGCCATCGGCCCCGGCCAACAGCGCGGACAGCCCCAGTACCTCTGCTCGTGCCGCCATGTCTGCAGGCAACAAGGGTTTTTCACCTTTAAGGCGTTCAATGAAATGCAGTTGGTCCAACCAGTGGCTCACAGGTGGGTTGTCATCAAGTACCAGCACAGGTGCAGAGCTTTGCCCCGTCCATGCCTGTAGGGCCTCATTAGCCCCACCACCAACCTGAGCAACGGGCGCAAATTCTATGCCCTTGTAAGCCAGCAGTGCCTTTACTGCCTCGCCCCAGGGGCCGGGTACACTGGCGGTAAGCACCACCCGTAGTCCGGGCGCGCTGATGGCCTCTTCCACACCTAAATACTGCATATTATTCGTCCAATTTGAATACCCGAATGGCGTTTTCTCTCAGAAACTTCGGCCACACCTCGTCGCGAAACGGCACATCAGGCATTTCCTTGAAAATACGGTCCAACGACAATCCCATAGGGAAATAACCCGCATACATCACCTGGTTAGATCCCCTGGTATTGGCGAAGTTTACGATATCTTTGGGGTAGTGTTTAGGTGCAAAGGCGCTGGTCATATAGTGAAGATTGGGATACTTCAGCATCATCTTCCAGGCTAGCTCGGTCCATGGCTCGCAGCCGTGACGAGTCACAACCCGCAGCTCAGGGAAAAACCAAAGCACTTCATCCAGCAGTTCTACTTTCTGTGGCCCGAATGGCACCCTGGGGCCAGGTACGCCCATGCAAGGGCAAAACGGAATATCCAACTCAACCAGCTTGCCGTAAATGGGGTACCACTTCTTGTCATTGACCGGCACCGGAGGGCAGATCATCGCCGGTGAGGCGGTAACTGCCTTGATATCAAACTCTTCATGCAGCGCCATAATCGTGCGCACTTCGTCCATCCCATTGTTGGGGTTGGCCTCATAACAGGCGAAGAAACGATCCGGGTGTTGCCGTAATGCCTCGGCATGAGTCTCGCTGAACTTCCCTACCCCGATCATCGCACGCTCGATACCGTGCTTATCCATCTGGGCGATGGTGTAGGCAATATAGTCATCCTGCTTGGGTGTATCGGGGATATCTTTGAACATGTACTGGGCGGGCATCTTGAACATGTCATGGCTTTCCTTATCCATGAGCATAGGCTTGATCCACTCATAAAAATGGCTTGTGTCATCGCCGGGCACGGCAAGCATAAGATCGATAACACCGACATCGGTGGGCATTGGCATAACGAGTTCCTCTATCGTGAAAGATGCGGGCCATATTGTGGCTGCAGTCGCGTGTCTTTTCTACGGCTGCATAATAAGGAAAGGGAGTTAAACACGGCGGGCATAATACGATGAACCGCATCCTATGCAGCAGGTCGCAGGGGCCGCCGAGGCCCAGGCGGGCCCATTCCTATGGATTCATGAACTTATAGAGACTGCACCTGCCGATTTTAGGGGTGGGTGTATAGACCTATAGGCGGCGGGTTATCGTTGCACAGACATACTAACCTGGCTTTTCTAGACTGGGCAGATCATGCCGATCTTCCCACACGTAAGAGCTACTAACTCAACTCCGTTATCCGTACCTGCTCTCAACAAATTTGAGAATCGTGTCACGGACAAGGCCTCGGTCTTTTTCCCAACGCCTTCCCTCACCGGTGAAGAGTGACTCCCCCTCCAACATCGACATAAGGCATAGCGCTTCACCCTGGGGCGAATCGGCGCCGGCCTTTTCCATGGCAGCAATAAGGAGCGACATGTACTCGGCATAGACTTCTTCGAGCAAATCAGAAACCAGCGGTTCAACCTGCTCCATTGCCCACAACTGCGGCCAGAGTCTGTCATTAAGCAAGGTGTCATCAGGAGCGGACGTATCTTCCAACATAAAGACCGCAATATCATGGACAGTCAGGCCATCGTCCAGCCCTCTATCTGCCCAGGCATTCTTCATCTGCTCCTCGATCAAGCCCACCAGAGCGCGCAACAGCTCTTCCCAGGTGCGAAAATGATATTGAAGAGCGCCAAGTTTCATGCCGCTTGCTCTTGCCAATGATCGCATCGACAGACTGCTATAGCCTTCGTCCGAGATGATTTCGATGGCGATATGCAGAATCTCCCGCCTACGTTCGCCTGCCATTCTTAAGACTCTCAATTAACATGTCGCATGGGATGCTAGAGTTTGTCACACGTCATGTAAAGCACTTGGAACGAACAATGACAATCGGACTCCTCCTGGAAGCCGGGGGAACGGTATGACGAGTCTATACTCTCACCCCAAACATCCCAATTGTTGCTCCAACTGCGCGCGCCGCCCGTCACGACAAAGGGGAATAAGCGACAGCAGACTACTGCGCAGTATGGCATCAGGAACTGCATCCAGCGCAATCAAGCCTTTGTTCCACAGCAAAACCGAGCTCCATTGGTGACCCGCCAACACCCGGGCGGTTGCTTCCAAATCCAGATTTTCAATCAGCTCGCCCTGGGCCAGGGCCTGTTGCAGGTTTTCCTTTAGCAGGCGCACGCTGTTTCCCAGCAGCACATCTACCAGGTGGTGGCCTCGCCCTGCCTGGAACAGGGTTCGCGCCATGGTGTCGGCGTACGCTGGCGTGGCAACAATCTGCCTGGCGACAGCCTCGGTGTGTGCAAGGTGCCTGGCTATTCCCGGCTCTGCAGCGGCGACTTGCTCCAGTTGCTGCACGTCTTTAAGTAGTTCAGCTACCGACGCCAGCAGCAATTCATCCTTGCTGCCATAAAGGTTGTACAGGGTCTTTAGAGCAACACCGCTGGCAGCCGCCACATCCCTGACGTTGATGCCGTCGTAGCCCACCGCAGTGATCTGCTCTCGCACCACCGTGAGAATACGCTGTTGCCGCTCTTGCTGGCGCGGCGATGAGTAATTCGCCCTGCGCCCCTGGACTGTCTTCGCGCCCATTTATTGCATCCCATAAATTCCGTATTGACAAATATTATAACACGTTGTAATTTTTACCAACCCCACATGAGACATCGTTATGAATGTTAATGACGCGACACTGATCGCCAACCCCTACCCCAACTACCAACGGTGGCGTGACGAGCAACCGATCTGGTGGTCTGACGGGGAGCTCAAAGGCTGGATACTGAGTCGCTACGACGACGTGCGGACAATTCTGAAGGACGCGAACACCTTTTCCTCGCAATCCATGGGTGAAGGCGAGACACAGGCCATGCCATTACCACTGTTGACCGATGACCCACCGCGACATACCCAGCTACGGGCCATCGTCAACAAAGCCTTTACCAGCCGCACGCTGAAACAAATGGAAGTCGAGGTCGCAGAACTGACTGTGGAACTGCTGGACGCGATGCGTGGCAAAATCTCGGTGGACATCTCCACTGAATTCACTTCACCGCTGCCGGTATCGGTGATTGCGCGGATGATGGGTATTCCACCGGAGCGCAAGGATGACTTCAAGCGCTGGTCTGACGCCCTCACAGGCACCAGTGAGGCAACCGACCTGGCGGAGCGTATGCCGCACATCATGGAGATGGCCGGCTATTTTCAATCGCTGATTCCCCAGCGTCGCGAAAATCGCGGCGAGGACCTGATCAGCAAGGTAGTACACGCCCAGGTCGACGACCAGACCCTGGCGGATCAGGATATTGTTGGCTTTTGCATGCTGCTATTGATTGCGGGCAACGAAACCACCACCAACCTGCTGTCCAACCTGCTGAGCCACCTGGCAGATCATCCAGATACCTGGTCCGAACTGCGTGAGAACCCGGACAAAATAGACGCCGCTATCGAGGAAATTCTGCGCTTCGATGCTCCAGTACATTGGGTCAATCGCAAGGCCACCCGCGACGTGGAATTTCACGGCCAGACGGTCAAGGCAGGGGAAGCGGTGTATGCCTTTCTGGGCTCCGCTAACAGAGACCCCAGGCATTACGAGGATGCGGACCAGTTTCGCCTGGACCGAGGTCGCGGTGACCACCACACCTTTGGGCATGGCATTCATTTCTGCATCGGCGCCCCGCTAGCCCGTCTGGAAGCACGCTATGCGATGGAAGAGCTACTGAAGCGCTACCGCTCAATCAGCCACACTCCCAACGGCGATAACGAGCGCACCCATTCGACCATGTTACGGGGCTTTCACCACCTCTGGCTGGATTTGGAAGCCGCCTGATTCGGAGAACACACATGATGACACCGGAATACATCCAGACCCTGCGTAAGCTGATGGAGTTCGAGGCAGCGCGCACTGAGCCTCCCGCGGGCTTTCCAGCCCTGCCCGACATCCCCGCAGGGCGCTACGTGGATCCGCGCTTCCACCAACTGGAGCTGGATCACGTGTGGCGAAAGTCCTGGCTACTGGCGGCACATATCGACGAGATACCAGAGCCCGGCTCCTTCATGCTGTGGGAGAACGCCGGGGAACCCGTGGTCATCGTGCACGCTGAGAGTGGTGTCGTGAATGCCTTCTTCAACACCTGCAGCCACCGCGGGGCTCCGGTTGTCACTGAGCAGCGCGGTCAGTCCCGCCGCCTGACGTGTAAATATCACGGCTGGAGTTACGACCACGAGGGCGAGCTGCGCGGAATTCGCGATCCACAGGATTTCCGAGACCTCGACATGTCTTGCCGGGGCCTGAAGAGAGTACGCTGTGAACGTTTCGGCAACCTGGTGTTTGTCAACTTCGACCCCCACGCCCCGACTCTGCTGGAATGGCTGGGGCCCATCGCCGATGAGTGGGAGGAATTCCAGTTCGGTCAATGCCGCCTGGCATCACGGGCTATATTTGATCTTGACTGCAACTGGAAGATCGCCATGGAGGCAAATACAGAGGTCTACCACGTACGCAGTATTCACCCCGACACAGTCGCTCCCATTCTCGATGATCGGCGCAACGTGAATACGCTGTACCCTAATGGCCACGGGCGCATGATTGCACCTACGCCGAAGGGAAAGTCGAACCTGCAAGCCATCGATATTTCACCGGATGTCGCCCAGATAGAAACCGCGGGAGAAATTGCTCGAACTTGCACCCAGTCCTATGGACTGTTTCCCAACTGGGTGTCGCCACTGAGCCAGTTCGCTATTCCGCCAATACTGTTCTGGCCTAACGGTATTAATAAATGCCGCATGGAAACCTGGACCATGGCGCCCCAGTGGCAGGAGGGAATGAAGCCGGACCTGTGGACTGTTAATGACGGCAAGGAGCTGTGCCAGGTGCTGATTGAAGACACCCAGTTTGGTGAGAAAATCCAGCACTCAATGGAGTCACGCGGTTTCAAAGGGGTACCGCTGAGCTATCAGGAGGCGCGCATCTACCACTGGAACCAGGCGGCAGACCGCATGATAGGCATCGACAATATTCCCGATGAACTGCGGGTTCAGCAGGTTATCGGGGATAACTGGATTTACCCGAATGATCCGCGTATCGCACAGCTGGACTAGATACCAGTAACCTCTTCCTGCTGAAGCTGCTTAAGCGACTCATGCCTGGGCAGTTACAAATGCCTCCAGACCCTGAGACATCAGCGTGTAGGACCCAGCCAGGGAATTCCCGACCTCCTCGCTATCAATCCCGGGTAGGGGCTCGAACTCTCCGCGCCATCGCAAGCAGCATTGCCCCGCTCCATCAGTAATCACCTGCACCGTGGCCGAATAGCGAGCCATGCCTGCCATGGTTTCAGACACCATGGAATAAGCCAAAGTCCGACTGGCATCATCGAGCAGGTCCAGGCGTTCAGAAACAAGCCCGAGACCAGGAATATCCAGATGGCGGATCATACCAACGCCCTCGCCCTCCAGTCGCGCAACGCCGGCTCCCCCGGTCGCCCATGCCAGGAAATTGCCGAAATCAGCTAACACCTGCCAGGCCGCATCACTATCACAGGCCAGGCTGTTCTCTTGTTCCAATACCGTCACACTTCGGTCCATTGTTTATTAAGCGTTGTCGTCTGCCAGTTAGTGTATTCCATCAGCCCATGTAAGGAGTTCTCACAACCCAGTCCAGATTGCTTGTGACCGCCAAAGGCTTGAAATGGCGAGTACTGATGCACCTCGTTAAGCCATACAGTGCCCGCTTCCAATTGACTGCCAATGCGCTCTACCGCTTGCTGGTCTTTACCCCACACGGAAGCGCCTAAGCCATAAATAGTATCGTTGGCGCGGGCGATCACATCGGCTTCATCAGACCACTTAAGCAGGGGCAATATTGGGCCGAACGGTTCCTCTCGAACAATGCGTGAGTCTTCGGGGGGATTGTCGACCAAAGATACCGGTACAAACCAACCGGCGGCGTTTTCGTCAATGTCGCCACCAATCGCAAACTGATAGCCGTTGCTATGGCAGTCGGCAAAGTAGTCCTGCACTTTGCCATATTGCATCGAGTTTTGAATAGGACCCAGATCAGTATCTGCCTTTGTGCCATCGCCAACTTTGATATTGGCGTCGATAAATTCAACCAAGGCATCACGCACCTCGTCATAAACATCCTCGTGTATGTAAAGCCGCTTGGTGGCGTTGCAAAACTGGGCATTGTTCTGAAACGCAGCCCAGAACAATTCTGGAGCAATGGCCTTGGCATCCACATCGGGCAGTACAATCGCCGGATCGTTACCGCCCAGCTCAAGCGTCACCCGCTTGATGGTATCTGCCGCCGAGCGCATAACATGTCGGCCAGTTGCAGTAGAGCCGGTAAAGGCCACTTTATTGATATCCGGATGGCTGGTAATCCACTTACCCAGATCATTGCCACCGCTAACCGCGCTAAGCACACCGGCAGGAAACGCCTGCTGCGCCAGCTCAACCATTTTCAGATCACAAAGTGGGGTATAGGGAGATGGCTTTAGAACAACCGTGCACCCGGCCATCAGTGCCGGTGCGATCTTCCAGATGGACAGCAGAATAGGAAAGTTCCAGGGCACAATAGCCCCTACCACACCCACCGGCGTATAGCGGGTAACCACGCGACGCTCTTCGTCTTCGTCCACAACTTCGTCCGGCAAGCGCTGGGTAGCAACGGCTCGCAGCCAGGTCGCCGAACCAAACACTTCCCACTCGGCGCCCGCTCGGGGCTTGCCCTGTTCTCGGGTCAACAGGGCCATAAGCTCTTCAGCGTTTTCTTCCAGCAAGTCTGCAAAATGTTCTACAGCTTTCTGGCGTTCGTCTACCGGGATTTTACTCCACACATTAAAGGCCTCGCGCGCCGCAACCACGGTTGCGTCCAGGTGCTCCCTCGAGGCATCAGGCACCTGAGCAAACACTGAACGAGTAGCCGGGTTATACACCGGCAAGGTATTGTCGGTGGTGACCATTTGGCCGTTAATCGTCATTGCAAAATCGGTATCTATTTTCATGTCAGTCTCACTTTTTGAGCTTTATAATTTGTTGTTGTTAATCCAACGTTTTTAGTTCGCGGCGCATCACTTTGCCGGTGCTGGTTTTGGGGAGGTCATCCACAAACTGCACAGATCTCGGCACCTTGTAGGCGGCCAGGTGTTCGCGGCAGTAAGCAAGAATGTCATCCGTGTCCGGGGTTGCGCCTGTCTTGGGCACAATATAGGCCTTGGCCAGCTCTCCTTTTTCCTCATCAGGGATACTGCCCACAGCCACCAGGGCCACATCGGGGTGACCGGCCACTACCCTTTCAATTTCAGCGGGATAGACGTTAAAACCCGCTGTGAGAATCATGTCTTTCTTGCGGTCCACGATAAACACGCAACCGTCTTCATCCATCGATGCCACGTCGCCGGTATGCAACCAACCGTTGGACTCGATAGTGTCACGGGTGGCCTGCTCGTTGCCGTAGTAACCCTGCATCACGATGCCGCCCTTGATCATCAGCTCGCCTACCTCCCCCACTGGGAGAGTTTTCCCTGCGTCCTCGGTGTCAGCTATCCTCGCTTCGGTGTAAGGCAAGGCGACACCAATAGAGCCGTGCTTAATTGGGCCATTTGAGGCAAAGGTTGTTCCTAAACCACCCAGCTCGGTCATACCCCACAGCTCGATCAAGGGGCAGCCGAAGCGCCGTTCCACCTCTTCCATCTTAGGTTTCGGCATGGTCTGGCCGCCTACGGTACAGCAGCGCAGGGAAGACAAGTCGTAATTATCAAGGTCAGGGTGATTGAGCATAAACATATACATAGTCGGCACACCTTCGAACAAGGTGGCTTTATGATCCTGGATACTCTGCATAATCGCCTGTTCCTCGAAGGCGGGATGCAACACTAGTGTCATGCCGTTTTGTATAGCACCGCTCATCACCACATTGCCGTAGACGTGGGGACACGGCAGCGCAGTCACCACGGTGTCCCGATCGCCGCGCTGGTGCATTACAGCGGTCATGGCCACATTCAGCAATATATTGCGGTGCGACAGGCAGGCGCCTTTGGGGTGGCCGGTGGTGCCCGAGGTGTACCCAATGGTAGACAGGGAATCGCCGTCGATATCGCCTATCTCAAACGTATCCTCGTTGGCGGCGAGAATCTCTTTGAAAGACAGCATCCCCTCGGGTGTTTCGCCCTCACCAAACGCAATCAACTCGCTCACGTCAGACTTATCTTTCACGCCCACAAGAGAGAGTGCTTTCTCATGTGAGGCGATAACAACACTGGCGCCGCAATCATTGGCTACGAATTCGACTTCGCCCGGCGTCAGCATCACATTGATCGGGTTAATCACCGCCCCGGTTTTAAGGGCACCGTAATAGCTGACTATCCACTCCCAGCAATTACCGGAATACAAGGTTACCCGGTCGCCGGGTTTTACGCCGAGATTGACCAATGCATTAGCACAACGATTGGTCAGCGCTTCAAGTTCGTTAAAGGTCAACTCCCGACCGGGAACAATCAGCGCGGTCCTGTCCCCATAGCACTTTGCTGCTTCAGTTGGGATTTGCCCGATCGAATTTATCATGATAGTTCGTTTGCCCCTGCTAGATTATGACTGCGTGTTCTTAGGTAAGCTGCAGCACGCAGAGCGAGTGCGACAAGGCCGACGACCGCGTACACAACATCAACGGTCTTCGCATTACTGCTCAACGCCATCGGAGCGTAGCTCACCCAGATCGCTGCCCAGAAGTACCAGATGCCAACAAGGTGCAACCAGCGCCAATGCTCCGGACGCATTTTCCGACGCACCGGGAAGAACGAGGTTATGGTTAAGGCGAAGAGCAAGACATAGCTGGCCATTCTCAGCAGCAGGTCTATATCACTGTGCAACTCTTCCCAGTAGTAACCACTATGCAAAGCAAGCAGCACACCTATAAAAACGGCCTGCCAGCCAAAGCCAGCAGCAAAAGACAAACCGAAGTAACGACGATTTCGCAACAGCCATTTCGAAAAATTGCCAGGGAACAGTTGCGTCATGGGCCTGGCAACAAAAGCAAGAAATACCCAGGGCGAGGCAAACTGCACTGACAGGCGAATCATATTGACAGCCGCTTCCGGGGTGGTGGCCCCTATCAGCAGATAACCTGAAACCATGCCGGCAAAGGTCAGGCCCGCAACCAGCCAGAAAAATGGCCAACCGTTGAGCAAACTGTGCCGCAGTGGAGTCACCGCACGACTTCGCCTACCGCACGAACCGCTGCATCGATCGCCGCCTGCACATAGGCATGGGCCTCGGAGTCGGAATTGGCAATACTGATTCGACCGATAGGCTTGCGCCCCAGTTCGTGCGGCGCTTCACCTTTTTTCCAAACCGGATCATAGAGCTCCATGTACTCATAGGCGTAGCCATGGGACCAGCGGTTTAGTGTGATAGCTCCGATGTCCCGGTCTGGATCAAATCCATATTGTCCGAACATGCCGGTGAGTTGTTTGCGGATTTCTTTTTCATAGTCCCCAAAGGGCGTGGTAAGCAGGGTGTGCCTGCCCAGACGGCATAGATCCCGCCCACTCTGGGTGCCGTCCCCTTCGGGCGCGGGCATATGACCCATAAAAATGACCATGGGGTCCTCCGGCTGATCCGAGGGCTTATAGTCACCCAATGTCACCGGGGGCGCATGGGAAACCAGCGGAAAGACACTACCGGGACACTGATATACAGAGACCCCGCCCTTGCGTATGGCAGCGCCGGACTTCAGTACAACGTTCGCCCAAATAAACGGCACCTTGACGCCGTAGGCCAGATGTTTTTTCTGCGCTTCCGGCAACTCCGGGACAAGATGCGGGATCATGCCGTTGTAGCCGGCCAATATGCAGTGCCTGCCTCGCACCTTGCAGGCGTCGCCACCATGGACATAGCTCACCTCCACGGCATCGCTGCCCTGGTTGATAACATTGACAGCGGTACTGTTAAGACGCACTCGTACGTTTGATTCTTTGCGGTCCAGTTGCGAGTAGTCGAAGCGCGCTGTCACCAGGTCCTGCATAGTGCTTCCCGGCGCCACCTCAGGAATCAGCTTGCGAACAAAAAGCCTTGCTACCGAGGCGTTTCCGTCGGGAAACAAGGGGTTTCGATAGGCATCCGGATTTTCTTCTGTTTTCGGCTCGGCTGGTTCGTCTGGCAGTCCCACAGCGTTCATGCCCGGACCACCCAGGTAAAAGCCTTCCATCACAGACACACTGTTAATGCCCACCCCGAACATAGCCTGCGCCCAGGGCTCGGTCAGCTTCGCGCCAAGGGGGGATATCCCCACCTTTTCGTACAGGAAATCTGCGTAGCTGGTGCTTCGCAGGTAAGCCTCCTTCTCCTCTACTGGAATATCGGCAAGATAATCCTTGTCTCCCGCCACTAGGCTGACCAGCAAGCGCTTGTCCCGGGGTGGCAAATTCAATGATTCAATCATTGCACGATAATCCCCAGCCCCCGCCAGGGCATGACCCCAGGGTCCGGTCACTATCTGGTTCTCGCCGTATAGGTCTTCGCCGAGGTACAAGCCGAAAGGGGCCTCGGCATTGGACAGCAAGTAGTCAGATGCTCCCGCATCCTGCAATGACTTGAAGTCGACGCCGATCTCCTCAAGGAGTTTATAGGCAGTGGGGCTCATGTCTCCCTGCTCAAGATTGATGCTGCCCCCGAAGCCCAGCAGCATCTTCCCGTCCACCTGGAATTCATTGCGCTTGGCATGGCCACCAAAGTCGTCATGATTGTCCAGGATCAGGATTTTGGCCTCAGGCCCTTTTTGTTTTCGGTAAAGGTAGGCTGCCGCCAGGCCGCTAATACCTGCTCCGACAACGACCAGATCGTAAACATCATCCACAGGCTGGTATTGGGTGGGTCGCTGCCCCTTCATCACCAGCGCGTGGGCAACTTCAAACGAGCCCTTGTGGCTACCTCGCATCCCGTTGAGTAACGGCGGGTAGTAAGTTTTAGAGACTGTCTCGGGCGAATTCAGGGCCAGCGCAGGAAATGACGTGGCAGCCGTTGCCGCCGCACCCAGTGCCACCCCGTTAAGAAAATCCCTTCGGGTAATATTTGATGCCACTTCAACTTAACCCTCTGATTCGTCCCAGGCTTTTCGTTCCACGACAATTTTCTCGCGGTACTTGACTGGCATGTCCCAGGTACCCATCCAGCCTTTGGGAACCACAAAACTTTCGCCCACTCCGTAGCGCTGGCGGTCGCCCGAGGTAGAGGTCAGGATCACCTCTCCCTCAATCACCAGCACATATTCGTCGTAGGGAAAGGGGTAGCTGACATCGATAACCGCAGCCTCTGACTCATACAACACCACGACAAACTCACCCATATGCAGGATTTTCTGCCAGTGCTTATTCGTTCCACTCAGTACCAGTTCATCAGGCCAGGGTGGTATTGACTCCAACTCCATCGTCCGGAGCTGTCCGGTGTCGAGTCCCAATACATTCAATTCAGCCTCGGCAGACATAGCCAGGGCACTCACCAAAAAACAGGAAACAAACAATAACTTTCTCATAATATGGCTCTCTCATCTTTTTCCTCAACAGTAACAATCAGAGGTACACGTGGAACTCTAATTCTCTTTATTGGCCTGGCTCGGTCTCTCAGGGCCCGAATCGATAACGAACATCCGCACCCCAGGTTTGCGGCCTGGCGGGGCCAATGCCGATGGCGTAACCCAGGTCTTCTGTCGTATCGAGCACCCCATCGAAGTGCTCTTCGTCAAAGGCATTGTCTACAAACAGGCTCACCGTGATTTGTTCGCCTATGTCCGCACCCAGGCGAAAGTTCCACTCTGTCCACGAGTCAATCTGTGATATCGATGAGTTTGAAAGCGCGCCGTAAAAGGAATCTGAATAGATTACCTCGCTGACAAAGTAGATCAGCGAATTACCTATTGGGTAAGAAAACCTGAGATCGGCGCTCGCAGTGTATTCTGGAGAAGCAGGCAAGCTGTTACCGTTACAACTACCACCATCCGGGGTCGAGCAAACATCCAGGCCAACATCGTCTACCTCCGTGTCCAACCAGGCCCCGCCTGCATTCAGCTGCACGTAATCGTTAGCGTTGTATGAGACTTCCATTTCAACACCAGTGCCTTCGGCCTCACCCACGTTCTTACTGACAAATCGGGTGCCCTCGAAAATCTGCAATTGCAGATCGGTGTAGTCATAGTAAAAAGCAGACACGGTGAAGCTGCCACGGCCATCCGCGAACGCACCCCTGGCACCAATTTCGTAGGACCAGACGTCCTCTTCATCCACGCTCTGCACATCAGTGCCGGGCGCTGCCAGCGGTGAAGGAAATGCTGGCACCAGGTCATTGACGTTATAGCTGTCGAAGGCTCCAGGCTTGGTGCCATTGGTCACAGAGCCATACAGCAACCAGTCGTCACTGGGGGTAAACTCCATCAGCACCCGGGGATTCAGGTAATCCCAGTCCTTGGTCGTTTCTACCGGTGCCAGTGTGGTAAAACTGTACAGGAATCCGACTCTTCCAATGACGTCGGTAAGTTCACTGTCCAGGGGAGAAGATGTCATTGTGAACTCTTTCTCGTCATAGCTGTAACGTGCTCCAACACTGATCTTCCACTGATCGCTGAGTGCGTAGCTCACATCGCCAAAGACTGACATGCCCCAGGAGTCCCCTTCCCCGGTGCCACTCTCCACCAATCCAATTGGATTAGGCTGAAAACCGGGTATGAATGCGCCGCATGGAAAGCCGACAAAGAACAGGCATATAGTCTCTTCATCCATGGCCACAGAGAAGTCGGCTTCAATCTCCTCAGCGAAACCACTCACTCCACCGTTCCACTGCCAGGGGCCCTCGCCGCTGGAGACCAGGCGGAACTCCTGGCTGAAGTAATCCCCTTCCTGGTCCTGAATGTAGTCGAGTAGCGGAACCGGCGTGCCATCAGTATCCTCCCGGTAGTCAAACTCATGGGTGCGGAAACCAGTGATGGACACAAAGTCCATACTCGACATTTCGTAGCCTATATTCAGACTGACATTAACCACCTCTGACTCATCGTAGCCGCCATTGGGGACATCAATGGCTACCGTTGTGTGGTCTCTAGTGAATGGCTTGCCGACCTCATCGAGACCCGAATAGATGGTTGATGACATCTCTCGATCCTCGTAGTCGACCACAAGGTCCATGGAGAGCCGCTCTGTCGACCAGACGGTCGACAAGCGGAAGGCGTCCGTATCGTGAGAGATCAGGTCATCGCCGCCAACGAGGTTCTCAACGTAACCGTCCTCCTCGGAGTGATAACCTGAAAAACGGAAACCCAGGTTCTCACCGACAGGCACGTTCACAGCAAAATCACCACGCAACTGGCCGCGCTCTCCCCCGCCCAGACCTATTTCTCCTCCGAGGGTGTCGCCTGGCGCAGCCTTTTTGGTGACAACGTGAATCGCGCCGGATGTTGCGTTTCGACCAAATAGTAAACCTTGAGGCCCTCTGAGTACTTCCACTCGCTCAACGTCGTAAAGAGAAGTCAGTGCCTCACCCGAACGGCCTGAATACACACCGTTCTGGAAGATGGCGATGGACGGATCTCCGCCGACCCCGAAGTCATTCGTACTGATCCCACGCACAGAAATAGAATCAACGAAGCTATCCTTGGAAAACCCGGCCAGACCCGGGGTACGCGTTACGATGTCCTTCACATCCAGGGCACCAATCTCCAGGATTTTGTTACCTGAGAAGGACGATATAGACAGTGGCACGTCCAGCAGAGACTGACTGCGCTTCTGGGCGGTCACAAGGACTTCCTCCAACTGCTGGGAAAATACTGTGGAACACTGCGCAGCCACGGCGACTGCGAGCAGGGTTTTTTGGATCTTTCTGTACTTATTCATTATGAAAGTAACCTCTTTATAGATAGGATATTTGATCGTTAGAACTGCTTAACTGCTGCTCTCCTGAACTCAAACAACAGCGCGATAACAGAAATAATAAGAAGCCCCGAAATACCAAGAAAATACTCGTTGATTTCCGTGGCGGCGATCCCGCCAGCCAGCAGCACCAGGAATGCGACCTGATAGAGGAGACCAAATAATCCGATGGACCCGGCGGCCACTTTGGAGGCAAGTGATTCACCGAAAAATGGCCCCGCCACCAGCAAAGCAAATACTCCGTAGAGCCAGAAGCCAAGAAAGTCGAAAGAGGTATACAAGGAAAAAGGAATTGTGACATTGAGTAACATGAGTAAGGTGCCTGACATTTCCGCCCCGACGCCACCAGCGGCCGCCGTTTCCGCCAACAGCGGTATTGTCCAAACCGCCATAAATTTCGGGATAATGAAGGCGACGACCGACAGCAGAATCGTCATCCCAGCGAGTATCGCTCGCAGGGGATTCTTGCCCCTGATCTGCCAGGTGACACAAAAAAAGACGCCTGACAAGGTCAGCATAGCCACAATCTGGTTTACCCACGCACCAATGAACTCCCCCCTATTGGCATTCAACCAGGCGATGCGATCAGCATGCTCCGCGATGTAGCCCTCCGGCACGTCCAGCGGCAAGAACATGGCGATCACACCCGTAAGTAGCACCACCACGGCACAGCGAAATCCAAACCGGAAAACCTGGTGGTCCAGGGTAATCGCCTCACTCATGCATCAACTCCATATCTAACTTTCAATATACTTGCGTATCGCGCTCGCTCGAGAACACGATCCTTAACCCGGCGCTTGTTCTCGTTCGGGATGAACTCAATGGCAATTCCCATTAAAGTTCCTGCCTACCCTCACCCGCCATTTTTGTGAAACCAGATTGACATGTCATGAGACATGCTAGAGCATGTCATGTGACATGTAAAGCATCGGAAGTTACGATAATGAAAAGAGTGACAAGACGAGATTTCCTGAACGGCGTCGCAGTTGGCGGGGGCGGACTTCTGCTGTCTGGTGGAGCCCAGAGCGCAGTAAATGCGGTCAAGAGAGAACCATCCGCCTTTGCAAACGGAGGCTATTACCCCCCTACCCTCACGGGCATGCGCGGTAGCCATGAAGGATCGTTTGAGGTTGCCCATGCCCTCGCCTGGCGCGGAGAAAAACCCGACCACTACGAGGCATTGGATGAGCATTACAACCTGGTCGTGGTAGGCGCTGGCATGAGCGGGCTGGCCGCAGCCTGGTACTACCAGGAAAAAATGGAGCCTGGAGCAAAAATCCTGGTGCTGGATAATCATGATGACTTCGGCGGCCACGCAAAGCGTAATGAATTCCACCAGAGCGGCAGAATGATGTTAAGCCTTGGTGGCGCTCAGAACGTGGAGAATCCCGCAGGCTACAGCAAACCGGCATCCAGTCTGATGCACGCCATTGGCATCGACGACGATTTCGTTGCCAGCATGGACGCGAACACACCCGCTGACCAGTTCCTGGCGGGAGAACTTGACGCTCCCAACGGCGTCTCGCTCCCGGGCCCCGACGGCCATACGACACTGGCCGGTAACTGGTTAGCCATGATGTACGGCGGCGAAGGTTACGAGGGCTATATACGCAAACTGCCTGTCGCGAGCAGCGAGCAGGACAAGTTCATCGACTTCTTTGGCGGCAGGCGCGACTTTCTCGACGATCTGTCACTCAGCGAAACGTGGGACTACATCAATACGGTCAGCTACAACCGGTTCTTGCTCGATCGCGTCAAGCTAGACGAAACATCGCTGCCAGTAATGAATGCCATGCTGGTCCACCTCACGGGCATGTCCGGCTGGAATCTCAGTGTGCTGGAAGGTATCACCCAGGGCGGTCCAGGCATCAAGTCTCTGGGCTGGCTGGCTCGGACATCTGCATCCATCGCCGGTGCATTCCTGGACAGCCTGCTCAACGTCAAGATGTTTCCCGATGGCAATGCCTCAGTGGCGCGCCTTATCGTGCAGAAACTCGTTCCTGCGGTAGCGCCAGACATGCAGGGTCCAAAGGACGTTGCCATCGCGCGATTTAATTACGATGCACTGGATCGCGCCAACCAGCCCACCCGTGTTCGCCTGAACAGCACAGTGGTTGGAGCACGAGAGATCGATGAAAAGCAGGTGGAGATCGATTACGTACAAAAGGGCCAGGCTCTGCGAGTTACGGCCGACCACTGCGTCATGGCGTGCTACAACGCGCTGATCCCGCACTTATGCCCGCAAATGCCAGAGGCCCAGAAAAAGGGCCTCCGCTACGGTGTAAAAACACCCTTCGTCTACGCCAATGTGCAGCTGGCTAATGGCCGAGCCTACGAGAAGTTGACCGCACAAATGTTCCAATGCCCCCATGATCCGTTTCAATGGGTGAGCAGTGCACCCGGCATGAGCGTCGGCGGTTACGAGCCTCCCCGGGGGCCGGATGACCCGATGGTGATCTTTATGATGAGCTCTCCTATGACCGAAGCACAGGAGAAGGGCTCCGGGCGCGACCAGCTGCGCATGGGTCGCCACCGCGTTTACAGTACCCCCTTTGCTACTTATGAGCAGCAGATTCGAGATCAGCTGCAATCCATGCTGGGCCAACACGGCTTTGAGCACGTCCGGGATATTCGCGCGATTACCGTCAACCGCATTCCACACGGCTACGCCTACCCCTACCTATCCCTTGACGACCCCGACTGGGAAAAAGGCGAGGCACCCCACGAAATTGGCCGCGCCCAATTCGGTCGTATCTCTATTGCCAATACGGACTCCGAAGCCATCGCACTGATGGATGCCGCCTTTGATGCGGCCTGGCGGGCGATTGAAGAGCAGACCGCCGGCGAATAACCCTACCCAAGGCTCGGAAGAGGTTCGCAGTTCGGTTTGGAAAAGCTGTTACAGGTCTTCGACTTAGTGCCGGAGAAAGCCGGAACCGGGCTTGGAAGGGTTCGGGATAGGCTCGGTTTGTGCCGAGTATCGCCCTACCCAACATTTTTCTTCTTTTTCTTCATGTAGTTACTGCTGAGAGCCTGCCTCCTCCCGCCAACTCCTAAGCGGCAGGCCGCAGGGGGCCGCCTTCGGCTTCGAATCGGCGGGGCCGCCTAGGCCCAGGCGGGCCAACTCCTATAAATTCATGAAGTTATAGAGACTACACATGCAGCCTATAGCACCGACTAGTATGTATCTTCGAATTTATTGATCTAGGTCGATCAGATACGATAGGCGTTCAGTAGAATTAAGTTTTTGATTCTTTGCACAACACAAGGTGGCCATGAGAAATTACAGAATCGCTTCAATATTTCTAGCACTGTTCTCAGTGTGCATTCAGGCGGGCACTGAGGCGCCTGTTGGCAACAAGCCCAACATTTTGCTGATCATGGTTGATGACATGGGATGGACAGATGTCGGCGCATTCGGTAGCGAGATATCTACACCAAATATAGATGCTCTGTCACGCCGTGGCACGCTGTTTACCGACTTCCACGTGTCAGTCAGCTGCTCACCAACCCGCTCGATGCTACTGTCAGGAACCGACAATCACCTCGCTGGACTAGGGAATATGGGGGAAATGCTTGCCCCCAATCAGAAAGGCAAGCCTGGCTATGAGGGCCACCTGAACAAGCGCGTCGTCTCCCTTGCGGAAAACCTGCGTGAAGGGGGTTACAACACTTACATGGCCGGTAAATGGCATCTTGGCCACGACCGTGGCAGCTACCCCCACGATCGGGGCTTTGATGAATCTTTCAGCATGTTGTTTGGCGGCGCCAGCTACTGGAGTGACATGTTTGGTATGTTGGCCGTTCATGAGGAGGTTGCCGATTACGTACACAATGACAAGAAACTCAACTCTCTACCCGATGACTTTTACGCCACCCGCAGCTTTGCCGATTTCCTTATGCAATCAATTCGCGATGGGAGGGGAACCGGTAAGCCATTCTTTGCTTACATGGCTTTCACAGCGCCACACGACCCACTGCATGTACCTGAACCGTGGTTGAGCTTGTACGAGGGTTCATACGACGAAGGCTACCAGGTTTTAAAATCGAAAAGGGCAAAGGCAGCCCGGGATATGGGCCTTGTTGCCAAGGACGCACCTGAACCCAGCAAGCATCCAATGCTACCCGATTGGGAATCTCTTGATGACGCTGCAAAAGCACAGCAATCAAGAGGCATGGAGGTTTACGCCGGCATCGTTAGCAACATGGACTACCACACTGGGCGAATTCTGCATTTCCTCGATGACATTGGCGAACTGGATAACACCATCGTTCTGTTCTTGTCAGACAACGGCCCTAACCCATGGTCGAGCGAGGATTATCCAGGCAACGAAGGAAGCGAATGGTTCTCTCAATTCGATAACAGCAGTGGAAATATTGGGCATCCAATGTCCCACTATGCTTATGGTATCGGCTGGGGTTCAGCCAGTGCTGGCCCACTGGATCTCTTTAAAATGACTGTTGGAGAAGGTGGGATCCGATCTCCTCTGATTATTGCCGGCCCGGGCATCAAGACGGGAGCACAAAGCAGCGCATTTACATATGTCTGGGATATCATGCCCACGCTTCTCGACTTTGCAGCTGTCGATCACCCGGAAAGATATATGGATCGCAAACCGGAGCCCTTGAGAGGTAAGTCATTGCGCCCAGTACTAGCCGGGAAGGCCGAAACTGTTTACGGCAAAAAGGCCTATGTAGGCGGTGAAATGCAAAATGGCAAATGGATGCGGCATGGCGATTACAAGGCTGTCACGGTAGCTCCCCCCTATGGCGATGGAGAATGGCGGCTGTTCAATGTAGTTAAAGACCCCGGCGAGACAAACAACTTGGCCGTGGAAAATCCGGAGTTACTGGCCGAGCTGCAACAAGCCTGGGGTGAGTATGCCGAAGAAGTGGGTGTTATTCTGATCGAGTAGACCGATGGTAACTTCAGATCGGCCAAGGCTCGGAAGTTCGGTCCGGACAATCGCTTAGAATGCTTCGGCTTACCGCTACGAGAATAAAAACTCGATCCAGGTTCGAATCTGGGAGGCCGGCCAACTTCTATGGATTCATGAAGTTATAGATACTGCAGCTATCGTCTTTGTGGGTGGGATTCGTTGCGCATAGTCAGTAGGCTTCTAGAGCTTGGCGCAGCAAAAGCCCGCTGACGTACGCTCCATCGCTGCGGCTAAAGCCCTCGCCCTAGCCTAATCCAAGCAATCACCTAAATGCCGTTTACGAGCAGAGCTATTGCAATCTAAGCCCGCCTGGAACCCTGATAAACGCCCACCGTTATGACCATAAGGAACCCCAATAACAGCAGGAACAGGTTACCCATGACAGGCACCTTTGCTGCAGCAATGGCGGGAGCGCTCAGAGGCACCACATCCGGAGATTGCGGCGCATTGGACGGAATGCTTAATGAACCCGAATCACCCGATATCGTCGTCCGGCTATAGTCGACAGACACGGTGCACGAAGCGCCCGGTGCCAGGGTCTGGGTAGAGCAGCTATCACCACCCAGGCCAAAGGCCGTTGAGCCTGACACTGTCAGCTGCCCCAGGACCAGATCGAAGCCGCCACTGTTGGTGACCGTCACCGACTGGGTGGCACTGCCGCCCACCGCAACACCCGTATATGTCAGCGACGAGCTGCTAACGCGAACTGTTGCGGCCGCCACACCATTGGCCAGCAGCGTCACCTTGTCTGGTGAAGAACCACTGTCGGATACAACGGATATCGCCCCGCTGATACCGCCCAATGCAGTGGGCAGCGCGGTTACTTCGAATGTGCAGGTATTGCCACTGATCACCGTCTGTCCCGTGCAGGTGTCATTGCTGATCTGGAACGCCGAAGCATTGGAGACAATGGCGCTGATCGCGAGGTCAGAGGCGCTTGCGTCTCCAACAGTCACCACAGTCGCTGCCGACGGTGTATTTATCTGGACATCTCCGAAATCGATACTACTCGGGTTGATGTAGGCGACAGGCGTTCCACCGGAGCCAACCAGGCCCACGTTTGTCGGCGAAGACGCAGTCAGGGAGTGTTGAAGCACCAAGCTGGCATTGTCGGGGCCTGGCACCGAAGGCGTGAAGCGCACGGTCAACGCGCAGGAAGCACCTCCAGCGAGTGTCTGCCCACTACAGGCATCGCTGACTACGGTGTAGTCAGCTGCGTTTGCTGCGACACTGTTTATAACCACACTCGTCACAGGTCCGCCAGTGTTGGTAAGCGTTACAGGCAGGTCACTTGAGCTACCGAGGTCTACCTCGCCAAAATTCAGATTCGCCGGGGAGGCCTGCAATGCGGCAGGCTCTTCACCGATACCGGCAAGGGGAATACTAGCGGGTGATGCAGCGTCATTTGATGCAATAGAAAGATTTCCAGCGATAGTCGCTACAGATGAGGGCGCAAACCTCACTGCGATCGAGCAAGTCTGACCCGCCGCCAGGGTCTGCCCGGAACAGGCATCGCTATTGAAACTAAAGTCAGGATTACTGAATGTAGCCTGGCCAATAACGAGGTCATCATCACCCGTGTTGCTTATCGTTGCCGGAAGTATGGTAGACGAACCTGTCGCCACACCGGCGAAGTCGAGACTTGCAGGATTCACCGCTAAGGCGGCCGGAGCATTACCGATCCCGGTGAGCACAAGTTTTTGGGGTGATACAGCGGCGCTCGAATTGAGTGTCAGGGTGCCGCTTATGTTCCCACGTCGGGTGGGCGTAAAATTGACCGTAATGTCGCAGGTCGCACCCGCGGCCAGCGTGCCACCACAGTTGTTACTGAGCGGGAAGTCCGCGGGGTCATCATCGGTAATGCTGCCAATGTTTAACGGCGCATTGCCACTGTTAGTCACCGTGACGGTTTGAGGCGCTGACGTGCCACCTATGGTCTCAGGACCGAAATCCAGCGAGGTACTGGGGGTCAGGTTGGAGCTGGGCTGACCATCTCCCAATACCGTCAACGATGCATGCAGTGGCCCGAACATCGCTCCGGGAGGTACCGGTATGGGGAGATAGGGAACTCTCAGATCAGCCTGATCAGGGCCAAACCCAAGCGGGGCAACCCGCACCGTTATGATGCAACTATCTCCGCTATCGATATTTTGTCCAGAAATACAGGTGGAGGGTCCATCAATCGTAAACCAGGCAGGGTTATTACTATCTGTAATACTTAGAGCGCCCAGCTTAACCCTTGTGGATGGCGATCCCATAGCTGTAACAGTGACGTCAAGCGTTGCAGAACTTCCCTGATTGATCGCTCCAAAGTCAAAACTTGCCGGCGCAAGAACCAAAGAGGGGGTCATATAGTTTTGCTGAGAGTCTGCACAAGCAGTGCCTGCGCCATTATCCCTGATATAGGTCTTGGACGGGCCAGTCGCAGTTGCAATTGGGCCGAAGACATCGCACTCGTTGAGGCTGCTGTTTTTTACGACATAAAGGAAACTGGAGAGCGACTGAACCCCCCTGAGCGCACGTACATTAGCAAGCTGAGGATTATCGGTCACCTTGAGCTCAGTCAGAACACCGCTGAGAGCATCAAGCCCGTCCAGCGAAACCAAGTCTGGATTCTCCTCAATGATCAGCCTGCGAGTGATAGTGCTTAGTGCGTCCAGCCCCATTAGCGAGGACACGTTGTCGTTTTTGGAAATCTCCAAGGAAGTTATGGAGGTTAACGTAGACAGGCCACTGAGATTAGTCAGGCTTGGATTCCTGGTGATTACCAATGTCTGAATATTTTTAAGCCCTGACAAACCACTCAGGTCAGTTAAGCCGCTCAGATTTTCAAGCGTTAGCGTCAGTCCAGCGAGCTTCGTGTCGGGCAGGCCCGCGATAGAAGCCAGCGATGCTTCGGTGATCAACGGGAGACTATTTAACCTGACCTGCCTCATTGGTGGGTAACTACTCAATATTGATAGGTCGGAAACAGGTAAATCGTTAAGTATAAGGGCCCGTATCGTTGTGCTGACGGGCAAGCTGGAGACGCCCGGCAGCGACGATAGGTCCACAAGATCAGCGACTCCGGTCAAATGGTTCAACTGAGCCTGATTCGCTGGCGTAGCAAGGGGAATATCGCGGATAGTAACGTTTGTCGCCTGCGGAAGACTGCTCAACTCGGTCAAATCCGCCAGCAATGGCATGCCAGTGAGAGACAGTTCATTTATCGTGCCGATTCCAGAAAGCCCCGCCAACGCAGCAATACTGGTCAATTTCGGCGTGCGTGCTATCGCAAGGCTACTAATGCAATCGGTATACCTGGGGGGGGGATTCGAGGTGCACGTGATTGCATTTAATCCAGACAACGCCGAAATATCCGTAAGTTCGGGCATGTCCGCAAGCCGCAGAGACCCAACCGCAGTAAGGTTGTCCAGCCCCTGGAGGCTAGTTAACTGGGATAAGCCATCACTAGCGCCCAAAAAAACCTTGTCTTTTACCTCCTGCAGACTTGTCAGGCCGGCGAGACTAGTCACTAGGTCCCCAGTCAAATCCTGAATGAACAAACCGCCTTCGATGACCGCGCAATCATATGCTGTCGCCCACTGATCAACACCACTCTGGCCCTTCAGAGTAATCACCAGACTTGGATCTGAGCACGCTGGCTGGGGGGCTGATATAACCGAGGTGCTAGCGCCGCAAAGCACTATTGCTGTAAACACCGCCTGAAACCATCTCTTCATTTAATCATTACCCTATCTTCTTTTTCGACAAGTGCGTCACCGATATCCCTCCAGTATAATGCTCAGCGGGCGCTATATACTAATCAACAGGTGAAAAACAGAGCCATCTCGCTGCTCGTAAGAGCTTCTCGGTTGGGCTTGGAAAAGCTGTTGGAGATCTTCGATTTACTGCCAGTCAAGACCGAAACCAATCTCGAGCCGTTAAGTTGGCAATACCCCTTTCTGACCCAAGGCGCACTCCCGCGTTCGGTCCAATTCACCTAGGGCGGCAGCGGCTTCGCGGGTCGATTCCAGAAAGGCCAGCAACGTCGCTTCAGGCTCTTTTGCGGTGCGCACCGCTCCATAGGCAGCACGAATTCGCCGAAATCAGCGTTATAGCTGGCAACTTCCGAGACTTAACTTGTCAACCTTTCATACCGGCCGAGTCCGAAAATAAAACTCATTTATGGTTTCATTTTGCAATAAAGAGTTCTGCTTTCGGCTAAACCGCGTCAAATAGACCTGCCCATCACCTCTTTAATCAGGCATAAGTCTTGCTCTTAGGGGCGAGGGCCGATTGAGTGCACCAAAGAAGGCGATAATCGGGCCTCGTCTCATCGACAATATGATCATGTTCACAGATTGATAATATAATATTTGAACCGAGCAACGTTTAGATTAAGCTCCCATTTGATTGATAGAACTTAAGGCGCCCGTAATGAAGATAGCACGGTGGAAATTTTTCTTTCTGATAGCTCTGTTTCTTCTCCCCATTCAAACCAAGGCGTCCGAGTGGGTTTATGTAGTGTCGGAGGGGGACAGTCTTTGGGATATCAGTCAAACATACCTCGGGACAGCAACGTCATGGACCAAGGTACAAAAGCTCAATCAATTGCCAGATCCAAACTGGGTAAAGCCTGGTACTAGACTGCGCATCCCGCTAGCGTGGATAACACAAAACAGTGTAGGTGCCTTGGTAAAAGCACTCTCTGGGAATTGCAGTGTAATTCGCAGTGACGGAACGGAAGAGGAGTTACGTCCGGGGGACAAATTGAGCCTTGGCGATCGAGTTCAAACATTTTCGGAGTCCACTGTCAGCGTCGAGTTTGCTGACCGCTCCGTTGTTACTCTAGACAGCAACAGCGAACTGGTTCTCGACCATCTCAGCGCTTATGGCGCAACCGGAATGGTGGATTCGCGAATGCGCCTGCTGAAAGGTCGACTTGAAACAAAAGTAACAAGCGCCAATGGTCCTGGTTCCCGTTTTGAAATACATACAACCGCGGCCATCAGTGCCGTGCGTGGCACAAAGTATCGAATGGCTGCAGTGGAAGGTGAGAGCTCATCGCGATTCGAGGTAACTGGGGGAATCGTCGACGTCAGTAATCCCGAGGCTAAAGGGAAGGTAATCCTCAATAGAGGGTTTGGCTCAGTTGTCTCCAAAGGACAGATGCCATTACCACCACAGGCCCTGCTTCCAGCACCTGACCTTGTTGAAATTCCCCAGACCTTGAATCGCATGCAGTGGCCGATAGCGTGGAATCCTGTAGATAAAGCCAAGAAATATAGGATCAGGTTAAGCGACAGCCAGGATTTTGAAACCGTCATCTGGCAATCAGTAACCGATCAAGCCAGAGTCAAGCTGCCTACCCTGGTCGACGGCAAGTACTATCTGAGAGTTAGAGCTATAGACGAGATAGGATTGGAGGGTATGGAGCGAGAGACAACCCTTCTTCAAGCGGCCAATCCCCAGCCTCCGGTAGCAATCGCGCCAGCGGCTTCATCGATACATTCAAAGAAATTTCCCGACCTGTCTTGGTCTCAGGCACCGGGAGCCAACCTGTATCACCTCCAGGTTGCTCGAGATGCTGAATTTACAGATATTGTTATCGACCAGTCTTCTTTAGAGGGTTTACAGTACAGCCCAGCAGCCAGCGCTGAATTAGGCGTCTGGTACTGGCGTGTAGCTAGCATTGACTTAAGTGGGCATCGGGGTCCGTTTGGACCGGTGAGCCAATTTATCGTTACCGAGGAGCCACCTACTGCCCAGCTCGATTACGATGATGCCACCGGGAACATTAAGGTTTTCTGGCCCAGTGCTGACTCCGGGGTCAGTTATCAAGTACAAATTGCTCATGACAGAGAGTTCAATAAGATAATCAGTGATGAGACCCTCACTGAATCGGAATACACCCTCCCCACCACCAAGAGAGAAAAACGCTATTTACGCATCCGGACCATTGATCTTAACGGGCAAAAAAGCGAATGGACTACCGCGCAAGAAATCGCTACAGAATCTGATGAGTCTTGGAAGATAGTACTGGGAGTGATTTTGACGATGGTGCTAATTGCACTCTAATAGATTTAATTCTCGAGATTCGCTGCTCTCTCGCAGTCTTCTGCTTGGGTTGATTTTCATAGGCGTGGCCATATTTTTTATTGGATTTAATGGCCTGCAGAAACTAGACAACCTATTTTACGACGCCATCAGTCGGGTCGAAGAGCGCCCAACTAACAAGGAGATATTAATTGTAGCAGTCGATGAAAAGAGCCTGAAGCAGCTAGGTCGCTGGCCCTGGCCCAGAGCGACACACGCGACAATAATCGACATACTTACCAGCTCTGGGGTAAGCGCTATAGGAATAGATATCCTATTTTCAGAGCGGGATGCTAGCGACCCGGAAGGCGACGTAAAGCTGGCCAGTGCAATTGCAAACAGTGGCAAAGTGGTTCTTGTTCTAGGGCCCGAAAGTGGAGGAAGTGGTCAAGACCAATTACTTTCAGAGGTGCTGCCACTGCCTGAACTTGCGGTTGAAGCCTCAATGCTCGCTCATGTCGACATAGAAGTAGACAAGGATGGCATCTGTCGTCGCGTATATCTTAGAGCTGGACTCGGCACCCCACACTGGCCAGCAATGGGACTTGCCCTATTTCAGGTAGCTCACCCTAACCTCAGCTTACCTGCAGTTGCCAGTATCAGGGCGACTGAGAACCCTATCAGCGCTGGCTGGCGACGTGACTCGCCTATATTGATCTCCTACGCCGGCCCCCCAGGCCATATTAATCGGGTCTCTTACGTCGATGTACTTAATGGGCATGTGCCCGCAGGGCAGCTGAAAGACAAAATTATATTGATTGGAACAACTGCCATCGGCCTTGGAGACAATCTCGCTACACCCGTATCAAGTTCGCACACCTTAATGCCGGGGGTCGAGGTGAACGCAAATCTACTCGCAAGTATTCTCGATAAGAGAATACTTCGAAACGGCTCCGTGAAGGTCGAAGTGGCGTTCACCCTACTCGCAACACTCGCAATGTTTTTATGGCTGGTCCTATTACCGGCAAATTGGGCGCTCCCTGGCCTTATCGTCGCTGCGCTCGCGACACTTCTAGCGTCGACAATTCTTCTCGCGAACCAAAGAATTTGGATTCCTCCTACAACCCCATTACTCCTCCAAGTAGCGCTCTACATTATCTGGAGTTGGCTGGACCTGGGGCAGCAAAATCGCCTGTCCAGCCTATTGAGAAAGGAAATCCACCTACAGGCACGTCATGACGTTGTAACTGGCTTGCCCAACCATCACATGCTCAGAGAAAACCTCAAAGAAATCTTGGCTGAGCACGCAGGAGAAAACTTCAAATTATCAATACTCTTCATCAATATGAGCAAACATCGGGCCGTGATCGACGCAGCCGGTGCAAGCGGCATTGACTCTATTCGCAAACAAATCAGTCACAGGCTTAAACAAGCTATCGTTGGAGGCGATAAGGTTTATCGTCTTGAGGGTGAAGCCTTTGCTGTACTCATTCTCGAACCCGGCTCGATAGCACAGTTGGAAACAGTGGCTGCTCGCTTAGTCCAATCCCTACTGCGCCCTTTTGAGCTAAAAGAAGACTATTTCTCGCTCCTCCCTAGCATTGGCGTAGCAAATTACCCTAAAGACGGTACAACCGCTCGTGAGCTAAGCGACAACGCCTACGCCGCCATGCATCGTGCACGAAAGCACAGTTTTCAACGGGTCTGTTTCTTTTCAGACCAAATAAAGTCCGATGTCTATCAGGAGTTGCGAGTCATTCAAGAACTGCGAAGGCAGAACTGGCAAGAACAAATTACTTGTGTTTACCAGCCTCAAATTGATGTTAAAACCGGACGCATTATAGGCGTGGAAACCTTACTGCGCTGGCATCACCCGCAACTTGGGAACATCTCTCCTGCAGACTTTATCTCCTTGGCAGAACGAGAAGGTCTTATTTCACCACTAGGGAATTGGACATTATCTCAGGCCTGCGAACAAGGACAGAGATGGCAAGAAACCTATGGTTGGAAACTACGCATAGCAGTCAACGTATCGGCCATTCAATTTAGCAGCCCCGACATTCTCAATATTGTTCGCAACACTTTAACTGCGTCCGGTTTACCACATCACCTTCTTGAACTTGAGCTGACCGAAACAGCATTGATCAGCAACAAAGACGCCATAATTTCAACGCTCTTGGCTTTAAAGGATCTCGGTGTACAGCTGGCAATCGACGATTTTGGTACGGGATATTCATCTCTCGCATACCTTAAAGATTTCCCGGTAGACCGCATTAAAATCGACCAATCCTTTATCTCCGATATGCATATTAGTAAGGAGAGCTCAGGTATTGCGCAGTCAATAATCACAATGGCGAAAGAACTAAATATGCAGGTCATAGCGGAAGGTGTAGAGATACAAGAGCACCTTGATATTCTGCGCGCACTGAATTGCGATGAAGTACAAGGCTATCTATTGGGGAAGCCAATGAGTCCAGGCGAGTTGGAAAAGGCTATACGAAACGGAGAGCTGCAGGCTTAAATCAGCTCTTGTAAATGTATCGGCAAGTTAACGCATGGCGCGCCCAATATGCATTCCTGTCAATTGCTAAACGGACGCATTGGGCCGCCCCAAACCTCCTTGTAACTAGCCCTCTCTACTCTCCTGCTGCAACGTTGCTCAAGGAAGGGCATACAACCGGTTTCATTAAACACACGGCGCACCGGCTTCCTTTGCTCTGGGGCTGAGTAGATCAACCCAGTCTTGAAGACGTTGCAGCACATGTAGCGAATAGCTTCGTAGGTATGGGCAAGTCAAGCGCTAAAGCTCGTTAAAATCTACGATCTATGTCAGCGAACGCGGGTGGTTCCTCTAAATCTTTACTTGCCACTGCCAACTGTCTAGCCTGTCATGATCTATTTTCCATTGATGGAGCAACCGCAGACATGTCAATGCTCGGTTCAATCCTTATTTTTTTGGGAGCAGCGGTTATCGCTGTCCCTATTTTCAAGCGCCTTAAACTAGGCGCCATTCTCGGCTACCTGGTTGCGGGAGCGATCATTGGCCCCTCTCTGCTAAACCTTGTCAGTGATCCTGTCACCATTTTGCATATGGCGGAAATGGGCGTGGTGCTGCTTCTTTTCCTAATCGGGATAGAGCTGGAGCCGGAGAAACTCTGGCGAATGAAGAACGCTATCAGTCTCACTGGAGGTGGTCAGTTAGTAATCAGTTCACTACTGATCTTTGCCTGCGTTTACTACGCAATCGGTAATTGGAACAGTTCTCTGGTTATTGCCCTCGCGCTGGCGCTGTCATCAACCGCGTTTGCGATTCAGCTAATGACCGAGCACAAAATATTGAACAGCCCTCCAGGGCAACAGGCCTTCGGTATCTTGCTAATGCAGGATTTAGCGGTGATTCCCATTCTGCTTTTGGTCGATGCAATGGCAAGCTCTTCTGCGGCAGACGGTCCGCAATGGTACGTTGGTGTTGGCGCTGTAGCCGTCGTGTTGATCGCAGGTCGGTATTTAATCAACCCGTTCCTACGAATTATGTCGAACTATGGCAGCAGCGAAGTGATGACCGCGTCGGCTTTGTTGATAGTGCTTGCTACAGCACTGGGAATGGAAGCTGCTGGCCTATCTATGGGGATGGGGGCGTTCGTGGCAGGCGTTTTGCTGGCAAACTCCAGCTTCAGACATCAACTTGAAATGGAAATTGAGCCCTTTAAAGGCTTACTGCTAGGGCTATTTTTTATCTCTATTGGCATGAATCTCGACTTACCCTTGTTAGTTGAAATGCCGATACTGATTATTGGCTCAGCGTTACTGCTGGTGGCGGTAAAGACTCTGGTGATATGGGGCCTGCTTAAACTCGCGAAACAGTCTTCTCGCGACGCCATGCGTATTGGTCTCATGCTATCCCAGGGTGGTGAGTTTGCTTTCGTTGTAATGGCACAAGCCGCTGGCAATGGCCTGGTCGAAACGGTCCTGGCCAATCAAATAACGCTTATCGTTGGCATTTCAATGGCGTTCACCGCTCCTCTCGTCATCATTCATAGCCAATTCTTTAGCACGGGAAACTGCCCCAAGGTCTACGACAGCGCCAGCGACACGGATGAACCCGCCGTCATCATCGCCGGCTTCGGGCGATTTGGTCAGATGACCGGGCGAATTCTCGCTGCCAACAATATTTCCTTTACCGCACTGGACAACGATGCAGAACACATTGAATTTGTTAATCAATTTGGCAGCAAAGTATTTTACGGTGATGCCAGCCGGCTCGACTTACTGAAAATTGCCGGCATTGAACACGCAAAGACCTTGTTGATCGCTGTAAATAGTGAGGAGCAGGGTCTAAAGATTGCAGAACTTGTACATGAACACTATCCACACGTAAGGCTAGTCAGCCGTGCGCACAACCGATTCAGCGTAGAGCTTTATCAAGCGTATGGTGTTGACGCAATTGTACGCGAGCTACGATCAGGGAGCCTGGAGGCAGCGGAACTGGTTTTGCAGAAGATTGGTTTTAGCCACGTAGAATCATCCAACCTGGTTAAAATTTTTTCGCGCCATGATGAGGAGATGCTGGCTCAAGCCCCGCCGCAAAGTCAGGGGATGGAAGATTACGTAGCCCATAACCTGAATAGCAGAGAAGAACTGGCCAGCATATTCGAGCGCGACAGGAAAGAAATTGCAGAATCGAGCTAGCCACTTGATCTTTGATTCCACCGATAATGCCGACTGAGAGCCGCGCTCTCATCAAAGTCATTTTCATCGCATTGGTACATCCATGATAAGCAACTGGCAGTCCGCAGTTGCTGTCAGCTCAATACTGGAGGCATCTTCAATACCAAGTCCATCACGGCGCTCCAGTTGCTCGCCCGCTATACGTATTGCACCTTCGAGTACGAAGAAATATACGCCTTTACCCGGCTTTTTAACCTCGTAAAAATCTGACTCACCGGACTCGAAGTCCTGCAGCCAGAACCAGGCATCCTGGTTAATCCAGGTGCCGTCATCATCCGGATCGGGCGATACAATATTCTGTGATTGACCCTGCCGGTCATTTAGCGGGAATAACTCTTGGTCATAGCGCGGCTCAATATTAGTCTCTTTTGGCAGGATCCATATCTGCAGAAAGTTAACCAACTCAGCCTCAGATCCGTTGTACTCGGAGTGGGTCAGCCCCCTTCCTGCCGACATAATCTGCACTTCACCTGTCTTGAATAGTCGCTTGAAGAAGCGTTTAGCCGCCACCCCAACCCGCTTGGCCTGGAGATAGGCATAGGCCACCTCGCCAGCTTGATCCACCGCTCGCCAAAGTTAATGCTGCTTACCATTGAGTCTGATGAATACCTTATCCAACAGGGGTTGTCGTAAAATGATTACGCTCAAATAGCGGTTTAAGCGTAGACTATCCGTCGGGTGTTGTTGATAACTTCGCGGGTTAATCAACACGAATCTGGTTGGACGGACATTACTCTCTAATTCAGTTAAGGCTGGTATACCACCAGATTTTATCAAAAGGATCTTTACCTTGAGTATCAAATTCCTGAGCAGATTCGCAAGACTATTGCGTTGCTCCTGCGCAATCGTTCTGTCCGTACTTGCCAGCGTAACAGCTGCCGCCGATGCCGAGAACTGGGTTGCCGTCGCGGGCAAAGAGAACCTCACAGCACTGGTAAGCGGTGCGACAGCAGAAATCAATATAAAAGAAGGCGTAGTAGTCACCGGTAAGTATCTGGCCGATGGTACCGCTACAATCAATGCCTGGGGCGAAACCTTTGACCGAACCTGGGAAGTAAATGGCGATGACCAGGTTTGCTATTCATCTTTCACCGAAACTGAATGTTTCACCTTCGAGCAGAACCTGGACCAGCCCGATGACTATCGTATAAGGAACGTGGAAGATCAGGAGATTACCCATTTTCGGATAACGGAGCGCAGTGGTGATGAGCGTTCCATGGTGCGCCTTGATGAAGTAGAAGGAAGCGGTGGTATGGCAACGCCGTCGGCACAGGATATCGCCGCTGAACTATCGAACCCAAACACCAACCTGGGCTCAATGAATTTCCAGATTGACTATATTGACTTCGACGGCGACCTACCCAAGGCAGGCAGCCAGAACGCCACCCGCATTACCTTTCAGCCCTCCCTACCCTATAAATTGAGCGAAACAAGTAACCTGTTTGTTCGTCCGGCCGTGCCATTGATTGTCAAACAGGATATCCCCAACAGTAGCGGCGGCTATGACACCCGCAAGTGGGAATTAGGCGATATCTCTTTCGACGCCGCAGTGGGTACCGCCCTTCCGGGAGGCATAGTTGCGATCGCTGGTGTCGTCGGCACCCTGCCTACTGCTACGCATGATGACCTGGGCCGAGACCAATGGCTGCTGGGCCCGGAGGCAGCTTTGGCGATAATGCGACCCTGGGGTGTCGTGGGTGCGCTGGTAACACACCAGTGGGATATTGCCGGTGAAGATGATTTTGACACCAGCATTACTGCGGGACAGTATTTCTATTCAATCAATATGGGTAACGGCTGGCAATTTTTCGGAGCCCCTACTTTCTCTTACAATCATGAAGCCCGAAACAGCGACAATAAATTGACACTGCCGCTGGCTGTTGGCGTATCCAGAACAGTCTTTCTGAGCGGTCGCCCGTGGAAATTCGGTGTGCAGTATTGGCATTACGTTGAATCTCCTGATGACTTTGGCCCGGATTTCCAGATTCGATTCCAAGTATCCCCCGTGGTGGCACTGCCATGGTGATAAAAAAAAATGATTATTCGCTCCTGGTGGCAAGATGGGCATTTGACCCGGGCATACCAGGCAGACCGGTATGATATTGGGAGCGATATACACCCAATTTTTCTTAAGGAGTAATTCTAAATGATTACACTTTCACAGATTACAGAAGTGCTGGGATGGGCATCCGTCCTGAATATCGGCTTTTTAATTGTTGCATCGATATTGCTAATCGTAACAAAGCCAGCGATTGCCTCCATACATGGCAAGATGTTTGGTATTCCCGAAAGCGATCTGCCGATGGTGTACTTCAAGTACCTGGCAAATTACAAAATTATATCTTTTGTACTGATTATTTCGCCCTACCTGGCGCTCAAGATAATGGGTCAGTAGCGTAACGCCCTTTGATGCATTGCTTTGCGTAATTGCGACTACCGATATAGCCAACTCAGGACTCGCTGTTAACCTGAGTAAAGGCGAATGGAGCCAACTGAACACGGGCGAAAAAACTTTTGCCAGTATTCATTCTTTCTTAAAGGATATCGATCATGCGATTGGTCACTAAAGTGGCCCTTGCAACAATATCGTAGAAAATGGAACTATCTTAAATGACTATTAATAATCGATTAACTGTTAGCTTTCTGGCTTTGATAATTTTCTTAGGTGCGATGAGTAAAAACACTCTGGCTACTGAGCATATTGAGAAAGCAGGCAACTCAATCCCTTACCCGTTAGAGAAATGGAATGGAGTTAACGGCAAAACCCTGGCCGAATCCAAGCCTGATTTTGTAGCGGGTGTTAGGGCTAAAGACGGGTCACCAAATGTCCTGATTATCATGCTGGATGATGCCGGGTATTCAAATGCCAGTTCTTTTGGTGGCGCAATGAAAACGCCTACATTTGATCAAATCGGAAACGAGGGGATTCGCTATACACATATGTCTGTAGCCGCTGTGTGTTCTCCTACTCGAGGATCTTTACTGACGGGACAAAATATACATGCTATTGGCACAGGGATCGTTTCTGAACTATCTACCGGGTACCCCGGTTATAACAATCAAATGGATTATTCAACGCCCTCGATTGCTAAAATTCTTACCGATAATGGCTATGCAAGCGCTGCTTTTGGTAAATGGCACAACACACCTTTGGAAGAAGCTTCTCCTGCCGGGCCTTTCCGTGCGTGGCCTACAGGGATGTGGGGATTCGAATATTTCTATGGCTTTATGGGTGGTGAAACCAATCAATTCCACCCGTTGCTTTATGAAAACAACACTGCCATTGAAACGCCCAAAGTCAATGCCGATGGATCGCCGTATCACCTTTCACACGATCTCGCAGATCAAGCGATTAGCTGGTTGGATAACTGGAAGGGTTTAAGAGACGCTCCATTTTTTATGTATTTCACGCCCGGGGCAATTCATGCACCATTGCATGTACCAACGGACTGGAGAGACAAATACAAAGGTCAATTCGATAATGGGTGGGATGTTTACCGGGAGCAAGTGCTAAAAAGACAAAAGGGGCTGGGGTTAGTATCTGAAAGTACTCAACTCATTCCTCGTCCAGATGTTATTCCTGCATGGGATTCTTTTAGCGAAGAAGGAAAAGAGTTCTTAAGGCTCCAAATGGAGATAAATGCAGCATTTATGGAGCATGTGGACTTTCATATTGGCCGTGTCATTAAACACCTTGATGATATGGGTGAATTGGATAACACCATGGTTGTGTACCTAACCGCAGATAACGGTGCAACAGCCGAAGGTACAACGACAGGAACCAGCTCGGAACTTACCATGCAAAATGGTTTTCCTCCTTTTACCATGGAAGAGCAATTAGCACTGCTTGACGAATTCGGCGGTCTCGATGAATGGGGTGGGCCTCACATGAATAACCACTTTTCAGTGGCATGGGCGTGGTCTACATCCACTCCCTTTCAGTGGACTAAGCAAATGGCCTCTCATTTTGGGGGAACTATGGCTGCTACTGCGATTCGTTATCCTGAATCAATAAAAGCTAGAGGCGAATGGCGACGGCAGTTCCAGAACGTCACCGATATTTTCCCGACTATTCTTGAAGTCACGGGTGTTCCACAGCCTGAGTATGTAAATGGTCAAAAGGCGATCAAAGGCCCCGGGCAATCATTGGTATATGCGTGGGATGATGCAGAAGCTAAAACCAACCATCCTACTCAGTATTTCGAAATGCTGGGCTACATGGGTATTTACCATGAAGGCTGGACGCTAGCAGGAAAGCCATACCGTATTGCCTGGTCTTCTGACCCATCAGCATTGGCACGGTTTGATCCTTTAAATACAGAGTGGGAACTGTACAACATTGATGAAGACCCTTCTCAATCCATAGATGTGGCTACTCAATATCCTGAAAAGGTTAAAGCGTTAGAAAAGGTGTTCATGCAAGAGGCTGAAAAATACAATGTATTTCCGCTTGGCGCTTCTTTGGGTCGGTATTTGCAGCCTGAATCTAATCCTCAGAGAGCTGCCAAGAAACACTGGGAATTAACCACCAATGTTTATCGCGTACCAGAGCTGGCAGGCCCGGAGATTAAATCTACAAATTATGAAATCAACGCCTACATCACCTCCGATGAGACCACAGAAGGAGTGATTTATGCGTTAGGTGATCGAATGGGAGGTCAAACACTTTTTATCATGGATGGAAAACTCCGATACAGTTACTCGACTCTGGGAGTATATTGGCACGATTTTGACGGGGATATTTCCATACCAAAAGGCGACATCAAAATCACCCTAAAACATACGATGAAAGAACCTGTTATTAACGGACCCTCCACTGTCGAATTATTTATCAATGACAAAAAAGTGGGTAGCCTGGATCTTAAAGCGACTGTTTATGGTTTATATACTGGTCACGAAACGTTTGATATTGGTCGCGATGAGGGCATGGCTGTAAATCGGGAATACGAAGACAAAGGCAAGTTCATATTTACTAAAGGGCAATTGCACAAAGTCGTATTTGATATTGAATAATCTGGGAGCATTACATCAATTCATCGATCAGTGGCGCAGGACAATAAATGTCGCTACAAAACCTAATTCAGCTCAATATGACTCCAGACCTCACCTTTTAAGGCACGTTGGTAACCGTATTCGAACAGGGCCGACATATAGGAAGAGTCAAAGATTTCCTTGCTGGTATCTTCCACTGCGCCCTCGGGGATCCAGGTCAGGCTGACGTCCACGCCATCGCGCTGGGCAATGGCATAAATCTGGTAGGCATCCCCTACGCCTTGCGTACGAGTCAAGGTTGAAATGGTTCGTTTGGTGATTTTAAAGAGACTTGGTGAGGTCGGGCGATACTCCGGGTGCACGCGAGAGTTCCTGATTAGATAGGCGTGTGGTGTACCTTTCACGTTCAGGGACTCCACGACCTCGTTCATCTTTACGCTGCCTGGGTATAGAAACATCTGGGCCGCCACTCCGCCATCCACATGCATCTCGTCATAGCTTTTTCCATTAGCCTCCACAGAAAAGTACACCGGGGGGAAAGTGCCGGGAATTGAGGCAGATGCGCGCAGGATGTCTCGGATTAAAACTGCGGAATCAGGATGTCCACTATCGGCAATAAGGCCTATATTCCAGATTACCTGTCTACCCGCATCGAGATTGGTGGTACCAATTAACAAACGCCTGCCTTTGCGGTACTCAGTTGCGATCTTATTGATCATCTCTTCGTTAATATATTTAGTTAAGGTCTCAGTTAAGGGTGAAGAATCCATCAGGCCATCATTGGCAAGCGAACGAAAAATATTGCCGACTTTAAGAACTTCCTTGGTCCCCAGAGTCGTGTAAACCTCTTTCAACTGTTGGTCATATTCGGGACCCAGGAATGCGAAAGGTGCGATCAGAGCCCCCGTGCTCACCCCTGTGACGATTGCAAACTGTGGCCGCGTGCCCCTTTCCGTCCAACCAACAAGAACCCCTGCGCCATAGGCTCCTTTAGCTCCTCCGCCGGAAATAGCGAGATAGCTGTGTTCCTGATTAGAAATACCAGCATAGCGAGTTGTGAAATCACCTAAAGGGGCATCATGTATCGAATAGTTGCTGACCTCGAACATGGAGGTATCGGCCCAATAGCGTAAGTCCGAACGATCCAGAAATGTTGCATCAACGTATTGATCTGAAGGAACAGGGTTTCGGACAATGCCCGTACATGCGGCGAGTGCGAGCAGAGTGAGAGTAACAAATGTGCGTGTGAACTTTTTTTCCATGAATCTGAATCAGAAACTGACGATCTTTATAGTTTAAGCATCGAGGCCACCTGTTGATACCCTTTGCCAGGAATATGTAGCTTCTGGAGCGAAATCGAATCTGTTAAATGAACGGATGCGATTTATGTAATCAGTGCAAAGAAGCGCCGCGGTGGACGAAGAGATTGTTATTTGATAGCTTGCTTGGGCTTTTTTCGCTTGGATTTACTTAATCATTTCGCGACGCAACACAAGACCGAAAATGAATGTACCGCTCATACACACGCAAATATTCGCGCGCACGATAGACATCGCGGAAGAGTTCTGCTCAAAGCAAGACATTGCCTCCTGTCTGCGCGCCCAGTCAATCACCAGGGAAGCCATCTCAGGCCATTCCTACCTGCCCTATCATATGTGCGCAGAATTTGAGGCCGCAACATCCAGAAAAGCTGGTGATCGTTTTTTCGGGGTAACGTTGGCCAAACAGGCGAACTACCTGGATCTTGGCGCCTATGCCGAGTATGTGCTGGCTGCTCCTTGTCTCGGTGATGCCCTGGAGCGGGGCGGCAAAGCGATATCGCTTATTAATCCTGGCGTTAGGGTGGGCACATATGACGCAGTAGACCACGTCATACTATCGTTCCACTCCGGCCTGAACGATTCAACCGGGTCCCGCCATATCGATCGGGGAATGCCGCTCCTGCTGACCGAGCTTCCACGCCACTTTATAGGGCAGTCATGGACACCAGAGTGGATTGAGCTTCCTGAATTCCTTTTGAAGGATTTCGCTGATGCCGAATCCGTGTATTCAACGAACTGCAAGTTCAGAGCAAGCGGCGCAGCCATCGCGATAAAGAAGTCTGATCTTGAAGCACCTAATCCGAGGAAAACATCGTTAGCTGAAACGCCACTTTTCTGTGAGTTACAGGATGAACTGACACCTTTCGGACTCCCAAGATCTACTCACGATCAAGTCTCAAGTATTCTGGGTGTGCAGTTTCGCGTCTTCGATGTAGGGATCGAGACTATTGCGAATCGCTTGCAAATAAGTACGCGTACTCTTCAGCGTAAGCTAAGAACGGAGGGGGTTAGCTTTAGGGAGGTCTTATCGGAAGCGCGACATAAACGCGGAAAAATGCTTTTAGAAGAAACACGCTTTTCTGTTAGCGAAATAGCGCATGGGCTGGGCTATGAAGAAGTGAATAGTTTTAGGAGAGCTTTCATCAATAGCGAAAACTGCACACCAACACAGTATGCCAGGCAACATCGGTTTCTGGCCTCAGACCAGATAGATCAATAGGCGCAAGTATGAATGCGCTGTCGTTAGTGCAGCCGACCTAGTTAGGCGTATACCAGATTGGCGAAGTGTAAGCTCGATCCTGAATACTCACTGGCACGTCGTCAGGTATAGCAGCCCCAAGCTTTTTAGCATCATAAACCGTCCAGTTTGGAGTTGGGATTTCCAATACCCGCACGTAATAAAAAGCCTGCTGTTTTGGATCAAACTCAGGATCCTGCCAGTAAGCAGATAAGATTGGTGCACCAATACTGTTTGAGAAGCTGGCCTCCTCCACATTGACCGTATTGCCTACCACTTCTTTGCAACGGCCATCGGGTCCAATAACCCTCTCACCTGATACCGCCAGGTCGTAGACGCGCTCATGGGCCTCCCCTTCCCTATCGGTCCAGCCTTTAATCATTTGCACCCGGTCGAGGTTCGCCCAATCAGGATCTTTGTAACTTTGCACCAGAAATTTGGGGCTGCCGTTCATATTCTTAGCTTGGAGATCTCCTCCCATAGGCACACCATTGGCATAAGCAAACCTGACAAATCCGGGGCGATCAAAATCGCTCTGCTCATAGTCCCAACCCGCAAACACGCGCACTTTTAAGCGAGTTCCCGTGGTGGCATACACCTCCTTACGTGCCATTGCGTCCCAAATGGCTTCACGGGTATTTTCCCTCGCCCAGACCGCAGCAAGTCCCGATGCCAAGCTAGATCTTGCGTAGATGGCATACTCGCGTCCCTGGGGATCAGGCATATAACCGGTAATCATGGTCTCGGTTCTTTCTGGATTATCTTTGAGGGGTTCTGCAGGTGTCGCCTTACCGAAATTATTGTCTTCGGTAGAGGTTGCCAAAGAGGTATGTGTATCAGTACTGCCGATCAGGCCAAACTTAAAGGGGTTGGCGCCAATTTCATTCTGATATTGAAGTCCGCGTTTATAGGCATCTCGCGCGTATTCTTTGTCGATCATTCCCTCTTCTTTAGGCGACATAAAGCTGCCCCTGTCCCAGGTCCCATAATCGGCAAATTCATCATTTGTTGACAGTAGTGGGTGAGCCTCGCCATCACCTTTGATTTGTGTAACTTCATACAAGGGCTCAGCCTTCATTCTGCGCTTGGCATAATCCGCATCTAAAGGGTTTTTATCGCCCAAGGTAACATCATCAAACATCAGGCCATTAGAAAGATTACCGTTATGGGCTATCGCCAATACCTTACCGCCGGTTTTCTGCTCGTATTGAGACATATAGCCCCACAGGTCTTCAGGGTTGGTAGAGTCATAGGCTGAATAAGGCAGCACCTGACTGGTCTTATCGGCGTTATCCCTAAAAATGACATTGCGATGTAAATTGCTACCAGCGATTGTGGAAGTCCACTCAAAACCGATAAACGCGGTAAAGTACTGTGGGACATTGTGCTCTTCAGCGGAGTTCATAATGTCTTTCCAGGCCGAACTCATCATTGAGTCATCGGCAGCGAACGGGTCTTTTTCTTCAGCCATTGCCATTCCCCACATCGCGTAGGCACCCGGCAGATCACCCGACTGATAGAGCTTGGCAATTTCCTTGCCCCATTCATGATTCATCACAATCGGGTTTGAGTCCGCCAGCATCGGAGCAAGGCCAATGTTTTCAGCATGATCAGCCACCACCAGAAAATCCAACGGCCTTGCTAAACGAGCTTTTACACCGAAGCTGGAGGTCACCACCTCACCTTTAGCAAAGCGGTAGGCTGCATCGGGCCCTAATGTATTGCCGAACAAACCGGCATCAGTGGAATAACTGGTATGGACATGGGTATCACCAAAAAAAACCCGATTGGGATAACTATCTTTCAGGTAGGGCGAATACTCAGCGTCACTCCCTGTCGCAGCCGCACAGGCAATGCTGGAAAAAACAGTGATCGCTATGGCGAAAGTTCGCTTGGTCATTTTTTTGCCTCTACTTCGAAAAGTACTCGACTGCAATGAGCTGCCCCGTGACAGGATACAGTCTGGCTGAATATCGACAAAATAAACTTGTGATCATTTCACGCCAGAAGTCACTATTTCACTTGCTTTGCCAGTGTACGTCGACAAAGGATATGGGACCAAGCGGGCCGTTGTCCGATAACAGGCGGGTCGTGTGATGAAGCAGGAATAGTCGTCAAAGACCCTGGACAGGAAGAACCAACGCCAACCCACGAAGCGGAAGTAGGTAAAGTCGGTCTGCCACAGTTCATTTATCCAGCAGGTTGGGTTCTGGAACTTGTTCGAGGCGCTCATCACTGCGAACTGGGGACTTGTGTCTTGCCGCTTGCTAACTCATGCTTTGACGGAGCATAGGCACCAGCAAAGTTCGGCATAACCCCGATTTCGCGAGAACTTACCTTTTAGCATTCAGGACAAAGCATATTCATCACCCACCTGGCATAACCCGTAATTGACTACCGAGAGTGTATTTTACTCGAGTATTTCTAGTGAAAACCTGTGAATGGTTAAGCGTTCAGAAGTTTTGTTCAAGGTATAGCCTTACCTGCCTAGGCTCAAGCACGTGATAATGAATGTCCTCGTAAGTAACTGGTATGATTTCAAGATGTTGAGAACCAATGTACGCGGGACGACGCTAGGAAATGCTCGCGGAGTGCTGTCACTATGCCTTTACCTGTTCTTCTCCCCCGTAGCCAAGGGGCAGGACCTCGTGGAGTTGACCCCGGAAGATATCCGCGAGTCAATTATCGCCTTCGTCAATCTCTACAGCACTCCAGGGTTGGACGGGGCGACCTTTCGCGTCAATGACGACAATCGGGAGTCTGACCTGATTCGAGGCAGCCTAGGATACTCCGGCGACCTCACGATAAAGGGATCGGTGTTTGATGCCTACTGGGGCATAGCTTTGGCCTACGGAAGCCTTGAAGGCGAGGCGGATGTTCTGAGTCAGCGGGGCCGGCCTCTTCAGCTGGATGTTGACAGGGATATCTTGTCACTGCGTGGCAGCGGTGGACTCAGCTTGCCCATTACCAGGCACTTCAAGCTGCGACCGTTTCTGTCACTGTCCGCCTCCCACATTGATACCAATACCAGTGTTCGGGAGCTGGGAGGGGACATCACCCTGCCAGAAATCTGGGTAGACAGTGAAGTCGATGCTCTCACCACAACCGCCACCCTATTCGCAGACTACGACCGCTGGTATGAGCAGCAGCGACTTGAACTGCGGGGGCAGTACTCACTGGCCTACACGGACACTTTCAACGCCAGTAACGATAATCTGGATACCTGGAGTTGGAATGAGACGCTGTTTTTACGTGCGCGTTACAGCGCTCCCACAAACAGATTCACCAGGAATAAGCCTTGGCGCTGGAACAGCTATGTGAGCCATACCCGCTTTCTCGGGCTGGAGCAGCGAGCCCTGGGCTTTAATAGTTTCAGTGAGGTAGGGGTGGGACTGGATTTTGAATTGAATATTCGCCCACTGGACTGGTTCGGCCTGCGCTTCATCGGTATCAAGGCGGGTTATATCTTCGGTGACGGCGTGGACGGCCTATCAGTGGGGTTGAACTTTTGAGTAAGCTGGGGCGAAGCTTTCTGCTCTGGATGCTGCCGGTACTGTCCCTGCTTGCCTGTGTCGAACAACCTGCGCACCAGGAGGCTGGGGAGCGGGCCCAGCTGCGCAGTTGGATGAAAATAATCAGCATTGATGGCGTTGCGCCCGAGGACCCATACCTGCTGATGCTGGAGCCCGGGCAGCATCGCATGGAAGTGCTGTACCAGACCTATCGACAAGATTATCTATGCCTGTTTCAGTTCGAGGTGGCTGGCGGCTCCAGCTACGAAGTTGTCGATCACTCCAATCTGCAGCCGCTGGTGTTGTACCGCTGGGTGCGGGCGAACGTAGTCTGGGCGGAACGCCTGGATCCCGTGTTCCCTGACTGTGAAGCAACAGCAGCAGACCGCTGAGCGTTAACGTCGCGCTGGAAGCCGCTCAGAAGCTTCGGCTGAGGTAGAGCCTCACCTGCCTGGGCTCAAACACATGGTAATGAATGTCCTCAACCCCGTTTGACTCCTCTCCTGGCAAACGCGACGCATAAAAATAGTCGATATCATGATCCTCGGAATCGAATACATTCAGTACGTCCGCCTGTATGCGCCAAATATCGTTGGACCAGCCCAACGCAAGGTTAGCAATAGTAGACCCATCAGACTCGACACTATCGTCTTCTATCAAGGGCGCCTCGCTGAAGTATCGCACTCTGAATGACCCAAACCAGCCACTGGGATACTGTGCAGAAATTGCACCGGTAACCACCGACTGCAGGGCACCGGGAATCTCGTCGCCCTCGGGCGCGCTGTCAGCAAATTTCGCATCCGTCCAGGCGAAGTCTGCCTCCAGTGACCACACATCGCTTAGCGCCCAGAAATTATTAAACTCTATTCCCCAGCGCTCACTGGGGCGACTGGCTTCGGTCGTCCCGGCATCGCCAACAAAAAGCAATTCAGAATCCAGGTCCAGATACCAAAGGGCCAGAGAGGTGTTCCAGCTATCAAACCATACCGTCTTAAAACCCAACTCAGCTCCCTTGGACTCGACCAGCGGGTCCACAGATGACACAGGCTCGCCTGAGGCAGGATCACGGGTGATAGTAACGCCGCGGGCATCGTTCGAGTGGAAACCATAACCAGCACTGAGATAGGCCTCGGTGGACGGCGAAAACGAGTAAATCAGACTGCCTTTAGGGCTGATAATGGAATCCGAGTCATCTCCTGAATTAACCGGGTCCCCGGCGTCCACATCGAACCGGTAGTAGTCTCCTCTAAGTCCCAGTACCGCACGCCAATTGGAAGTAAGTCGCCAGGACAGTTCGTAGAAAAGGCCAACACTGCCCTGATCGACGCTATCTTCTCGTACCGTATCCAGACGTTGTCGTCCCTGGGTTCGGTAAAGTCCTACCGTCTGAATATCGTCGTAGCGAAGTTCCGCCCCCAGCCTGTGATGAAAATGTTCATCGGCGCCCCCCACCCAGGAGCGCATGTAGCTGCCCCCATAAGTGGTCCGATCATCCACCTGCTTGAACTGGTCGCCGTTTAGCGGATCATCCAGCAGGTAGGTGAAGTTGGACCAGAGGTTCAATTCATAGTCGACGATATAGCCTTGCCACTCCGAGCGGTGGTCGTCGTGCTGATGAGCATATTGCCCGGACAGGCTGGCTCGCCTTGTATCACCGCCCAGCGATGTATCGATGGAGCCGAATTCATCAATGAGGCCCTGTGCCACGGCTCGTACTGGAATCTGGTCGGCAGAGTTCCAGCTGTTGTCGTAATACATAAGAGTTGCCGACCAGTTGCGAACATCATTGCTACCGCCCACCTTTAACAGACCATTGAGCTTTTCGACATCCTCGTCAATGTCGCTCCAGGGACCATCATAGCTTTGCGCCTCAAGAGCGCCTGAAAGGTAAATCGACTCAAGTTCGGTGCCGCCCATTGCGAGCAGCCGGCGATAACCGTCTTCCCCTAAACCGACAGTAAGTCGATTGCTTGGCAATACATCAAAGGTATTAATGCGAACACCACCCGCCGACGAAAAGTCGCCGAGCTCAGCGTGGTAAGGGCCCTTTACGTAATCCATACGCTCAACGGTTTCAGGGATAAGAAAGTTAATATCCGTGTACCCTTGACCATGTCCGTGGGTGCGCATGTTCACTGGCATGCCATCAACCCAGGTCGCAAAATCGGTGCCGTGGTCAAGGTTAAAGCCCCGCAGGAACATCTGATTGGATTTACCTGAGCCGCTATGCTGCGTAACGATGAGCCCGGGAATGGCCTCCAACACGTCACCGGGGCGCAGCAGAGGGCGTACAGAAAGGTCCATCTGCCCTACTACACCCTCAGAAGCGGTTCGCGCCTCCCCCGCCAGCACCTGACGGCGACCGGTAATGACTACCTCTTCAAGCTCTGAAGCCTCCTGATGTGCCTGGGAAGTGAGCGGCACCAGCAAAAGCAGCCACAGATGGCCGCTACGAAAACAAGAATGCAATGTTTGAATCTACCCGAATTTTGAAAGAGCGCACTCTAACCCAAGATAATTCAATGGTGAAGTCATTAGCGCAGAAGCGCCAAGCATCAGAAAACTGTATAGCCACCACAGATGGTAATTTCCTGACCCGTATGAAAGCTGGAGGCATCACTGGCCAGGTAGATAGCGATTCCTGCAAAGTCTTCAGGAGCGCCCCAGCGACGAGTCGGTTGCCGCGGGAGAACCTTTTTCTGGAAGCCTTCACTCTCAAGCACCGGCCCGGCCAAATCCGTCATGGTCCATCCAGGAACCAGTGTGTTCGCTCTTATATTGTAACGGCCATACTCCACGGCGAGCCCCTTCATCATAGGGATTACGCCACCATTGGCCGCGCCATAGTGCTCATTGTGAGACGCCCCCATCTGGGTAGAGGTGGAAGAAATGCCCACCAGAGAGCCCCCGGTATCGCCCTCTTTCGACCGGGCTACCATGTGTCTGGCGGCGGCCCTCAACGTGAAGAACTTCCCTTCCAGGTTTACCGCCATAACCTTACGCCAGGCCTCGGTGGAAATATCGTGAAATGGGGCTGTCTCTGCAGCAATCCCAGCGTTCGCAAAGCAGGCATCCAGCCGGCCGTACCTCCCAAGCAAGTCGTCCATGGCGGCATTAACCGCATTCTCATCACTCACATCGACTACCCGGGCACTGACACGAGTGCCATGCTCCGCCAGCCGGGATAATGCGGCATCATTTTTGGCCACATTGGTGCCCCAGACCTCCACATCAGAACCGGCCTGCGCGAGCCCCTCAGCCATACCGAAGCCTATGCCACCGTTACCACCCGTGACCAGCGAGACCTTGTCTGTCAGCTCGAAGGGTTTAAATGCCATAGTTTCGTTCCTTGACAGGTCTGCTTAATTCAATGGCTAACAATCAATATTAGTCACGGCTGGTAAAACTAGAACTTGCAGGATTGTTGGCTTCGCCCGTACCGTTATCGGTCACCACATAGTGGGCCGCACATATGCTATAGACTCTCTCAAGAGCGCGAGCGGCCATCGCACCAGGCAACATGGTAAGCGCTAGTATATAACTAACTGAATGCTTAACTTGTACCCTCATAACCATACCTTTACGAATTGACTGATAAATTTACGAGGTTTATAAAGTCATTGTCATTTAGAGCCACTTTGGGTCGACTTACTTGCGCAAATCATTAATCCGGTTAATGTAACACTGCCTAACGCAGCCCCAATGGGTTTAGCTATATAATTTGCCCAGGGGGCAATACAAGAGGAATATATAACCCGTGATAGTCATAGAAGCTGCGATCCTAACATTCTTCGCCCTGCTACCCATTTCCAACCCATTCAGCACAGTTCCGCTATATCTTTCACTGACCCGTGGTCAGGATAAGGGCTGGGCTCAACAGCAGGCTACGCGTGCTTGTTTCTTTATGGCAGGGCTACTTCTGGTATTTCTCTGGTCCGGCGCCATCATCATTGAGTTCTTTGGGATTTCTATTCCCGCAATTCGAGTGGCCGGTGGCGTCATCATTATGAGGGTCGGCTTCAGTATGCTTAGTCCCGCAGACGATTCAGGTGATATAACCGAAGAGGCCAAAGCGGAATCGAGAAAGAAGGCGGATATTGCTTTTACGCCTCTGGCTATGCCATCACTCAGTGGCCCCGGGTCAATTTCGGTGGTAATCAGCATGGCGGCTGGCTCAGACAATCTGATGGGGTATACGGGGGTGTCAATCGGAATTCTGGCTGTGGTCGCAGTCGCGTGGCTCGCAATGCGAGGCGCGCCGGTGATTTCGCGGGTTCTTGGAGTAACAGGGCTGGACGCACTAACCCGAATTATGGGGTTCCTGCTGATCTGTATCGCATTTCAGTTTGTATTCGATGGACTTGGTGGCTACATAGGTAGCGAACGGTTCATCGAGCCAATCATTGAGACACTCAAGTCACTAAACGAGTCATAAGTCAGCCAGGGCATGAAGCACAGGGATTCGGTCACGCCTACACTTTTAGCTGTAGGTGTGATCTAGCCTATATCAGGTTCCATGATAATGAGTTATCGCTGATTTTCGTAGGCCTGATATGCAACTTTGACCATCATCCTCTCGCTGACTTTCCTCTAGCCTAGGCGCGGTCGCGCAATGATAAGGCACAGCCTGACCAACAAAATACTTTCTTCAACAATTCAGTGCCTTAGGTTTGGCTGCAGTTTTCCATTCGTCATGCAGCCCCACAGCCATTCCATCGGACCTTGACGATACCAATGTAACCATAGTCCACACAGGACTACCTGCCCCAAGAAGATAAAGACTGATAGCAACCACAGTTGCGCAAGCCCCATGGTACCCCAGAGACCGAAACCGACTCCGTAGAACAGGCCGATCCCTATGGCAGTCTGCAGAAGGTATGACGTGAAAGCCATCCTCCCAACCAGCGAAAGCGCCTTTGCCAGTAATCTCCCCGCTGGGGCTCTTGATGCCTGCGCCAGAAGACAGATGTAGCCCATGGCCAGGCAACACTGCCCAAGCACGATGATAAGCTTGAGGATCACGTCAGAGCCCGAGGTAGACCATGAGGAAATGTTTGAATCTGTGATCCACGCTACCCAGGTTGCAGCAAGGCCAATGGTAAAGAACAGGAACAGGTTAAGCCAACTATAGATCTGCGTCTGAAAGAATCCGGATCGAACAAGGTAAAATCCGAGCACAAAAAAACCAAGCACCCTGGTGAATCTTCCATTGGGAAAGAAATCCATCCATCGCCAGTACAGGTTGTGCAAGTTGACGGAAAAAACCTCAGCAAAGCCACCCTGACCATAGCCCTGCGAAATTTCCTGCGGCGTCATTTCAGGATATGTGCTATGCGCCAGGGATAACAGCTCTGGGCCGGGGTCCAAAAGGTAAAGCGCATAAATCTGAGAAAGGCTAAAGGAGGCCAGGAGACACAGCGACAATGGCAAAAGCCACGGCAATTCGATATTTCGAAACATGATGAGCACTAAAGCTAACAGCGCGTAGAGAGTGAGTATGTCACCCGACCATAACAATGCGTGCATCACCCCAAAAAGCAAAAGACACATAACTCTCCAGCGATAACGGGGAATAAATTCGTCCAGATTGCCCCTATTCTTTAGATACTGAATCCCGAAGCCAGCACCGAAAAGCAATGAAAAAATGGCGTAAAACTTCCCATCAATCAGCCAGTAATGCAGCTGGTTGAATAGAGCGTCGAGCTCATAGAAAGGCAGCTTGCGAATGTCTTCAAAGAGAATAAATCTGTAGCCGCTCCAACTCCTGATGTTAGCCAGTAAAATTCCAAATATCGCCATGCCACGGATGGCATCAATAATCTCGATACGATCAGGGGCGCTGCTAATGTCGGAACTCAATTGTTGAGCCTTTTTTCAGTGACGTTCAAATTAATAATCATTTATTCTGAAGTAATCTATCTTATATTCCATCACTACAACCCGCCAACTGACAACGAGGACCAACGCTATGAAGTTTGTTATGAAACCGCTGGTGACCGGCATAATTGCCCTACTTCCAATAGCGCTGACACTTGGCGTCCTCGCTTGGATTGTATCTCTGATGGCCGGTCTATTCGGCCCGGCAAGCCCGCTAGGCGCACTCTTTCGCAACATTGGATGGAGCTTCGGCTCAACTGAAATTGGCGCCTACCTCGGCGGAGTGTTATTCACCCTACTACTGGTCTACCTCCTGGGCATCTTCGTCCAGCTCGGTTTGCGAAGCAGCTGGGAACTAATCAATAACAGCCTTATGTCCCGGATCCCGATAATCCGCAACATTTATGAGGCGTCGAGCAAAGTGACTCAATTACTGGATCGCGATAACAAGGCTGATCTGCGCTCAATGGTGCCAGTAATGTGCCAATTCGGCGCTGATGCCAGTGCGTCCCTGCCAGCACTGCTTCCAACTTCAGAAACCATCACTATCAAGGGCAGAGAATGCAATGTCGTTTTGATTCCTACTGCCCCGGTTCCTGTAGGCGGAGCCATAATGTATGTTCCCAAAGAGTTTGTACACCCTCTTGACTGCGGCATAGACGGTCTACTCAATATTTATTTGTCTATGGGGTCCACTGTTCCGGACGGCCATCAGGCCAGCGGCTGAAACCTTCGGCCTATCTCAGGTCACCGCGGCAGGCTTCCGTACCCAAATCGATGCGGCATTGGCAGTGAATGCCACATTTCTGTCACTTGACGCCAGTTTAACCAAGCAGAAGGCATTTATTTCCCCACGCACCAAATTTATGGCATAAACTGCTGCGAAGGCCTGGGCCTGCAAATTTTCAGCTTTGAAGCCCACAAGAATTAAGTCTGTAAATTACAGATCAAAGAATGGCACTCTAGGAGGACAGCTTGAAAAAGAGCGGCACTGAGGAAATCCATGACGAGTTAACGGGAAGTCACCACGACCCACTAATCAGAAAGTTACACGTGCTTATTCAATACTGTGTGCGCACGCTCGCAATCCTCATGGTGATTGTGATTTTCTTCGGTGTATTGGATGTTATATATGTAGGCTATAACGCCTTTTTCAGCCCTCCATATTTTCTACTCGATGTGGGGGACATATTTCGTATATTTGGTGCCTTCATGATGGTGCTAATCGCAATAGAGATTTTCATCAATATCAGATTGTACCTGGGGAGTAACGAGCTTCCGATCAAACTGGTTATTGCCACGGCACTCATGGCCATTGCACGAAAAGTCATTGTTTTGGATATCACCACGGTCACCTCGGATTATGTTTTCTCTATAGCCGCCGTTATCCTCGCTCTTGGTGTGGCTTACTTCCTGATTGAGAAAACAACTGTGAAAAGCGCCACCGTATTCCCTGCTTCTGACGACAAAAACGATTAACTGACCCAGAAGGTAGAATGTCCCTTTACTTGCAGGAAACCTCAACGCAGTCGCTTATTGAGAGCAAAGACTGGACAGCTCTGGCCAATCAGTTAGCAAAAAGGCCCATATCTGATGCTGGCGCTGTATTGGTGCAACTTGATAACGAGCAGCGCTTGCTACTGGCACAAAGGCTGGCTCATCAGGAATCAGCAACCACTGTAGCGCACTCGGTCACCAAGCGACCTCACTATCTCGAAACAACTTACGCTTACTCTATAAAGAAACGGATCGGCTGGCTTATCGTTCTGATGATAGGCCAGATGGGGACGGCCTCAGTCATGGACTACTTTGACAATGAGTTGGAGAAAGCCCTGGTTCTGGCGCTTTTTATTCCTATGATTATCAGTTGCGGTGGCAATTCGGGATCTCAGGCATCTACCCTGATTATCCGTGCAATGGCTGTTGGCCAGGTGAATCTCGGTGATTGGTTCAGGGTAATTTACCGGGAATCCATTACCGGCATAATGATAGGCGTGATACTTGGAATAATTGCTTTTTTGCGCATACTCGTGGTCAACGACCAATATGGCGAATTCTGGCTTTATATCGGCCTGACTGTTTCATTGAGCACTGCGGCTGTTGTCGTAGTAGGCTCAATACTTGGCAGTGTGCTTCCACTGTTACTAAAGGCTCTCAAGGCCGACCCAGCGACATCATCTGCCCCCTTCGTTGCCACACTGGCTGACGTTTGCGGCCTTATTCTCTATTTTTTGATAGCTATTTCGCTTCTGGGCGGCAAGTTGATATGAAGTTATTTACTATCGGGGCGCCAAGATAGAACATGTCACAATATTCGTTAGAAAGGAGAGTATCCAATGCAGTCAACCCTACCTGACTTGATAGTTTGGCTTATCGTCGGTCTGCTCGCCGGAAGCCTCGCTGGCTTGGTCATAAAACGTGACAAAAAAGGTTTTGGCCATCTGATAAATCTTGGCCTCGGACTTGCCGGCGCTTTACTAGGCGGCGCTCTCTTTGATCTGCTACAGATTGACTTCGGCCTCGCTAATATCAGTGTGAGCCTTCAGGATATCGTGTCTGCCTTTATTGGCGCTCTGCTTTTTTTAGCCATTCTCTCCTATGCCTGGAAGGTATATGTCGATCGAAATGGCCCTACTAACGAATTAAATACAACGAACAAAGAATAACAGCGCATGGGCAAGGATATCGCGGAGAATAATCAGCCCAAGAATAAATCGGGCCTTTCCCTGGGCCGCCGAATACTGTTATCCCTTGTGCTCGGTATTGCTACCGGTTTGTTTTTCGGTGAACTGGTCGCGCCATTGGAGCATGTTGGGGTTGCGTTCATAAGGTTACTGCAGATAACCGTAATCCCCTACATCAGCGTCGCCTTGATTTCCGGTCTTGGAAGCTTGGAGTATAACGAGGTAAAGCGCCTCGCAGCCCGAGGTGGAGCAGTTCTGGCTGTATTATGGCTGATCTCGATAACTATTCTTTTCGTGCTACCAATGTCCTTCCCCGACTGGCCGTCTCGTTCTCTATTCCAGAAGAGCTCATTGGATGTAATTGCTGCTCCAGATTTTTTAAGACTCTATATTCCTTCCAATCCATTTTTTTCGCTGGCTAATGGTATCGTGCCCGCTGTGGTCGTTTTCAGCATTATGATCGGCCTTGCGCTTACAGGCATGAAAAATAAGGCTGTTCTCCTTGAGCCAATGTCCTTGTTGGCAGAGGTGCTTTCGAAGATCACAGGGTTCATGGCAAGTCTGGCGCCTATTGGCGTTTTTGCCTTAATGGCCAATACAGTGGGGACGACTGATTTTGGTGACCTTGCAAGGCTACAGGTCTACATTGTCATTATTATTCTGCTCCTGACAATTTTGGGGCTGTGGATACTACCTGGCCTTGTGTCATGCGTTACGCCCTTGCGACGCACTGACATTCTTGCTCGATTACGTACACCTTTGATAACAGCTTTCGCAACGGGCAGCTCACTTGTAGTGCTGCCAATTCTCGCCCAGATTTGCAAGGAGATGATTGAAGAAAGTTACAACCCGCCAGGTGACCCAGAGGAGGAATCGAACGCTACCCAAGAGGCATTCATTCCCGAGCCAACGGACGAGGCTGCCTCGAAGGATGAAGAATCTCGCGGTGGAACATCCTCAGTCGATGTACTAATTCCCACGTTCTACAGCTTTCCGACAGCGGGTGCGCTGATGTCGCTAGGCTTCGTTCTTTTTTCGGGGTGGTATATTGGTCTACCTATTTCTGTCAGTGATGATCCATTGTTGATCTTCGCCGGTGCAATTAGTCTCTTCGGTGGCACATCTCTGGCAATCCCCTTTACACTAGACTTGGCAGGTCTGCCTCAAGATCTCTTTCAGGTATTCATCTCAATCGATGTAGTGATCAGTCGTTTTACCACATTTGTATCGGTCATGAACTATGCAACCATCGCCCTGATCGGGAGTTTTGCCCTGTCAGGCATGCTCAGCTTTAATTTCATCCGCTTTCTCACGCTCACCGTTGGTGCCGTCGCATTGGTTGCACTATCGTTAACGGGCGTCAGGGCCTTCTATACCAATATTGTCGTTGTACCTTATACAAAGGACAAGCTGCTAATGGGTCAGCAGAACCTTCGCACGAGCGCTGCCTCTACTGTTTTCAGTGAGCTCCCTGATGCCACTATTTTGGCTAACCGCAGCGGGCCTCGAACCTTCTCCGAAATCACAGACAGTGGCGTGTTGCGGATATGTTATGGCTCGGGAAATTATCCTCTATCTTTTTTTAATGACGAAGGAGAACTCGTAGGATTCGACATAGAGATGGCGCATCGTTTTGCCGAACGTCTCGGGCTAAACCTCGAATTTCTCCCATTCTGGCAAGATGACAATCTGACCTCCGGTTACTGTGATGCATTTTTCAATTCTCAGGGGATCGTACTCCACAAGGGTGACATAGCTGCGTATACCAATCCATTTAACACGATGACGCTGTCGTTTATCGTGCCCAATCACCAGAGAGATGATTTCGTCACCTGGGATAAGGTCCGTGCGCAAGGAAACATCGATGTGGTGATACCGGTTTTTCAAAGTCTCGAAACCGAAATGTCAAAGCTGCTTCCAAGCGCAAACGCCGTTCGTCTTGGGTCACTGGAAGATCAATATCAGTACTTTGAGTCGGATGGTCAGGGCGCAGATGCATTCCTGGACGCAGCGGAGGAAGGCGCAGCATGGACTGTGTTATATCCAAATTTTGTTGTTGTTGTGCCACGACCGGTTCTCCAGCTACCCGTAGCCTATTCGGTTGCGCCAGACAACCCTACATTACTTAGAGCGATGAATAACTGGCTCAGGATAGAGCAGGCAACCGGGGAAATAGATGAAATCTACGACTATTGGATCCAGGGTGATACCGAGAGAAACAAACCGCCGCGCTGGTCCATAGCCAGAAATGTACTCGGGTGGGTAAAGTAAAAGCCCGGGGGCAAATCATTGGCACTGGATCTATCACCGACCGGCCCTTAGATCAGTTTCGGTAACGCCAAGAAGTCTAGCTGCAGAAACCAAAGTCATCCCTTGGACAAGCACTGAAGTGATTACGATAAAAAATACAAAGTGAAATAGCTTATCAGCATTTGCAACGCCCCAGGTTGCCGGGAAAGTTGCCAATACGATTGGAACTGAACCACGCAGGCCAACCCAGGAGACATAGGAGGCCTCCCTCCAGTCTGGAGAAAACGGCATATAACAAACCAGCACAGCGATTGGACGCGCTACAAAAATAAGAAATGCCGCAACTGCAAGTGAAGCCCAGGCCACTGGCATTAGCTGAGAGGGAAATACTAGCAGACCAAGCATAACAAACATCGCGATCTGCATGAGCCATGACAAGCCGTTATGAAAACTGATAACTTCATCACGGCCCAGCCTGATTACGTTCCCGATGACCAGTCCAGCAACATATACAGCCAGAAAACTGTTGCCGCCAGCAAGGCTTGCCAACCCAAACGCACACGCGCCGAAGCCTAGCACCAGCATTGGATAAAGGTATCCCGTCGAGAAGCGCAGTCGATTACAAAGGGTACCGCCCGCCCAACCTACAGCCCCCCCTATCGCAGCGCCCATCAGAAACTGTAATACAACAGTAAGCGCCAGAGAAAGCTCGACAACCTGACCTTCGACCATGATCCCAAGGATAGTAACGGTCAACAGCACTGCCATGGGATCGTTGCTACCAGATTCCAATTCCAGAAGATGGCGAAGCTTGGGGTGCGGTTGCACAGGGCTAGTGCTGTAAACTGAGAATACCGCCGCTGCGTCTGTTGAGGATATGATCGCAGCGATCAGCAGGGCTTCCAACCATGTCAAACCCACGCTTATACCGACGTTGAAGTCTGTGAATGTCCCAAGCAACCATTTACTGAATGCGGCTACGAGCAAGGCGGTAAGCAACACCCCAACGGTTGAGAGCATCAGTCCCGGAGCCAGCACCGGCCGTACAGCCTTCCAGCGCGTGTCCAGCCCTCCTGCAAACAAGATGACCATCAAGGCAGCGGTGCCAATTTCTTGCGCATCCTCGGGCGAATCAAAGCGGATTCCACCCAACCCTTCAGACCCCGCCAACATGCCAACCACGAGGAACAACAACAAAGTAGGCATCCCGAGAGTGTCAGCCAGCCGACTCGCCACTGTCGCGACAACTAACAAGATACCGCCAATCAGAATTGCTGCTTCAATCATGCAAACTCTTCATTCTCGCGATCAACGACGCTGACTCCAGAAAGAGCAGCCAGACCCGTGTCATCCAGCCCGACTCAGACACACCCATATTCTTATTCAAAAGAGAAACTGCCAAGCAAACGCTAAGTATACTCCGCCATTGGCTCCATGATTTCTATTCTTAGATTAATAATAAAAACTCATTTGACGCAAATCCTGCAGTCTCCCCAACTCATACTAAACTATTTTGGCCGGATGCAGACTGCCGACACTCTAGGAGGTGATCGAAGATCGCCACTATGTTAGAGTTTTCGTCCCCAAATAGCTGACTTTCCCGCCACCGCACTTTGAAGAATTTTTCTGCAAAAACACATAAAACACTCAGTCACAAGATGGTGCCTCGGGTATTGGGGTACGCCTTATCTATCGCACCCGCCCTCGCCCTCGCGGTTAATCCTGTTACCGAAATAGTCACTGAGCCGGTTCCAGAAGGCACTCTGGCAATAGGCATGGGGCTGCGCTGGTCAAGCAGCCCCTATAAAAATATCGATTTTGCCGGGAGCGTTGAGCAGGACAATAAAAGCGACCTGATGCCCTTCTATTACTATGAAGGCCGCTATTTATTCTCACACGGTAGTACCGCTGGCCTGCACCTGCTCAAGGATCAGAGCTTTTCGCTGGACGGAATTGTTGCTTATCGATTCAATCGATTGGAGGCATCGGCTGACGAGTATTTCGCCGGTATAGTCGATCGTGAACAAACTCTGGATGGTGGAATACGCGGGACAGTAAAAAGCGACTGGGGAGATATATCCCTGACCTGGGTTACTGATATGCAGAACACACACAATGGTGAAGAGTGGGACCTCACATATCGCTATACCTGGCATAATGAAAAGTGGTCCTTATCACCCTTTGCAAGCTATCTGTACTGGGACGACAAACTCAGCGACTACTACTACGGCGTGACTTCGCTGGAATCTGAGGCGAGTGGAATACTGCCTGCATATGAAACTGGCTCGACAAGCTTCGGGCGCATTGGCATCAATACGAGCTATCGCTGGTCGAAGCGAATGCGCCTGTTTGCCAATCTCTCATTAGACCGACTTCCTGACGACGTAAAAGACAGCCCGTTAGTCGAAGACGATTACGCCTTCAGTACTATGGTCGGCATGGCCTACAGCTTTGGCAACGTCATCGACGATGCCCAAATCAGGCGTAGAAGTCCGGACCGAGCAGGGGAATGGAGCTGGCGGGTCAATGCAGGCTATACAGCAGAGTCCACCTTTCACAAGGTCCACCGAGGAGACATCAGGGCCAGTGACGACGTTGATACGCACTTGCTAGGGCTCACCCTCGGTAAACTGACTCTGGATGGGAAGCGTCTTGATGTTTGGGGAAAAGTCTCTATCAATCGCCGATTAGAGAACGATCTTCAGGATGATTTCTGGGAAATAAACCCCTACATCATGCTAATGGGAACGGGGTACTCTCCCTGGAGTAACCGCGAGGTCTTTAGATACGGCTTCGGCTACGGATTTTCTTACGCCGACAGCGTTCCTGCCATCGAACAAGTCAAACAGGCGAAGAAAGACGGTAATACCTCGCATCTACTCAACTATCTGGAAGCTCAGGTGGATTTTCCCCTGCGCAACCTCTTCGGGAAAAAAGGCTGGTGGGAAAGCTGCTATGCCGGGCTAACGCTGGTACATCGGTCTGGCATCTTTGGTCGTGTGGACATCATCGGTAATGTTTCTGGCGGCTCCGACGTGCTAACAGGGCATTTGGAGTGCAAATAATGAAGCGTCTTAAATCGTTATCTATCTTACTACTGGTGTGGGTGATGACGGCTTGTGTGGTTTGGGAGCCCGTAGTTTATGATGAACTGGAACAGGAGGCGGTAAGTTCTGCGATCAATTCATTTAAGACTGAGCCTCGGTTAGATTCATTTTTCGAAACCGCACTTGCGTATGCCGTTTTTCCCGGGACGTATCGGGCTGGCGCTGGTTTTGGCGCCGCATACGGTCAGGGGTGGTTGTTCGAGAACAGCGAGGTTGTCGGCCGAGCTATGCTAACTGAGCTGTTCGTGGGCGCAAACTTTGGTGCACAAGGATATAGGAAGATTATCTTTTTCGCTGAGGAATGGCCTTTGGATCAATTTAAACGCGGACGCTTTGAATTTACCGGCCAAGCTAACGCCACGATTGCTACCGTCGGGAAAAATAAAACGCCGTCTTACAACCCTGGTGTCGCCATCTTCATACAGGTAAAGGGTGGCCTCATTGTGGAAGCCAGCGTCGGCGCTCAACGATACGATTTCTTCCCGATACCGGAAGGTCATGCATTCGTGGCAGACTAACTCAACCTCAACAGTTTGATTCTGTACTTAACTTTATTCAGCCGGCCGTGGCCGAGAAATCCCATGCCCTCTTGCTGTAAACGAGACATGGCTGCCCTCGTGAGACCCAAACATTACGGCCTCCATAAGTGGACTTAGGTGCTCATCATTGCTTCGCCAGGTAACCACAAAATTAGCGCCATCGCCGCCCTGTTCGTCCTGTCTATCGACCAGATAGGTGGCGGTTGCCATCGCTGGAAGCATACGGGGCGCATCTATAAAGCCCTTCAGAAGTCGACCTTCGGTGCTGTAATAATCTACCGATACTATCTCCAGTTGATTTTCAAAGCTTGTATTGCGGATCGACAATGTTGCGCCCAGAAGTAAGGGTCTTCCGCCAGAGACATAAATATGGGAATAAACAGGCACATAGGTCATTTGTAAATCATTCGACTGCGCAGACTGCGATGATGATAAACCCAGGCTGGGCTCACGATAGCTAAGACGTTCTTCAAGGGTTTCTACAGAACGTATCGCCGATCCCAGGTATACAATCAGGGCGAATATCAACGCTGCAGAAATTCCCACCAGAATTTTCGCTTTCATATCTGTCAATTTTATCTCCAACTAGTCACTAACGTACCAAAGCGCTAAGAAATAGCCGCAAAGACCCTGCAACACAAAGCCCGGAGTGCTTATAACTACGGGCACTCAAGTCAACGTGACACCAGCCATTATAGCCGAGGTCTGGGTGGTGGCTACCCTGATGCAAGCCAGCTGATTAGCTAATGGAAAATTAGCTTACCGGAGCCACTTGGTCGATAACCCGCTAACCACCTGAAGGACCGTCATCGTGTAGCTCCCAATCCTGTGACCTGGCCCATTCGGCCAGCGGTGTTAGCTTTATTGGTATGCGCTCAAGCACCGATGCCATATCGACAAGAAAGGCACGGCCATTGGTTTGGTTGTTATACACGTAAAATCCTTCCAGGGCCGCAGCATACTCTTCCCGACTCAGAGGCGATACATCTCTAAAAAGGTCGTACATCAGCTCGCCATAATGACGCGGCGTAATATATTCAAAGCGAATGGTCTTGCCTATTGCCTGCGCTAATATCGCTGCAACTTCATCGGGAGACAGCGCTTCCGGCCCTCCTATAACGATACGCTCGCCAACCAAATCTTCGCGACCCAACGCCGCAACCATAAACTTGGCAACATCGTCCAGGCATATCCAATTGGCCCTCATGGTTGTCTCATGGGGATATCGGTAGCAGCCATCATGGACAAGCCCGGGTTTAACCCAATTGGTTAGTAGGTTATCCATAAATAGCACCGGACGAATCACCGTAAGCGGCAAGCCGGAGGCAGCAAAAAGTTCTTCCCGAATTAAGTTGCCGTCGTAATTTGGTTCGCCACAGGGCGTATCTGGCACCCAAGAACTGGTGTTGTAAATTATCCTGCCCACGCCCGCTCTTTTAGCCGCATCACAGACCCTGACGATATGTTCGTTCACATGAATCGCGTCTTCAAACATAGGGTGCGTGAAGAATATCGCGTCGGCATCCTCGCAGGCCTTGATTAAGCTTTTCAGGTCGTTGTAATCCGCTGTTACAACAGAGACACCTTCGAATTCGCCGGAAGAAAACCGCTCTGGCGAGCGCGTAACGGCTTTAACCCTAAAGTCCTGGGCACGGAGTTGGCGGATTTGAGCGAGACCCTGTCGACCGCTGGCCCCAAAGACTGTGACGGTTTTTGGTGCCATATGCATGCTGCCTATCGAGCCCGGGAAGAGCTCGCTACCTCGCCGGGACAGAATTCTTGAGCGTAGACGAAAACCTCTAGGTAAACAGCGACGCCAGCGATTGATTTGCCATCGCCAGTAACCCCAGAGTAGCCCCCACCAACACGGCCCATAACAGGCGCTGGCTAAAGGTTGAAACGGGCTTGCCGGTTGCCGCGCGCTTTTTCACATACCAGATGATAAGTGCACTGCAAATCACAGCTTCGATGAGGATACCCATCACGGGGGCCGAGTTATAAAGCCCAAAACCAAACACGGCGGCATCTTCCGTCTCGGGAAGCCCGAACCAGTAGTGCTCAAACCCGACTAACAAATCCATACTTTCATGCAGCACTGTAAGGCCCAGCACTATCGCGGCCAGCTTCAAGCTCTTGAACGCAATAGCGGCTATCCCGGCGAAAACCAGACTCCAGACCAACGCAGGGGCAATATCATGGCTATACGTCATATCGACCACCATATGCCTGAATGACGCATCAAAAAATCCGGTGGGCTCTACCGTTTCAACACCGAGAACGACCAGAGTGACCATGATGAAGTCGAGCGCCTGGGTGGCGAGCAGGAAAAACCAGAACGGTGCCAGCTTTCTGTTGGACTCATAGGCGTAAGGAATAAGCGCCGTTGCATAGTGACCCATGACCATAACTAACCCTCCTCTTTACTGACGGCGAGTGTAATGAGGTAGAAGGTGATGGCGTAGACTACAGCGAAAACTATTATCGTGGTGTTCATTTTTATTCCTTAGCGAGCGCCAACAGCGCGTTTTTTGTTATGTGTTTGCACGTTATGGCGAATACCCACCACAGTCAACCGCCCTACTCCTCCGTTCGCATCGAGTAAGCACGCTTGCTCAGCCGTTTGGCCATCGCCTGAAGCTCCAGCGGGTCGCCGGGAATACGCGAGTGTAACGCCAGGTCCTGGCCATTCATGCGTGGCACTATGTGCATATGGTAGTGGAAGACCGTCTGCCCTGCCGCGGCCCCATTCAATTGATAAATACCCACACCATCGCAGTCGAGTTCATCCTTCACCGTGTGCGCAATCAGGGTGGAGACATGCCCCACCATACCAATGGCCTCAGGCGTTGCCTCCAGAATATCCGTGTAATGCTTCTTGGTGACGATCAGGCAATGCCCGGGTGATGTCGGGAAGACATCGAGAAAGGTTTTCGTATAGCGGGTCTCGTGCACGGCGTAACAAGGCGCCTTGCCTTCCATAATGTCACAAAATATGCAGTTCTCTGCCACGCCAGTCCCTCTTGCCTAGCCAGCCTTCGCGGTATCAAACGCGATGGGCATGGATTTAATACCATTGATAAAGTTTGATCGAAGCCAGTTTATCTCGCCATCGTACCTGGGGTTTCGAATACGTTTAACAATCTCTTCAAATATAACCTGTAATTCCAGACGCGCCAGGTGTGACCCGAGGCAAAAATGCTGGCCAATACCGAAAGCACGGTGCTTGTTGTGCACATCCTCCCTGGTATTGCGGCTGATATCGAAGATATCCGGGTCGGCAAAGTTCGCTTCATCCGCACTGGCGGCGCCATAATACATCTGTATCTTATCGCCCTTCTTGATCTGCTTGCCACAAAGCTCAAGATCTTCCATCGCCGTGCGTCGAAACGCAATTACAGCGGGGTTATAGCGTAAAAACTCTTCAATCGCGTCTTTAATTTTGCCGGGATCATCAACCAGTGCCTGATACTGATCCGGATTGTCCATCAGCAGGCGCATACCGTGGCTGGTCACGGTGCGCGTCGTCTCATTGCCCGCCACCATCAGCATCAGGAAGAAATTGCAAAAGTCCTCCTCACTTAGCGGCTCATCCTCTACCGTGCCGGTGAGTAGTACGTTGACGATATCATTTTGAGGCTGCTCTTTATGCGCCTGCGCTACTTCCATGGCCAGCATAAACATCTCGATCATGGCATTGGTACCATCCTCAAGGGTTGTGGAAAGCTCCGGATCGTCCATACCAAGCATAATATTGGTCAGCTCAAATAGTCGCTTGCGCTTGTCCAGCGGAACACCCATCAGTTCGCAAATAGCGATCAGCGGCAGTTCAGCGGCGACGTCTTCGACAAACTCGCATTTGCCCCCCTCCACGGCGCGATCAACAATTTCCGCTGCTACCTGTTGAAAACGGTCGTGATAGTTATCAACCGCCTTGGGCGTGAACGCTGTACGCACCAGACGACGGTATTTCAGGTGTTGGGGTGGATCCATGTTGATGAGCTGGGTCTGCATCAATGCCAGGTTTTCCGGATCAGACTCCTGCAACAGGCACGATTTCTCATGGGAGGAAAAAAGCTGCGGATTCTTGGACACATAATCGAGCTCCTGCTGCCTGCTGATAACCCAGAACCCCACTCCCTGTAACGGGTCCTCATGCCAGTAAACGGGCTCGTCACGGCGTAGATAGCTGAATACTTCGCGCGGCAAACCGCCCTCGTATGTTTCAGGTGCAGTCAGGTCAAAATGGGGGCAAGTACCCATAGTGGGTCTCCTTCAGAATTCAGGCGGCCAAGCGACGCCTCTACTATTAACTAATAGCTTGTAGTTTAGCGCCGCTTGAAGTGGTGTAAACGTTTTTCTTAGAGTATTTGATTGGGCTGAAGATTTGCCTAGAACTGAATTTACTTTTCAATCCTATATCATTGTTTTTTATAGCTATACCTGAATAGGCGCATCAGTCGATCGGTCATGATGCTGCTGACGCAGGCGCATGCCAAGCGTGTCATCCACCGAGCGGTAATGATAGCGGCCCTGGTCATCAAGCGTGCGCTCCATCTGACCCCGAAAGAGCAGGTAATTCAGATGGGCAATACACTCACCTACGGCAAGCCCAAGAGAATGCTTATCCAGCTTTCGCTTAAACAGCACCGGCAGCAAGTCAATTGCAGTGCGACCCCCTTCTACACAGGCCTCCTCAAGAGCCAGCAAATGATCCTCATGATGCTCTATCAGGTAGCGCAAACGCCGGTGCAGGCCGGTAAATGGGGCATTATGTGCAGGCAGTACCACGCAATCTGCAGGCAACTCTTCCAACAGGTGCTCCAGCGAGTGCAGCCATTCGCGCAGCGGGTTCGCCTCAGGCTCAAAACCCATCACGCTGATATTGGACGTTATACGCGGGATTACCTGATCGCCAGAAATCAGTATGTTGAGCGACTCACTGTACAGGCAAGCATGCTCCGGGGAGTGACCACGACCCACAATCACCCGCCAGCTATTGCCGTTAATCGACAAGCGATCGCCATCACTCAAGCGCCTAAACGCATTGGGCATAGGGTGGATAACGGAGCCGAAGCCGCCGAAGCCTTCGCGGCTCTGCGCTATTTGCTCTTCGGTGTAACCCGAGCGACGCATATGCAATTCAGTTGTCCAACCAAAGTCGCCTTTGCTGGTTCGGCTGAATGACAGGCCGCTGAGATACTCAGTCTGGGTCATGTAAAACGGAACACGCCAGTGGTCGCACAACCACCCGGCCATACCAATATGATCGGGGTGATAATGGGTAGAGAGCACCGCCTTGACGGGCTTGCCCTCTAACTCCGTGGCGAACAGCTTTTCCCACAATGCCTGCGTAGGATCGACTTTAATGCCTGCATCAATGATCCACCACCCGTCAGTGTCTTCAAGCAGATACAGATTGATGTGATCCAGCGCCATAGGCAGCGGCATTTGCAGCCACCTGACGCCAGGCGCTATTTCACGACTGGTACCGGGTTCGGGAACACTGTCGTAAAGGTACTCAGGCATGAATCAAAGGCCCAGCTCTTTAATCAGCGCCATTACGTCATCGTGATGTGACTTGGTTTTCACCTTGTCCATCACATGCTTCAAACGCCCATCCTTGCCGATAATAAATGTGGTGCGAAGCACGCCCATAAACTCGCGGCCCATGAACTTCTTGAGGCCCCAGGCACCATACTTATCAGTAATTGCATGATCCTCGTCAGAGAGCAGAGTGAAGTTAAGGTCCTGCTTATCGATAAACTTACCCAGGCGCGCTACAGGGTCAGGGCTTACGCCAAGCACCACAGTGTCTAGCTTGGCCAGCTGCTTCTTGCTGTCCCTGATGCCGCAAGCCTGCACGGTGCAGCCCGGCGTCATGGCTTTAGGATAGAAGTACAGCGCCACATTTTTCTTACCACGAAAATCTTTGAGACTTACCTTGTTATCGTCCTGGTCCTTCAGCGTGAAGGCTGGCGCAAGATTGCCAACTTTGGGAAAAGCCATGGGGATTACCTCCTGGGGTGAAATAAGTTAATGCGGCTGGGGCAGACTCAACGCCGCGGCTTGTATTCGATTGCGGACACGCGCACGGGATAATGCGCCTGCTCCACGTCGCTGAAATATTCCTTGAGCGTTTTGTATATGACTGGAAACGCGATTTCTTTCCAGGGGATCTCGTCTTCGCTGCACAGGGTCGTTTCCAGGCTTTCAGGGCCTACACCGAATTCCCCGTCATCGAGGTGGCAGCGATAAAACATATACACCTGATTGATATAGGGAACATCAAATATTCGGTACAACTCCAGATCGCTTACTCGGGCCCTTGCCTCTTCCCAGGTTTCGCGGGCAGCGCCCTCCAGGGTTGTTTCGCCGTTTTCCATAAAACCTGCGGGTAAGGTCCAGAAGTTTTTACGTGGCTCGATGGCGCGCTTACACATCAACACGCGCCCTTCATAGACAGGCAAACAGCCCACAATCACCCTGGGGTTGGTGTAATGGATCTCCTCGCAGTCAATGCAGACAAAGCGCTCCCTATCATCACCTTCGGGGATGATAAGGGTGACCGAACTACCGCAGGCACTGCAGAATTTCATGGCTTCATGGCCCTGACTAAATTGAGGGAGCTATTATAGAGCGCTGGAGCCTCAACAACGAGTACTCAAGCTAAGCCTCGGTAGGCACCACTGAAGAACAACAGCGGATCACCACCATCGGCAGCAGTCATCTCGTGTACTCGGCCGACAATAATCAGGTGATCGCCACCCTCGTGAGTCGCTTCCAGTTCACACTCGAAACTCACCAGCGCGCCATGTATTACCGGGGCTCCTTTCACGCCAGGCTTGAAATGCGTGGGATCCAGGGCGTGCTCACCCTTCTTGGCATAGGCATCAGACAACGATTGCTGATCGGAAGACAGGATATTAATCGCGAAATTCTGACCCGTTGCGTAGTGGTTAAAGACGTCAGAGTTATTCTGCAGGCTCCACAGCACCAGCGGTGGGTCCAGCGAGACCGAGGAAAACGAGTTTGCGGTTAACGCTATACACTCACCCTCACTGGTTTCCAGTGTGATCAGGCACACCCCTGTTGCAAAACGCCCCAGTGCGTTTCTCAGCTCTCGTCCATCAATACTCATTGTTTATCCTTGTGGTCACTCTTGTGTTCTTAATACAGTCCAGCTTTCGCTGCTCTCTTTATTCACTTGCCGCCCAGCGCCGGGCTCGGTCGGTATCTGTGTCCCTGGCCTCTACCCAGTGCTCACCATCAGGGCCTATTTCTTTTTTCCAAAAAGGCGCATTGGTTTTGAGGTAATCCATAATATATTCGCAGGCGCTAAAAGAAGCACCGCGGTGCCTGGAGCTAACGCCTACCCAAACTATTCTCTCGCCGGGGGTCAATTCCCCAATGCGATGCACAACGCTCGCAGCAATCAATGGCCAGCGCTGAGTCGCTTCATTGAGAGTGGACTCAATGCTCTTTTCAGTCATGCCGGGATAGTGCTCCATCATCATCCGGCTGACCCCACGATCATCATTGTTTACCCGCACATATCCGGTAAACGTAGCCACAGCGCCCTCTTCACTGGCGCCTGCCAATAGAGCCTCTTGTAACTGCCCCGGGTCGAAATCGTGTTCCTGAACAGAGACTGCGAGATTAGCCATACCTAACCGCCGGTAACCGGTGGAAAGAAGGCCACTTCGTCGCCATCACTCAATTCAATCTCAGCTGTTACTACCTGCTGATTTACCGCGCAAATAATATTGTCTTCTAATAACGCTGCTTCCCAGCGCGCATCACCCTGTGCAATCAATGCCGCGCGCACGCCTTCGGTGTGACGCACCGCATCGCTCCACTCCAGCTCCATGGATGCACAGTCGAGTTGTTCGCGGATACGGGCAAAGAAAAGCACTCTGATCACAGTCGCATCAGTCCTCGGAGCGCTGCCAGACGCCACTCTTGCCGCCTTCTTTGTGCAGTAATTCAACCCGGCCTATAGACATTCCCCGGTCAACCGCTTTACACATATCGTAGATTGTCAGGGCAGCTACGGAAGCCGCGGTAAGCGCCTCCATCTCGACACCGGTCTTGCCTGCAACCCTACACCCGGCAGTAATCAGCACAAGATTATTATCGGCCTGCAGATCGAATTGAACATCCACGGCTTCCAACATAAGAGGATGGCACAAGGGTATCAGGTCTGAGCATTTCTTGGCCGCCTGTATCCCCGCAATGCGTGCAACGGCCAGTACGTCGCCCTTTTTATGTCCGCCATCACGAATCAGCTCAAGTGTTTCAGCCTGCATGCTGACTTCGGCCTGCGCCTGGGCATACCTTTGCGTATCGGCTTTGTCGCCCACATCCACCATCCTGGCGGCACCGGAATCGTCCAGGTGGGTCAACTTGCTCATTACTGTCTCCGGCCGCTTTTTATCTTGAGGCACGGAGTCTATCCAATGCAGTGGCGCCTGCCAATTGCATTGATCATTCCCGACAGCAATTTTGGCCTGTAGGCACCGTTGCAGTGCGTATTCAGTTCAGTACAGTGAGCCATCGACTGTAAAGGAGCCATCGCATGTCAACACTGTCACTGGGACTGCACCTGGGTTACTGGGGTGCACTAGCCCCCGGGAACCACGTGGAATTGGCACAGGAAGCCGAACGCCTGGGCTACGATTCAGTATGGATGGCAGAGTCCTGGGGTAATGACTGCTTTACCCCCCTGGCCTGGATAGGCGCGCAGACCTCAACAATCAGGCTGGGCACTTCAGTCGCGCAATTGTCAGCCCGCACTCCGACGGCCTGCGCGATGGCCACCCTTGCGCTGGACCACCTGTCTGGCGGGCGCATGACGCTGGGGTTGGGTGTTTCAGGCCCGCAGGTTGTTGAAGGCTGGTATGGACAGCCCTATGCCAAGCCGGTCACCCGCACTCGGGAGTATGTCGACATTATTCGACAGGTACTGGCCCGCAAGGGGCCGGTGACCAGTGACGGGGAGTTCTACACCCTGCCCTACAACGGGCCCAACTCCTGGGGCATGGGTAAGCCGCTCAAACCAATCACTCACCCGCTGCGCGCCGATGTACCTATTTTTATAGGCGCAGAAGGGCCACGAAATGTTACCCAGACTGCAGAGATTGCTGACGGCTGGCTGCCACTGTATTACTCACCCTATAGACAGGAAGTGTATGAGGATCAATTGGTCGCTGCCAAAGAAGGCTTCGAAATAGCACCGACGGTGTTGGTCAACATTAACGACAATATGGCCGACGCCTTGTACCCGGTTAAAGCAATGCTGGCTTTCTATGTAGGCGGTATGGGTTCAAAGAAGCGGAATTTCCACAAAGAGCTGATGGCGCGAATGGGCTTTCCTGACGAAGCCGAGGAAATCCAGGAACTGTTCTTTGCTGGCAAACAGGATGAGGGTATCGCGGCCGTACCAGACGCATTTGCCGACGAAATATCACTGTCCGGGCCACGAGATCGAATCAAGGAGAAACTCGCCGACTGGAAGAACTCACCAGTCACCTCCCTGTTGATTCATGGTGATGAAGCACTGTTGCGCGAAATGGCCGAGATGACGCTGTAGTAAGACTCGCGGCTAAAGCAGCTCTATAACCGCGTCTTCAGCTGTACCTTCGTCTCCGGGCAAGCGATCGCTGAGCCCCATAGACGCAGCCACCTCCCCTGCCACCCGCTTACCGCTGGCATAGGCACCATGTACCGATTGATAATGCGGTGCCGGCGCCGTGGCTTCACCAGCGAAAAACAACGTTTTGCCTACTGGTTTGGCGAACTCCTCGCGCAGGCCATGGCCACCCGGTCGCGTGATCGAATAACAACCATAGGAATAAGGATCGGTTACCCAGTCGGCAAAAGCGTGCCAGCTTAGCTTGTCCTCCAGGCCGCTCACGCCAGTAGCCTGCTCCAGCCAACTCAAAGCCTGCTTGAGCGCTGCCTCCTCCCCCAGCTCGCTCATCTGCTGCGCTGCATCGGCAGTAAAGTAACCGTTAATAGCATTACCACCACGCTTATTGTCATGGGGAATAGTGAAGCTGACTTGCTCATCGAGGCGCTTCAGACCTCCGGGATAGGGAATAGTGTCTCGCCAGAATGGCTCGTCGAACAACATGGGCAGAACAACTGCCTGCCCCATGCCAAGTCCATCCAACGCCCGCTGTTTGGCTTTTGGCAGTGGCGGCTTAAAGGCCACATCACCACTGTGAAGAACACCTACTGGCAGTGTCACTATCACCCGTCTTGAGGTCACGGCGCTTTCGATGCCGCGATCTTTGTAAATCACGCCACACAGCTCCTCACCCCAAAGAATGTCAGTCACCACGCTTTCAAGGCGAATCTTGCCAGACAAATCCGCTGCCATTTTCTTCGCCAGCCGACTGTAACCGCCGAACAGAATAAGGTCTTCGTCGCGATAATCTCGCCAGGCCTCGCCGTCGCCAAGCGCCGCGTGCACACTTAGCTCACCGGCCCCAGCAGCCCATTGGGCCGCAGCGGCAGCCAGCAAATTCTCGTCGGAAAAGCCCTGCCCTGCCGCAAATTCGGCGAGCGAAATATCGGGTCCCTGGTAGCTCTGATAGGCTTTGAGTAGTTCACTCATAAATTCTTTTTGGCGCGCTTCATCCAAAGGTTGGGGCGCAACACCATCGCGATAGTACAGATAGCGGGTCTCACCAAAATGCTCAGTGGAGCGGGTTTGCATCCCGTATTTTTTGACCAGCTCCAGGGTCTCTGCGCTGCTGCCCCAAACAGCCTGCGCGCCAAGCTCAACGCCATGCGGGGAAACGTCATCTGCCGAGGTATACATCCTGCCACCCACACGATCCCGGGCATCAAGCACAAGCACCTTGATTCCAGGCCCCATCTCCGCGAGCAGGCGGGCAGCGGTCATTCCACTCATGCCAGCCCCTATAATGATTACATCGTAGTCGATGCCTATAGCGGAGGCGCCACCAACAGGGCCTAGCATTGCAGTTGCGCCAAGCACGGCGCTTTGCTGAAGGAATTGTCGTCGCTGTAGTGGAGGCATATGCCCTCCCACACGATAATGTTCGGCCAGAATACTGCGAACATGCGCCTGCAGACACACAGAGCGAGAGGTACTGTGACCCACGTCACAATTTTCAGGCATAAAAAAGGGCCCCGTAGGGCCCAATTTTGCGTAATGGCGGTGAGGGAGAGATTCGAACTCTCGAACGGTTACCCGTTACACACTTTCCAGGCGTGCGCCTTCGACCACTCGGCCACCTCACCGTAAGGGCGCGCATCATACCATAAGTTTTCGGGCATTCCAGTGGCCCTGGTCTCGATAGCAAGATCAGACAGCCAGCATTAGCTAGAAACAGCATTAACGTTTTGATTAGGTATTAATAAACAGTAGGTTACAGGATTTATATCGTCTATTTTCTAGACTAAAATCAAGCCTGTTTCGGACGGCTTAGGGCGACTACTGCCGGTTCAGCCTGAGGGTAGGCGCAGAACCCGGCTCACTGCTGCGCCAGGGGCTGATATCGAGCCCGCCACGACGCGTGTAGAGCGCCTGAATTTCCAGCCGATCTGGCTCACACGCCGCCATGATGCCCATATACATTCGCTCCACGCACTGCTCGTGAAACTCCTGATGCTCGCGAAAGCCAATAAAGTAGCTGAGCAGTGAGGCCCGGTCGATGCGCGGCCCCTTGTAAGTCAGCCATACGGTCGCCCAATCGGGCTGGCCGGTTACCGGACAAAGAGAGCGAAGAAGGTGGGTGTACAAGGACTCTTCTGCGGTGTCACCCGATGAACACAGACGTGGGCCATCTGCTGGCTCAGCGCTAAGCGTTTCGTCATCCAGGCAAGTCCCTGGCAGCGCGCCCCCGGCAAACTCAGGGTCATCAAGGCGAAACAGCTGCAAGCGCACATCAGCACCCACAACCGCAGACAAGTCGTTGGTGATAGTGGTAGCGGCCTCATTCTGATTGGCGAACTCGGTGCTATTAAGCGAATTGAGATACAGCTTGAGGGATTTGGATTCAACGAGATTGGGCGACTGTGCCGGCACATGGATTCTGCCCAAACGGACCACGGGCCGCCCCTTGTCCTGCAACCACGACAACTCATAGGCGTGCCAGATATCTTCACCGTGAAACGGCAACGCCGAACCACGCAATCCCAGCTCTGCCCTGCTCTGCTCACGCGGAATCGGGTAGAGAAGCTCTGGCGTATAGCGGTTGGGGCCCTGTACCTGTCGGCCCAACAACATGTCGTCGTCGGTCATCTCAACGCTCACTGCCGCAATCGGGTGCCGCTGTTAAGAAGATGCATACACACAGCAAAGGCGACCGCGGTGAAGCATGCAATCATGGTCAGGGCAAACCCGAGGCTCACATCTGACACACCAAGCACGCCGTACCGAAATGCATTAACCACATATACCAGCGGGTTGAGCTTGGATACCGCCGCCCAGAACGGGGGCAACAGATCCATCGAATAAAACACACCGCCCAGGTAAATCAGCGGGGTCAGCACGAACGTGGGAATGATCGAGATGTCATCGAAGCTATTGGCAAACACTGCATTGATGAAACCCGCGAGCGCAAACAGCGTCGAAGTCATCAGCACCACCGCCAGCACAATGAAGTAATTATGAATCTGCAGCCTGGTGAAGAATAATGACACCAGGGTCACGACAATCGCCACGAACAAGCCTCGAGACACGCCGCCCACCACGTAACCCATAAGAATGACGTAATTAGGCGTTGGGGAAACCAGTAGCTCCTCTACACTGTGATTGAACTTCGAGCCAAAGAACGACGAAACAACGTTGGAATAACTGTTAGTGACAATAGCCATCATGATCAGGCCAGGCACTACAAACTCCATATAGGTAAAACCACCCATTTCCCCGATACGCGACCCGATCAGGGTTCCGAAAATCACAAAATACAGTGACATGGTGATGGCCGAGGGCAGCAGGGTCTGTGTCCAGATCCTCAGGTACCGTTTAATCTCTTTACGGACAATGGTCAGGAAGGCGATTAACTGCTCGTGGGGACTCATGCTGAACCCTCCACCAGGGTCACAAACATTTCTTCCAGACGATTAGCGCGATTTCGCATGCTGCTGATATGAATACCCAGAGCATCAAGCTGCTCGAAAACGTCATTAATGTGCTGCCCTTTCTCCACTTCAACTTCCAGCGAGTGATCGTCGATTCGCCGGGATACAAACGACTCTATTGCCACCGATGCCGGCAGGTCTTCAACACAATCGAGAATAAAGACCTCGCGGTGCAACTGTCGTAGCAAATCCCTTATCGAGCTGTTCTGGACGATTTCACCGTTATTGATAATGGCGATATTGCGACACAGGGCCTCAGCCTCTTCAAGATAGTGCGTCGTCAATATGATGGTTGTACCCTGGGCATTAATTTCTTTGAGAAACTCCCACATTGACCGGCGCATTTCGATATCTACACCGGCAGTGGGTTCATCAAGTATCAGCAACCTTGGCTCATGAATGAGTGCCCTGGCAATCATCAGGCGCCGCTTCATGCCACCGGACAGCATGCGTGATGGTGTGTCTTTCTTGTCCCAAAGCCCCAGCGCCTTCAGGTACTTTTCGGTTCGCTCTTTGGCCAGCGGTGCGGGCAAACCATAGTAGCCACCCTGATTGACAACAATGTCCTCAACTTTTTCAAATTGGTTGAAGTTGAACTCCTGGGGCACGATGCCAATGTTCTTCTTGGCGCCGGCAAAATCCTCGTCGATATCGATGTCGTAGACAGAGACCTTGCCACCACTCTTGGACACCAGTGAGCAAATGATACCGATGGTGGTCGACTTGCCGGCACCATTGGGCCCCAGCAACGCAAAAAAATCGCCCTGCTCTACTGTCAGGTCAATAGATTTGAGTGCTTCAAAGCCATTACCGTAGGTCTTGCGGAGATTTTCAATCGTAAGTGCTGGTATCATCTGCTGCTGATATACCCGATAAAATTCAAGCGCGCTATTGTACCCGCAATCAACCGGCCAAACGACTGCACTATGAACGATGAGCAATACCTTACTTACTGTAGACAACTACTGAGCGAGTTCGCCCAGGGTTTTGAACGACGCACACGCTCTCTCGAAGAAGGAGATAGCCTGCAGGAGCTGGCGGCAGCCTTTGTTGAGCTTGCTAGCGGCAAACGTGACTTGTACAGCGACGGCCAGACCCTGGTGGCCCGCCTGTTCACCACCTACCCTGATTTCGCACCGACCTTTCCACGTGATTTGCTCTGGTTTCTCGGTGGTGAGTGCCTGCACTTCATGCCAGACGATGAGATTGAGCAGCACCAGCAACTGACCGATCTACGGGCTGAGGCGGCTGCCAGAGGCGAGACACTGGACCTGATCGCGGCGAGAGCTAAGCTGCTGAAGTTACAATGAAAACAGGCGCGAAAATGGCCATTTAGGGGTTGACGCCAGTGGGCTGGCTACCTAAAATGCGCGCCTCTTGATCGAGACCTATGCGTCCCCTTCGTCTAGTGGCCTAGGACCCCGCCCTTTCACGGCGGTAACAGGGGTTCGAACCCCCTAGGGGACGCCACTCGATCAATACCGCGGGAATAGCTCAGTTGGTAGAGCGCAACCTTGCCAAGGTTGAGGTCGCGAGTTCGAATCTCGTTTCCCGCTCCATTTCTCCCCTTCCATGCTCTACATCGCCCCCACCGGGATATTACCCGGCTTCGTCTTCCTCGAGCTTGATTGAAACGCTGTTAATACAGTATCGCAGGCCAGTGGGTTGTGGCCCGTCGGGAAACACGTGCCCCAGATGCGCACCGCATTTCTTGCACATCACTTCAGTGCGAATCATTCCGTGGGTGCTATCGGTGGCCTCTTCGATGACTTCTTCGGTGGCCGGCTTGAAAAAGCTGGGCCAACCACAGCCGGCATCAAACTTTGTATCAGATAGAAACAGTGGCTCACCGCAACACCGGCAGTTATAAACGCCATCTGTGGTGGTATCCCAATACTCGCCTGAAAAAGCTCTCTCAGTGCCCTTCTCGCGGCAAACATGAAATTCTTCCGGGGTTAACTGGTCACGCCACTGCTCGTCATCTTTCATGGTATCTATCTCTTGTTGATCTCGTTGCCATCAGTATAAAGGTTTCGCGATTCGTGAGCGAAGCTCGCGCAGGCTGCAAATCGCCTGACGCTAGCTCACTGCCAATAGTTCGCTTAGACTTACGCTGATACTAATCAATTGGGTTAACTACCACCTTGGCCGATCTGCATATAGAAGACTTTTATCGGGATGTCGCCAAGATATTCCTGACGCTTTATGCCTGCTTTCCACGCAAGTCCATCCTCTATGTTGAGGATATCAGTGGCCCGGACGAGCCGGACGAATTCGGCCTGCATCATCCGCGCTTTCAGGCGTGCTTCAGCGCCATGGTTTGGCTGGCCGAACATGGCTACCTGAATTTTTACGCCACCATTCGCGAAGAAGCACTGGATCAGGTTGTGCTCAGCGAACGCGGCTTTCTGCTGCTATCGAGCCGATCTACAGAACCCTTTGAACATAGCCATAGCTCCCAGCAAATGTCTCCCAGCATGCTGGAAGAGTCGCTGAGTAACATCTCGCAATTGCGCAAAGTGGTTCGGGGTGGGTCCAGCATCAAACTCAAGCAGTGCGTGAGCTATTTATTGGCTCAACAGCCAATGGGTCGCTAAGCAGAGGCTACCCGGTACAGCACGTGGTCATCATAGCCGGTAAGCACCTGACGATACCCCGACAACACCTTATCAAGGGCTGGATCATTGGTATCTACAAAAAGTGGGCGCCCCTCCAGGCCGGAGATCTTTGATTTAGCTGCCACCACAGTGATGTTATCGATGCCTACGGCGCGAATCACTGCCGGGGAAAACTGCTGGTTACCCCTACCAAAAATATGCCCCTGCCCGCCTATCGCTGTGACCAGTATTTCAGCTTTGCCCGTATGCTCAGAGAGCAACTGCAGCAGGGTTTCCTCGTCGGCATCGTTTACCAAAACCTCATTATTACGCACCACATCCACGCCCAACAGGGTCCCCGGCAATCCCAGCGATGCCATGATTCCGGCGGTGGTCGAGCCCGGGCCGAACAAATACAGGGTTTCAGGATCGAAACTTTCAGACATCCAGTCGGCGATGTCGGCGGCAACAAGATCCGGGCTCTCGCGACCGCCTATCTTGGTTTGCTGAAGATACTGTCCCTGGGCTGGCACCAGCATCTCACCGTAAAAGCGCGCCTTGACAACGTCCTGACGGAACGCGTCCTCATCGATATCACGTACTTCGCGCAACTGCAGGCCCACAAGGCCACCGGCTAGCAGTTGTAGCAACAGCTCCCCTGCCGCTTCGGGAGACACGGCAAAGACCCCGGAGTGCATCTTTACGCCACAGGGAATACCCAACACTGGGAAATCGCTGCCAACCGCATCAAAGATATCCCTGGCGGTGCCATCTCCGCCTGCAAAAACAAGCAAATCAACTTCCTGCTCTAGCATCGCTTCAGCCGCACGCCGCGTGTCATCAGCAGTCGACAGGCTCTCGCCGGTATCGTTAAGCACTGTTGCGGAAAACCCCGCCTGTTTCAAAGCATCTCCGCCCATCGGTCCAGACCAGGCAGTGAAACTTACCTCCGCCTGGCGTGACAGCAACATCGCCAGGGCGCGCTCTACCCTTTGGGCGGCTCGACGTTTTTGCTCGGGCTGCAGTTCGCTTACACGCTGGCGTAGCGCTTCACCATCGCTGCCTTTCAGGGCCAATGCGCCGCCTAAGCCGGCTAGCGGATTGACGATAAGCCCAATGTGCAGTGCAGACGTCATCGGATCATGCCTCTGCATCGGTGTGGCAGCCCAGCGCCAGGGCCAGTCTGCTGGCATTCCCCGTAGCGCCAACGACTGCACTACCAGCGAGCTCACGGCGCTGGGCATAGGTTTTGCGCAAGCGATCAAAACTTGCGGCCAAGACCTCACTGTCTCCAGCGGCATTCGCAGCCACATCCCGCAGCAGTTTGTCGTCGTCCATGATCTGGTAACGCAGGCCCAGCAGGCTACGCAGAATTTGCGCGTCGGTTAAAGGCCACGCCAACGAAACAGGTTCTGGCTGCTGTGAAGAAAGCGACGAACTCATTTTGGGCAGCCCAAGGTTGCTGGCCATAGCCGCCAGCAGCATATCGGTCGCTTTAAATTTACTGTCCAGGCTATAGCCGGCGATGTGCGCGCTGCCAATAACCACGCATTCCAGTAGACGAGGATCGAGCGCTGGCTCACCCTCCCAGACATCCAGCACCACCGGCCACTCAGCATGTCGCTGCAGCTGATTTAGCAGAGCAGCATTGTCGATAACTTCGCCGCGACTGGCATTGATGAGCAACTGCTTTGCGCTGATTTGCGCTAGCTCCTCCACACCAAGCAGGTGCCGGCTTGGCCAAGGGGACGCGAGAGTTAAAGATGGGTGCAATGTGATCACCCGACAAGCCAGCACCTCCTCCAAAGTAGCAGCATTAGCCACGGTGGCCTGATCAAGCCAGGGGTCATAACAGCAGAAATCGATCTCCAGCGCTGCCAGCCTCTGACACAAAAGTTGGCCGATATTGCCGAAGCCAATAACACCAACCCTGTCACCGGCCAGTAATTGCTCCAGATAGTCTTCAACATGGGCAATGGCCGCCAATACATACTCAACCACCGAATTGGCATTACTGCCTGGCGCGTGACTAAAACCAATGCCCGCTTCAGCCAGATACGCCCGGTCCACATGATCAAATCCGCTGGTTGCCGTGCCGACAAACCGCACCGCAGTACCTGCCAGCAGTGCTTCGTTGACCTGGGTAACCGACCTGACCAGCAAGGCATCTGCCTCTTGCAGGTGATGAGTCTGAATCTCCCTGCCCTCACAATAGTCCACGCTGACGCCCTCAAGGTCATCGAGCCCCGGCATATTCGCATCGGCAACAACACGCAACACAGTCATGGGCTCATCGCCTCGGCAAGCTTCTGACAGCGTCGCGGGAGCGGACCAGAAAGCCCCAAAGAATTCAGGTAATCCACGAGTGCTGCAATATTGCTGCTGTCTGGCTTATAGGATGGCACCTCTTCCAGACCAGGCACTTTATCCTCTAACCGCGTTAACTGCTGCGCGAGGCAGGCTTGCGGCCAGTGCAGCTCCAACTTGTTCTGCAAACTTTTTGCGCCACGAATACTGAGGCTGGAAACCTCCGTCAGGTTGGCCTCGACTTCCTCTAGCGTTCCATATTCCGCCAGAAGAGCTGCTGCTGTCTTAGCCCCCACGCCCGGAATCCCGGGAATGTCGTCAACAGAGTCGCCTACCAACGCCAGGAAATCACCAAATTGCTCTGGACGCACACCGTGCTTCTGCGCAAAGCCTTCGGGGTTGAGTTGCACGTTACCGGCAAAGTCCCACCAGTGATCATTCTCGACCGCCAGGATCTGGCCTAAATCCTTGTCGCGGGTAACCACGGTTACCGCCAAACCCTGCTGCCTGCACAGACGCGCAAGCGTTGCGAGATAGTCGTCGGCCTCATAACGCTCACCGCTATAGCTGGGTATTCCCAGAAGGTCGGTAGCCTTGCGACACGCTTCCAGCTGAAAGGCCAGCGCCTCATCCGGAAGCTCTCTACTGGCTTTGTAGCCGGGGTAAATGTCATTGCGGAAACACGTGCCCAGGCTCTCATCGAAGGCAGCCGCACAATGCTGTGGCATTTGGGTGTCGGTGAGAAAGTCCACTAAAAAGCCTACATAGCCGTACAGCGCATTCAGCGGCATGCCGTCTTCGGTATGCCAACGGTCCGGCAGTGAAAACCAGGCCCTGAAAATATAAATTGATGAGTCGATTAGCCAGGCGCGCTGCATACGCTTCAGCCCAGTTCAGTCTGCGACAGACTCACCGAAGCAACCGATAGCGCGGTGCCAAATTCCTCGCTCAATGCGGCAAAGAACTGTTGAGCCCTGGACGGCAGCCCGCCGGACTGCCAGTTAAGCGCCTGCGCATAGACCTCAGCGACAAACCGTAGGCGATACGTGCTGGCATCTTCGCTGAAATTATCCAGGCTTACCTGAAACGGAAACCCACAGGCTTTGGAAAATAACCACTCCAGGGCCTGCGGCCTGCTTTCAACTGACTCAAAGGCAAGCTGCTGTTCGGCATTGCGGCCCTCAGGAGCGTACCAGTAGCCAAAATCGGCGCGCAGTCGCCTGGCGGAACCTGCTATGCACCAGTGGGAAACTTCGTGAAGTGCGCTGGCAAAGTAGTCCTCACGGTAATGCAGTTCGTGATAGCACTCAGCGCCCTCTGCGGGAGCATAGAAGGGTTCTTTGGCCCCGCCCTGCAGCAGCGTAGACTGCGACTCGGCAAAGCAATGACTGAATACCCGCTCCAGTCGCTGGCTATCAAAACGCGCCGCACTGGCCATGGTGATACGTTGTTGCGCAGTCATGCGTCAGGCCCTGACTTACGTAATAGGTAACGGTAGTTGCCGTCAAACTCATCTTGCTCGACAAGCTCGTGACCCAGAAACGTGCAGAATTTAGGTATATCACGCTGAGTTGCAGGGTCTGTCGCCAGCACCTGCAAGAGCTCCCCCTCTTTTATGTCGCGTATCTTGTTATGCAGAAGCATCACAGGCTCAGGACAAAACAGGCCGGTTACATCGAGAATGTGGTCAGGGGTGTGTTGCATGTCTTTGTTTAGTCACTGAGCACACTATCGGCGTAGTCTCGCGCGACCAGATCCCACTGTTCGCTGTCAGCGTCGTACAGCAAGGCCAGATCGCCGCTTACCAACTGGCCATGTAATTGGGCCGTCTTTTCCACAAGCGTATGCTCGCGTTCGCCGTAGTCGGTGCCATCACGACTGGCAAAGTCCTCCAGCAGTGCACCTAGCACTGCTGGATCCAGCCGCTGAAACGGTACTTCGACAAAAGCCGCCATCAAGCGCCTGGTTTAACGAACTTCAGGGTCATGCGATCGCTTTCGCCTATGGCTACAAAATCTTCCCGGTCGACATCGCCGCCTCGCAGAACCGGCGGAAGACTCCATACACCCTTAGGATGGTCAGCAGTATCTTTGGGGTTGGCATTGATTTCAGACTGCCCTGCCAGCTCAAACCCGGCTTTCTTCGCTGCGTCGATTACAAGATTGGTGGGAACGTAACCGCTCTTTTTGATCTGCTCCAGAGTGATATCTCCGGCCGCCCTGTGCTGCACCACGCCAAACACGCCACCCGGTTTCAGCGCGGTGTAAATCGCTGCAAGGATTGTGTCCAGTGCGTCTGCCCGCATCCAGCTGTGGACATTACGGAAAGCCACCACCATGTCTGCGCTGCCAGCGGGTGCCAGTTCAACCTGCTCTGGGGGCCGTAGTTGGGTGATAACAACGCCACCATAGAGGTCCGAATCGGCTGCCATTTTCTGCAGGTATTTACCAAGCGAGTTCCTGGCGTAGCTGCCGGGAGCATTCAGGCTATGATGGGCTGCATAGTAGGTACCGTTATCGTGCATCAATGGCGCCAGAACTTCGGTGTACCAACCACCGCCTGGTGACACTTCCACAACGGTCATACCGTCACTGAGACCGAAAAACTCCAGCGTCTCACGCGGATGTCTCGCCTCATCGCGAACCTTATTAGCCTCATCGCGGTGCGCGCCTTCAAGGGCAACTTTCCAGTCCAGTGCCGTCGCCAGCGGGCTCACTAACAGTGCCAGCACAATAGCTATCACAGATTTCATCGGTATCTCCTTCTGAATTGTTGTTCAGCGCGTTAATATACGGCTTGCTGTACGGAATGTGGAGTCCATTCGTTGCCAAGCTCTTATATCATTACTTTTATCGGGGATGACCGCCCCGGATTAGTCGAACAATTGTCCCAGGTAATTGAGGACAACCAGGGAAACTGGCATGAGAGCCGGTTATCCCAGTTAGGTGGCAAATTCGCCGGCCTGATACTCGTGTCCCTACCGCAGGCGAATGGTGATGCACTTGAGGAGCAACTCAAGGGCCTCTCTGCCAGCGGACTCAGCGTGCGAGTAACACCGGCCAGCGAGGGCTTCAGCATTGATGTGGCCACCCGCATCAACCTGACCGTCTTGGGCCCTGACCGCCTTGGCATAGTCCGGGAAATCTCCCGCGCATTGGCCGAGCGGCAGGTGAACGTTATCGAGATGGACAGCGAGGTCAGTAGCGCTCCAATGAGTGGAGAAATGTTATTCAAAGCCAGCATCCAGGCTGAAATTCCGCAGTCGCTGGCACTTGATGAATTGCATGAGACGCTGGACGAGATTGCCAATCAGATGACGCTGGATATAGAACTGGAGCCCGCCGCGTCCTAGTTACGCTTGCGCAATAGATAGCGCAAACCCAGCCAAACGCTAACCCCGATGCCGGCGACCCCGATAACCACGCCAACGGCGAGCAATGTCGTGAGCAACAGGTCGACCATATCGGCCACCGGTATCCCGAACTGATCAATAGCAGCCCAGATTAGCGTGCCCATCGCGGCCACGCCCAACAGCGTTGTGCGCAAATAACGGCGGCGCGCTTTACTCACTACTAGACACCGACGTGCTGTTAGCTCTGCTCGGGGGACTGAGCGGGAAGTACGGGGGTATCAGATTGCACGTCCATATTCTGTCCACGATGACGCAGCACATGATCCATAAGTACCAGCGCCAACATCGCTTCGGCGATAGGCGTTGCCCTGATACCAACGCAGGGATCGTGACGCCCATGTGTTGCCATTTCCATCGACTGACCCTGGCTGTCTATGGTCGCACCGGGTTGGCGGATACTGGAGGTGGGCTTGAGCGCGATGCTCACCAGTAAATCCTGGCCACTGGATATGCCACCGAGCACGCCACCGGCGTTATTACTCAAAAAGCCTTCTGGCGTCATCAGATCGCGGTGTTCGCTACCCTGCTGATCTACGCTATCAAAACCCGAACCAATTTCTACACCCTTGACCGCATTGATTCCCATCATCGCCCCGGCTATGTCGGCATCAAGGCGATCGAAGATGGGCTCACCCAAGCCAGGCATCACACCACTGGCGACTACGTTAATCCGCGCGCCTACCGAGTCGCCACGCTTATTAAGCGCGGCCATATATTCTTCCATTTCAGGCACCTTGGCCTGATCGGGGCAGAAAAAGGGGTTTGTTTCGACAACGTTCCAGTCCAGGGTATCCGCCTTTATTGGGCCTAACTGCGACAGGTAGCCGCGCACCAGTATGCCGTAACGCTGGCTAAGATACTTCTTGGCAATAGCCCCGGCTGCAACCCGCATGGCTGTTTCACGCGCCGAGGAGCGGCCGCCTCCGCGATAGTCACGCAAGCCATATTTTTGCGTATAGGTGTAATCAGCATGGGCGGGACGGAAAGTATCCATGATGTTGGAGTAATCCTTGGACCGCTGGTCGGTGTTTTCAATCAGCAAGCCAATTGGCGTTCCAGTGGTCTTACCCTCGAACACGCCAGACAGAATTTTTACCTCGTCGTCCTCGCGGCGCTGGGTAGTAAAGCGGGATGTTCCCGGCTTCCGGCGGTCCAGGTCGGGCTGCATATCCGCCGAGGACAACTCCAGACCCGGAGGGCAGCCATCAACGATGCACCCCAATGCAGGCCCATGGCTTTCGCCAAAGCTGGTGACAGTAAATAGTTTTCCCAGGGTGTTGCCGGCCATAGTGCCCCCTCAAAGTTCGACGGACATTATACGGATTATCGCGCCGTTCTGGCGTGGTAATCTTGCAGCTCTGCCGCCGACAGGGCCAGAACCCCATGACCACCCTGCTCAAACTCCAGCCAGGTGAGTGGCAACTCAGGGTAAGCGGCGTCCAGTGCCTCCCAACTATTGCCAACTTCTATCAACAACAGACCGTCCGGCGTCAGATAATTGTGTGCCTGCGCGAGAATGCGTCGGGTGAGATTCAGGCCGTCAGCCCCTGAGGCAAGCGCCAACGCTGGTTCGTGGTGGTACTCCGCGGGCATCGACGCAATATCCGCGGCATCCACGTAAGGTGGATTGCTCAGTATTACGTCATATCTCTCCTGCGCTAATGCAGTGAACAAATCAGACTGAACCGCCCTCACCCGACCTTGCAGCTCATATCTGCCTATATTCTCAGAAGCCAATGCCAGCGCATCTGGGTCGAGATCCACCAGGTCAACCGAGATATCAGGGTGGTAATACGCTGCAGCCAGGCCTATGCAGCCACCACCGCAGCACAAATCCAGAATACGACGTGGCGCTGACCCGCTGTACCAGGGTTGAAAATTGTCGTGAATAACTTCAGCCAGCGGCGAGCGCGGAATAATAGCGCGCTCGTCACAGCCAAATTGCAGACCAGCAAACCAGGCCACACCGGTAAGGTAAGGAAGTGGCACATGCTCATTTATGCGACGGCCCAGCATTCCCTGCGCCCGCAGCCAGGCGTCTTCGCCCAAGGCGACAGGCAACACCTCTTCACCTGAGTCGGCTGGCAACTCAGCGGCCGCCAAAACCAGCTGCACGGCCTCGTCCCACGGGTTATCCGTCCCGTGACCAAAAAATACATCACTCGCCACCAACCTTTCATGCGCAATAGTGAGGGCATCACCAATAGTTGTCGGGTGTACTGGATTGTCGGAGAGATTATTCATTGCCGAATTCTAACTCAAACACAGGCCTGTTTGCCTCGCTTGGGCGGTGTTGCTAATATCGCTGCCCGCATCAAGACGGCATAACCGGAGAGACCACGTGGAAAAGAATTGGGCTGCGATCATAGAAGCAATAGGTGAAGACCTGGATCGCCCGGGATTACTGGATACGCCAAAACGTGCAGCCAAGGCCTTTGAGTTTCTTACCCATGGCTATGACCAATCCGTAGATGATGTCGTCAATGACGCCCTGTTCCCCACCGAATCCAGCGAGATGGTACTGGTGCAGGATGTCGAAATGTACTCGCTTTGTGAGCATCACTTGTTGCCCTTTATAGGCAAATGTCATGTAGCTTATATACCAACGGGCAAAGTACTGGGCCTGTCGAAGGTCGCCCGCATCGTTGATGTTTTTGCGCGTAGGCTACAAATTCAGGAAGCCCTGACCACTCAGATAGCCGAGACCATCATGTCGGTGACTGACGCAGAAGGCGTGGGTGTGATCATTGAAGCACAGCACATGTGTATGATGATGCGCGGCGTAGAAAAGCAAAATTCACTGATGAAAACCTCAGCAATGTTGGGGTCATTCCGCACTGAGCAAAAAACCCGCGACGAGTTCCTGTCGCTGTTACAGCTTAATCGCTAGAGGGAGTTTGCTCGATCAGCTCGGCATGCAGATAGTGCCGGTCGCTGGTACGCGATGAGGCATAGATAACAACACGCGACAACTCGGGCTCAGAGAACCCATAAACGCTGTAGCGCTGCAGGTCGTCACGACCATAAAGAATCTTCTGCCCGAACACCCTGTTAGCCCACTGCGAACCATGGCCACATGCCCTGCCCTGACAGGCAAAAAGTAATTCTGATCCGCCCAATGCGGCGAGCTGCTCAGACAGATCACGAAACAATTCCTCGGAACTGAAACCGTCAGTCACCTGCCAGGTGAACCGCTGCAATCGGCCGCTGACCCGTTCGCTTTTCTTGAAGCGCCAGGCGCCACGAACCTTTTGTAGCGCACCCAGCCCCACTTCATGGTCGACAACCTCAGCATCGGAAACCGCAATCACCAGCGCATGAGGATAGCCGTTAAGTGTGTCGAGTAACTGTCGTGGGCCTGCCTGCGAGGCAGCTAAGTCGCCGGCTCCCTCCTGCGCAAAGACCGAAGTAACGGGCAGCAGCAGAATGAGCAGTATCCGCGCAATCTTCATGGCGTATCGTCCTGCAAAAAATCATTAATAATATTAGCAATTGCAGGCACATCACCATCGATATGAAAGTGATGGCTGCCCGCGACAGATTGGGCGGTCAGCTTCGCAAAGCCGCCTTCCGCACTGGCCAGTATCTGCGGATATTGTCCGTGCCCGCCCTGGGCAAGTAACAGCAACACCGGAGCCGCCACCGCCGCCAGCGCGGCCCGTATATGACCCTCGGTCAATTTTAACGCAGACGCGCCATTCAACCTTGGATCGTTGGTCCATACAAAACCGTTTTCTGCCGGAAGGAGGCTACGTGGCACCAAGGTTTCAGCAGCGAAACGACTAAGCCCCCTGGATTGTCGCAAAGCAATGGCGTCCTCTACAGAATCCAGCACCCGCTCTTCCCTGGTCATCAATTTGTTTCGCTCATCGAGAAAGCGCGCCATCTGGCTTGCGAAAATATCCTCGGGCATCGGCTCCGGCGCTACGGCATCCAGTAGCACCAACTGTATTACCTGCTCAGGCCTGGCGGAGGTAAGCAAGGACCCGATAATGGCGCCACGGGAATGTCCCAGTACCGCAAATTCAGACCAACCCAGCGCCGTTACGACAGCCAGTATTTGCGGCAAGTCATCCCATATCTGGTAACTGGCATCTGCCGAGCGCCGGGAGCTTTGCCCATGACCCGTGAGATCAATAGCAACCACATAATGGCTTGTGAGTAGCGGCGCGATTTCATTGAAGCTTGCGGCGTTGTCCAACCAGCCATGCAGCGCGAGCAGCGGTTTGCCCGCAGGGTCGCCCCAGCCGAGCCCCGAAATCGTCAGCCCGTCAACCTGCCATTCCAGAGGCTGTGGTTTTACCGCAGTCAATTTCCCGCCTCAAACAAGGGTGGAAATGCCCAGAACTGCAGAGTCGCGCAGCCTTCGCCAGGTACATTCATATCAACACAGGCAAAGCCACTGGGCGAAAGCGAGGGCACGAGGCCACGCTGGCCCAGCCATCGGTCAAGAAGGTAGCTAACCAGCGGCTGATGGGAGACCAGCACCAGATGATCCGGGGCTGCCTCCCTATCAAACTCTGAAGCCAGCGCAGACTCGACACTATCAATCCGACCGCCGGGCGTCAGTGCATCTGCAGGGGCCATGGTGGCATGCGAGAATGCCGCGTCGATTATTTCAGCTGTCTGTAGGGTTCTGGTGTAAGGACTATGCAAAATCGTTGAGGGAGTAGGCAGATCCCGCGACTGGCAGTGCTCGTTAATCTGATGGCAGCCATAGCTGACATCGTCGCGCCCCGAGCCAGTTAACTCGCGAACCTCGTCGGTTACCGCCAAACCGGCTTCACCATGTCTCCATATCGTCACTATCATGATGAAGCGCTTGTAACGAACTCTACATCCTGTGCCTGCTCAGTAATCATCATATCACCGAACACTTCCGATACAGGCCTGTGCTCGTACAGAATTCCATACAAACCATTGACGAGCGGCATGTGCACATCGCGGCGATCTGCCTCCGCTTTCAGCAGGCCGAGGGTGTTAATACCCTCCGCAACCTGGTCCATGCCGGCCAGCGCCTCGTCCAGCGAATCGCCTTTGCCCACGGCATACCCCACCCGGTAGTTTCTGGACTGCGGTGATGAGCAGGTAACAAACAAATCCCCCACTCCGGCTAACCCCAGGAAAGTCATCGGATTGGCGCCCATGTGCACTGCGAAACGCGACATCTCCGCCAGCGAGCGGGTGAGCAGCATACCTATGGTGTTTTCGCCAAAGTCCAACGCGGCGCCCAGGCCCGCAAGAATCGCATACACATTCTTTAGCGCACCTCCCAGCTCCACGCCGTACATGTCATGTGAGGCGAATACCAGGAAGTTTTCGCTGTGCAATAAATCGTGCAAGGTGGTGTTAATTTCCGACGTAGCGCTCGCCACTACCGAGCCAGTGATCTGCCCCGCCGCTATCTCACCTGCAAGGTTAGGCCCGCTAAGCACAGCGACCGGATTCAGAGGTAATTCCTCGGCCAATATCTGGCTCATCAAACGAAAACCATCTGCCTCTATCCCTTTTGTCAGGCTGACCACCAGAGTATTAGTGCCAATGTGCCCCGCCACTTCTTTGGCAACTGCACGGAACGACTTACTTGGGACCGCGACAAAGAGAATATCGATATCGCTGATTGAATCCTGCAAAGAGGTAGTAGCCCGCAGGTTCGCGTGCAATTGATAACCCGGCAGGTATTCCGTGTTTTCACTATTCTCGTTTATTGCCTGAGCACGGGCTTCATTGCGCAACCACAGGCTCACTCTGCTGCCATTGAGCGCCACAATATTGGCGATCACGGTTCCGAAGCTACCGCCGCCGAGTACGCTTACACGATGACTCTTGGGCATTATCGCGGCTCCTTTCTATGCTTTATTATTATATATTTCAATTAGTTATCTCGCCTATACAAAGTGTTTTCTACGTCTGTGTGGCAGCCAGCCCTCCCGGGCGTTACCGAAACTAACGCCATACTAACCGGAATCCCCTAGGTTATTTACTCGGGACAAAGTGAAACGTAGAGTTCGCGTTCAGTGGTACGCGGCGGCCCGCTCTAAGTGGATTATCGCTTCGCCGGCTCGTAAGGATCAGGCGCCCCTGGCTTGATGGGTGGCTCCCTTTTCAAAGATGCAGCATGTTCGACAAGTTTGGGACTTGCCGCCTTGGAAACCCACGCGTCGGCGAAGAAGACATTTTCCCTCTCTGACATATCAGCGTGCAGGTTATAGAGTTTCGGTATGCCGTATTCCTTGACCTCACCGAAGACCGTATCCAGCTCCTTGAAATGAAGCTTCCAATTCCGCCACTTGATTCCGTAAATGTTGTTACCCATGTAAACGATAACTGACTCACGTCCGGACTTGTTTTCCTTGCCCAGGAAGAAATCTTTCATTTCGATGCCATCAAATTCACGATCGTTCGGTACCTTGCCTCCGGCAATTTTCGCCAGGGTCGGGAAGAGGTCCATTTCGTGCACGATTTCGTTACTCGATCTCCCGGCCGGTATCTTGCCGGGCCAGCGTATGGCAAATGGAACACGCAAGCTTCCTTCAAAGCTGGTGAAAAGCGTGCCTCTCCACGGGCCGGGGCTGCCCTGGGACGTAGTTTCCAAGGAGACCATGTTGTTGCCGTGTGCCATCTCCGGTCCATTATCAGCAGTAAAAATAAAGATGGTGTTATCTCGAATACCCAGATCGTCAATCGAATCGAGTAACCTGCCTGTGTAAGCGTCGATCTGCGTCAGCATATCGGCCCATGGCCCGTTTCCTGACTTGCCTTCGAAATCGGGGTGAACCATCGTGGGAAAATGGGTAGCTGTGTAAGGGACAAAAAGAAAGAACGGCTTGTTCTTTTTGGCGTTGCTTTCCATGAACCTAATCGCTTTGTCGGTCAGGTCCTTGTCAATGAGTGGACGGTAGTCCAGCCGGTAAGGCCGTACTTTTTTGGGTTTTTCATCTCTTCTGGATTCCATCACCCAGGTTTCCTCGACGCCACTGTCGGCGAACCCGAGGCGACTATGGTAGGTCGCTTCGTCGGTCGAGTTATGGATGCCATACCATTCGTCAAACCCCTGATCGGTTGGGAATCTACCGTCAGTGCGGCCGAGGTGCCATTTGCCAAACATGCCCGTTGCGTACCCAGCATCGGAAAGCATTTCAGCCATGGTGTATTCCCATTGCACCAAACCGTAAACACCACTCCCTAGAGGCGCAACGCCGTTGCCGCTACGTATCGCGTAGCGCCCCGTCATAATTGCCGATCGCGAAGGAGTGCACTGCGCCTCAACGTTAAAATTAGTCAGGCGGAGCCCTTCAACTGCGACTTGGTCCATTCGAGGGGTCTCTGCACCCCGAACGATTCCTCCGCCATTGAAGCCTGGTTCACCCCAACCGAAGTTATCGAGAAAGACCAGGACGATATTAGGCTTCTCCTCTGCCCAGGCGAACGTAGGGCTAGCGAAAAATAGAGACCCGATAAGGAGGTTTGCTATCAGTTTGATCTTTGTCATGGGGACATCCCTGCCTCTTCAGCGAAGTGTAGAGTATGTTGACAAGATTCATTAAAAAGTCCAGTCGAGGTATCCAATGAGCATACGCTTTGGGTTGAAGTGAACTCCGAATCCCGTATAGCCAATACGACTGCTCCTAGGCGAAAGCGGACATTATTGGCCCTGAATGAGCCTGGGGCTGCAACGTCCGCTTTCACCTCAAAGCGGTCATTTCACTCTGGACACTTCTACTTGCTATCGCAGCAAATGTTTCGACAAAACCCTTTATGCGTCCCCATTTCCACCAAACACCATCAGGAGCAGGAACATACACGACTCCCCAAAGTTAAATATTACCGCCAGAAAGTAAAACCCAATGACATATTCGGGCAGAACACCAAAAATGTTGAATAGCAGAGCAGCCTGAATCGGCAGTTCCAACCCCATCCAAAAAATCGTGGCAACAATGGGGGCGCGCCGAAAAGAAATTGGATTAGATTTTCGAAAG
>JBDVXK010000014.1:0-83975 GCA_039964455.1 Halieaceae bacterium | reverse complement strand
TCCTCGATCGCAAGATCAGCCATGGCGGCGACAAGCTCAAAACGATCCGGGTAGTGCGAAACCATAGACATGGCCATGCCAGAGGCCTTTTTCTCAGCCGCGGCGTGGTCCTGCAGGAAGCTGTCGAAGTCTGCAAGTACGGCCTCGGTCCAGGCGGCAGATGTCGCGTAGCGCAGGGGTGAGTCGGCCATTGATCGCTGTCCGGGTCATCGTGTCAGGGAGCGGTATTGAACTGTAAGAGGCGGGCGAATACAAGGGTCGTGGACTGCTCGGTAGGCCTTTAGATTGGCAGTCGCTGTGCTACACTTTCGGCACTCGCAGACAGGGGCTTATTGCCTGTCGTGCGCGGTATTCAACCCAATCAGGAATCGAATCAAGATGGTCATCAAGCCCCGTGTTCGTGGTTTTCTCTGTATCACTACGCATCCTGTCGGTTGCGAAGCCAATGTGAAGCAGCAGATCGATTATGTGAAGTCGCGTGGTCCAATTGCCGATGGCCCCAAACGCGTTCTGGTCATTGGCGCATCTACCGGCTACGGCCTGGCGTCGAGGATTACCTCGGCCTTTGGCGCCGGGGCGTCCACACTGGGTATCTTTTTTGAAAAAGAAGGCAGCGAGCGCAAGCCGGGGACTGCTGGCTGGTACAACTCTGCCGCGTTCCACAAGTTCGCTGACTCTGAAGGCTTGTATGCCAAGAGCATCAACGGCGACGCCTTCAGCGACGAGATCAAGCAGAAGACGATAGCCACAATTAAAGAGGACCTCGGCCAGGTTGACCTGGTGGTCTACAGTCTTGCGGCACCGCGGCGACAACATCCGGTCACAGGCGAGATCCATAATTCGACGCTCAAGCCAATAGGCAGTGACACCGTGCAAAAAGGGGTCAATACCGACAAGGAAGAGATTCAGGATTTTCACCTGGAGGCGGCCTCGCAGGAAGATATCGATAATACGGTTGCAGTGATGGGTGGCGAAGACTGGCAGATGTGGATAGACGCGCTGGATGATGCCGGTGTTCTGGCCGATGGCGCCAAGACCACCGCCTATACCTACATAGGCGAGAAAATCACTTGGGACATTTACTGGCACGGCACCATAGGCGCTGCCAAGAAGGATCTCGATACCCGAGTGGTTGATATTCGCGAACGACTGGCGGCACGCGGTGGTGACGCGCGGGTCTCTGTGTTGAAAGCGGTTGTGACCCAGGCCAGTGCGGCCATCCCGGCAATGCCCATTTATCTCGCTATTCTGTTCAAGGTGATGAAGGAACGCGGTATTCACGAGGGCTGCATTGAGCAGGTTGATGGCCTGTTCCGTGATTCGCTGTACAACGACGGCCGTGCACTTGATGATGAAGGCCGGCTGCGCGCGGATGGCAAAGAGCTGGACCCCGCGATACAGGCCGAGGTCGCCGCCATCTGGGACAAGATCAATACCGATAACCTCAAGCAGCTTTCAGACTTTGCCGGCTACAAGCGTGAGTTTCTGCAGCTGTTCGGTTTTGAAATCGATGGGGTGGACTACGAGGCCGACGTTGCCACCGAAGTCCCCATCGCGAATATGGTGTAAGCATGCTTGATCATGGCGTACCTTTCCGGCTGAACAGCCGGGTGAGAAGACTGGTTGCACCGAATCCTGGTGTGATGACCGGTGCGGGTACCAACACCTATTTGCTGGGTGATCAGGACGTGGCAGTGATAGATCCTGGCCCGGCGATTCCCGAACATATTGAAGCCATTCTGTCGTCAGCAGGCGGGACGATTCGCTGGATTATCTGTACTCACACTCATCCCGACCATTCACCGGCCTGGCAGGCCGTGGCCAGTGCCACCGGTGCCCAAGTGATAGGTGCGCTGCCAGCTAACGATCGACTGCAGGATGATACATTCCAGCCGGACTGGGAAATTGTTCATAATGAAGTGCTTGATACCGACGAATTTACCCTGCGCTTCCTGCATACCCCGGGCCATGTCAGTAACCATTTCTGCTTTCTGTTGGAAGAAGAGGGGATGCTGTTTGCGGGGGATCACGTGATGAACGGCTCTACGGTTGTCATCGTGCCGCCTGGCGGTGATATGAAGGCCTACATTGAATCTCTGCGTTTACTGCTGGACTACCCAATAAAAACAATCGCGCCTGGCCATGGCGAAGTTATCACTGAATCCGCACAGGAGTTACAGGGCCTTGTTGAGCATCGTCTCAGGCGTGAAGCAAAAGTGGTAGCAGGGCTGGAGCAGCTGGGCCGCTGTGATCTGGACGCTTTGGTTAAAGTGGTTTACGACGATGTCGACGAGTCACTGTATGAGTGGGCCAAGTTGTCGATGACCGCGCACTTGATCAAGCTTCAACAGGAGGCGCGTGCCAGTGCCGATGATTCCACCGGCACCTGGCAGCTCTCTCCCGGATAGGCGTCGCTGTGTAAAAATCTGTAAGTACCCCCAATTATAAAAGTAAAGAAGGAACCCTCGATGAATGGTTTGATGATGGATATGCCGCTGACGATAACCTCGATCATGCAGCATGCAGAACGCGTTAATGGTGATGTTGAGATTGTTTCAGTGACACGGGATAACCCACGTCACCGCTATACCTATAGTGAGGCGTTTCGTCGTACGCGCCAGCTCGCCAATGTGATCGATGGCTGGGGTCTGCAGACAGGCAGCAGAATCGCCACGCTGGCCTGGAACGATTATCGACATTTTGAAACCTACTATGCGTCTGCCTGCAGTGGCTATGTGTGTCACACCATAAATCCCAGGCTGTTCCCCGAACAGATTTCCTACATCATCAATCATGCCGAAGATGAATATGTCTTTCTGGACGCCGACTTCATGCCACTGGTGGAATCTGTCGCAGGGGAATGCCCAGGCGTAAAAGGTTGGATTGTGCTGACAGATGCTGAACACATGCCAGCGACAGAGCTCGCTAATGTGCATTGCTATGAAACCCTGTTGGCAGCGGGTGCCACCGAGTTTGACTGGCCGGAACTTGATGAAAGGTCCGCGTGCGCACTGTGCTACACATCGGGAACCACCGGTAATCCCAAGGGCGTACTGTATTCGCACCGCTCAACCATGTTGCACGCCTACGCCGGCATGATGCCCGATGCTTTCGGCATGTCGGGCCACGACGTGGTGCTGCCTATCGTACCCATGTTTCACGTGAATGCCTGGGGCAATCCCTATGCCTGTCCTATCTCCGGCGCAAAAATTGTTTTCCCGGGAAACAAGATGGGTGATGGGCCCACTCTTGCAGCCCTGATTAACGAGGAGGGCGTAACAATTTCCGCCGGTGTGCCAACGGTCTGGTTGGGATTGTTGGCCTACCTCAAAAGCAGCGGCATGCGAGTCGACTCGCTGCGACGCATTATCGTGGGTGGCGCAGCCTGCCCCTTGTCGATCATGGAGGACTTTGACAGCTACGGGGTCGAGTCACGTGTCGGTTGGGGCATGACAGAGATGAGCCCGCTGGGCAGTGTTAATGCCAGTGCGGGTGCCCGTCACTCCTACAGTGATGAAGAGTATGCCAAGTTACGCCTCAAGGCAGGCCGGCCAATCTTTGGCGTTGAAATGAAAATCGTTGATGACGAAGGGCAGGAATTACCCTGGGATGGAGTCGCCTTTGGTTCCCTGAAAGTGCGAGGCCCTTGGATCTGCTCCAGCTATTTCAAACTGGATGGCTCCGATGCGCACGCCGAGGAAGGCTGGTTCGAAACGGGCGATGTCGCCACTATCGATGCTCAGGGCTACATGGCGATCACCGACCGTACCAAGGACGTCATCAAGTCCGGCGGCGAGTGGATTTCGTCTATCGAAGTTGAAAATGTCGCAACCGATCACCCCAAGGTGGCAGAGGCCGCGGTCATCGGGCATTTCCACCCCAAGTGGAGCGAGCGACCGCTGCTGATCGTGGTTCGCTCTCCAGACGGCGGCGACCTGAGTGCTGAAGAAATGCTGCAGTGGTTCGATGGACGCATTGCCAAGTGGTGGACGCCCGAGGCCGTTGAGTTCGTTGAAGAGCTGCCGCACACGGCCACCGGCAAAATCCAGAAGGTTAAATTGCGTGAGATCTTCAAGGATTATGCTTTTGACGCCTAGGCTCAGTCGGGCTGCGAGCCTGCGGTTCTCAATAGCTGAACCCTTATAACTTATAGCACTATTCGTAGAAAACGATTAAAAATAATACGAATAGTGATTGTTTGGCGGGTAAAGACTGCTTAATATAGCGCTCCTGTTTAGAAATAGGCTGCGCTATGAACCTCGATCCTGCAGAGTCTACAACCCTTCCCATGCTGGTCAGCCGGGCAGCTGCGGCTTACGGCGACAAGAAGGCCATCACGGATGGGCCGGTCAGTCTGACCTTCAGTGAACTGGACCAGGCCAGGCGCCGCTCCGCCGCCGCATTTGTTGCCGCGGGCCTAGCACCGGGCGATCGGGTGGCGATCTGGGCACCGAATATTTATCAGTGGGTACTCGCTGCGATTGGCGCCCAGAGCATTGGCGGCGTGTTGGTCCCCCTGAATACCCGCCTGAAGGGGCCTGAAGCGGCCTATATACTCCGGGCCAGCGGCGCTAAATTTCTGTTTACCGTTAGCGATTTCCTGGACGTCAGTTACCCCGAGCTACTGGCTGGGGAAGATTGTGGCAGCCTTGATCAGATCGTGATGCTGTCAGGTGAAGCGCCTGCAACCTTGGCCTGGGACGATTTCCTCGCCGCCGGCAGCGACATAGAAGCCGCCGCCATCGATGCCCGCGAAGCGGCACTGACCGAAGAGTCTACTCTGGATATCCTGTTTACCTCCGGCACCACCGGCGCCCCCAAGGGGGTGATTACCAGCCACGGGCAGAACATCCGCGTATTCGCCGAGTGGAGCGCCACGGTGGGGCTTCGGTCTGATGATAACTATCTGATAATTAACCCGTTTTTCCACTCATTTGGCTATAAGGCAGGGTGGCTGGCCAGTATCATACGCGGCTGTCACATGCTGCCGGTAAAGAGTTTCGATCTGGACGATGTGATGCAGCGGGTGGCGCGCGACAAGGTGTCGATGATTCCCGGCCCGCCCACCATCTACCAGTCGCTGTTGGCACACCCGCGACGGAATGAATACGACCTGAGCAGTCTGCGCCTCGCGGTAACCGGGGCAGCCCCGGTACCCGTTGAGTTGATCCGGCAGATGCGTGAGGAACTGGGCTTTGAACTGGTAGTGACGGCCTACGGCCTGACCGAGAGTTGTGGCGTGGTGTCTATGTGTCGTGCGGATGACAGCCCGGAGCGTATTTCACATACCTCGGGCCGTGCCATGAACGGCGTGGAAATGAAATGTGTGGACGCACAGGGCGATGTCGTGGCGGTTGGCGCCGAGGGTGAAATCTGGTGCCGCGGCTTCAATGTGATGCAGGGCTATCTCGATAATCCACAGGAGACTGCGAAAACAATCTCTGAAGACGGCTGGCTCAAAACTGGCGATGTTGGCGTTATGGATGCCGATGGCTATGTGCGCATCACCGATCGCATCAAGGATATGTTCATCGTGGGAGGGTTCAACTGCTATCCCGCGGAAATCGAAAACGCATTATGCAGCATGCCAGGCGTGGCCAGGGCAGCGGTGATCGGCGTACCGGACGAACGCATGGGCGAGGTTGCCCGGGCTTACCTGGTATTGGCCGCCGGCGCCGAACTCGACGAGGCGGCAGTCATCGATTGGAGTCGCGAGAACATGGCGAATTACAAGGTGCCAAGGTCTGTGCGCTTCCTGGCTGAGTTCCCAATGAATGCCAGCGGCAAGGTGTTAAAGGGCGACTTACGCGAGCTGGCTGCAGGAGAGCGCGAGTGAATCAGGCGGCCGAATCGGCCTCTACAGCTGTGCCCCCTATTGAGCTTGATGCGACAGACAATGCCATCATCGAATTGCTGCGCGGTGATGGGCGTTTGCCCTATCGCGCGATAGCCCGCGAACTGGGCCTTACCGAAGCGACTATTCGCAGTCGTGTGCGGCGTCTGGAAGAGTCCAATACCATGCGCGTGGTTGCCGTCACCGATATTGAAGCCGCCGGTTACGACATGCTGTTGGCCGTAGGTGTGCAGGTGGAAGGCCGGGCGCCGGATGATGTGGCCCGCGATCTTGCCAAAGAGCGCGAGGTATTCTCGGTCAACGTGGTTGTCGGTGCGCAGGATCTGGAAATTCTTGTTGTTGCTGAGGATCAGACTGCCCTCAATGCATTGATGGAGCAGCGGCTCGCAAAGATTCCTGGCGTGCGCCGATTGACGCCGGCGCTTGCTGTTGATGTTTTGAAGAACCAGCCGGACTGGGTGCCATTTCATGAGCCGGCGTAAATTGGATGAGGTCGATCAGGCGATTGTGGCAACACTCGCCAGTGACGCCCGTATCAGTAATGGTCAGGTGGCCACAGAGCTGGGCGTAACTGAAGGCACGGTGCGCGCGCGAATAAAACGGATGGAAGAGGAAAAACTCATCCGTATCACCGCGGTCACTAACATCGATCGATTTGCCGATGCCACGTTGGCCTACATCTGGATAGAGGTTGAACGCAGCGACCAGACCCGCGAAGTTGCCGAGACGCTTGCGGCTATATCCGAGTTGGGCTTTGTCGGTGTGATGCTGGGCCGCTCTGACATTCTCGCCATCACCATGGTGCGTAATACCGAGCACCTGGCGGAGTTTGTTCACAATCGAATTAACAGTGTGCCGGGGGTGCGTCGCAGTGACAGCACCCTGGGCGTGAATTTTGTCAAACACGATTACCGCATGGCGCGGATCGTAAACTGAACCAGAGGACCTTTGATGGATAAGAGGATGAGTGCTGCCGATGTTGTGGCGCAGTTACAGGATGGCATGACCATCGGGATAGGGGGCTGGGGCCCGCGACGTAAGCCCATGGCGTTGGTCAGAGAGATTCTGCGGTCGGATCTTAAAGACCTGACCGTGGTGTCCTACGGTGGTGCCGATGTGGGTATGCTGTGTGCGGCTGGCAAAGTACGCAAGGTTGTCTTTGCGTTTGTCTCCCTGGATTTTATCCCGCTGGAACCGTATTTCCGCCAGGCGCGCCAATCTGGCTCTATTGAAGTGATGGAAATCGACGAGGGCATGATGCTGCTGGGCCTGCGTGCAGCGGCCTGGGGATTACCGTACATTCCTACCGAGGTTGGTCTGGGTACGGATATCATTACCCGCAACCCCGATATCAAACTGGTCGATAGCCCCTATGACGATAAGGAGTGGGTGGCCATGCCGGCGCTCAAACTCGACGCCTCCCTGATCCATGTTGATCATGCCGATGCCCGCGGTGTCTGCCAGATCAGCGGTCCCGATCATTATATGGACGACTGGTATGCCCGGGCAGCAGATAAAACCTATGTGTCTTGCGACGAGTTGGTCGACAGCGCCTACTTCAACGATGTCGATCAGGCCCGGTTGGTGCACTGGGAGCGCGCGGCGACCACCGGGGTCGTGCATATTCCTGGCGGTGCTCATCCAAGTTCGTGTAGCCCGTTGTATGGCTTTGATGTACCTCACTTCAAGGCGTATGCCGGTTCGGCGCGGGAAGAAGCGGGCTTTGCCGGTTACCAACAGCAATTCTTGGGTGCCGATGAGCAGGAATACCAACAGAACGTGGGTGGTCTAGACGCCATTCGCGCTATCGAACTACCCGTTTACTGAGCGGCAGGAGAGTATTTCGACATGACAAACGCAACAGATTACAGCCTGGCCGAACTATGTATTGTGGCCGCCAGTGAAGCCTTTCGCGATGACGGCGAAGTACTGGCTACCGGCATCGGGGTTATTCCGCGTCTGGCCGCCAGCCTGGCGATGAAGACCTTTAATCCCGCCCTGATGATGACTGACTCCGAGGCCTATATCCTCAGTGAGCCTAACCCGCTGGGTAAGCGCGGCGACGATTTTGTGCAGGCTAACGAGAGCTGGATGGGTTTTTCGCGCATTTTTGACAATGTGTGGAGTGGCAAGCGTCACGCCATGCTCGGCCCCACCCAGATAGACCGCTTCGGCCAGAGCAATACCTCGGCGCTGGGCGGCACCTACGATAAGCCCAAGGTGATGATGTTGGGTGCCAGGGGTTTTCCCGGTAATTCCATTTCACACCCGAACAGCTTTTTTGTGCCGTCGCACAACACGCGTGTGTTCATGGATGGCGAGTGCGATTTTGTGTCTTCCATTGGTTACAACCCGGAGCGATTGCCTCGCGGCCATTCGCTGAACGATATCGAGATCCGCCGTGTGATTACCGACCTGTGCGTGATGGACTTTGGTGGCCCCGATCACCAGATACGCCTGCTCAGCCTGCACCCGGGTATCAGCGCAGAACAGGTGCAGGAAAGCACCGGCTACCCGGTGCATGTGCCAGATGATGTTGCTACGACAGCAGCGCCCACCGAGGAGCAATTGGCGATGATCGCTGCGCTTGACCCGCACAACCAGCGCGCCATGCAAATCAAGGATAACCCCGCCGGGGATCGTTCCTGAGGACGAACACTATGTTGCAAACGCGCCTGACTGAAAAACTGGGTTGTCGCTACCCAATCGTACAAACCGCAATGGGCTGGGTTGCCGACCCGAAGCTGGTGGCTGGCAGTTGTAATGCCGGTGCCTTCGGTTTTCTGGCCGGTGCGACCATTCCTCCAGAGGAAATGGAGCGCGATATCCTGCGCGTCAAGGAGCTCACCGACCGCCCCTTTGGTGTCAATTTCCACATGTATCAGCCCAACGCTGCAGATATTGTCGACATGGTGATCCGCCATGGCGTCAAGGCAGTCAGTTACTCACGCTCTCCCGGCCCCGAGTTTATCGGCAAGCTGAAAGATGCGGGCGTGGTGTGCATGCCTACGGTAGGTTTACCCAAGCACGCCATCAAGGCCGTGGAACTTGGCGCCGATGCCGTGACAGTGCAGGGCGGTGAGGGTGGCGGTCATACCGGTGCGATTCCCACCACGCTGTTGATTCCGCAGGTGATCGAAGCGGTAGGGGATAAGGTGCCCGTAGTGGCAGCCGGCGGCTTCAAGGATGGTCGCGGCCTGACCGCGGCCCTGGCCTGGGGTGCTGACGGTATTGCCATGGGCACGCGCTTCCTCATGACCGAAGAGAGTCCTGTGCCGCGGGAGACGCTGCAGCGCTACATAGACTGCAAAAACCCCGGCGACATTATCGTATCCAAAGCCATGGACGGGTTGCCCCAGCGCATGATCATGAATGAGTTACTCACCGATTTGGAGAAAGCCGGAACGCTGCGCAAATTTCTTATCGCCATGCGCAACGGCCTCGCCTTCAGGAAACATACCGGGGCGACATTGTTCGGCTTGCTCAAATCGGCAGTGGCTATGAGTAGTGACGATGACATGTCTGCGGCCCAGGCCATTATGTCGGCCAATGCGCCGATGATTATTCAAAAAGCGATGGTCGATGGGCAGCCGTCAGAGGGTGTACTGCCCAGTGGGCAGGTAGCCGGGGTGATTGATGAGCTGCTGACGTGCGAGGTGTTGGTCAGCCGCATCGTGCAAGAGGCTGAACAGCGATTGGCGCTGTTAGCTGCCCGTATCAACGACGAACAAGCGCATCGCACTGCGGTGTGAGCCACTGAGTTAACCAGGGAATTTATCATGTCAAAGCCATTCACTATCAGCATCAATGACGGGATCGCCGAAATGATCCTCGATCATCCACCGGTCAATGCCTTTGACTCAGCCGGCTGGTTCGCGATCGCCGACGAAATTGATGCACTGGGTGTTAACGATTCGGTGCGCGTCATCATAGTAGCAGCGGCGGGTAAGGGCTTCTGCGCCGGAGTCGATATCAAGGAGCTGGCGGCGGACTCCAGCAAGATCGTCGACGTCAACAAAGGTAATTACGAAACGTTTCGTGCCATTCACCGCAACCCAAAGCCCGTCATCATGGCGCTGCATAGCTTTGTGCTGGGCGGTGGCATTGGTATGGCCGGCGCAGCCGATATTATCCTGGCTTCCGACTGCACCCGTTTCGGCGTGCCCGAGATTGACCGTGGCGCTATGGGTGGCGGGGCGCACTTACAGCGCATGTTTCCGGTGCAAAAAGTACGCTACATGTATTTCACCGGCGAGTTTATTGATGCCGATGAGGCCTATCGTCTTGGCGCCGTGGAGCGCGTTGTTCCTCGCGAAGAATTGCTGCCCACAGCCCGTGATATCGCCGCAAAGATTGCTGCCAAGTCGCCTGCGATGGTGAAGCTGGCGAAGGAGGCCTTGACCGGTATCGAAGACGGCAATCTCGAAGATAAATATCGCTGGGAGCAGGGCTTCACGCTGGAGGCTTACACCATGGGTGACTCGCAGGAGTCACGGGATGCGTTCGTCGAAAAACGCGACGCGGACTTTTAAGGGTAAATCGATGAATCTGTCATATACACCGGATCAGCAAGCCTTTCGTCAGGAGGTGCGCGGTTGGCTGGGTGCCAACGTGCCCGCGCAGGCCCTGCAAAGTTTCGATACTGAGGAGGGCTTTCGCCAGCACCGTGAATGGGAAGCAAAACTCAACGAGGGCCGTTGGGGTATGGTCACCTGGCCGGAGTCGCTGGGCGGCAGGGCTTGCGACCTGATTGAGTGGCTGATCTTCGAAGAAGAGTATTACCGTGCCGGCGCACCGCTGCGGGTGAATCAGAACGGTATTTTTCTGCTTGGTCCCACGCTTATGGAGTACGGCACTGAGGAGCAAAAGGCGCGCATTTTGCCGAAGATGGCTAACGGCGAAGAAGTCTGGGCGCAGGGCTGGAGTGAGCCAAATGCCGGTTCTGATATGGCCGCCATTCGCGCAACAGCCAGACTGGAAGGTGACAAGTACATCGTCAATGGCCAGAAGATCTGGTCGACCCGTGCGGTTTGGGCAGACTGGGTTTTTGGCATGTTTCGCACCGACCCTGACTCGCAGCGTCACCGCGGACTGACCTTCATTCTGGTGCCACTGAATACACCGGGCATTACCGTGCGGCCGATTCCGCAATTGGATGGGCTGCCGGGCTTCGCCGAGATATTTTTCGACGACGTGGAAGTCTCGGTCGACAATCGGCTGGGCGACGAGGGTGCGGGCTGGAGTGTTGCAATGGCCACCGCAGGCTTTGAACGTGGTTTGATGCTGCGTTCGCCGGCCAGATTCCAGGAGACAGCACGACGTCTGGTCGAGTTGTATAAAGAAAACCGTGCCGAAGCCGATCGTGATCCCGCTGTTAAAGAGGCGGTGATTCGCGCCTATCTCGATGCCGAAAGTTACTGTTTGTCGACTTACCAAACCGCTTGCCGACTTAGCCAGGGCGGCAAGATTGGCGCCGAGTCATCCACCAACAAAATATTCTGGTCAGAGCTGGACCAGACCATGCACGCCACTGCCATGAGCATTCTTGGCGCGCGCGCAGAATTGCTACCTCACGCGCCAGCGGCGCAGGGCGTTGGCAACTGGCTGGATGGGTTCCTGTTTGCCCAGTCGGGGCCGATCTACGCAGGTACCAATGAGATTCAGCGCAATATCATCGCGGAAAGAATGCTGGGGATGCCGAGGTAGTTATGGATTTTACTTTTACAGAAGACCAGTTGTTGTTTCGTGACTCCGTTAGCGACTTTATGCGCACCGAGGTAACTGCCGAGCGAATTCGTGCCGGCTGGGATAGCGACAGTGGGCGTGACCCGGCTCTGTGGCAACAGCTTGTAGAGTTGGGTTTGGTGGGTATCACCGTGCCGGAAGCATTTGGTGGGTTGGGCATGAACTCACTTGATTTTGTTTTGCTGGCGCAGGAATGTGGGTATGTGGCGTTGCCCGAGCCCTTGGTTCAGACGGCTCTGGTAGCGGTTCCTATGCTGGAGGCGCTGGGAGGCGACACGGCGACAGAGTGGCTGCCGAAAATTGCAGCGGGCGAGGGCATCGTGGCTGTTGGCCTGGAACAGAACCTGCTGGTTGAAGATGCACATATCGCAAACCTGCTGCTGTTGGAGCAGGGGGGTGAGATACACGCTGTGACGCCGGAGCAATGTGAGCTGCAACGCAGCGAGTCGGTTGATCCCTCGCGGCAATTGTTCAGAGTAACAATCAATGGTGCAGGAAACGTGATCGCGCAGGGCGAGCAGGCTGCGCAATTACTCGCGCGAGCATTGGATCACGGGGCACTGGGTGCCGCTGCCCAGGCGCTGGGGTTAGCGCAACGCATGGTTGATCTGTCGGTACAGTACACGGCCGACCGTCAGCAGTTCGGCAAGCCCGTGGGTTCCTTTCAGGCGGTCAAACACCATATGGCCAACGTGGCAGTGCAGCTGGAATATGCTAAGGCGCCGGTGCATCGCGCGGCCTGTGCTCTTTCCACGGACAGCGCAAACGCTTCCCAGGCAGTGTCCCACGCCAAAATCGTGGCGTGTGACGCCGCCAAGTTGGCCGCCAAAAACAGTATCCAGGTGCATGGCGCCATGGGCTACACCTGGGAAGTAGACCTGCAGATTTACATGAAGAAAGCCTGGGCGCTGGCCAATAGTTGGGGCGATGCCGGTTTTCACAAGGCACGGGTTGCCGATCATATTTTTGCCGACGGTGCAGCACTGGGTGCCGGCGCAACATTTGCTAATTGAATAAATAACTTTTCGAGGAATAGAAAAATGGCAGAAGCTTATATTGTAGATGCAGTGCGTTCTCCTACCGGACGCCGCAGGGGAAGCCTGGCCGAGGTACACGGTGCCGATCTTGGCGCACACGTGTTGAAGACGCTGGTAGAGCGCAACGATATTCCTGACGTCGATTATGACGATGTCATCTTCGGCTGCCTCGATGCCATTGGCCCGTTGGCGGGTGACATTGCACGTACCTGTTGGTTGGCCGCTGGTCTTTCCGATGAGGTTCCCGGCACCACTATCGACAGACAGTGTGGTTCTTCCCAGCAATCGGTGCACTTTGCTGCCCAGGCAGTGATGTCCGGCGTCAATGATGTGGTGATTGCCGGCGGTGTGCAGACCATGAGCCAGATTCCTATTTCATCGGCCATGGTGGCAGCGCAGCCCCTGGGTTTCAGCGATCCGTTTTCCGGTAGCCAGGGTTGGGTGGCGCGCTATGGCGACGTTTCAATCTCGCAGTTCAAGTCGGCGCAGATGATTGCCGACAAGTGGAAGATCAGTCGCGAGCAAATGGAGGCCTTTTCGCTGGAGTCTCACCGCCGTGCGCTGGCGGCCATTGAGGAGGGCCGCTTCGACCGCGAGATAGCGCCACTGAATGGACTGGAAATGGATGAGACGCCGCGTCACACCAGCATGGAAAAAATGGCCGAACTGCAACCATTGGCCGAGGGCGGAACGATTACTGCTGGTGTCTCCAGCCAGACTTGTGACGGTTCGTCGGCGATGTTGATTGTGTCTGAGGACGCCTTGAAGCGTTATAACCTGACGCCTCGTGCCCGTATTGCGCACATGAGTGTGCGCGGCGATGACCCGGTGTGGATGTTGACGGCACCGATCCCCGCAACCGCTTATGCCATGAAGAAGTCGGGCATGAAGCTGGAAGATATGGACCTGGTTGAGATCAACGAGGCCTTCGCCTCTGTGCCGATGTCCTGGCTGATTGAAACCGGTTACCCGCACGAGAAAATCAACGTGAATGGTGGCGCCATTGCACTGGGCCACCCCTTGGGTGCCACGGGTACCAAGCTGATGACCACGCTTTTATGTGAGTTGGAGCGCAGTGGCGGCCGTTACGGCCTGCAGACCATGTGTGAAGGCGGTGGCCAGGCCAACGTCACCATTATCGAACGATTGTAGGGGCGAACAGAGAATGAGCGGAATTTGTGAAGGACGCGTTGCCATCATCACCGGTGCCGGCGGCGGCCTTGGCGCGGCGCATGCCCGCGTACTGGCAGCTGAAGGTGCGAGTGTGGTGGTCAACGATATTAACGAAGCAGCTGCCGCTGAAGTGGTAGCTGAGATCACCGCAGCCGGTGGCAAGGCCGTGGTGAATACGTCAGACATTACCAACTACGATGACAGCCTAAACGCGGTGAAGCAGGCCATTGATTCCTTTGGTGACTTGCACGCGGTGATCAATAACGCCGGCATCAATCGCGATCGGATGTTTGCCTCAATGACAGAAGCTGACTGGGATGCCGTGATGGCGGTGCACCTGAAAGGGCACTTTTGCATCACCAGCCATGCGGTGCATTACTGGCGCGGCCGTTCGAAGGAAGGCCAGACTGTAGATGCGCGCATCATTAACACAAGCTCGGGCGCCGGCTTGCAGGGCTCCATAGGCCAGTCAAACTATGCGGCGGCCAAAGCGGGAATTGCCGCACTGACGCTTAACCAGGCGGCGGAGCTTGGACGCTACGGCATTACGGCGAATGCGGTTACCCCGGCAGCGCGCACTGGCATGACCACCGCAGTACCGGAGATGGCCCAGCGCATGGCCAAGCCTGAAGATGACAGTTTTGATTACTGGGCGCCGGAGAATGTTTCTTCGCTGGTTGCCTGGCTTGCCTCTGCTGAGTCTGCCGACCTGACCGGGCGCGTTTTTGAAGCCGAGGGCGGCAAGATATCCATTGGTGATGGCTGGCGTACTACCGAGGGTGTCGACAAGGGTGCTCGCTGGCAGCCGGAAGAAGTTGGCGGTGCGGTAGCGACCTTATTGGGCAAGGAAGTGCCAGCCCAGAAAGTCTACGGTACCTGAGGAAGCGCAAACCATGGATTTCAAGTTCACCGAAGAGCAGGCCATGATACGCGATACCGCGCAGGCCTTTCTGGCGGAAGTATCAACCAGCGCGGCGGTTCGCCAGGCCATGGCAACCGAGCTGGGCTATGACCCCGAGCTGTGGCAACGCATTTGCGAGGAGATGTTCTGGCAGGCCATACACATTCCCGAGGAACATGGGGGCATGGGTCTTGGCTATGTGGAGCTGTTGGCCATGCTGGAACAGATGGGCCGATACCTGCTGTGTTCACCGTTTTACGCCACGGTGTGTCTCGGCGTGAATGCCCTGCGTATTGCTGGCAGTGAAGCGCAGCAGGCGCAGTACCTGCCGCAGATTGTTGCTGGTGCAACGGCCACGCTGGCCTATACCGATGCTTCGGGTCGCTGGGGCACTGATGCCGTTTCCGCTACCTGTGTGGCCGCGGGAGAAAACATCACCCTCAATGGAACGTATCGCTACGTGCCCGATGGGCATTCTGCAGACCTGTTGATCGTGGCGGCCCGCGAGCCGGGATCGCAGGGCGATGCGGGAATCAGCTTGTTTGTATTACCTGCAGATACTGCGGGTGTGAAGCGCCGTTGGCTGCCCACCATGGATCAGACCCGGCGTCTTGCTGAGGTCGAACTCAATGACGTGGTGCTGGCTGCCTCGGCCCGTCTTGGTGAAGCAGGTCAGGCGGGCGCGCAGTTAAATCGGATTATTGATCTTGCCACCATCGCCATTGCCGCCGACCAGGTGGGCGGTGCGCAGCAGTCACTGGATATCTCCGTGGCCTATATGCAGGAGCGGGTGCAGTTCGGTCGTGTTATCGCGTCCTATCAGGCCCTCAAGCACAAAGCGGCGGATATGATGCTGAAAGCTGAGGCCAGTCGCTCGGCCCTTTACTATGCGGGCTGTATCGCCGATGAGGCGCTCTCTGGCGGAGCATTGGCCGACGAATTACCTGAGGCTGCCAGTATTGCCAAGGCCTACTGCAGTGATGCTTATTTTTTCAATGCCGGTTGTGGCATTCAACTACACGGCGGTGTGGGCATTACCGAGGAGTACGACATACAGCTCTACTTCAAGCGCGCAAAATCGACAGAGAGTTTCCTCGGTAACGGTGCCTGGCATCGAGAGCGTCTGGCGACGCAGTTACTGGATGGGGAGGCAGCGGCATGAAGTTGAGTTTTAATGCGGCCGATGAAGCCTTCCGCGCCGAGGCGGCGGCCTGGTTGGAAGAGAATCTCAGCGGTGACTTCGCCAATGTGCGCTTTCGCGGCGGCCCCGGTGACGAGCACAGTGTGGTCGAAGAGCGCAAAGCCTGGGAAAACCGTTTGTATGAAGGTGGTTGGGCCTGCATAGGCTGGCCGGAGGCTCACGGCGGTCGCGGCGCCAGTATCGAGCAGCAGGTGATTTTCAATGAAGAGTATGCCCGCGCCGGTGGTCCCGGCCGTATGGGTCATATTGGCGAAACCCTGACTGGGCCAACACTGATCGCCTTTGGCAGCGAGGAGCAGAAAGCTCGTTATCTGCCGGGTATCCTGCGCGGAGAAGATTTCTGGTGTCAGGGTTATTCCGAGCCCAACGCTGGCTCAGACCTGGCCAATGTCAAAACCAAAGCCGTTTTTGATGAGGATAGCCAGCAGTGGCGAATCACCGGGCAGAAGGTCTGGACTTCGCTGGCCCACGAGTCGCAGTACTGCTTCGTGATTGCGCGTACTGATCCTGATTCTGTTGGGCACAAGGGCTTGGGCTTTTTCCTGATGACGCTGGATCAACCGAATATCGAGATCAGGCCTATTCAACAGCTTACCGGCACCTCGGAATTTAATGAGGTGTTCTTCGACGAGGCGGTATGTGATGTCGCTGATATCGTCGGCGCGCCCGGTGACGGCTGGAAGGTGGCTATGGGGCTGCTTGGCTTTGAGCGGGGCGTTTCCACTCTGGGCCAGCAGATGCTGTTCCAGAATGAGTTTGACGAGATTATTCGCATCGCCCGGGAAAATGGCGCTGCCAACGACCCGGTGATTCGCCAGCGCATTGCCGATGCCCATGTTGGCCTGCGCATTATGCGATTCAACAGTATGCGCATGCTGTCTGGCGGTGGCGATGACGGCACCCTGCAGAAAGAAGCGATGATCTACAAGCTGTACTGGGCTACCTGGCACCGTAACCTGGGCAAACTGGCGATGGATGTTCTGGGCGCCGAAAGTGAGATTATCGAAGAGGGGCCTTACCAGCTGAACAGGCTGCAATCGATGTACCTGTTTACCCGCTCCGACACCATTTATGGCGGAACCAACCAGATCCAGCGCAATATCATTGCCGAACGGGCGCTGGGCATGCCCCGCGAACCCCGCGGCTAGGCAGCTGCTGCCAGACAGCGGTTAGACATTAAGAGAGGAATACGACATGGCCTTGAAAGAGCCACCACCCTACGTTGAAGGTCACAATCTGTTGGCGGGAAAATCGGTACTGGTTACCGCCGCCGCGGGGGCTGGTATCGGTTTTGCCGCTGCCACCCGGGCAGCGGAAGAGGGCGCCCGCGCGGTGACTATCAGTGATATTCACGAGGGGCGCCTGACCAAGGCTGTGGCCGCATTGCAGGAGGAAACCGGCTTGCAGGAGGTTTACGGCAAGCTGGCCAATGTCACCGTGGAAGCGGACGTGCAGGCGCTGGTTGACGAGGCCGAAGCCAATATGGGCGGAGTAGACGTGCTGATCAACAATGCCGGCCTTGGCGGTACTCGCCTTTTGGTCGATATGCCTGATGAAGAGTGGTCGCAGGTGCTGGATATCACCCTTACAGGCACCATGCGCATGACCCGCGCCATGCTCAGGAAAATGCAGCCCCGTGGCGCCGGGGTGATCGTCAATAATGCCTCGGTATTGGGTTGGCGAGCCCAGAAAGAGCAGTGCCACTATGCCGCCGCCAAGGCCGGCGTAATGGCGCTAACTCGCTGCTCTGCGCTGGAGGCTGCCGACCACGGCGTGCGTATCAATGCCGTGTCACCCTCTATCGCGTTCCACGAATTCCTCAAAAAAACCACACCCATGGAACTTCTCGAGGAACTGGCCGCCAAAGAAGCATTCGGGCGAGCAGCTGAAGTGTGGGAAGTGGCCAACGTGATGATGTTCCTGGCGTCGGATTATTCCGGTTATATGACCGGTGAGATCGTGCCGGTATCCAGTCAACGCGCATAACTACCCATTCCCGCAGGGAATAAAATCAGCTTTCACTCGTCACCTTAACGGGTTGAAAACATTCACATTTTTACTCCGATGGGTGTGATACACTCGATTTGAGCCTGCAGCGCCGGTGGTGAGACCTGCGCTGTGGTCATTTTTTGTGCAATACGTGGCGAATAATGAAGAAAATTGGCGAATTGCTGGTAGAGCAGGGAAAAATCTCCGAACGGGACGTTGAGCGCACGCTGCTCGCCCAGGGAGAGATGGGCGATATGTTTGGTCAGGTACTGATCAAGCTGGGCCTGGTATCCGAGCTCGATTTTGCCCAGGTGCTGAGTCAGCAGCTGGATGTGCCGCTGTGCGCGGCCGGGGACTATCCCGAGGAGCCGATCAGGCTGGAAGGCCTGGCGGAAGACTTCCTTATTAACAATGCTGTGGTGCCAGTCGCTGTAGACGACGATACAGTGACTTTCGCCGCTGCCAAGGCTCAGGACCCTTTCCTGGGCAAGGCGCTTGGTATGGCGCTGGCAAGGCCAGTGCGAATTTCGCTGGGTCTGGAATCCGATATCAGCAAGGCGATCCTGCTTTATCTTCAGCAGGGCGACGACAGCGAAGACGAAGACGAGATCAGTGACCAGTTCGCCGGACAGAGCGACGATGAGTTCATCGAGCATCTTAAGGATCTGGCCAGCGAGGCCCCGGTTATCCGGCTGGTTAACCAGATTATTCACCGCGCCCTCGATCTTGGGGCGTCCGATATTCACATCGAGCCTTTTGAAGATGGGCTGCATCTGCGTTACCGGGTGGATGGCGTATTGCAGGAGTACCCGGATTCACCCGGCTCCAGCCTCGCGGCCGCCATTGCTTCGCGCATCAAATTGCTGTCGCACATGAATATCGCTGAGCAGCGTTTGCCTCAGGATGGACGCATCATGACCCGCGTCAAAGGGCATGAGCTGGATTTGCGTGTATCGACTATTCCCACGGTGCACGGTGAAAGCATTGTCATGCGTGTTCTGGACAGAGAGAGCATCCAGCTTAGCCTGCCCGATATGGGTTTCAGCAAGGACACACTCGATGGCTATTTGAAGCTTCTTGCCAAACCTCATGGCGTGTTGCTAGTCACAGGACCTACCGGTTCCGGTAAAACGACCACGCTATACGCGTCGCTGGCGTCGCTTGATGCCGAGTCGCTGAAAATTATCACTGTCGAAGATCCGGTGGAATACCAGCTACAGGGCGTCAACCAGATTCAGGTACAGGCTCAGATCGATTTGGATTTCGCCCGCGCCCTGCGTTCGATACTGCGTCAGGACCCGGACATCATCATGATTGGTGAGATGCGTGATACCGAGACCGCACAGATAGGTGTTCAATCCGCCCTGACAGGTCACCTTGTTTTGTCCACGCTACACACCAATACCGCAGCCGGTGCTATCACCCGGCTTGAAGATATGGGCATAGAGCGCTACCTGATCACGTCGTCGGTAAACGGCGTGTTGGCACAGCGTCTGGTGCGTACCTTATGCAAAAGCTGCAAGGCGCCGGTGGCGCTTTCTGAGGAAGTGATTCAGCAGTATGGTCTCAAGCCTTTTGTCCAGCCGGGGCAAACCGAGATTTACCAGGCCCGCGGTTGTAGTGAGTGCATGGACACGGGTTATCGAGGGCGAACCTCTATTCACGAGCTGTTTCCCCTTGGCGATGAAATGCATCAGGTGATCATGACCGGCGCTGATGCGACCACGCTGCATGCTGCCGCTCGTCGACAAGGCATGATCACCCTGTACGAAGATGGGCTACGCAAGGTAGTGCAAGGCAAGACCTCCCTCGAAGAAGTGATGCGCGTTACCCAGGACCAGAGTGAAATGGAGCCTTCGCCTGAGGCTGTTGAAGTCGATATGTCACTCGTGCAGCCCGCGTCGGCCTGACCTGACCCATGCCCTATTTCAGTTATAAGGCAGTAGGCCGGGATGGCAAGGGACATGAGGGTGTGCTGGAGGCCGATGGGCTTGAGTTGGCCACCCGGCAGCTGCGTGCCCAGGGCCTGACTCTGCTTAAGCTTGAAGCGGGTACCGCCGCTGGTGCCGCTATCAAGGCCGAGGCCACCGAGGGCAAGCCACCCAGCCGCCAGGAAGTGCTGTCGATGACTTCCGAGTTGGCGGTTATGTTGCGTGCTGGTTTGCCACTGGACAGAGCGTTAAAAGTGCTCATTGATATGGCCGCGCAGCCGCAGATGAACGCGATGCTCAATGATCTGCTCAAATCGGTGAAGGGTGGCAAGGCGCTCAGTCAGGCGATGCAGCCCTATGAGCGAATATTCGGCGGTTTCTACATCAATATGGTGCGCTCCGGTGAAGCGGGCGGGCAGTTGTCGGCAGTACTTGACCGCTTGGTTGAGTATCTCGAGAGTGCCAAGGAAAACCGGGACAGTGTGGTCTCGGCATTGATATACCCGGCAATTTTGTTAGTAGTGGCAGTGCTGTCCATTGTGTTGATGCTGGGCTTTGTTGTGCCGCAGTTTGAGACCATGTTCGCCGATATGGGCGAAGCTTTACCCGCGTTGACCCGAATGGTTATCGGCGCTGCTGACTTTATAAAGTCCTGGGGCTGGTTGTTGTTGATTGTATTAATAGGCCTTGGTGTTTACCTGCGCAGCTGGGTATCTACCGAACAAGGTAAAGCCAGTATCGATAAGCGCTTGCTATCAATGCCCTTAGCCGGCGGCATTGTGTTCCAGTTTGAAGTTGCCAAGTTTGCCCGAACCGTGGGTACCTTGTTGGGTAATGGGGTTTCCCTGTTAAAGGCAATCTCTATTGCGATCGATACGGTAGACAACACAGTTATCAAAGAAGGATTGCAGGTTCTGCCGCCAGCGGTGAAGTCGGGTAAGCGCATGTCGGTTGCTCTTGATGAGACCGGCATGTTTACCCCCATGGTTATCCAGATGATCCGTGTAGGCGAGGAATCGGGCAGTCTTGATCAGATGATGCTTGAGTTGGCCAGAATTTTTGACGGTCACGTGCAATCCGGGGTCAAGCGTTTGCTGACGCTGCTGGAGCCAATACTGATACTGACCATGGGTTTTATGATCGCGGTGATCATTATTTCAATTTTGATGGGTATTTTGTCAGTCAACGATCTGGCTATTTGATCCATATAGAATTTTAGGAAGAGGAAACACAATGATAAGGCAGAAGACAATCAGGCGCGGACGTAGCGGCCTCCAGCGCGGTTTCACCCTGATGGAACTGTTGGTGGTGCTCGCCATTCTGGGTTTGTTGATGAGTTTGGTTGGCCCACAGGTACTGAATCAACTGGGTGGCGCAAAAACCAAAACTGCGCTGATTCAGATTAAGGATCTGGAGCAAGCGCTAGAGATGTACAAACTTGATGTGGGTCGCTTTCCCACAACAGACCAGGGCCTTAATGCGCTGGTAAAAAATCCCGGCGGGGCTGGTGGCTGGAATGGCCCTTACCTGAAGTCCGACGTACCGATGGACCCCTGGAAGCGTGAATATGTTTACAAGTACCCGGGCGACAAAGGCGACTTGGACATTTTCACTCTTGGTCAGAATGGAACCCCCGGTGGAGAGGGCGAAGATTCTGATGTGGGGAACTGGCAGTAGATGCCCGTAAAGGCTGCGAAAAGCCATTGAGGTGGCTTCGTACCTGAAGAGATATGCAAACTCGAAACCATATTCATCGAAGCGCCACCGGCTTTACCATCATAGAGCTGATCGCGGCTATTACTATTGGCGCTTCGATGCTGGCGCTGGCTGTTCCCGCTTCGATCAAGATGTATGAGTCCATGCAATACCGCGGGGCTGTCAAAGACGCGGTCACGCTATTGGCGAGTGCGCGATATAAGGCGATTGATACTGGCCTTGCGCAAGATGTGCGGGTGAGCCCTGATAAGCGAGAGCTTCAACTTAATGACACCATCAAAACGCTGCCCGACAATATAAAAATCGCAGTCTCGTCGGCGAGGGAACTGAACGACCAAGGTGTGGGTGTTATTCGTTTTTACCCCCAAGGCGGTTCCAGCGGTGGTGGTGTGGATATAGAACGCGATACCGGCAGTGGTGTTCGCATCAGTGTGGACTGGCTGATTGGGCGAGTTTTTCAGGAGCGCTACAGCAGTGAGTAAGCCGCTTTCGAAGAGCAATCACCGGAGAGGAACACAGGGTTTCTCTCTGCTTGAGATGATGGTCGCGATTACTATCCTTTCGCTATCACTCGGCGTTATGTACCAAGCCGTCAGTGGCGCTACCCGTAATGTTCGTGCTGACGAGAAATATGCATTTGGAGTTGAGTTGGCGAGATCATTGTTAGCTCAAAACATCATGGTTCCCCGGGCCGGGGTGAGCAAACGCGGCGAGACGTCGGGAGGCTACCGATGGGAGGTGAACACCTCGCCAATTGACGCTCAGGTAAGGGGGCTTCAGGGAGGCTCGTTACAAGAAATCGAGATTATGGTTGCCTGGAATGATGGACGCGGAACTAAAGAGTTTATTCTCGACTCTGTGGTAGAGGGCGTCGGGAAATGAACCTCAATACTGCTACGCAATCCAGGCGGCGGAGCTGTCCTGGTGCATCTGCGATAGGCGAAAAAGGTTTCACTCTGGTGGAGGTGATGATTTCCCTGGCCGTGCTTTCGCTAGTCATGCTGACTACCGTGTCCTCTTTGAGAACCTTCGCTAACACGCAGGGCTCATTGGAAAGAAAAATAAATCGCATCGATGAAATCAGATCGGTTAGCAGCTTTCTTCGCGAGGCGCTGCAGGCAAACGTCCCCGCGGCAGAGGAAGAAAGCGGAGGGTTGTCATTAGGCGGCAGCGTATCGCAAACGGCTTTTTTTCGCGGCTCACCACGGTCTGTAGAGTGGAAGGCGCCCATGGTTTTCGGGGAAGGCTACGGCGGTACCTTGTTTGTGCGTCTTGCCTGGGAGAACGATCAGTTGGTTTTGCGCTGGCAGGAACCGCCCACCGATGGAAAGGACAGCGAGCCAGACTGGGCTGATACGCAGTCACGAGTGGTGATCGACCATGTCGAAGCCTTCAGTATTTCCTACAGGCAGGAGTTCGAGGATAACTGGCGTGAAGGTCTGGTGATCGATGAAGCACCGATGATGTTGCGTCTTTCGATAAAATCCAGTGGTAGATATTGGCCAGACTTGATCGCCGGGGTAAACCGATGAATGTCCCGATGAAAAGTCAGTCTGGCGTCGCGATGGCCATAGTTTTGTGGTTTTTGGCAGCCATGTCGTTGCTGGTATCCGGAATTGTGTATGAAGCGAGGGCCGATGTTAAACTCGCGCAGGCGCATAGCGCTCGTGCCAAGGCTTCAGCCGCTGGTGACGGGGCGGTCCATCTGACCATGGCAGCGCTGAGATCAAATGATAGCGCCGATGTGGAAGGCGTAAATATTTTGCGGACTCGATTTGTTGTGGGCAGTCATCCGGTTGAAGTCGAATTGGTGCCGGTAGCTGGATTGATCGACTTGAACTCTGCACCAAAGCAGTTGCTGCAGGCATTGTTTGAGGTTAATGCCGGACTTGATGCAGGCGATGCCCAAGTGCTGGCTGATAACCTTGTGCGATGGCGGCTTAACACATTTTTCAGCCCAGAGGATTTCCTGCAAGTGGAAGGAGCCAGTCGGGCTATTCTTGACGCAGTCAGAGACTCAATTTATGCCGGAGCTACTGCGGGTGGCCGTCTGGACCTTAAATCAGCACCAGAGAGCGTGCTTCTGGTGGCGAGCAAGGGTAGTCCTGATCGCGTGGCCTCAGTTCAGGCACAAAGAGAGTCTGCTGCTGCAGTTTCAGGCGGCAAGAAGAGAGCGAATGGCAAATTTCGTGCTGATGCCAAAGTCACTGTCGGTGACAGGGTTTGGCTGCGGCGCGCCTGGGTGTCAACCGAGCGTGCATCGCAGGGTTCGCTGCCCTGGATGATCGTTCGGTCTGAGGCTGCACGCGTGCATGTGGCGGGATAGCGATGAAGATTAAATTAAGCAAGGATGACTGTGCTGCAATCGAGTAACAACTGGGAACTGTTTGGCTTTGACATGCGCAACCTTGGCAAAGGTTGGAGGGTGGCTTGGCGAGAATTTCTATGGCGCTACGATTCCCCAATAAAATGCCGATTGGATGAGGCGGTCAAGGTGAGCACGGAGAGCGGGCCGCTTTTCTACCAGGGAGGTCAACTCCTGGAAACTGTTACTGACTGCAGCTGCGAGGCGATCCTATTGCCGGATGATCTTGTGCTGGCAAAAACGCTTGAGATGCCGGTCACGGTGGAGCTGGATCTGGAAACAGTGATGGGCTACGAGGTGCTAGCCAATAGCCCGTTCCCTGAAGCCGATACCGGTTCGGGTTGGCAGTTGATAGGTAAAACAGAAACACATATTCAGGTGCGACTGGCTATCGTTTCGCTTAGCGCAACGATGACCTATATCGCGCGTGAGTACGATATTCATGACATTCACGCCAGAGAAGTCTGGGTATCAGCGAACGATACCATGATTGTTTTAAGCGGTTTTGGCGAGGGTAAGCGCGAAAGCCTTTATCGTAGAAGGCTGATAAAGGCAGGGATAATGGTGATGTATTGTGCACTGGTATTGCTGCTAATTTCTGGCGCATTGGCGTTCGGCAAGTACCTTGAACTGCAGCGTTATCAGCAATTCGCGGCCGACATTCAGGGCGAGGCGAAGTCAGCTGCCTCTATGCGTGAGTCTGTTCTGCGGGCCAATGATACGATGACTGCGGTAAATGGCATGCTTGATGCCAATCCCAGTCCACATTTCGAATTGGCCCGGTTGACTGGATTGCTGGGTGACGACACTTACCTCGAGTCTCTGGCGATTGCTGGCCGTGAGGTTCGAGTTCGCGGCCGAGCGGTCAATGCGGCAGAGATCATGGAGATGCTGATCAAGGAGACTGCCTACTCAACAGTCACGGCGCCTCAGGCGATCATCAAGACTAGCGATGGGCAGGAACGCTTTACGCTGACTATCACGCTAGCCGGCGATGGGGAGGCTGACGAGTCGTGAACTGGTTTCGCCAGAATCAGCGTACGTCGGCTGTGGTTGCTGCAACCCTGCTAGTCCCTCTGCTGCTTGTCTTGTACGGCGTCGCATCGCTTCTGTTAGTCAGGCATGATAATCAGGTTCAAATAGACCGCCTTGAGCCACGGATTGCGAGGCTGAAGGGGCTGTTGGAAAGCGAGCCCGCATTGCAGGCATCAGTAGGGGACGTATCTAGAAAACTCGAGAACGCCGTATACCCCTCGACTTCGGCGCGACCCAACGTTTCGGCAGAGCTGCAAAATAGCGTGCGCTCCCTTCTTGTTTCATCTGGCTTGTCGGTAAGTAACATTCAGGCCTTACCTATCATCGAGGGAGAAGAGTTTGATCAGGTAGGTATTCGCCTGACTGTTCGGGGAGAACTGCCGGAGATGGATAGCGCGTTAGGGTCATTGGAGGCCCACACACCGCGAGTCTTTGTCGAGTCAATGGATATGCGGCCAATGTCGTCAACGCGCAGAGGGCGGAAGGCGAAAGACCAGGATATTACGGCAACCTTGCGACTGGTTGCATTGAGGGCTAATCAATGAGCCTGCTCACTCAGCTGAGAAGTCGTTACCGGCAGACCGAAAATCCGCTGCAAACCCAGCGCTATCTGGAGTTGGCGGTGGTGCTTGTAACCCTGCTTTTCCTGCTTTTGTTGGTTTTGACGGCCGTAAGGCTGGCCGTTTTGACCGAACCCGCCACGAGATTACCAGCACCGGGAAGCTTGGTAGTTGCCGATGCAGTAGCGAGCGGGGTTGTTACCTCAGAGATGCGTGGTGAGATAACCTCCAGACCCCTGTTTTTTCCATCTCGCAGGCCATTGTCTGCCGAACCGCCGCCAGCGCCGGTAGTGAAGGAATCTGGCGCCCAAAAAAGCGAGCTGGACAAGGTTAAGTTGCTGGGCGTATTTGGTGGTGGCGAATCTGCCGGTGTGATTTTGCTCGTGGAAGGTAAAAAACAACGGATCTTGATCGGGGAAGAGGTCAAGGGCTGGAAGTTGAAATCTGTAGACCTGAACCAGGTGCAATTTTCCAGCGGTGGGAAGCTGGAAACACTTGTGCTTCAATATTCAGGGGCAAAAGCTGCCGGTAACGGCGCGAAACGATAATGACTATAAAGGCATGCCAGTGAAACAGTTAACAAAAGTAGGGGATTCCGAGATTTTTCGAATACCGATTGTGATTGCGGTACTGTTGGCTGTGCTGACATCCTGCGCGATGCCCGGCGAAGAAAAGCCGGCAACCGAATCAGCTGAGGCGGCCCCCGCGTCCAGCGCTGAAAGTACTTCTGAGGTGGTTGGCCTATCCTCGTCTGCTGCCGAGTTGGCAGTGGTGGCAGCGGAGGAAGCGCCGCTGACTGACCCGATAATCTATAAGGGTACGGACCGCCCGGTGCGAGTTCCGGCAAAGCAGGACCCCGTCAAATTTATCGGCGATGATGTGAGCCTGAATTTCGAACAGGCACCACTGGGCGAAGTCGTGCATGCCATCATGTGGGATATTCTTGGGCTCGATTATGTGATCGATCACCCTATTCAGGGGCAGGTTACATTGCGGTCGCGTACTCCGGTTCCCAGGGATCAGCTTCTGGGTATCCTCGAGTCGTTGCTAAAGTCCAACGGCTCTTTGCTCATTCGCGGGACAGACGGGCGCTATCTTGTGTCCGGGTCGGCGCAGGCTGCACGACTTTCACCCTCGGTCTCCAATCCGCGTAATCGTGCCGCTGGCTACAACACTTCGATTGTCCCCCTGCAATACATCAGTGCCTCTGCGATGGCTGAAATTCTGCGGCCGCTTGCGGAAGAAACAGCTTTCGTTCGTATCGACAATGCCCGAAATGTTCTGATGCTTGCGGGTACTCGCGCCCAGATGGATGGCTGGATGGATATCATTTCGACTTTTGATGTCGATATGCTGGCCGGTATGTCTGTCGGTTTGTTCCCCCTGGAAAGTAGTACGGTAGAAGAGGTTCAGTTTGCACTGAACGAAGTTTTGTCCGGCAGTGGTGGGGAGGATGATAGTTACGGGAATCTGGTTAGGATTATCCCCTTTAAACGCCTCAATAGTCTGCTGGTAGTGACACCAAGGTCACATTATCTCAGTCTTGTAGGAAAGTGGATTGAGCGTTTGGATGAAGCGCCCGACTCCAGTTTTGAAAAGCGCTTGTATGTTTATCCTGTGCAGAACACTACAGCAGGTCGGTTGGCAGAGCTGTTAACGGGCATTTATTCGGGCGGGTCGGGTGTGAGTCAAACCTCATCCGGGTCTGGTGGCCTTAATTCAGGTAACCGTGGATCAGACCGGTCTGGCGTTGCGCCTGGTCTTTCGCAAGAAACAATTGGTTCATCTTCCAGTTCTGGCAGCAGTCGTTCCTCTGGCTCCAGCAGTTCTTCTTTTGGGTCAAGTAGGCCAAGTGCGACAGGCTCGAGTATGACTTCGGGCACATTGAGCACAGGGGATGACCCTGCCGCGGGTGGTGTGGCGATTGAAGACGTGCGAGTAGTTGCAGATGACGAAAACAACTCCCTGATGATTTACGCAACCGGGCGTCAGTACAAGTTGATCAAGTCTGCCCTTGAAAAACTCGATGTCGTAGCCACACAGGTCATCATCGAGGCGAGTATTCTAGAGGTCACGCTTACTGACCGATTGAAGTACGGCCTTGAGTGGACCTTCAGCAACGGGTTGGGTAACGATTACGACGGTGTTGGGGTGTTGGCTGCGGCTGCAGGTGGCCCGGCTGCCGCGGTACCCGGTTTTTCCTACACTGTCACGAACTCGATAGGGGATATCAGCGCGGTGCTTAATGCACTGTCTGAAGAGTCTTTGATTAACGTGATCTCAACGCCATCGGTAATGGTGCTTGATAATCACGATGCTTATATTCATGTGGGTGACCAGGTGCCAGTGCTGGTAGGCCAGTCAGTCACCGACGGTGGTACGTCTACACAGAATATTCAGTATCGCGATACCGGCGTGAAGTTGAACGTCAGGCCCTCAGTGAATGCGGGAGCACTGGTAACCATGGATATTGAGCAAGAGGTAACCGACGTGGGCGAGATCGACTCGGCCACTGGTCAACGTTCGTTCCTGAATCGGAATATCATGAGTCGCGTGGCAGTGCGCTCAGGTGAATCGGTGGTGCTGGGTGGATTGATTCGAGAAAACGGCACGGAAACTGAGTCTGGTGTCCCCATACTGCATACCCTGCCGTTTATAGGCCCGCTGTTTGGTACGGTTACTAATGAAAATCGCCGCACAGAACTGCTGGTCATAATTACCCCTCGCGCGCTTTACAGTCAGGAAGACCTCCGGCAGGTGGGTGAAGAAATGCGCTCACAGGTGCGCTTCATGGAGTTGATCGAAGATCAGCCCGATTAAACGAGTGCTGGTCTCGGTACACATGCCCAAAACGGCGGGGCTTAGCTTCCGGGCGGCCTTGGAGGAGCACTATGGGGCGGCTTTCCAGCCTGACTATAGTGATTTCCCTTTAGCTCAACGCCCCGAAGAGGCTCAAGCTGCCGCATCACGCTTTGCAGAAGAAACTGTTAGCGAGCGCTATGATGCTATTGCGTGCATTCACGGCCATTTTCTTCCGGTCAAGTATATGGGACTGGCCAAAATCACCAATTGTACGTTCGTAACGTGGCTGCGCGACCCGATAGCGCGGCTTATCTCCCATTATGCTTACTGGCATCGCAGCTATGACCCCACATCAGAAGAGACCTCTTCCCTGCATAGAAAGGTGGTGGAAGAGGCTTGGTCACTTGAACAATTCTGCCTCTCTCCCCAGTTGCGCAATGTCTATTCACGCTTCCTTTGGCAATTCCCGCTAGATCGCTTTGATTTCGTCGGAATTACCGAGTTTTTCGAAGAAGATCTGCGGTACTTTTCCACACGTTTCCTCGGTCATAATGCCACGCAGGAGAAGCTGAATATGCGCCCCGGGCCCCTACCATCAGCGCTTGAAGCTGCCCTGGGGCAGCTGGATTTGCCGCGTATCGCGGCTTATCATGAGGACGATGTCGCTCTTTACAGCGCGGCCTGTAGTGCTCGAGAGCGACGATGTGGCCCGGGGTGAGGCGTGTCTCAGTAGGTGATTGCGTTAAGCTGTTGAAATTCAGTCGGGCGCGGGTATAATCGCCGCGTCCACAAGAAAAGGCAATAAACTCAATATGTTACGTTCTATTTTTTCAATGGAAAAACTCTGCAAAGGTCTGTGGGTGAGTCTTATATCACTCACTTTTTTGGTGGCATGCGATGAGTCAGCCACTACAGATGAACCCCCAAACCCAGACATGTCCCGGCTTGAGCAGCGCGTTGAACAGCGTTGGCAGGCCCGCATTATTCGCGACTGGGAAACCACCTGGGAATACACCACACCTAATTACAGAAGAATCTTTCCTAAGAGACTGTATATCAATAAATTTTCCTATGCAGTGGATTGGGAGTTGACAGGGGTTGAGGTAGTTACTTATGATGCGCGGGCAGCTGTGGCGAGTGTGGCGGTGAGAGTCATGTCCTCTCCGACCAAACAAACCTCTGCAGCATCGAGATCGATTGGCACTGTGCCGGTCACCTTTACTGAGCGTTGGCTCTACGTAGATGGTGAGTGGTGGTATAGCGCCAACGAATAGGTATTGTGGTGGTTGACAGCTGGCTGCGGTTAGCAATAATAGCGCTAGCAATCTATAAACTTGGTTGTACGTAATAAAGACACTAGGAGTCTCCTAATATGAACAGTAACTTTAAACCGTTAGGTCTGGCCGTAGCAGTAGCTGCAGTCTCGGCCGGATACGCTGGAGTTGCCGGTGCTCAGGCTACAGTTGAGCGCTCAATCGGTAACCTGGGTGATACTGCGATCGTTCCTTACTACACAGTACAGGACGATTGGGTAACTGGTATCCACATCATCAACACGTCGAAGAAAACTCAGGTTGTGAAGCTGCGCCTACGTCGCGCTACTGACTCAGCTGACGCGTTGGACTTTAACCTCATTCTTTCTCCGAAGGACGAGTGGACAGGCAGCATTTCTGACGAAACTGGTAATATCGTGGTTTCTACAGATGATGCTTCTTGTACTGCACCGATTCGCGAGAACGGTGACTTCCCTATGTCTCCTATCTACCGCTTGGGTGCGGAGGAAGGTTACATTGAAGTTATCACCATGGGCGCACCTACTACAGAATCGGCGCCGATTGCTATTGCTGCCAAGCACAAAGATGGCGTCCCCCGTGACTGTGGTGAAGTAGCGTCAAACTTCTTCTCAAACGTCGGACTGCGTAACGACCCATTCACAGATGGCACACTGGCTGACAAGGGTGTAATCGACTACGACCGTACCCATCAGGAAGTGGATGCAGATTCAGCAGAACTGTACATCGGTAAAGGCGCAGCGTGTCTGGATTCTTCGGAAACTGTAACTAGGGATGAGGATCTTGCCGAAGTTTGTGCAAACTTCTTCGATTCAGAAGAAAACGCGTTGAAGGTGTCTTATTTCTTCCGTGACGCAGCGTCTGGTATCGAATTTGGTGGCGATGCGGTTCACCTTAGCAATTTCTCTACTGAACCTTGGATGACCAACCAGGAAACTGGTCTGTTCAGTGGCGACCCGTACGGCTTTGACTACCCTGATCTGGACGGTGGTCCTTGGGTAGACGCTGGTAGCCCCAATTTTGCTGGTAATCCTTTTGCATTGCGCTACCAGTACAATGCCTTGCGTAGCGCCACTGTTTTGGGCGTAACAGACGTGCTCAACGACTGGTCTATAGCGAGTGCCCGTAACGTGTCTACCGACTGGGTTGTAACAATGCCTGGCCAGTACGCGATGCTTGACCAATACGTTTGGTTGACTCAGGGTCTGGATGATTCTAATTGCGGAACTACAACCAATACTTCGAGCGGAACCATTCAAGTGCCGGAGTGTAACTTCCGTGATATCCCGGTTACCGCTGACCTGACGCTTTATGATCGTGAAGAAGGTCAGATTGTGCCAGAAGATGGTGATCTGGTGATTTCCCCGCAGCCTCCCGGCGAGCGTAACGAGCTTCAGCTCCCTTACGAGGTGAACGTTGTTGAGTGGACCGATGGTGCTAACACTCCTGTTTTGGGAAGCGCTGTAGCTACTTCTGTAGATGCATCTGCACTGGGTGATTTCGGTTGGGCTTCTCTTGAGGTCACTTCTGCTTCCCGGGTTTTCTCATCTGATCAGAGTATCTGTCAGTATGACATCGTGTCTAACAACGTTAACCCTGACCTGACTAAGGCTCCGATCTGGAACACCGCTGGTCAGCGTGCTACATGTATTCCAGCTGCACCTGATGTGCCAGTGGTAGGATTCGTGGCTTGGGAGCGTAGCTTCCCTCAGAATCCTGATGGCAACTACGGTCGTCTGATCGATCATAGCTTCGAGCTGTCGTCAAGCTAAGAAGTTGGATGTGACTTAAGGCCGACGCCCTTGGGCGTCGGTTTTTTTTTGGCTCAAATAGTGAGGTCTTCACGTGTTAAAAGTGTTTAATCGCATGCTATGTATCACCGTTGCGTGCCTTTTCACCGGTGCTACTCCAACCTTGGCTGAAAATGTAATCGAGGATGGTAGTATTGGAATGTCTTTAGAGGAGCTTGCTTTTCTGATAGACAAGTGGACTCCAGAAATGAAGAATGCCGCTGCGAATGACCCTGGCGACCGAGTTGAGTTGTTAAGTCAGGCGATTGCGAACAAGAAGGTTGCTGCGCAGGTGGAAAACATCGATCCGGCGTCTGCCTCGGAGGCCTACTGGCGTCATATTTATTCAATCAGGAATATGGATACCAGGTTTGTCACCAAGCAATTTGTGGATTCTTTAGAGATGCCTGATTTCGAACCGCTTGCCCAGGAGCGCTATCAAACTGAGAAAAAAAAGTACGCGTTCGTTGCAGAAGAGCGCATAGTCTCGCACATTCTTATCATGTGTGGGGCACCCGCTTGTTCTCGTGATGAACGTCGCCCAGAAGCTGAGTCCATTCTTGCGGAGTTACAACGAGGGGCCAATTTCGAGGAACTGGTGGCAGTTCACTCAGAGGACCCCGGAAGCAAGGCAAAAGGTGGACGCTTCGACCGTTGGTTTCGGCTTGGAGAGCCGGAGGTTTCACCCCACTTCACCGGTGGCGCATTTGAGATCGAAAACGTTGGTGATTACTCAGGGTTAGTGGAAAGTCAGTTCGGCTTTCACATCATTCGCTTAGATGATGTGCGGCCAGAGCACTATAAGGCCTACGAAGACGTTAAGGATGTCATTGTTGCGAGTCTGCGCAAAGAGTTTGTCGAGTTATCCACCAAGGACTTTTACGCTGGTTTTCGTATGACCGGAGACGCTGTTGTGGACGATGCGGCTCTGGACGAACTTCTGGCCCCGTATAAATCAGAGTAGAGATGTTTATAACTGGTAGGGCTCAGTGCTACTGAGGCAGGCGGTCTTATCGAGTCAACTAGCACTGTTGCCTGTATACTTGCTTGAAAATTGCTAGTAATGCGTTATTACGCCTGCTTATTCTGATAGAACATTTGTGGAATCCTTACCCATGACTGCAGCGGGTCGCAGTAAAGTATTTCTTGTAGCAGGGATGCATCGATCCGGCACCTCTGCTCTTTGCGCCGCGCTCAGTCGTTGTGGGGTGCATTTTGGTGAGGATTTACTTGACGCTATTCAGGGCGTCAATGATGAGGGTTTTTGGGAAGACAGCGAAGTTGTTACGCTCAATGACAGCTTGCTGTCAACGATTGGCTCATTTTGGTATTCGCTTGAATACAGTGATGATACAGACTGGTCTGCGCCGCTTTTCGATTCTCAGCGCCGGAAGGCGGAGCGCATTCTGAAGCGTGGCTTTGGTGGGGAGCTCGTGGCGGTTAAGGACCCTCGGTTCTGTTTAACACTGCCTTTTTGGCTGGATGTCCTGTCTGGTGCCGGTAAAGAGATTCAGGTGGTCTCTATCAGCCGATCACCTATTGAGGTCGCATTATCCCTGCATAAACGAGATGGCTTTCCCGTATCTTATGGGCTCAGGTTGGTGGAACTGTATCAGCGTGCGCTGGAAAAGAGCTTGCCGGACAGTGCGATCCGGGTAACCTTCGATTCCTTATTGGAAAACCCCGCGGCGGTAATGGCTTCGTTGGGCTTGGCTTTACCTGAAGAAACTAGTGACGCTGAGCAGACTTCGGGCGTTCGCGCTGAGCTTCGCCATCATAAAGATAAGGGCGATAATGACGTTCTCAGTCGGCCTATTGCATCTGCCGACGACTTGCGGCAGTTCGGCGAATTACTCGACCATGATTATCCGCTGGACAAGTGCCTTGCCGAATTGGCTGCCGCATTTACCGGGCGTGGCGCTGAGCTTACTGAGCTGGGGGAAGTGCATGCAGAAGCTCTCGCTACCCTAGATCAGCGTGACTTGGATATTGATGCCTTATCGGGCGAGCATAAAGAGGCACTGGCAACGATAGCTGAACGCGATCAGCAGATTGCCGAGCTGGATCAGCGACTCGCCCGGGCGGGCGCCGAACTTGAGTTGGCTATGTCGACAATTGCAGAGCGTGATGAGCAGATAGCAGAGTTCGATCGCCGCCTCAGCGCGCTTGGCGAAGAGCACTCCCACGCGCTGAAGGTGATTAATGAGCGCGATGCACAAATTGCCGAACGTGAAGCGCAACTGGATCGGATTCGTAATATACCCGGCGTGGGCTTGGTAGCCAGGCGGCTGTTGTCCTGATGAGAAAAGTTGACGTTGTTATCCCGGTGTACCTGGGCCTGAATGACACAAAGCAATGCCTGGAGTCAGCTCTAGCCACAATTGATTCTTCCTGGGCCCGTCTGGTGGTGATCAATGATGCCTCGCCAGAGCCGGATATAGGCGAATATCTTCGCGAGCAAGCCTCTGTTAACCCCGAAATGGTGCTGCTGGAGAATACCGAAAACCTGGGCTTCACAGCTACCGCAAACCGGGGGCTGCAGCATGACCTCACACGTGATGTGTTACTCCTTAATAGCGATGTCGTGGTCGCTAACGACTGGCTTACCCGTCTGCGCAATGCCATCTATAAGCACGGTAAAACCGGTAGCCTGAGCCCGTTTTCCAACAATGCCACAATTTGTTCTTTCCCCAACCTCTGCAAGGACAATGAGCTGCTGTTCGATCTCTCTGTAGAAGAATTGGATCGCGCTTTTGCCGGTTTTGCCGATACTGAGGAAGTGGTATCAGTGCCCACTACAGTGGGTTACTGCATGTATATTCGTCGTGATTGCCTGGATGAAGTGGGCTTTCTCGACGAGGAAACCTTTGGTCGAGGCTATGGAGAAGAAAACGACTGGTGCCAGCGGGCAGAGAAAGGAGGTTGGCAAAACAGACACTTGCTGAATTGTTTTGTTTACCATAAGGGCGGGGTGAGTTTTGCCGAGGAGCAGAATCCGCGTATAGCACGCGCCATGGAAATTCTCGATGAACGTTATCCTGATTACCATGCGTCCATACAGACGTATATTGCCAGCGACCCGGCCAAGACTTTGCGCAGTCGCGCGCTGCTGTCGCTTTTTGCAGCACAAGATAAGGCCAAGGTCCTGTTTGTTAGCCACAAACTGGGTGGCGGGGCGCAGCAGCATGTAAATGAATTGGCGACGTTGTATCAGGAAGACGCGCTCTTCCTGCAAATAACACCTTATGAAGACGGAGAGAGCGTTACGCTGAGTGTTTTCGATCGTGGCTCGCGTCTTCAGGATGGTCTGTTTTTCAACGTTGATCGCGAGTACGACAAGCTTGTTCGTTTGTTAGCTGATCTTGGCGTTGGGCATGTGCATTTCCATCACACAATGGGTCTTCATCCGCGGCTATGGGTGTTGGCGGAGGCGCTGGGTTGCGAGCATGATTTAACCATACATGATTACTATCTTATTAACGGTAACCCGACACTGACAGACGAGCATGCCCGTTATGTGGTTGAGTCAGCAGGTGACTTCGATGAACGCTGCGCTGAACACTACCCCTTACCTGAAGGGGTAACCGGGGCATCGTGGCGCGAGAATCAACGGTTGCTTGTAGAAAGCTCAAGCCGGGTAATCTTTCCCTCGCACGACACTGCAACACGTTTTCGACGGTTTTTCGACATTGATGAAGGCGTTATAGCCTGGCACCCCGATTATGAACTATCCAAGCCCTATCCCACCCCTACCTGGCGGTATAAAGGAGATGGTCCGCTAAAGGTACTGGTGGTGGGCGCTATCAGTCGCGAAAAAGGCGCCGATGTATTGGAATCTGTGGCTCAAGCCATGTCAGATTCCGGGATTGAGTTTCATTTGCTCGGTTATGCTTATCGAGGCCTGGCAGAGCAGGTTATAACGCACGGACCATATGCGCAGAGTGATATATACGAACTGATTGATGGCATCTCTCCTGACGTTGTGTGGTATCCGGCGCTTTGGCCTGAAACCTACAGCTATACCCTGAGTGCCGCTTTGCATCTTGGGTTGCCAGTTGTTGTTCCCGACCTTGGTGCCTTCGTGGAGCGGGTCGCACAGCGGCCACTTAGTGTGGTGCAACCCTGGAATAGCAGCCTCGATGCCTGGTGCGAATTCTGGTCGCAAATTATCAGTGACGGTGTATTGCCAACTACTCGCCTTGAAGCGCTGGATCCAACCGAGTCGGCGCGCATGGACTTCTACTCCAGCGGATATCTAGAAATAGTAGGTACAAAGCGGGGCGCTCTAACTGCGCTTTCTCTTCAATCTCTGGCAGGTAATTATCACGTAGGTGTTCCACAACTGACAACGCGCGAAAAGATCTTGGGGAAAATCTGGCAAATTTCCAGACAGCCAGTAGTTGCCAAGGCAGTATCACTGGTGCCGTTTCGTCTGCAACAGGCGATTAAACGCCGTCTCTCGCGCCGCCCTATGCATGACATTGTTCGCTGAGGTGGCAGCCCTGCTATCACATCTCTTCAATGTAACATTGCGCTAGACCGACCTTGACCACTATTTATATTCATATTGGCGCTCCTAAAACCGCAACGTCGACCCTGCAGGCTCTTCTTGTCCGTAAGGCCAAAAAACTTGCAAAGAGTGGAGTGCTCTACCCTTCGGCACCGCGCCATGGTGATGCTCATCACGTATTGGTTTGTGATTTGATAGAAAAGCATCAAGGGAATCATATGCCTGATTTCTGGTATGGCGACTTCCCCCGTGGCCAGGCCTGGAACAAGCTTGCCGATGAAATTGCTGGGCACGGTAAGGCGCTTGAGTCGGTCGTTATCAGCTCGGAATTATTTTTTGGTCAGTCTCGCCAGCTACGGCCCATGCTGGCAGATATAGGCGAACACCTAGCCGGTTATACTGTAAAAATTGTATCTTACCTGCGAAGGCAGGATCAGCTTTACAGTTCTTTCTTCAACCAGGATGTTAAAGGGGCCAGGCAATGGGCGGATGGTCCTTATCAGTTCTATGAAACCCACCAGATTTTTCAACATCACTATGTCGACTTGCTGAGTATCTGGGGGGATTTCTTCGGAGAGGAGAACATTATTGTGCGACCTTACGAACCTGCTCAGTGGCGGGAGGAAGATATCGTCGCTGATTTTTGTGACGCTATTGATGCACCAAGGTTGAAAGCAGGGTCGCTGGAAAGCAACGCCAGTCTTGGCCCAAACCAGTTGTATGCCAAGCAGTGCCTTAATAAGATCGGCTATGACAAAGCCATAAATGATGATGTTGTGCGTCGTTTGATAAAACTACTGCCGGAAGAACCAATAAAGAACTCCAGGTACGTGCATGCGGGGCTTTATTCGCGTTATAAGGATTCTTGGGAGGCCTCGAATAAACGACTGTCTGATAAATTTCTGCAGGGGAAGTCTTTGTTTCAGCAAACTATTCCTGATGCACACGATTTGGAACCCTATAGCGTGGATGATGAGGTGCTGGCGAAATACCTACAGGGTTTAGTGAAGCAATTGGCACGAGAAAAAACCGCTGAGATGAAGCAACTATTCGCGCACTCAGCTTTTCTGATGTTGGCGGAGCGGAAGTTATGGCCCAGCCTGAACGAAAAACAGCTGGAAGCGCTTCTTTCATGGAGTTGATTGCAAAAGTGAAGAATATCTGCAGTTGCTCCGTGTATGCGCACTGCATAGGCGACATGGATAGTCCTGAGACATGAGTGTGAAATTCCTGCTCGAGCAGATGGGGCCACATGAGGAAAAGTTGCGCGATTTCTGCGAGCCGTTCGCATTGCCGGCCGACACAGCACCTTATGCCGAACCCGTATGTATTATGTTGTTCAGCAACCGCTCCGGCTCTTCGTTAATCTCGGAGTATATGCGGGCCTCTCCATTTTTTGGTGGGTTCGGAGAGCCCTTGAATTACAAGTATGTCACCGAAATGATGCGCAAATATGGCGACAAATCGTTCCCTGCATACCTGCAAAGAGTGCAGCGTGAACACGCCAAGGGTGACAAAATATTTGGTATGAAAGCATCGGTCGATCAGGCCCTGATGCTTATGCGTGCTCGCGTCATTCCCCACTGTTATCCTGATGTGCGCTGGGTACTGATAGAGCGTCGTGATGTTGTCGCCCAGGCGATTTCGATGTACTTCGCAGGACAAAGCAAGCAGTGGCGCAGTGATCAGGCTGCCGGGCTCAATCCTGATCCAATCTACGACTTTGACCGCATCCGGTTACAGGTGCAAATGCTATCTCAACGCTATGTGGCGATGAGGTCTTTCTGTGCGGTCTTTGGCATTACGCCCTACCGAATAGTGTATGAAGACTTCGCCGATAACCCTCTCGCAGGCGCGCAAGCTCTGGCGGCGTACCTGGGCGTAGAGGAGGCGAATATCGACCAGGGCAAGGTCGCGACGCGGGTGCAGCGCGGTAGCCGCAACACGGAATTTCGTGAGCGGTTTTTGGCCGAATACAGAGCGTCGATTCTTGGATAGTGCTCAAAGCAACTGGCGGCAGTCGGTTTTCAACCGCCGCATCCTGATTTGTGTCTTCACCGGCTTTGCATCCGGCATGCCTTTGTATGTGTTACTGCAACTGGTCCCAGCCTGGTTGCGTGACGAAGGCGTGTCACTGGCAGAGATAGGGCTCTTTGCTTTAGTGGGAATACCGTACACCTGGAAGTTTCTATGGGCACCTTTGATGGACCGTTGGGTGCCGCCTTTTCTGGGGCGGCGCAGGGGATGGATGATTCTCTGTCAGATTGCCCTGCTTGTTTCGATTGGCTTGATGGGCGCCTATCAGCCTGCGCAATCAACCTGGTTGATCGCATGGGTCGCCGTGGCTGTAGCTTTTTTCAGTGCCAGCCAGGATATAGTGCTGGACGCCTATCGGCGTGAGATTTTGCCCGATGCTGAGCTCGGTCTGGGAAACTCTGTCCATGTGCAGGCTTATCGAATTTCTAGCCTGGTGCCAGGCTCTCTGGCGCTGATACTTGCCGATATTTTGCCCTGGTCGACGGTGTTCTGGATAACCGGTGCGTTTATGGCGGTGGGTATTATTCTGACGCTGGTCATCAAGGAACCAGAGACGGAGTTGCCACCTGTTATGGGGCTGCGTGCTGCCGTGGTTGCTCCATTTGCCGAGTATTTACAGCGTAAGGGATGGCGTGGCCTGCTGTTGGTTCTGGGTTTTATGTTTCTTTATAAAATTGGCGACAACATGGCGACCGCATTAGCCACACCGTTCTATTTGGATATGGGGTTTACCAAAACACAGATCGGCTTGGTCGCTAAACATGCGGCTTTATGGCCCGCGATAATCGGTGGATTACTGGGCGGCATAGTGATGATTCGCCTTGGGATTAATCGCTCGCTCTGGTTGTTCGGCGTGGTGCAATTGTTGAGTATTCTGGGCTTTGCGGTGTTGGCGAGTGCAGGTGATGTCGTTTGGCTGTTGGCGGCAGTGATCAGTTTTGAATACCTGGGTGTGGGCATGGGGACTGCCGCATTTACCGCGTTTATCGCTCGGGAAACCAGTAAGGTTTTTGCGGCAACGCAATTTGCCTTGTTTACGGCCTTGGCATCGCTGCCCCGCACGTTTGCGAATGCCAGCACCGGGATTATTGTCGAGCAAACAGGCTGGGTGAATTTTTTCCTGCTCTGCGCGGTACTGGCCATACCGGGGATGATTTTACTGATCTGGGTTGCACCCTGGCGCAATGGTGAAATGCCGGAGCAGAATTCGCAAACCGACTAGGCGAGCCACCCAAACCGCCCAAGATCCACGGTTTTATTCGCCCGAAACACCACGCCCTCTGCCTCCAGTCGTTCTCTTTGGGTATACTGCGACGCCGAGCCCGGAGGAAGAGAGATGCGTCCCTGGGCATTGATAACCCGGTGCCAGGGAATGCGACTTCCCTCCGGTAGATCCTTCAGGGAGCGGCCCACCCGCCGCGCTGCACCGGGCATACCTGCCTGGCGCGCGACCTCCCCGTAGGTGGCGACCTTGCCCTTGGGAATCAGTGCCACAACTTGCCAGATGCGCTGGTTGATATCCGGATCTTTTAACGACACAGAAAACCGGGCGTTGTCGCCCCAATCGATATTATGAAAGCTTTTATCAGCGTACCTTTTCCCATTATTAAGCCAACTACTGCGCCGGTCATGGTGTTGTTGCTGACGGTACTTTTTGCCAGCACCGTTCAGGCCGACAGGCTACATTTCACTGACGGCGAGTCTATCACTGGCGCCTTGGTGAGCATAGAAGACGGTAAGATCAACTGGCGTTCAGCGATTCTCGGAGACCTTACAGTCCAGCAGCATCACATAGAATGGATTGAGACTGGCGACCGGTTCGACTTGAAGATTAGCGGCAAGGAGCTTAATAATTGCTGGATGTATTTGCAGCGTAATCGGCAGCTTTTGCACTGCGATGAAGGCGTGCAGACGCTCAGTAGCTGGAAACTGGTTATTGCTGCAGGTGAGACCTTGACCGAGCCACCGCCATTATTGGCTCAGGCTGGCAGCCTGATTGTGGCCGCCGAGGATTCGTCAGGTAACAACAACATCACCAAGTATAACGTCCATGCTCGAAGTGAGATCCGTTTTATCGAGTCTCGCCATACCTTGGCACTGCGCTACGAGGAGGAGAGTGTAGACAGCGAAACCACACGTAATGCTTGGCTGACCAGCTATCAGTATGATCAGTTCTTTACCGAGCAGTGGTTCGCCACCGGTAACGCGTTCTATCAAGAGGACGAGTTTCGTGAACTGGATCAGCGTACCTCAGCGGGTTTGGGCATGGGTTATCAGTTTCTCGACACTGCGTACGTAAATCTGTTGGCCAAGGGCACGTTCAACTACATTGACGAGCGCTTCACCACCGGCCAAAAGCGAACTACTCCTGGTTTTTTGTGGAATCTGAATTTCGGTTGGCGCTTCAATGAACAAGGTATGGAGTTTTTTCATCGCCATGCATTGCTACAGGGTTTCGACAGCGGTGAGGATTTTGAGCTTACTAGCACAACCGGTTTCAAATATCCTATCGGCGGCCGCTTCAGCTCGGTGGTCCAGTTAGAATACGACTACGACAACTTGCCGGCAGAGTCGGCGGTGGACAAGAAAGACCAAAAATGGTCAATCGGTGTGAATTACGACTGGTAGGCGCGCCGCCTTGTAAATTGCTGGATTATCCCCATATTGATTAGAGACGGAGAGTCTCACCATGCGTTTTTTCATCATGCTTTTACCCTGGCTGGAACTGGCTACCCTTATCCAGTTGGGGATAGAAACCAGTGCCCTGACCGCGCTGTTATATGTGTTCCTGACTTTCGTGGCCGGTATTGCGGTGCTGCGCTACCAGGGCATGGAGATGTTTACTCGCCTGCGAGAAACCCAGGAAGGCCGTATATTCGGCCAGCAACTGTTCCTGGATGACATGGCGGTGGGCCTGGCAGGTCTCCTGCTGCTTATCCCCGGCCTCATATCTGACTTCGCAGCGATTGTCGTGTTGATCGGGCCCCTGCGGCGTCGTTTGGTGGTCTGGCTGGGTGGCCCCCAGCCCGAGCCCTATGTGCCGCAGCAAGATAAGACGGAACATGTGGTTATAGAGGGCGATTTCATCGAAGTGGAGCCTCAAGATAAGCCGTAAGCCGTTGTTTTGAATGTAAATAACTAATTTTCATCGATTTCCTTCGAAGCCTTGACTCCTGCCATTCCCTGACTAGAATTAGCACTCTCGAAAAAAGAGTGCTAATCGGGGCTTGAATCCCTATTTCCAGCCCCCATAGATAGTTCAGCCCCAGTAAGGGGACCGATAAAACGTTACTAGGAGAGCAACATCCATGAATATCCGTCCGCTGTACGACCGCGTGGTCGTTCGTCGCAAGGAAGAAGAGCAAACCACTGCCGGTGGCATTCTTCTGCCCGGTTCCGCCAAAGAGAAGCCCAATCAGGGTGAAGTAATCGCTGTTGGCGAGGGCAAGGCCCTGGATAGCGGTGAGATCCGCGCGCTGGCTGTAAAAGTCGGTGACACAGTTGTTTTCGGACAGTATGCCGGTAGCAACACCATCGAAGTTGACGGCGAAGAGCTGATCATCATGGGCGAGAGCGAGATCTTTGCGGTTGTCGACTAAGGCAGCAGCTAACCCCGCTAATTGTTAACGAATTGAGTTTTGAAGGAATAGATCATGGCTTCTAAAGAAGTATTATTTGGCGACGACGCTCGCTCCCGCATGCTGGCCGGTGTCAACGTGCTGGCTGATGCAGTTAAAGCAACACTTGGGCCCAAGGGCCGCAACGTAATTCTGGACAAGTCTTTCGGTGCACCTACCGTTACCAAAGACGGCGTTTCAGTAGCGAAGGAAATAGAACTAAACGACAAGTTCGAGAACATGGGCGCACAGATGGTCAAGGAAGTTGCTTCCCAGGCGTCTGACGCTGCCGGTGACGGCACTACAACAGCCACCGTATTGGCCCAGTCCATCTTGAACGAAGGCCTTAAGTCAGTGGCTGCTGGCATGAACCCAATGGACCTCAAGCGCGGTATCGACAAAGCAATCGCCGCTGCTGTTCAGCAGGTACAGGCTGCCTCCATCCCCTGTGAAGATAGCAAGGCTATTGCCCAGGTAGGCACCATCTCTGCCAACAGCGATTCACAGGTCGGTGACATCATTGCCGAAGCTATGGACAAAGTTGGCAAGGAAGGCGTTATCACTGTTGAAGAAGGTTCTGGCCTCGAGAATGAGCTGGACGTTGTTGAAGGCATGCAGTTTGACCGCGGTTACCTGTCGCCTTACTTCATCAACAACCAGGACAGCATGAGCTGTGATCAGGAAGCACCTTTCATCCTGCTGGTAGACAAGAAAATCTCCAACATCCGTGAGCTGCTGCCGCTGCTTGAGCAGGTTGCCAAGGCCTCCAAGCCGCTGGTTATCGTTGCTGAAGACGTTGAAGGCGAAGCGCTGGCAACCCTGGTTGTTAACAACATGCGCGGTATCGTAAAAGTTGCTGCCTGTAAGGCACCTGGCTTTGGTGATCGTCGCAAGGCGATGCTGCAGGATATTGCTATCCTGACCGGCGGCACCGTGATTTCTGAAGAAGTTGGTCTTGATCTTGAGTCTGCGACTCTGGAGCACCTTGGTAGCGCCAAGCGCATCACCATGGACAAGGACAACAGCACTATCATCGACGGTGCCGGCGACGCTGCTGCTATTCAGGCGCGCGTTAGCGAGATCCGTGTTCAGATCGAAAACACCTCTTCTGACTACGATCGTGAGAAGCTGCAAGAGCGCGTGGCCAAGCTGGCCGGCGGTGTTGCTGTAATCAAGGTTGGCGCAGCCACCGAGATCGAAATGAAAGAGAAGAAGGCTCGTGTTGAAGACGCGCTGCACGCAACACGTGCTGCGGTTGAAGAGGGTGTTGTTGCCGGTGGCGGTGTTGCTCTGGTACGTGCCATCCAGTCTATCACCGAGCTCCAGGGTGACAACGAAGACCAGAACCACGGTATTGCAGCGGCGCTGCGTGCGATGGAAGGTCCTCTGCGTCAGATCGTTGCCAACGCTGGTGACGAGGCCTCTGTAGTACTCAACAACGTCAAGAGCGAAGGCACAGGTAACTACGGTTACAACGCAGCTAGCGGCGAGTATGGCGACATGATCGAGATGGGTATCCTCGATCCTGCCAAAGTAACCCGTACTGCTCTGCAGGCTGCTGGTTCTGTGGCCGCATTGATGATCACCACGGAAGTGATGGTTGCCGATGCACCAGATGACGGCGCCGGCGGCGGTGCACCTGCAATGCCTGATATGGGCGGCATGGGCGGCATGGGCGGCATGATGTAAGCGCAGCCCCTCGCACAAAAGACCCCACCTTTTGGTGGGGTTTTTTTTGAGTCCCGTTTTTTTTTAGACGGTGTACAATGTCAAAAGATTAAATAACAACGCAAGGAGAGATCAGTGGAAGCTGCAATCGAGTTTATTTTTAGGTGGGCGCACGTAGTAGTGGGTATTGTCTGGATAGGCATGCTGTATTACTTCAACTTTGTACAAACAGAATACTTCAAGGAAGCTGAGGCCGACGCGAAAGCGGATGCCATGAAAAAGCTGGCTCCGCGGGCGCTTTGGTGGTTCCGCTGGGGTGCGATGTATACCTTCCTGACCGGCCTGGTGCTGCTGCACTACGTTGGTGCCTTCAGTAATTTTGTTGGCAGTGCGTTGATCTGGGTGGGGGCATTGGCTGGTACGTTCATGTTCCTTAATGTCTGGCTGGTCATCTGGCCCAAGCAACAGATTGTTCTGGGTATGAAAGAGGGCGACGGGCCTTCTTCTGCGGCGGCAGCGGGTCTCGCTTCGCGCACCAACACGCTGTTCTCCGGCCCTATGTTGCTGGGTATGCTTGGCTCCAAGCACCTGTATATTGCCGACATCAGCATGACTGGCTTGGGTGCTTGCCTGGCGATTATTGTTGCGCTGGAAGCTAACGCCCTTGTCGGTAAGATGGGTCCTATGGCCAGTGTCCGTGGTGTTATCCATTGCAGTGTTGCGCTGATGGCTCTCATCTGGGCATTGCTCGCCTTTCTGTAAGGTAAAAACGCTCCATCCAAAGCCGGGCCTAGCCCGGCTTTTTTGTTTCTGCGTATCAGCTCGGTCTGTATAATGATTCAAATACGCAGCAAGACTGGTCAGCCATGCCTAGTAGAGACGAATTCGATCCCATTCCAGCTATTGTGCCCAAGCGCGATAGTGAAACGCATTTTGCCGCCAGCCGCAGTAAGGCCTCCGGTGGCAAGGGTGGCGCTGGACGCTCCGGCACACCGGGACGGCGCAACTCCGACAGTGGTGCCGGTATTTGGGCGCGGCTTTTTATTACTGCTTCATTGGTGATTGCCGCTATCGCCGTCGCCTGGGCCTGGCAGCTGCAAGAGGAGTTACGGCAGGCGGGGCTCACAATGACTGGCTACGAGAAGCGTATTGGTGCACTGGAAGACCTGCTCTCTGACACTGACGAAACCGTAAACCGCTCCAGTGCCGCCATGGGCGCGCAGATCAAGATGATTGATACCGAGGTGCGTAAGCTGTGGGACGCGCGCAAGAAGAGCAATGCCAATATTGCGTCTTTGCAAAAATCCAGTAAGGCCTACGGCGGTCAGTTATCGGGCATGGCCAAGGTCGACAAGGACAGCACCGCGCAACTCGCGGCGCTCAACAAGGATATGGTGAAGCTCAAGAGTGTCGCCGGCGATCTTGAGCGTCTTATGATCAGCGCCCAGGCCAACCAGGAAGACGTGGAGCGTGTGGCCGATACCCTCAACAGCCTTAATGCGGATCTCGCCAAGCTCAATCAGCGGGTATCGGCAAACGAGGAGTGGGTGGGCTCAATCAACGCCTTCCGCCGTCAGATCAGCACCACCATTACCCAGTTACAGTCTTCTGTCAGGGCCCTGCAAGCGTCTCCATAAGCTAGTGCTGAGGCCTGATTCGTTTCCCACCGGGGTGTATAATGCGCCCCATTTGTTACCTCCGCAGCAAGGATTTCCAGCATGACCGTCATTCGCCAGGACGACTTTATCGACAGCGTAGCCGACGCGCTGCAGTTTATTTCTTACTACCATCCGGTCGACTTTGTGCAGGCCGTACACCAGGCCTACGAGCGAGAGCTGAACCCGGCCGCGAAAGACGCCATGGCTCAGATTCTTATCAACTCGCGCATGTGCGCCGAGGGTCACCGTCCCATCTGCCAGGATACGGGCATCGTCACCGTGTTCCTCAAAATAGGCATGGATGTGCAGTGGGATGCGACCTTGTCGGTGTCGGATATGGTCAATGAGGGTGTTCGCAGAGCCTATACCCATCCTGATAACGTGCTCAGGGCTTCAATCCTGGAAGACCCGGCTGGCGCTCGCCGCAATACCAAAGACAATACGCCTGCCGTGATTCACATGGAAGTTGTAGCTGGCGATACGGTGGATGTGCAGGTCGCGGCCAAGGGCGGCGGTTCGGAAAACAAGTCGAAGATGGTGATGCTTAATCCCTCGGATAGCATCGTCGACTGGGTAGTAAAAACGGTTCCCACCATGGGTGCCGGCTGGTGCCCCCCAGGTATGTTGGGTATCGGGATTGGAGGCACCGCCGAGAAGGCGGCAGTAATGGCCAAGGAATCCCTGATGGAGCCTATCGATATACACGAGCTGCGTGAGCGCGGCCCCTCCAACCGGGCCGAGGAGCTGCGGCTGGAGATTATGGACGCGGTGAACAAGTTGGGCATTGGTGCCCAGGGATTGGGCGGGCTCACCACTGTGATGGATGTGAAGATTATGGATTACCCCACCCATGCAGCTTCGCTGCCGGTGGCCATGATTCCCAATTGTGCCGCCACGCGCCACGCGCACTTCGTTCTTGATGGCGAAGGCCCGGCGCTGCAGACACCGCCTAACCTGGACGACTGGCCCGATATTACCTGGGAGGTAGGGGAGCAAGTGCGCCGGGTTAACCTCGACACCGTAACGCCGGAAGAAGCCGCCACATGGCAGCCGGGCGACACGGTTCTGTTGTCGGGCAAGATGCTTACCGGGCGCGACGCGGCCCATAAGAAAATGAAAGAGTTGATCGACTCCGGCGAGGGCTTGCCCGCCGAGGTAGATCTCAAGGGCCGCTTTATCTACTACGTGGGCCCGGTTGATCCTGTTCGTGACGAGGTGGTGGGTCCGGCTGGTCCGACGACTTCAACCCGCATGGACAAGTTCACCGACTTTATTCTGGAGCAAACCGGCCTGCTTGGCATGATCGGTAAAGCGGAGCGTGGCCCAACGGGTATCGAAGCCATCAAGAAACACAAAGCGGTGTACCTGATGGCCGTTGGCGGCGCAGCCTACCTGGTGTCGAAGGCGATCACCAACGCGAAGGTTGTGGCTTTCCCCGAGCTGGGCATGGAGGCCATTTACGAGTTTGAAGTGAAAGACATGCCGGTAAGTGTGGCAGTAGATGCCCGCGGTACCTCGGTGCATGAGATCGGTCCGAAAATCTGGCAGGCCAAAATTGAAGAGCAGGCCCTGGAGCTTGTCTGATACCTTTTACTGGCACGACTACGAAACCTTTGGTGCCGATCCCTCTCGTGATCGGCCGGTACAGTTCGCCGGTATTCGCACTGACTTTGACCTGAACATTATTGGCGAGCCGCTGGTGATATTTGCCACACCCGCCAATGATTTTCTACCCCATCCGCAAGCCTGCCTGGTAACTGGCATAACCCCTCAGCAGGCGCTGGAAGAGGGTATGCCCGAGTGCGAATTTATCCAGCAGATTCATGCGGAGTTGGCGCAGCCGGGTACCTGTGGAGTGGGTTACAACTCCCTGCGCTTTGATGATGAGATCACCCGCTACACCTTGTACCGCAATTTCTATGACCCTTATGCCCGCGAGTGGCAAAACGGCAATTCCCGCTGGGATATTATCGATATGGTGCGCGCCACCTATGCGCTGCGCCCCGACGGGATAGAGTGGCCCCTACGGGAAGACGGTCTGCCCAGCTTCAAGCTGGAGGAACTGACCCGCGCCAACGGCATCAGCCATGAAGCGGCCCACGATGCCTTGTCAGATGTGCATGCCACTATCGCCATGGCTGGCCTTATCCGGGAAAGGCAGCCCAAGCTCTATGACTATGTGCTCAATCATCGTGGTAAGAAGGCGGTGTTAGAGCAGCTTGATATTGTAGCGATGAAGCCTGTGCTACATGTTTCCGGGATGTTTGGCGCTGCCAGGCACAACATTGCGCTCATCGTTCCTCTGGCCATGCATCCGGATAACCGCAACGAGGTGATCTGCTACGACCTCAGTGCGGATCCCACACAGTTGTTTGAACTGTCGGTCGCCGAAATCGCCGAGCATCTTTATACGCGTACAGCCGATTTACCAGAGGGGGTGGAACGCCCTGGCCTGAAAACACTGCATATTAATCGCTGTCCGATATTGGTGACCGCCAAAATGGCTGATCCTGCGACCGCCGAACGCCTGGGAATCAGTGGCGAGGTTTGCCGGAAGCATCTTGCAGCCTTGCGTGAACAGCGCGGGCGCGATCCGCAAGCGTTTGAAAAGAAGATGCAGGCGGTGTACACCGGCCGCAAATATGAGCCCATCGTTGACCCCGACAGGATGCTCTACGGCGGCGGCTTTTTCTCCGCTGCTGACAAGCGCATCATGGAACAGGTGCAAGCAGCCGAGCCCGAGTCGTTGGGCGAGCAGTCGTTTGTGTTTGAGGATGCGCGGCTGCCGGAAATGCTCTACCGCTATCGTGCTCGCAACTACCCGGAAACGCTTTCCGCGGAAGAGCGTGCCCAGTGGGAAGAGTATCGCTTTCAACGGCTGACAGAGCCCGAAGCAGGCGCCAGTATTTGCATGGAGGAATTCCATGCACTGATCGAAGCACTGCAGGCCGATGACACTCTGACAGTCGAAAAAAAGGCAGTGTTGGATCGGCTGCTGGAGTATGGCGACAGCCTGTTGTCCTGAGTGGCTTTCGGTATTACGCCACATGGGCAGGGCAGTTACACAATCGTATAATACGGTCAATCTGAACCTGTGGCCTGGCGCCACCAGACCTGGAGAAGCAGCGCGTGCAATTTGCCGGTAGTCATATCCTCTCCGTGAATCAGTTCGAGCGGGCTGATGTGGAGCGCATCTTTGCCGTAGCTGACCAGATGGAGCCCTACGCGCGCCGCCGCCGAATCACCAAGGTGTTGGATGGCGCCATTCTCGGTTCCATGTTTTTCGAACCCAGTACCCGTACCCGGGTTAGCTTTGGCAGTGCCTTCAACCTGTTGGGCGGCGAGGTGCGAGAAACTACCGGTATCGAGAACTCGGCTATTGCCAAGGGCGAGTCTCTGTACGATACCGCCCGTGTGCTCAGCGGTTACTCCGATGTGATTGCCATGCGTCATCCGGCCAGTGGTTCTGTCAGCGAGTTTGCGGCGGCCAGCCGGGTGCCGGTGCTTAATGGCGGTGACGGCAGTAATGAACATCCTAGCCAGGCGCTTTTGGATCTCTACACCATCAAGAGCGAGTTGGCCGATCGCGGCGCTGGTCTCGACAATGTGCGCATTGCCATGGTCGGCGACTTGCGCCACGGCCGCACTGTGCATTCCCTGTGTAAATTATTGTGCCTGTTCGACAAGGTGCAGGTGGTGCTGGTCTCGCCAGACGCACTGTCCATGCCCGGCGAGATTGTTGAAGCATTGCGGGCGGCGGGGCATACGGTGGTGGAATCCGACGAGTTGGAGGCCAGCATCGCTCATGTCGACATTGTCTACTCCACCCGCATCCAGGAAGAACGCTTCAATAGCCAGGAGGAGGCCGATCTTTACCGCGGCCGTTTCAGGCTGAACCAGAGTGTGTATACCCGCAACTGTGAACCGAACACCGTGATTATGCACCCCTTGCCCAGGGACTCGCGCGATAGCGCCCGGGAACTGGATGACGACCTTAATGACAACCCCAATCTGGCGATTTTCCGCCAGACCGACAACGGCGTGCTGGTTCGCATGGCATTGTTTGCACTGGTGCTGGATGTGGTCGACCAGGTGGATGATCATGCCCGCGATGTGAACTGGTACACCGCCGGTCGCTTCTGATGGTATTTTCCCTCACGTTTGGCGCCCAGGACGTGCGCGTGCTGAGCTCTGAGCCTGCCTACGACGGTCACTTTGCGGTGCGCAAGTTGACGCTGCAACACCGGTGTTTTGCCGGTGGCTGGAGCGATCCCCTGACTAGAGAGATTTTCGAGCGCGGCGACGCCGTGGGGGTTCTACCCTACGACCCCATAACGGACAGCTTGGTACTCGTGGAGCAGTTTCGCCCCGGGGCACTGCGTGGTGAGCAAAGCCCATGGATGCTTGAGTTGATCGCCGGTGTGGTGGAAGCGGGGGAAAGTGACGAAGATGTTGTGCACCGCGAAGCGAAGGAGGAGGCCAACTGCGAGTTGTCCGAACTGGCTCCGATTGCCACCGTGTTTCCCAGCGCTGGCGCCTGCACGGAACAGGTGCGCTTGTTCTGTGGCCGAGTGAGTAGTGCTGGTATCGGTGCAGTGCACGGCCTTGCCACCGAGGGTGAAGATATTCTGGTGCACTCTGTCAGCCGGCAGGAAGCACTTGCCTTATTGGCAGCCGATCAAATCCCCAACGGTCACACCCTGATCGCCCTGCAATGGCTGCAGATTCACGGCGACGATTTACGCAGGCGTTGGTCTTGAGCGCTCATCATGACTGAGACTCAATCGGAAAAATCTGGCGGGAGGGGCCTGTTGCGCTCCAGCGCCGTGGTTGGCGCCATGACCATGATGTCCCGGGTGCTGGGGTTGATTCGCGACGTTGTTATCGCCGGTTTTGTTGGCGCCAGTGCCAATGCCGACGCCTTCTTTGTGGCCTTCAAAATACCCAACTTCTTGCGCCGTCTGTTTGCCGAGGGTGCGTTTGCCCAGGCCTTTGTGCCGGTATTGGCGGACTACAAGGAAGAGGGCAGTGTTGAGGCGGTTAAGCACCTGATTAACCGCGTTGCCGGTGTGCTGGGCGGCACCCTGATTGTTTTGACCGGGTTAATTATTCTGGCGGCACCGGTGGTCACCGCCGTATTTGCCCCGGGCTTTGTCAGTCAGCCTGAAAAATACCAGCTCACCGTGGAATTGATCCGGGTGACGTTTCCCTACCTGATGCTGATCTCCATGACCGGTTTTTGCGGGGCGATTCTCAACAGTTATGGCCGCTTTGCCGTACCCGCATTTACCCCCGTGTTTCTTAACCTGTCTTTGATCGCCTCCGCCACCGTTGCAGCGCCATATTTCGATGAGCCGGTATTCGCGCTGGCCTGGGGTGTGTTTCTGGCGGGCATCATTCAGTTGCTGTTCCAGTTGCCTTCGCTTTATCGACTGGATTTGGTGCCGCGGCCCGTATGGGATACCCGTGACGAGGGCGTGCGGCGCATTCTCAAATTGATGGTCCCAGCACTGTTTGGCGTCTCGGTCAGCCAAATCAACCTGCTGCTGGATACCGTGCTTGCCTCGTTTCTGCCCACGGGCAGTGTTTCCTGGCTGTATTACTCGGATCGACTGACCGAGCTACCGCTGGGCGTTTTCGGCATCGCCATTGCCACGGTTATCCTGCCCAACCTGTCGGCCCATAATGCTGCCGCTCGCGGTGAGCAGTTCGCCACCACCCTGGATTGGGCGGTGCGCTCGGTGTTACTGATTGCGGTACCGGCGGCATTGGCCCTGTTGCTGCTGGCCGAGCCAATCCTCATCACACTGTTTCAGTACGGGGCATTAACCCCGGGCGATGTCGATATGGCAGCGCTGAGCCTGCGGGCTTATAGCCTGGGGCTGGCGGCCTTTATGCTGATCAAGGTATTAGCGCCGGGGTTCTACGCCCGCAAGGATATGATGACGCCGGTATCCATTGGTATTAAGGCGATGGTGGCCAATATGGTGCTCAACCTGCTGTTCGTGCTGCCGTTGATGTATTTCTACAACGTGGGCCACGTTGGTTTGGCGCTTGCCACCAGCGTGGCAGCCTATCTAAATGCCGGTTTGCTGTTCCGCGGCCTACGTCGTGAAGGGGTATTCCGGTTCCAGCCGGGTTGGGGTATCTACAGTGGGCGGCTGCTGGCCGCGACCGCGGGCATGGCGCTGGTTGTTGTATGGCTGGTACCCGACAATAGCGTCTGGCTGGCCTGGGACTGGACACAGCGGGCGATGCAGATTCTATTGGTCTGTGGAGCAGGTGTTGGGGTTTATGTCGGTTTGCACCTGTTGCTGGGTACTCGCCTGTCTCACTTGCGCGGCCCGCGTCACGCAAGTTGATCGCTTCTTCAGCGTGTGATTTTCACAGTTTGTGACGCCCCCTTGCCATAGGCCCGCGTGCGCTATTTCGCTATACTTCAGCGTTTGGTCTGACTGAGTGCCTTTCCTCCAATGGAGCTGATCCGCGGCCTACACAACTTGCGGCCCAGACACCGCGGTTGCGTGGTGACTCTGGGTGCCTTCGATGGGGTGCACCACGGCCACCAGGCGGTGATTGGTCACCTGCAAACCAAGGCCCGTGAGTTATCACTGCCCTCGGTGGTGATTGTATTTGAGCCGTTGCCACGCGAGTACCTGGCGCCGCTGAAAGCGCCGGCCCGTTTGATGAGCTTTCGCGAGAAGTTTATTGCCTTGCGGAACCTGGGCGTGGATAGGGTGTTACGTATTCGTTTTAACGAGCGCTTGCGAAGCATGTCCGCTCAGCAGTTCGTCGACGATATTTTTGTTGCCGGTCTGGGCGTGAAGTATGTCGTGCTGGGTGATGATTTTCGTTTTGGCAATGACCGCCAGGGTGATTTCGACTTCATTCAGAGTGAGGGGCAGCGCTACGGTTACGATGCTGTGCCAACGGCCACTGAAAAACTCGACGGCGAGCGGGTGAGCAGTACCCGCATTCGGGAAGTGCTGGCAGCGGGTGAGTTTGAGCTGGCAGAGTCTCTACTGGGCAGGCCCTATAGCATGACAGGCCGTGTGGTTTATGGTCGCCAGTTGGGTCGTGAACTGGGCGTGCCTACAGCCAATATGGAATTGCACAGGCTGCGGCCGGCCCTGTCGGGTGTGTACGCGGTGGTGGTAAATGGCGCTGGTTTGAATGACGCCCAGGGTGTGGCCAATGTAGGCGTGCGGCCCACGGTGAATGACAGCATCAAGGCCAATCTTGAGGTGCATTTGCTGGATCGTGAAGTGGACTTGTATGGCAAACGCATTGATGTGACGTTCCGGCACAAGTTACGGGACGAGATGAAATTCGGGTCGCTGGAGGAGCTTAAGGAAAATATCCTCCGCGATGTAAATACGACGCGAACCTGGTTCGCAGACAATGAAACGCAACGATAACTGACGGACTATGAGCGACTACAAAAGCACTCTTAATCTGCCGCAAACGGCATTTCCGATGAAGGCCAGCCTGGCCCAGCGTGAGCCCCAGCGGCTCAAGCAGTGGCAGGAGATTGACCTCTATGGAAAGATTCGCGAAGCCAGCGCCGGGCGTCCGAAGTTCATCCTGCATGACGGGCCCCCTTACGCCAACGGTGACCTGCATATAGGCCACGCGGTTAATAAGATTCTCAAGGACATCATCATCAAGTCGCGCACCCTTGACGGTTACGATGCGCCCTACGTGCCAGGCTGGGATTGTCATGGCCTGCCTATCGAGCTTAACGTTGAGAAAAAGGTCGGCAAGCCCGGGGTAAAAATATCCCCGGCTGAATTCCGCCAGAAGTGTAGGGAGTATGCCGCCCGTCAGGTTGATGGTCAGCGGGAAGACTTTATCCGCATGGGTGTCTTGGGCGAGTGGTCTAACCCTTACCTGACTATGGATTTTGAGTACGAGGCGGATATCGTCCGCACACTGTCGCGCATTGTTAGTAATGGACACCTGCACAAGGGTTTCAAGCCGGTGCACTGGTGTATGGATTGTGGTTCGGCTCTGGCCGAGGCAGAAGTAGAGTACGCAGACAAGGTGTCTCCGGCGATTGATGTTGCCTATACGGCTATAGACCCGGCGGCTGTTAATGCCGCCTGCGGTAGCCAGTACAGTGGTGAAATAGCCATCCCGATCTGGACCACCACGCCCTGGACATTACCGGCGAGTATGGCGGTAAGCCTGAATCCTGCGCTGGAATATGTGCTGGTTGAGGGTGATGGTCGTGCGTTATTACTGGCCGAGGAACTCGCCGAATCTTGCGTGACGCGCTTTGGCTTGGGCGAAGTCAAAATACTGGGCCGCTGTCAGGGTGCCGCCTTGGAAAATCAGTTGCTGCAGCACCCCTTCCTCGACAGACAGGTCCCCGTGATACTGGGTGACCATGTGACCACCGAGGCGGGAACCGGCGCTGTGCACACAGCGCCTGCCCACGGTCAGGACGACTTTGTTGTGGGTGAGCAGTACGGCATCGAGGTGTATAACCCGGTGGGTGGTAATGGCGTTTACCTGCAGGACACCGAATTTTTCGGTGGTCAGCATGTATTAAAAGCCAACGACAACATCATCGAATTGCTGCGCGAGCGCGGTGTGCTACTGCACGACGAGGCTTATGATCACAGCTACCCACATTGCTGGCGCCACAAAACTCCGATCATTTTCCGGGCGACACCGCAGTGGTTTGTCAGCATGTCGCAAAACGGATTGTTAGCCGCCGCCAATGAGCAGGTTGAAGCGGTTGAGTGGCTGCCGGAATGGGGCAGGGCGCGAATCGATGCGATGCTAAGCAGTCGCCCAGACTGGTGTATTTCGCGGCAGCGCACCTGGGGTGTGCCCATCACCTTGTTCATTCATAAAGAGACTGCAGAGCTGCACCCCGACACTACCGCGCTTATGGAGCAGGTTGCCCAGCGCATAGAGCAGGGCGGCGTAGACGCCTGGTTCGATCTGGATCCCGCTGAGTTGCTGGGTGATGACGCGGTCAATTACGACAAGGTTACGGACACGCTGGACGTGTGGTTCGACTCCGGCGTGAGTCATGCCTGTGTACTGCGCAAGCGCGAGGGTCTGCAGGCTCCTGCCGATATGTATCTTGAGGGCTCTGATCAACATCGCGGTTGGTTCCAGTCGTCGCTGTTAACCGGCGTAGGCGCTTACGGGGAAGCCCCGTATAAAACGGTGCTAACTCACGGTTTTACCGTGGATGGTGATGGCCGCAAGATGTCCAAGTCACTGGGCAATATTGTGGCGCCCAAGAAAGTCATGAACGATCTGGGTGCCGATGTGCTGCGCCTGTGGATCGCGGCGACAGACTATCGTGGCGAGCTGGCAGTGAGCGATGAAATATTCAAGCGCACCGCTGACTCCTATCGCCGCATTCGTAACACTGCGCGCTTTTTGTTGTCGAACCTGAACGGTTTTGATCCGGAGAAAGACGCGTTGCCCTTTGCCGACATGCTGTCATTGGATCAGTGGGCGGTGGACCGGGCCGAGCAACTGCAGACCGAAATTATCGCGGCGTATGACGCCTACCAGTTCCACCAGATTTACCACAAGCTGCATAACTTTTGTGCCAATGATCTGGGTGGCTTCTATCTGGACGTGATCAAGGACAGACAGTACACCACCCAGGCCAACAGTCATGCCAGGCGTTCCGCGCAGACGGCGATGTACCTGATTGCCGAGGCGCTGGTGCGTTGGGTAGCGCCGATACTCAGTTTCACCGCTGAAGAAATCTGGGAGAACCTGCCTGGCGATCACAGTCACTCTGTTTTGCTGAGTCACTGGTATACGGGCCTTGGTTCACTGGCCGGTGATGAGGCCATGGGCCGTGACTACTGGCGGCAGGTAATGGACGTGCGCAGTGCGGTGAACAAGGAAATGGAAGCGCGGCGTGCCGCGGGAGAACTGCGTGGTTCGCTGGATGCCGAGGTCACGCTGTATTGTTCCCCCGAGCTTGAGGTTTTGCTGGCAGAACTGTCTGATGAGCTGCGCTTTGTGCTGATTACCTCAGGCGCAAAATTGGCGGCACTGGAAACAGCGCCCGCAGATGCAGCAGTTACTGATATGGAAAGTTTGCGTCTGGGCGTGAAGGTGTCTGAGGACGAGAAGTGCGAGCGTTGCTGGCATCGCCGACCGGAAGTGGGTAGTAGTGCCAAGCACCCCACATTGTGCGCCCGTTGTGAAGAGAACGTGGATGGCGAAGGCGAGCAGCGACACTTTGCCTGAGTCCAGTGGCATCAATAGTTCGCGCGCTTTGTGGTGGTATGCCCTGGCGCTGGTGGTGATCGTGTTGGATCAGTACAGCAAGTCACTTGCCACTGCCGGGCTGGACTACGGCCGGCCTGTAGAAGTGTTTTCCTGGTTCAATCTAACCCTGCAGCACAATACTGGCGCGGCTTTCAGTTTTCTGAGTAATGCCGGTGGCTGGCAACGCTGGTTTTTCAGTGTTGTAGCCGGCGCAATCAGTATTGGTTTGACCATTTGGCTGTGGCGTATGCCCCGTGGGCAATGGCTGTTGGCGCTTAGCCTTGGCCTGATCCTGGGTGGCGCGGTGGGCAATTTGTGGGACCGGCTGGCGTTGGGCTATGTGGTAGATTTTATTTCTGTGCATTATGCTGGTCGCTACTTTCCAGCCTTTAACCTGGCTGACTCGGCAATCACTGCCGGAGCCGCCTGTATGTTGCTGGACAGCTTTATATCCCGCCCCGAATCGGAGGGTACCGACCAGGCAGCTCGCAAAGAGTCTCCTGGAGGAGAGTGACGAATGACAGCCATAGACGTACCAGTAAGTGAAGGTACCCGCGTATACCTGAACTTTTCGATTAGCCTGGAAGACGGCTCCGAGGTTGACAGCAACTTTGGTGGTGAGCCGGTTGATTTTGTTATTGGAGACGGCAGCCTGCTGCCGGGCTTCGAGCGAGCGTTATTTGGCATGTCCAGCGGCCAGCGGCAACTGTTCACCGTAGAGCCTGAAAACGCCTTCGGTCAGCCCAATGACAATAATGTGCAATTGCTGCCACGCGATCAGTTTGATGACGACATCGATCTGGAGATTGGCCTTGTATTTTCTTTTGCCGATGCCAGCGGCGGTGAGTTGCCCGGCATGGTGATTTCCTTCGACGAAGAGGAAGTCTCTGTTGATTTCAATCACCCTCTATCGGGGCGCACTATTCTTTTTGATGTGCTGATCCACCGGGTGGAGCCCGCAGAGCTGCACTGATGGATATTCAGCTCGCTAACCCCCGTGGTTTTTGCGCCGGTGTCGACCGGGCGATTGATATCGTTAATCGGGCACTGGAAGTGTTTGGCGCGCCCATCTATGTGCGACACGAAGTGGTGCACAACAAGTTTGTGGTAGAGGACTTGCGCGAGCGCGGCGCGATTTTTGTCGATGAGTTACATGAGGTACCCGACGACCGGATTGTTATTTTCAGCGCCCATGGTGTGTCGCAGGCAGTGCGCAAGGAAGCAGATAAGCGTGGCCTGAAAGTTTTTGATGCGACCTGCCCGCTGGTGACTAAAGTGCATATCGAGGTCGCGCGCTACAGCGCCGACGGCCGCGAATGCATTTTGATCGGCCACCAGGGTCACCCGGAAGTGGAAGGCACCATGGGCCAGTACGACCATACGGCCGGTGGTGATATCTATCTGGTGGAAGATGAGGCTCAGGTAGACACCCTGACCGTACGGGATAGCTCCCGCCTGTCCTATGTCACCCAGACCACACTCTCGATGGACGACACCGCGCGGGTGATAGAAGCACTGCGCCAGCGCTTCCCCGAGATTACCGGGCCCCGTAAGGACGACATTTGTTACGCCACCCAGAACCGGCAGGATGCGGTGAAGCAGTTAGCCGCTGATTGTGACCTGATGCTGGTGGTGGGCTCACCGAATAGCTCCAACTCCAATCGATTACGCGAATTGGCCGAACGTATGGGTGCGGAGGCACACTTGCTTGACGGTGCTGAGGATATAGACCCCACCTGGCTAGAAGGCAAAAGCCGCATAGGTGTGACCGCCGGAGCTTCGGCACCGGAAGTGCTGGTCGCCGAGGTCATCGAAGGTTTGCGGCAATTGGGCGCCGATGCGCCAGTAGAAGTCGCTGGCAGGCCGGAAAATGTGACCTTTTCCCTGCCCAGGGAATTACGTATTCCAGCGGCGAACGTTTAGCCCGAGCCCGCTTCAACAACCCTGATAACCCACTTTCGGCCTGATTAGCCCATTTTCTGGCGGCGAACCTGTGCCTGACGGATGCTTGATCGTCAGGGAGGTGTGCCGTGGACAGGATGTCATCGGGGCAGGGGGCGGCCTTTGGCCTTACGCTGATCGAGTTGCTGATTGTGCTGGTGATCCTTGTAATAACCATCACTCTGGCGGCCTCGCCTATGCGCAATCTTGTGTCCTCCACGCGCGTAAGTAGCGAGGTAAATCGTTTGATGACTGCCGTCAACTTGACCAGAAGCGAAGCTTTAAAGCGTAATCAACCGGTAAGCATGTGTCCCTCTGTCATGTCGACTAGCGGTGATGTCATGTGTACAGGATATTTTTCGGATGGCTGGATTATTTTTTCAAACGTAGACAAGGACAATGTTGTTGATGAAGAGGATGAAATTATCCAAATTTTCGAAGGAATTCCCTCGGGTTATACATTAAGTAATAGGAAAGGGACTATTCAGGCGAGCGAAAAAATTACCTATCTAAGCGATGGGTCCTCTCGTCGAAATCGTACGCTCTTATTATGTGCACCAATTCCTGGCGGACACATATCCAAAAGTTTGATCATAAATATTGTCGGTAGACCTCGAATTTCGAGCAACTGGGGTGCTTGCCCGCCCTCATAGGGCTACCCTCTGCCTTTCCTCCCGCTCGACTTAGTACACCTAAAAATGTGAAATAGGTCGTATTATTGTGATTCAGATTGCCCATTTGTCGCCTTTAATGACCCTTTATCGTGAAAACTGACCGGTTTTACGATAATCAAATATACTGCTGGAAGAGTAACTTATGGGGTAATTGCATGCTTGGTGATTCAATATCAAGAAAGCTCTCGGGTTTTTCGCTGATTGAATTGATGATTGTAATAATGATAATGGCGGTTGCTTTGGCAATAGCAGCGCCTTCCTTTAGAAGCATAATCGAGTCAAATAGGCTCCGCACGGAAACTAATAAGCTGGTTTCCGCTTACGGGGCAGCAAAAAGTGAAGCAATAAAGCGAAATACCAGTGTATCAATATGCCCCACACTGAATGGCACGGATTGTGACGGGACTTTGGACGCCGGCTGGATGATGCATGTTGGAAACGACCCCAATTCACCTGGTGATATTTTGAGAGTTTCGGAAGGTGTTTCGCCCGGGTTCACTCTGCGGACCGCTGCGGGCGCCGCAGTTACGGAGTCTATCCGCTATAACCCTGATGGCTCAGTGAGTAATGGTGGAACGGTATTAGTGTGTCCTACCGATAATGATGTCAGTAAAGCCTTGGGCGTGACTGTAGACACAGTAGGCTTGCCGAGAGTACGCCAAGGTGTTGGGGGATGGGTATGTCTGCCGTGAGCGCTAAAACTGTATTTAACTCCCAAATTCTTCCAGCGAGGCAGTCTGGCGTAGCGCTGTTAGAAGTTGCTATTGCTGTTTTGATTTTGTCTATTGGCACGTTGGGTTTGGCAGGGCTGCAAATAGCATCAAAGCGCGCGGGCTTCGAAGCAGTTCAACGAACGACCGCTTCTGCCTTGGCAACCGATATTATTGAGAGAATGCGCGGTAATCCGGTAAGTCTGGCAAGCTATGATGGCGTGACGATAGACAACGATACAGCTACGGACCCGCCCTCGTATGACTGTAAAACCGCATCTTGTGATGAGGCCGCGATAGCGGTTCGCGATTTGTATGAATGGGAACAGGCAATTGTAGGAGCTAATGAAGTTCGAACTATTGGCGGGACTCCGGCCTCTGTGGGAGGGTTAGGCGGAGTGGTCGGGTGTATAGATACCACCGCAGGTGGCGTCGATGGCGCGGTTGAGGTCGCTATAGCCTGGGAAGGGTTTCTAAGTCTGGATCAAACGCTGATGACGAATACCTGTGGAAATGGGATCGCTGATAATCGCCGACAGTTACTGGTTGTGCGAACCTTTATTTCGGATGAGTAAAAAGCATGAGTGATCTAAAAAAATTATCTGTATCTCATTTTCAGTGTGGCCTGTCGCTGATCGAGTTGATGGTGGCATTGGCGCTCGGTGTCGTATTGATGTTAGGTGCTGCGACATTATTTGTGCAGAATAAGGTCAGTTATCTTCAGGATGAGGAGCTTGCACGTATCCAGGAGAGTGGCCGATATGCGATTCGCTACGTCACCCGACAGCTTTCAATGGGTGGTTTCTATGGCGGCCTCCTGCGAGCTTCTGATATAGACAATGGTATTTTCGATCCGAACGATCCCTCAACGTGCTTCACTTATATGTTCGAAGCCGAAAAAAGTTTCGAGCATATTAATGATGTTACCAGCGATGCAGGTACAGAAACGGGGGCAGGAGCAAATAACGATCATTCCGTTTGTATCGACGCAGCGGACTCCGTGCAGGTTAATACCGATATATTGATTGTAAGACGTTCGAAAGACTCTATCACAGTTGACCAAGGCGTACCTTCAGCGAACGCGACTGATAAGGTCCCGTACATCAGGGTAAGAGATTACAACGTAGAAGTCTCATTTGAGAATGATATCGAATCTGGCGATGTCACTAGCGATTTAGATTTGTGGGAATACTATCCTGAGATTATTTGGGTGCGAGATTACGCGGAGAACGCAGGTGACAATCTACCAACGTTGTGTCGTAAACGTTTGTCAACAACGACCGCTAACGCAGTCGCGCCCGTGGAGTGCTTGGTTCAGGGGGTTGAAGAAATGCATGTCGAGTTTGGTCTGGATAGTGATTTGGATTATACGGTAGAGCGCTACGAGCAGTTTCCAACCGAGGCAGAGTTGACTACCGCGATCACTGCTCGTGTCTACTTACTAATGCGGAGTCCAGACGAAGTCGTGGGTTACACGAATGATAAAACTTACATTATGGGTTCCCGCACTGTTACTAAGAATGACAGCTACTATAGACGTTTGTTCCAGTCGACCGTAACGCTTAGAAACTCAGAAGCCCTGGGGATTTAGAGGATTATGAAAAACAAAATTTTCCGTCAACAGCAGGGGGTGGTCTTGATAGTATCGCTGTTCTTCTTGCTTTTATTGTCCATTCTTGCAGCGGCCATGTCCCAAACGAACATTTTACAATTGCAGATGGCGGGAAATGACGCGGCGAAAGTGGATTCGATGCAGCGAGCCTTGGCCATCGTCGATGCGATGATTGATAACACAGACAATACACCAGTTGTCGGTGATATCGGTTATCGGGTATGCCCGACCACCCCTGGGCCCAATACGACTGGCTGCAATCAGACGACTATCTCTTTGCCTGCCGATGTAGCTGCCGAGGTCTTGGACGCGGGAATTGAAATCGACTATTACGTCGATAGAGTGGGTCCGTTAGAGACGCCTGCGCCGTTCTTTGATGAGGGTGGATCCTTTAGTGCGGACTCATTCAAAGTTGCGCGACAGGAAGTTACTGTTAGATTTGACCGCACAGACGCTAATTTGGGGCTTTCTGAAGTTACTCAGGGCTATTTGCGACTTATTGTTAGCCCGCCGACTATTGTGACAATTACGGAATGAACGGAGAAATCGGAATGAAAATTCTTACAAACTATCTAAGAGCTTGTGTGCTAGCCATGTTCGTAGCCTCTCCGCTTATTCTCGCCGATGATACCGATATCTATTTTTCGGCTTTTGGTGGCGTATCCAAGCCACTCGTGATGCTCACGTTGGATATTCGCTCAAACTTGGCCAGCACACAGTGTTCCGATGTTCTCAGCGATGGCTGTCGGACAAACCTCAGTGACGATTTATATTTTAATCTAGATCTGGTGACTCATAATGACCCGAGTGACCTTAGCGATATTGGTTATGGCCCCGACGGCGTACCTGACGGAAGGTATTATGGCTATGGCACCGGGACGTTGAACGTAACCGGTCTGAGGGCGGCTTGGACGGCTGGCATGAATCTGCCGGGCTCCTATATGGATAGCAAAGCCCGCCTTTTTGATTTGCTCAGAGCGGCTTTCCAATTTGTACTTGCGCAAGATAAAGTTCAAAACAGTGGCGTTTGGATTGGCCTGATGGTCACCCACGAGCATGATAATGGCTGCGGTGGGCCCGGTGATATTCCCAATAATTCAAATCAGAATGGTTGCAGTGGTGGCGCATACGTCCTCAAGGAGTTTTTTGACGTGTCAGATCAGGTCGAACTGGCGGATTTTTCAGAACGACTGGCTGCGGTGCCCACGCCAACCTATACCCCAATCAATAACAGTGGGCAATGGAATGGCCATACCTATCAACTGGCAGAGCTTTACTATGAATTTTACCGGTATATTACCGGCCAGGGTGTGTACAGTGGTTTGCTTGGCTATTCGGACTACAACAGCTCGGATGCGAAAAAGACGCTCGACTTGAATAATGATGCCCCATACGCGCCGGGTGATGCGCGAAATGCATTGGTTGCCCCTGCACCTGATGCATATACCGGTTCCGGTGCCTCTGCAATGTATGTGTCGCCCTTTGCTAATGACCCCAACGAATGGGCCTGCTCTGGGTTATATATGATTAACACGGTCTTCGGCGTATCACAGCAGGATTCAGATTCGAATGACGGTATTGATAGCGCACTACCTGGGGGCCTGGGTCTCAGTCTTGGGAACTCCAACAATGACTCTGATCGAGAGACATTGATCCGCACGATGTTCGAGAAAGATTTGGCCGGATATGATGCTGCCTCAAGTACGCAGATCGGTTTTGATGTTGAGGGAAATCAAAATCTTACGTCTTTTGTTTTGGCCGACACCACTAACAATAAACAGGATGGATGGGCCGACGCGGGTGGCACTGATTTTGCGCTGAGTCTGGGCTCTGGTGCCGAGATAGCTGCTGCGCTGGACGCCGTTTTTGATTCGATAATTTCAGAAAGTTCTACACTGGTTTCCGCATCGGTACCTGTAAACGTGTTCAACCGGGCAGAGGCCGTAGATAACGTATACTTCGCCATATTCCAGGCGGAATCCGGATCCCGCTGGCCTGGAAATATCAAGAAACTCAAACTTGGAACGCGTACTGTTGACGTCGTTGATGATCTCGGTGTACCCACCGGTGAAACGGTCGAGGTTCCGCAAATTGAGGATAACAGCACACCTCCAGATTCTGCCTTTGATCCGCTTGACGGCCGCATAAAACGAGACGCCATTACTTACTGGACAGATACGCTTGCTGAAGATGTGACGCCAAATAATTGCGCCGATGGTGTTGCCCCGCTTGATGCAGAAGAGTTCTGTGGTTCGGATGGTCGGTCTGTAGTACGCGGAGGTGCCGGCCAGCAGCACCTTGGATTCAAGTCAACTGATGCAACTTGCTCTGTTACTGGGCCTGGAATCACGACCGGTGCGGCTTGTGCGCGAAATCTATATACCGAGGATCCTAACGATCCCCTTGTCATGCTTGATTTTAATGCAGATGTTACTACCGCTGACAAGTTGCTTGGTGTACTTGATCCAGACAACCTTAGTCAGGCGACCGCTTTAAAACTGATCAAGTGGGCACGAGGAGATACAGAGTTGAGTGGTGCCTTGGCAGAAGTTCCTGGCGCGGCTCAGCGCTGGATGCATGGTGATGTTCTTCACGGTAGACCTCTGCCCATAAATTACGGTGATACTGAAGGCGATGGTGACTCTGGTTACGGTCGAAACAACCCGAATGTGAGACTTTACTATGGTGCGAATGATGGATGGTTCCGCCAGGTAAAAAATACAAATGCGGATGGCTCAGAATCTGGCGAGGAGATGTGGGGCTTTATGCCAACCGAGGTCATGGGCATCCAAGAAGACCTAGCGAGAGATATTTTACCAAGCACCGGACATCCCTATGGGGTAGATGGCGATGTTACTTCTTTGGTGATAGACCGTAATTCAAATGGCAGTATAGAAAATGGCGTCAACGATGGTGTGCGTGGTGATGCGGATGCTGGTGATAAAGTTTTCGTTTATTACGGGCTCAGGCGTGGTGGAAATGCGTACTATGCAATGGATGTGAGTAACCCTGACGCTGCGCCAAAGTTGATGTGGAAAATCTCGAATACTGGGGACTTTAGTGAATTGGGCATGACATGGTCAGCGCCCCGGGTAGCCATCGTTAATTATAATGGCACTCGATCTCCGGTTTTGATATTTGGCGGTGGTTACAACGGCGGTTGGAATGCGGCGGGTAACGGACGCATAGGTAAAGATATCTACTCCAACAACCCAACAGCAGATACCGTGGGCAATGCGTTTTTTGTTGTAGATGCGATTACTGGATTACTTATTTGGAAAGCGACCGGTGAAAGTTCCACGTCCGCACCGACAGTGTATGGTCAAGCAGATCTGGACCATAGTATTGCGTCAGATGTGACTGTGATCGATAGCGATCTTAATGATATTTCCGATATGGCCTATGTGGGCGATACGGGTGGGGATTTATGGCGTATTGACATGCCTGAGTCTTCGGGTAGCGACAATCGAGAAAACTGGTCGATGACGCGCGTCGGATCGTTTGGCGGCAGTGGAGCAAGCGATAGAAGGTTTTTTCATGCGCCTGACGTTGTTCTAGCTAGAGACGAGGAAACGGTGTCGGGTGTTACTAGCTCGCGTGAATACATCGGGCTTATAATTAATTCCGGAGATCGGCCGCATCCGTCGGATACTGATCCTGACAATTTTATGTACTTTATCAAGGATGCTCAGACGGCTTCTGGAAGCGTAACTGCTAACAGGAGTATTGGTCATGCCGTACTGCCAGATATTACTACGTTGTGCTCTGGTCTACCTTGTACCCCTCCAGACTCGAACGGTTGGAAATTATCCCTTAATGCCAATGGCGAGAAAGGGCTGGCTAAACCGGTTACGGTTGGCGGTGTTGTATTCTTCGCGACGTTTCTTCCTGAGGGTGAGGCGTCTGCTGGGGTTTGCGACTCTGGCGCTGGTACAGGTAGGTTGTATGCGGTTAATGTTGCAGATGGCACGCCAGCCAATCCCCCTGGTGGTGTCATAGAAGATGGTTCAGAGCCGGATCGATACGAGATCCTAGATAGTGCTGGCATACCGTCGGACCCTACACTCACTAGTAGCAATCCTAACGTGAATATTCAGGATGCAGATGGAGGGATTACGGAGATCGAGGGTCGCTTTAAGTGGAAGGTCTATTGGAGCGAGTTGGGAGTAGACGAAATCTAGAGGGCCAATTTAAAGTGCTGAGCCAAGTACTACTGTATTTTTTTAACAGCGAGAAGTAGCAATGAGCGTGTTTAACGGAAAGCCAGCTAGTGGTTTCACTCTTATAGAGGTCATGATAGTGGTAGCTATCCTGGCTATTTTGACTGCGATAGGACTGCCAGCATATCAGGACTTCGTATTGAAGAGTAACCGAACGGCTGGAAGAGGGGTTTTGCTTGATGTGGCTAGCAGGCAGGAACAGTATTTTATCAATAACCGACAATACACAGACAGTTTGACTGATCTAGGCTATACGTCCGATCCGTTTTATGTAAACAATCAAGCGGATCGCTCCTCAAGCAGCGGCGGAGACGCCATATTTCAAATTGACCTGACTTTGTTAACTGCAACCACATACACAGTAAAGGCAGAGGCTATTTCTGGTTCTGTTCAGGCAAGAGATGCAAAATGTACCTCCTTCACTTTGAGTGGGGCTGGTGCCAAAACAAATACCGGGTCGGGCAGCGTCAGTGACTGCTGGTGAGCCAAGTTGGATGATCACCGTTTTGAGTTTTTAGATTCACGTCGAACACCTTTGTGTTTCGGTTAATACTCATACGCTTCTTGGCTCGCACTCACTCCTCCAACCCCAACTTCTTCAACCGATACCGCAAACTGCGAAAGCTGATACCCAGTTTTTTCGCAGTGGCGGTCTTGTTCCAGCGGCATTCTTCTAGCGCAACACTTAGTACCTGCCGCTCGATATCATCCAGAAAGCCCTCGAGATCCCCGTAGGCCTCTTCTGGGCGTAGCGCCTTCGTATTGCTCGCGTCTGCGTTGCCGCTATCGTTGCCGTCGGTAGCTCGTTCCCGGGCATCGGGGCTGCGTGGTGCTTTCTCGGGTAGCTGAATGTCCTCTGCCGTAATCAGTTCGCCGTCACACAGTGCGAACGCGCGTTCCAACATGTTCTCCAGCTCTCGCACATTACCTGGGAAGTGATAGCGACTCAGCGCATCAATCGCTGTCTCATCAAGCGTGACCTTGTCATTGCCTTCACTTCTGGCAAGTTCGCTCAGAATGGCATTGGCGAGTGCAGGAATATCTTCGGCACGCTCGCGCAGGCTGGGCACGTGTAGGTCGATCACGTTGATCCGGTAATACAGGTCTTCGCGAAAGCGTCCGTCCTCAACCTCTTTGGCCAGGTCTTTATGGGTGGCACTAAGCAAACGAATATCAGTAGCCAGTTCTTCGTTAGCACCCACTGGCCTGATTGATTTTTCCTGAATTGCCCTTAACATTTTTACTTGCATGGCCAGCGGCAGGTCGGCGACCTCATCCAGGAATAGGGTTCCTCCTGTTGCTGCCTGGAACAAACCGATCTTGTCCTGGCTTGCACCGGTGAAGCTGCCTTTCACATGGCCGAACAGTTCGCTTTCCATTAACTCCGGCGGTATAGCGCCACAGTTCACTGCCACAAAGGCACCTGCCGCCCGCGGGCCGTTCTTGTGGATCAGGCGAGCGGCTATTTCCTTACCGCTGCCGGATTCACCATGAATGTGCACCGGTGCCTGGCTGCGCGCCAGCTTGGCAATCTGCTTGCGCAGCGTCTGAATGGCGGGCGCCTTGCCGATCAGGTCCTGATCCACCGCGTCGTCTGTGCTGCTGGTGTCGTCGTCCAGTTGCAGCGCTGTGCTCACCAGGTTGCGCAGGTTATCCAGCGCTATGGGCTTGTTAATAAAATCAAAGGCGCCGGCCTTGAGAGCACTGATGGCCGTTTCCACACTGCCGTGGGCGGTGATCATGGCGACGGGAATGTGCGGGTGCTCTGTTTGTATATGCTCAACCAGGCTGATGCCATTGCCATCGGGGAGCTTCATGTCGGTGAGGCACAGGTCGGGTCGCAGCTCATCGGTTTTACTGATCGCCTCAGCCAGTGTTGCGGCGCTGTGGGTCACAAGGCCCATGCGGCTAAGCGTAATATCCAGCAGCTCGCGGATATCCGGCTCGTCGTCAACAATCAGTACGGTTTGCTCACTCATGGATTATTACAGCGCCCTTTGATTCATGGAAATTCTGAAGCAGCTCTCGCCCTCGAGACTGGTGCGATAGTCGAGGTCGGCATTGTTGATTTCACACAATTCCTTGCACAGGTACAAGCCCATACCGGTACCGCCGCTCACCGTGGTGAAGAATGGCTCGAACAACTTGGAGCGCTCCTGCACTGGCACACCTTCGCCCTGGTCGATCACATTGAGCAGGCACTGGTGTGAGGCGAAATCCAGCTCTACGGTGATCTGCGCGGTCTCTTTGCCGGTGGCCATTTGGCTGTGGCGCAAGGCGTTGTCCAGCAGGTTGCCCAGTACGCGTTGAAGATTCTCCGGATCGAACTCGACTAGCAGTTCGTTGTAGTCGCAACTCACGGTAATTTCCGCTGGCCGATTTACCGTATCCAGATACCCCGCAACATAGTCAGCCAGCCAAGTCTGTAATTTTAGATACTCTGGTTTTGGTGGCTGACGGCGGGAGATCTGCATCACGCTTTCCACAATCTGGTTAACTCGCGCGGTGTTCTCCAGCATGATCTCTGCCATACGATGGTCTGACTCGGCCAGGTCCGGCGACTCTTTTAGTAACTCTGCGGCGTGGCTGATAGCACCCAGTGGGTTGCGAATTTCATGGGCAATGCTGGCTGTCAGGCGGCCCAGGGACGTTAGCTTCAGTGACTGTGCGTATTGGGTGATGGGTGTGTAATCCTCCACGAAAACCAGGGATTCGCCGTCTGTGCTGGGCTGCAACTGGCGAAAGCGGGCGATTACCGCAGGGGCATCATCGGTAATATTAAAAGGCCGTGCCCTATGCTGGCCAGAATCGCGCCAGTGTTCGAACTGGTAGGCAAGCTCATCACTGTAGTCAGCGAGTTGCCGGCCTTGCTCCACGGTGACCGGGCGGTCTGGTGCAAGCAAGCCTGCGGCCGATTTGTTCATCACCTTCACCTGGCCGTCGCTGGAAACCAGCAAAATCCCCGTATCCATGTGCTGAACAATCTGCTCGTTCAGGCGCTGTAGATTGTAAAGATCACTGGCCCGGTCGCGGGCCAGTTCTTCCGCCCGGCCCAGCCTGCCAGCAACTACCTGGATCATGATCGACACGCCGAAGATAAGTGCGCCCAGCACGCCCGACGGGAACATGGCATTTGCTGGTAGTTGGCCCAGCAGAATCAATCTTGAGGAATCGAAAAGGATTGCGATTGCGCTTATGGCAGCCACCAGCGTGGCCACAGTGCGGTTGCTCAGTAATACGGCGCTGGCGGCGACGGTTATCATCAGCAACACCGGAAGGCCGCTATAAATGCCGCCGCTGGCGTCAGTTAGCAGAGTGATTGCGGCGATATCGACAATGAAAACAGCGAACAGGAAACGCTGGTTTTGATACCAGCGTGTGCCCAATGAGCCCATCAGTACGATGCTGGTGAGTAAATAAAGCAGGGCAACGCCCAGATAGAGCGCAGGGTTCAGCACCCCAACCAACTGACGCGTGTTGGGGCTGATCAACATGATCAGCAATACCACCGACAACAGCGAACGATAGGCCACATAGATGCGGAACAGCGCCACGTTCTGCTGGTTACCCGCAGGCGTGCCCGGTCTGGTTAAAATGGCTGGTCGGTTCACCGGATAATGTTCCCGCTCGTGCCGGATTATGGTTATTGCGAGTGGTAAGTGTATCAGTCATGGCACGACATGGGTCTATCGACTTGAGTAGTGCAGCACTGGTTATTACGCGCCTTTTACCGGAAAATACGCCCCCATTGAATGGCAGACAGATTTCGCTTTATGACCCTTAACATTGTAATGGCGCAGCACAATACTCTCGTTGGCGACTTTGAGGGGAATACCAACAAGGTAATAGAGGCTATCGCTCGTGCCGAGGAAACGCTCGCTTCGCCGGTTGTTGTGTTCCCCGAGCTGACCTTGAGTGGCTACCCACCGGAAGACCTGTTGTTGCGGCCCAGCATCGGGCTGCGCGTGAGCCAGTCGCTGGAGCGCATCTGCGCTGCGGTGACTGGCACCGCTTACGCAGTGATTGGCTATCCATTACTGGAAGATGGCCAACTCTACAATGTCGCCGGTGTGATCTACCGCGGTCAGGTCATCGCCCAGTACCGTAAGCAATGCCTGCCCAACTACCAGGTATTCGATGAGAAGCGCTATTTTGTTGAGGGCGAGGACGCCTGTGTTGTAGAGATTGCCGGTGTACAGGTGGGGCTGAGCATCTGCGAGGATATCTGGGTAGACGGCCCGACCAAGCAGGCTGCCGCAGCCGGAGCCGAACTCATTCTTAACTTGAACTCATCGCCTTACCATCGCGACAAGCGGAATGAGCGCTGGCAGCTGGTGGCGGAGCGAGCCCGCAGCGTAAACCTGCCTATCGTCTACGTTAACCAGGTAGGCGGGCAGGACGAGCTGGTGTTTGATGGTGGCTCATTTGCCGTCTGTGCCAACGGCGAAGTGAGAGCTGCTGCGCCGAACTTTGAAGAAGGCGATTTTGCCCTGCAGATCGATTCAGTCGGCGCCGATGCGGTGATTTCCGGCATGGATGTGGCGCCGGTGATGGACGAGCTGGCTGCTACCTGGCATGCGCTGGTGCTGGGCGTGCGGGATTACGTCAACAAAAATCGCTTTCGCGGCGTGGTGCTGGGTTTGTCGGGCGGTATCGATTCGGCTCTTACGCTGGCAGTGGCCGTGGAAGCGCTGGGTCCGGAACGGGTAGAGGCGGTGATGATGCCTTTTCGCTACACCTCACAGATGAGCGTGGAAGACGCCGCTGAGCAGTCACGCCTGCAGGAGGTGAGCCACAAGGTCATCTCCATCGAATCAATCTACGAGGCATTCATGGCCAGTTTGGCCGGTGAGTTTGAAGGGTTGGCGCCAGACACTACCGAGGAGAACCTGCAGGCACGCTGTCGTGGTGTGTTGCTGATGTCCATCTCTAACAAGAAGGGCTTTCTGGTACTGACCACCGGTAACAAGAGTGAAATGGCAGTAGGTTATTCGACGCTTTATGGCGATATGGCTGGCGGCTTCGACGTGCTCAAAGACGTACCCAAGACGCTGGTGTACGACCTGTGCCGTTATCGCAATACCCTGGGTCCCTGTATTCCTGTGCGGGTTATTGAGCGGCCGCCGTCGGCGGAGTTGGCCCCTGACCAGAAAGATGAGGACAGCCTGCCGGCCTACGATGTACTTGATCGTATCCTTGAGCTTTACGTGGAGCAGGATTGCAGCGCCGAGGACATTATCGCCAAAGGGCTGGATCGTGAGCAGGTAGAACGTGTGCTGCGGTTGGTGGATCTCAATGAGTACAAACGGCGCCAGGCCCCTATCGGGGTGCGTATTACACAGCGTGGTTTTGGTCGGGATCGCCGCTACCCGATCACCTCGGGGTGGGCGATCGGCGATTAACCGGCGTTACGCCTCGGGGCGGTTGTCGAACTGCGGAGGTTGCGGTGGGTCGAATAGACCGAAGCTGGCGCGATTCACCCAGGAGCGTTGTAGTCCGTCCAGCGTATAGACACTGGTGAACTCACCATTTTTATCAATAGAAGGGTGTTCCGGGTAGTTCATCGCCAATATCTGAATGCTGTCCTGCGCTAGGTCTTCCATACCAAGTAACAGGTAACCCTGTGCCATTACTGCCAGACCATCCGGTACGGCGGGCGTGCGCTGGAAGTGCTCAACGACAAAGCGTCCGCGGTTAGCGGCAGCCAGGTAAGCTCCGCGGCGGAAATAGTAGTTGGCCACATTGATTTCATGGCGGGCCAGCAGGTTACGCAGGGCCACCATTCTTGCCTTGGCATCGGCCGCATAGGGGCTGTCGGGGAACCGTGCTACCAGCTGTGCGAACTCGGCAAACGCTTCCTTGGCGTGGTTGGTATCGCGCTTGGTCTTATCGGTGGGGATGAAGCGGGAAAAGATATCCTCGTTGCCGGTGTAAGCCGACAAACCCTTCATGTAATAGGCGTAATCCACGTTTGGGTGTTGTGGATGCAAGCGAATGAAACGGTCGGCGGCTTCTACGGCGGCCTCGTGCTCGTAGGCACCATAGTGTGCATAAATCAGTTCAAGCTGTGCCTGCTCGGCATACTTGCCAAAGGGATACCGTGATTCCAGCAGCTGCAGGCTGCGCACCGCCAGGTCGAAATTACGGTTGGTGGCGTAGCGGCGTGCCTCCTCATAGATCTGTTGCTCGCCGGTATCGGCAGCGATATCGGGTAATTCGTCGTTACTCGAGCAGGCGGCAAGGCCAGCGACAATCAGTAGTAACAGGGTATATTTCAATGAATTCAACAACTTCGGTTCCGGTGGCATGCTATTATGCGATCTCTGTTGGAGCGGTATTTAACCACACTGTCTGCAACGCATAAACAGGAAATATGATGGCGCAGACAATCCAGTTGCAGGCCGTGGTGCCCGAGGACATGGCTGGTGACAGGCTGGACCAGGTGGCGGCCCGTTTGTTTAGCGAGTATTCGCGCTCGCGCCTGCAATCCTGGATCAAGCAGGGCAGCCTGTTAGTCGATGGCGCTGTGTTTCGGCCGCGGGACAAGGTCATGGCTGGCAGCACCTTGTCAGTAACGGCGGAGCCCGAACAGGAAGTCACCTGGCGACCCCAGGACATCGCTCTTGATATCGTCTACGAAGACGACAGCATCATTGTGTTGAACAAACCCGCGGGCCTGGTGGTGCACCCGGCGGCCGGGCACAGTGATGGCACGCTGGTGAATGCCTTGTTGCATCACGCCCCTGATATGGATCAGCTCCCGCGGGGTGGCATTGTTCACCGCCTTGATATGGAAACCTCCGGCATCATGGTGGCAGCGAAAACCCTGCCAGCCCACAACGATCTGGTCATTCAGCTACAAGAGCGCACCGTCAAACGGCAGTACTGCGCTGTGTGCATTGGCACCATGACCGGCGGTGGCACGATCGACGCGCCCATGGGCCGGCACCCCAAACACCGCAAGAAGATGGCGGTGCTTGCTGTGGGTGGCAAATCGGCGATTACCCACTATCGGGTAGTGCAACGATTCGGGCATCACACCCGAATTTCGGTCAACCTTGAGACGGGCCGAACACACCAGATCAGGGTGCATATGGCGCATAGAAAATACCCGCTTGTTGGTGACCCGGCTTATGGTGGACGGCCGCGGATTCCCAAGGGCGCTTCGGCGGAGCTTATCGATGCGCTGCGGGGTTTTCCGCGGCAGGCGTTGCACGCGGAGTCGCTGGGCCTGGTGCATCCTGAGTCTGGCGAGGCCATGCAGTTTGAGTGTCCCTTGCCTGAGGATTTGGCAGCCCTATTGGACATATTGACCCGTGAGGACCCGCCCGGCGCGGCCAGCAAGCGTGGTTATTGAGCCAGACTGGCCAACGCCTCCGAATATTGTATCCCTGTACACCACCCGCAGTGAGGGCGTGAGCAAGCCTCCCTATGACCAGTTTAATCTGGCACATCATGTTGGTGACCAAGAGGAGGCAGTGGCCACCAACCGGCAGGCACTAGCGCAAAACCTCCCTGCCAATACTGGGGTTCAATGGCTGCAACAGGTGCACGGTACCCGGGTTCTGCAAGCCTCCGATGACACACTGCAAGATTGCCCTGAATTTGACGCCAGTGTGACCCGCGCCAATAGGCTAGCCTGCGCTGTTTTGACGGCCGACTGTTTGCCAGTTTTGCTTTGTGATCGCGCCGGTTCCACAGTTGCCGCCGCCCATGCCGGTTGGCGGGGTCTGGCAGCGGGCGTGCTTGAATCCACGGTGCAGGCAATGGCAGTGAATTCGGGTGAGTTGATGGCCTGGTTGGGCCCGGCAATCGGGCCGACCGCCTTTGAGGTTGGCCCTGAGGTGCGAGAAACCTTTCTGGGCAGCGCAGGTGTGCCTGGTCTCGCTGATTGCTTTGCGCCGTCACCGTCTCGAGAAGTGCATTTTCTGGCCGATTTGTATGGCCTGGCGCGGCTGCGACTGGCTGCTGCGGGTGTTGAGTCAGTTTATGGCGGCGATTTTTGCACGCACACAGATTCCAGTCGTTTCTACTCCTACCGCCGTGATGGCCAGACTGGCCGCATGGTCAGCTTAATACTGATCAATAATTGATCAATATCCACGCTATTCCCCACTTGAAATAGGGCTATTTGGCCCCATTTAACCTCTCATAGGATGAAAAACTGAGCCCCTGAGTGGGCCGGTGAGAGGAGATTACTTATGAGAATGGACAAACTGACCAACCAATTGCAAAGCGCACTGGCTGATGCCCAGTCGATGGCGCTGGGTAAGGATCACAACGTTATTGAGCCAGTGCACCTGTTGTCGGCCCTGTTGGAGCAGCAGGGCGGCTCAGCACGGCCGTTGTTACAGAAAGCGGGTGCAGACATTGCCGGCCTTGGCAGTGCTGTTGCCAGCGCTGTGGACGCGCTGCCCACTGTAACTGGTGATGGCGGAGATATTTCTATCTCCAATGACCTGGGCCGGGTACTTAACATTACCGACAAGCTCGCACAGCAGTCTGGGGATGCTTACATTTCCAGCGAGTTGGTGTTGCTGGCCATGTTGGAAAGCAAGACATCAGCAGCCGAGGTGCTCAAGGCAAGCGGTGTTACGCCAGCCGCACTGAAAACCGCCATCGATGAGGTGCGCGGTGGTGAAGCCGTGAATGACCCCCAGGCGGAGGAGTCGCGACAGGCGCTGGAGAAATACACCATCGATCTGACTGAGCGTGCCGAACAGGGCAAGTTGGATCCAGTGATTGGCCGTGACGATGAAATCCGTCGCACGATTCAGGTATTGCAGCGTCGCACCAAAAACAATCCTGTTTTGATAGGTGAGCCCGGTGTGGGTAAGACGGCAATTATCGAGGGTCTGGCCCAACGCGTGGTCAATGGCGAGGTGCCTGAGAGCCTGAAGGATAAGCGCATTCTGTCATTGGACCTGGGCTCACTGTTGGCGGGCGCCAAGTTTCGCGGTGATTTCGAAGAGCGTTTGAAGGCCGTACTGAATGAGCTGACCAAGCAGGAAGGTCGCATCATTCTGTTTATTGACGAACTGCACACCATGGTCGGTGCCGGTAAGGCCGAGGGCTCTATGGATGCCGGGAATATGCTCAAGCCAGCCTTGGCGCGGGGTGAGTTGCACTGTGTGGGTGCGACTACTTTGAACGAGTATCGTCAGTATGTCGAGAAGGACGCTGCGCTTGAGCGCCGGTTCCAGAAAGTGTTGGTGGATGAGCCCAGTGAGGAAGACACCATTGCGATTCTTCGTGGCCTGAAAGAGCGCTACGAAGTGCACCACAGTGTGGATATCACCGACGCTGCCATCATTGCCGCAGCAAAGCTGTCGCAGCGCTACATCACCGACAGGCAGTTGCCCGACAAGGCCATCGACCTGATAGATGAGGCGGCCAGTCGCATTCGCATGGAAATCGATTCCAAGCCCGAATCTATGGACAAGCTGGAACGCCGTTTGATTCAGTTAAAAATCGAGCGTGAGGCGGTGAAGAAAGATACCGACCCCGCTGCTGAAAAGCAGGTGGAGTTGCTGAACGAGCAGATTGATACCGTGCAGCGCGAATTTTCCGATCTCGAAGAAGTGTGGAAAGCAGAGAAAGCCTCGTTGCAGGGCGCTGCCCAGATCAAGAGTGAACTGGAACAGGCGAAGTTGGACCTGGAGGCCGCGCGCCGAGCCAGTGATCTCACCAGGATGTCGGAGCTGCAATACGGCCTGATGCCAGAGCTGGAGAAGCGTCTGGAGTTGGCCAACGAAGCAGAGACGGCCGAGCACACGCTGCTGCGCAACAAGGTGACTGAAGAAGAAGTTGCTGAAGTGGTGTCGCGCTGGACTGGTATCCCTGTGTCCAAGATGCTCGAAGGTGATCGTGAAAAGTTACTGCGCATGGAAGACTCGTTGCACGCCCGGGTAGTGGGGCAGGACGAAGCGGTTACCGCTGTGTCCAATGCGGTGCGTCGTTCACGTGCAGGGCTTTCGGATCCCAATCGTCCGAATGGCTCTTTCCTGTTCCTTGGGCCTACCGGCGTGGGTAAAACCGAGTTGTGCAAGTCGCTGGCCGAGTTCCTGTTCGACAGTGAGCAGGCCATGGTGCGGCTGGATATGTCCGAGTTTATGGAGAAGCACTCTGTAGCGAGACTGATTGGTGCGCCTCCTGGCTATGTGGGTTACGAAGAGGGTGGCTACCTGACGGAAGCGGTACGTCGCAGGCCTTACTCCCTGTTGCTGTTGGACGAGGTGGAAAAAGCGCATCCGGATGTGTTCAATATCCTGTTGCAGGTACTGGAAGACGGCCGCCTCACCGATGGTCAGGGTCGTACAGTGGACTTCCGCAATACGGTTATCGTGATGACGTCTAACCTGGGCTCTGATGTGATTCAGGAAATCGCCGGTGAGGAAAACTATGACGCCATGAAGTCGGCGGTGATGACGGTTGTCGGAAACCACTTCCGTCCGGAGTTCATTAACCGTGTGGACGAGTCGGTGGTATTCCATCCCTTGGCCAAAGAGCAGATTCGCGGCATTGCCAAGATTCAGTTGCAGGGCCTGCGGGCACGGCTTGCAGAGCGGTCACTGGACCTGGAAATCAGCGATGCCTTCATGGACAAGCTGGTCTCGGCCGGATTCGATCCTGTGTACGGAGCGCGCCCACTGAAGCGCGCGATCCAGCAGGAACTGGAGAACCCGCTGGCCCAGCGTATCCTGTCGGGCGAGTTTGAGCCTGGTCAAACGGTGCGGGTTGATCTGGAAGAGGAGTTACCCTGCTTCAAAGCGGCCTAACTGGCCACCCACAAAAAAGGCCCCGCGAGGGGCCTTTTTTTATTCCGCGAGGAAACTACTCGCAGTGCGTCGCCATGGCATCTCGCGCTTTGATTTTTTCGGCTTCGCGCTCGTCATCAGACAGAACTCGCATTTCGCCCTGATCGTTACGCACACGTATCCGGTTGGCGTTATCCAGGGCTTCCAGGTTCTTGCGCGCGCGTTCACAGTACTCGGGGTTCTTCTCCACTTCCGGTGGCGCTTCCATATCAACCTGGTCAAATTCGTTACCAACTCGTGGCTGGGTCTCGGGTGGCACCGCGCCCTCATCACCGGATACCTTACGAATCAGGCTTGAGCCTGTGGTGATAACTTCGTAGTCAGTGCCCTTGGGTGGTGGGCGATCGCTATGTACCGGATTCCCGCGGTCATCCATCCAACGATAGTGGGTGGTGCCTGCAGATGATGGCAACGACGCCAGTAGTGTCAGCAGCATGGCAGCGGCCACAACAGCAGTTCTCATTGATAGGGTCACGTCCTTTTTCCTCTGTGGTGGAGGCGATTGATGTCTTAAAAATAACCCAAAATCATGGATTTAGCCAATGCTGACTAATTACGGGTATAAGTCACAAGGCCGCTTCAGGCGTTTGACATTTCGGTTCTGGGGCAGAACAATACGCTCGTCTTATAGGTGGCAACGGCAATGCTGAGTACCCTCAGCCCCTGACCCACTGTAGTGATGCGATGATTCACTGCAGCTGCTTATTAGTCCCGTATTCACAGTTGGCCGCATTGGCGATTGTGAGGGCCCGACACTGCGCTACCCCGCAGGGCGACCGATACACAGTAGTTCGTGATCGATTTTCCCTTTTGGTGCATTCCTTCAGGGGTGGTGGCGAAACGTGTGTCGAGCTTGCAAAGGGGGTGGCGTCGCGGGTGCTTACCGGTTCCAGGTAATTTCCAGCTTCGTTCACACAGTGATTTAGCACGCATCGGCGAGGGTTACGCGTCGGCGCTTTGCTGTGAGGAGAGTTCTTGTGGAGTTGTTATCTGGCGGTGAAATGATCGCCCAAGCCCTCGAAGATGAGGGCGTAGAATATATTTTTGGTTACCCTGGTGGTGCCGTCCTGCATATTTATGATGCCTTGTTCAAAGCCAGCAAGGTGCCCCATGTACTGGTGCGCCATGAACAGGCGGCTACCCATGCGGCCGACGGTTACGCCCGTGCCACCGGCAAGCCCGGTGTGGTGCTGGTGACATCCGGTCCCGGCGCAACCAATGCCATTACCGGTATTGCCACCGCCTACATGGACTCGATCCCCATGGTGGTCCTGTCGGGTCAGGTGCAAAGCCACCTGATCGGCGAGGATGCCTTTCAGGAGACCGACATGGTCGGCATCTCCAGGCCTATTGTGAAACACAGTTTTCAGGCGCGTCATGCCGAGGAACTGCCTGGGATGATCAAGAAAGCCTTCCACCTGGCGTCTTCTGGGCGACCGGGGCCGGTTGTCGTCGACATTCCCAAGGACATTACCCGGCCCGACGAGAAGTTTGAGTACAACTACCCTGAGACGGTGAAGATGCGCTCTTATAGTCCAGCCCAGCGCGGCCATACCGGGCAGATCAAGAAAGCTGCCCGATTGTTGCTGGCCGCCAAGCGACCCGTGATTTATTCCGGTGGCGGTGTGATCCTGGGCGAGGGCAGCGACTTACTCGTTGAGTTGACCCGCATGCTGAATTTCCCGATCACCAATACCCTGATGGGTTTGGGTGCCTACCCCGGCAGTGACAGACAGTTTCTGGGCATGCTGGGCATGCACGGCTTTTATGAAGCCAATATGGCCATGCATCACAGCGATGTGATCCTGGCGGTAGGTGCACGCTTTGACGATCGCGTCACGAATACCGTCGAGAAGTTCTGTCCCGGTGCCAAAATCATTCACATCGATGTGGATCCGGCGTCTATTTCAAAGACAGTAGGCGCTGATATTCCCATCGTTGGGCCGGTGCAATCGGTATTGCGGGACCTGATCGACCACACCCGGCAGATCATGGAGAAGGACGACAGCCTGCCTGACACCGGCTCGCTTGATCGGTGGTGGCAGCAGATCGACGAGTGGCGTGAGACTCACGGCCTCTGGCATGGCAGGCGCTACAGCGAGAGCGAGCAGATCATGCCGCAGCAGGTTATCGAGAGCTTGTACCGCGCGACTCATGGCGATGCTTACGTCACCTCTGATGTAGGCCAGCACCAGATGTTCGCCGCGCAATATTACAAGTTCGATCAGCCCCGGCGCTGGATCAACTCCGGTGGCCTGGGCACGATGGGCTTCGGCTTGCCTGCTGCTATGGGCGTAAAGCTGGCCTTTCCTGATAAGGACGTCGCTTGTGTTACCGGCGAGGGCAGCATTCAGATGAACATTCAGGAACTGTCTACCTGCAAGCAATACAACACGCCGATCAAGATCATCAACCTGCGTAACAACTACCTGGGTATGGTCAAGCAGTGGCAGGACATGCAGTACGAAGGACGCTATGCAATGAGTACCTATGAGGACTCATTACCCGACTTCGTCAAGCTGACGGAATCCTTTGGTCATGTGGGTATGCAGATCGACAAGTTGTCGGATCTGGATGCAGCAATGGATGAGGCCTTTGCGATGAAAGATCGCCTGGTATTCATGGATATCTTTATCGACCGAATGGAGCACGTGTATCCCATGCACATTGCACCTAACGGATCGATGAAAGATATGTGGCTCAGCAAAAACGAGAGGACCTGACATGAGGCGGATTATTTCTATCCTGATGGAAAACGAACCTGGCGCATTGTCGCGGGTGGTTGGTCTTTTCTCCCAGCGCGGTTACAACATCGAGACGCTCAACGTGGCACCGACAGAGGATGCCACGCTGTCGCGACTCACACTGACCACGGTGGGTGACGACAAGACCATTGAACAGATCACCAAGAACCTAAACAAGCTGGTTGATGTTGTGAAGCTTGTCGACCTTAGTGAGGGCGCGCATGTTGAGCGCGACCTGATGTTGATCAAGGTGCGCGCCACTGGAGATCATCGCGACGAGGTTAAACGTACCACGGATATTTTTCGTGGGCAGATCGTTGATGTGAGTCCTAACGTCTACACAATTCAGCTGACCGGAACCAGTGACAAGCTGGATTCGTTTGTGGCGGCGATGGGCGATGCCGACATTCTGGAAGTTGTGCGTTCGGGGGTGGCTGGGATCGCTCGTGGGGATAAGGTACTGAGTCTTTAGTAGAGATGATCGAAGCGCTCGCTGTTTGGGTGCTTTGAGCGCGTTCCGCAGCCTGACGTTGTCGGAACCGCTACAAGCACATCCATGTGCGCTCGGGCTCGGCCATCCCTGGCCTCGCACGTTCCGGCAACGTCAGGCTGCGGAACGCTAGAGTCTTAGTAAACGAGCTGCTTGCCCGTTCGATTGAGCAAAAAAAAGGAGCCGTGAGGCTCCTTTTTCAGTTTCTGTGTTGTTACACGATTCGCTTCATGGCAGTCATGTAGCCACGCAGTGTCTTACCAACCACTTCCACTGGGTGTGAGCGAATCTCATCGTTGATGGCGATCAGCTCCACGTTGTCGACGCCAGTATCACCTTCCATGCCCTTGCCGATGACATCGGTATCAATCTTCGTCATAAAGTCGGCCAGCAGTGGGCGACAGGCGTGGTCGAACAGGTAGCAACCGTATTCCGCAGTATCAGAGATCACCACGTTCATTTCGTACAGCTTCTTCCGTGCGATGGTGTTGGCGATAAGCGGTGTCTCGTGCAGTGACTCATAGTAGGCTGACTCTTCCTTGATGCCAGCGGCAACCATGGTGTCGAAGGCCAGCTCTACGCCCGCCTTAACCATGGCGACCAGCAGGATGCCGTGATCGTAGTATTCCTGCTCGGGAATTTCGTCGCTGGTGCCTTGGGCTTTCTCAAAAGCCGTCTCGGCGGTGGCTGCACGCCAGCTCAGCAGGTTGCTGTCATCGTTGGCCCAGTCTTCCATCATGGTGGTAGAGAAGTGGCCGGACATAATGTCGTCCTGGTGCTTCTCGTACAGGGGTCGCATGATGTCCTTCAGCTCTTCGGCCAGGTGATAGGCGCGAACTTTTGCCGGGTTAGACAGGCGATCCATCATGTTGGTGATGCCGCCGTGCTTCAGGCCTTCAGTCACAGTCTCCCAACCGTACTGAATTAACTTGGAGGCGTAAGAGGGGTCTATCCCTTTCTCTACCATCTTGTCGAAGCTGAGTATGGCGCCAGTCTGCAGCATGCCGCAGAGGATAGTTTGTTCGCCCATCAGGTCAGACTTCACTTCGGCGATGGGTGAGGACTCAAGTACGCCGGCACGGTCGCCGCCGGTGCCAGAGGCCAGTGCCTTGGCAATGTCCATGCCTTCGCCATTGGGGTCATTCTCGCGGTGAACCGCAATCAGTGTAGGAACACCAAAGCCGCGCTTGTATTCTTCACGTACCTCGGTGCCGGGGCACTTGGGGCACATCATCACTACGGTGATGTCCTTGCGAATCTGCATGCCTTCTTCCACCAGGTTGAACCCGTGGGCATAGTCCAGGCAGGCGCCTTCCTTCATCAGCGGCATGATGGCATTCACCACGCTGGTGTGCTGCTTGTCGGGGGTGAGGTTCATGACCACATCGGCGGTGGGGATCAGCTCTTCATAAGTGCCAACAGTGAAACCGTTTTCGCTGGCGTTTTTGAAGGACTGACGCTTCTCGGCGATCGCTGCATCGCGAAGGGTGTAGGACACGTCCAGGCCTGAGTCGCGAAGGTTGAGCCCCTGGTTCAGGCCCTGCGCACCACAGCCCACAATTACGATTTTCTTGCCGCGCAGTTTTTCCACGCCATCGGTGAATTCGGCTGCGTGCATGAAGCGGCACTTGCCCAGCTCCTGCAACTGCAGGCGAAGGGGTAGGGTATTGAAGTAATTCTGGCCCATGATGGACATCCTCTGAAGCGATAATTTTGAGAGTGCGCATCCTACGGGATTTCAATAATTGCGTAAAACGCTATATAGTTAATACTGTGTTGCGTTATACGCAATTATTAGAGGCTTATTCAGTGGAAACCCGGACGTTACAGGTCTTCTTATCAGTTGCGGACACCCTGAACTTCAGTCGCTCAGGGGATGCCTTGCACATGAGCGTATCGGCTGTCAGCCGAACCGTGCAGCGGCTGGAAGACGAACTGGGGCAGCGCTTGCTGGAGCGCGACAAGCGCAGTGTGCGGCTAACCCGTGAAGGGGTGGCTTTTCGCGAATATGCCAGGCAGGCCCTGGCAGAGTGGCAGCAGGTTAAGCGGCAACTGGGCAGTGACCGTGAATTGGCGGGTGAAGTCAGCCTGTTCTGCTCTGTTACTGCCAGTTACCGGGTGTTGTCACCGCTGCTGGAGGCCTTCCGTAGCAGCCACCCGGCGGTAGAGATCATGTTGCATACCGGCGATCAGGCGGACGGCATCAGTCGTATTCTTGATGGCCAGGATGATGTGGCGGTGAGTGGCCGGCCTCAGCAGCTGCCAGACCGGCTGGAATTTCTCCCGCTACGAGACTCGCCCATGCGTTTTTGTATGCCGGCCGCAGACTGTGCGGTGCGTCAGCAGCTGCTGGTAGTTGACCCCCGGTCGGCAGCGTTCGATTGGAGCGAGGTACCTTTTATTATCCCCGAGCGCGGTGTCACCCACGATATGCTGGAGGACTGGTTCAGGGAGCAGGGCATTCGTCCGCGCATATATGCCCAGGTTGCTGGCCACGAAGCCATTGTCGCTATGGTCGCGCTGGGTCTGGGTGTTGGTATCGCGCCGGAACTGGTGGTGGAGGCCAGCGGGATGACCGATAGAGTTGACTACATGGAGGTGGCTTCGCCCTTGCCACCATTGGCCATCGGCTTATGCAGTTTACGACAGCGCCTGACCAACCCGCTGGTTAAATCCCTGTGGGATGTTGCCGAACAGACCTACGGCGGCGCAGTTTGATAGAATGTGCCCAACCAGATAATGGATAACGATAATGGTTGACGACAATGGTTGACGAAAAAAAGCCTGACCAAGCGCCTAAAGACGAGCAGTCAGCGCCAGCTGGTGACCCGATTTCGGTGGCCCCCACGCTAGACATGTTGGTTGATGAGCATGAGGAAGAGGTCTCTGAGAACGGTAAAACCGTAAGACGACAGGGCATTTACCTGCTGCCCAACCTGTTTACCACCGGCGCGTTGTTTGCCGGCTTCTACGCGGTGATTGCCGCCATGCGCGGTAACTTTGAAGCCGCGGCGATCGCGATCTTCTTTGCGCTGGTGTTCGACGGCCTGGACGGCCGAATTGCCAGACTGACCAATACCTCCAGTAAATTCGGTGCCGAGTACGACAGCCTGTCAGACATGGTGTCTTTTGGTGTTGCGCCGGCGCTGGTCATGTTCAGCTGGGCCCTTGGTGGTCTGGGCAAGTTCGGCTGGAGTGCGGCCTTCATCTATGTGGCCTGTGCCGCGCTGCGTCTCGCTCGCTTCAATACCCAGATCGAGGAAACCGACAAGAACTACTTCACCGGTCTGGCTAGTCCTGCAGCCGCCTGCATCATCGCCAGTATGGTGTGGGTGTGTCACGACTTGGGCCTGGTGGGTGAGAACCTGCCCCGTGAACTCGCCGTTGTGGTGGGCGTGCTCACAGCCACGGTGGGTTTCCTGATGGTGGCTAATTTCCCATATTACAGCTTCAAGGGTGTGGACTTCAGGGGCAGGGTGCCCTTCGTGGTGATCTTTCTTGTGGTGCTGGTATTCGGTCTGGTCACGGTGGATCCTCCCAGTATCTTCCTGATTACCTTCCTGGCCTATGCCGCTTCCGGCCCTATCCTGGCTGTCTACCGGTGGCGAACCAAAAGCGCTAGCTGAATCATCCTGTGATCCGCTAGTGCAGGCCGGTAGTAGAAAGGGAACCATTCCTCAATAGTCGACTCTGACTAAGCAGGAAAACAAACAGGATGCCCCCGAAATGCGCAAGCGCTACCAGGCCCCGGCGATAGCTTCGTCCGAGATTACCTCCGAAAGTACTTACCTCAACCGACGCCAGTTAATCAAAGCGGCAGGGCTGGCTGCAGTGCCCGTGCTTGCTGGCAGTGCGCAGGCTGTCGCCAAAGATACCGGTGGGGTCGCGCTCGATTACAAGCCTGCAGCGGAAGAGGGCGCCGCGGGGTTTTACACCAGCGAGCCGAAAACGCCGCTGTCTGATGTGCAGTCCTATTGCAACTTCTATGAGTTCGGCATGGATAAGGGCGATCCGGCGCGTAATGCCCACGAGATGACCACAGATCCCTGGTCGATAAACGTGACAGGGGCGGTGAACAAGCCGGGCAAGTTGAACCTGGAAGACATCATGTCGAGCTTTGATCTTGAGGAGCGTATCTACCGCTTCCGCTGTGTAGAGGCCTGGTCCATGGTTGTGCCCTGGGTGGGCTTCCCACTGTCAGCCTTGCTGGAACGCTTTGAGCCGACCAACGATGCCAAATTTGTAGAATTCAAAACGCTCTACCGCCGGGAGGAGATGTCCGGCACGCGTTCCTTTACCAGCATTATTGACTGGCCTTATCGTGAAGGCTTACGCATGGATGAAGCCATGCACCCGCTGACGCTGATGTCGGTAGGTATGTATGGCGCAACGCTGGCCAACCAGAATGGCGCTCCCATCCGTCTGGTAGTGCCCTGGAAGTATGGCTTCAAGAGTATTAAGTCGGTTGTGGAAATCAATGTCAGCGAGCGCCAGCCAGCCACTTCCTGGCAGGGTCTGAATCCACGTGAGTACGGCTTTTACTCCAATGTAAATCCCGAGGTCGATCATCCCCGCTGGAGCCAGAAGTTTGAGCGGCGGCTGCCGTCCACCGTCTTCAAGCCAAACCGTATGCCCACGCGCAAGTTCAATGGCTACGAAGAACAGGTTGCCGGCCTCTACAGCGGCATGGACTTGAGCAAGTTCTATTGATGCAGCCGCAGGTAGCAATTCGGCTGGGCGTTTTCGCACTCTGTCTTGTGCCCTTTGGGCTGCTGACCTATCAGGCCTTCACGGGAGGGCTGGGCCCTGATCCGGCGGATGCGATCATGCACAGTACCGGCGAGTGGTCGCTGCGCCTGCTGGCACTGACCTTATTGATCACCCCGTTGCGGCGTCGTCTCAGTTGGCCGGTGTTATTCAAACTGCGCCGGATGCTGGGTTTGTTTGCCTTCTTTTATGCCTGCATACACCTGGTGTCCTTTGGCCACTTCTTTGTGGGGTGGACGCCGGCAATCTTGTGGGAAGAACTGGTTGAGCGCCCCTATATCACCGCTGGCTTTACCGGGTGGCTGCTGATGTTGCCCCTGGCGATCACCTCTACCCGTAAAATGCAGCGTCGCCTGCGCCATAACTGGCTGCGGCTGCATAGACTGGTCTATCCGGCAGCTATCGCCGCCTGCCTGCACCTGCTGTGGCAGGCGCGTGCGGATATAGGCGAGGCACTGGCATATATTGCGGTGTTTGCCCTGCTGCTGGGCTGGCGATTCTGGCAATACCGGCAGCGCCGATTGGTGGCTGGCTCGGCCGCCGGCTCCGGCGCCTCGGCAGGCGCCTGAAACAGGCCCGCAGGTCTGCTGCAAGCGCCTGTTTTTGGGCGAATTTTAGGCAGTTTCGACAAGCCCAGCGAATTCCCCTAATTTATTTTTCAAAAGCACTTGCAGGGGCAACTTCCATGCGTATAATGCGCTCCTCGGTCGGGGCAGCCCCCCACCGTTACCCATGCCCCTGCGGCATTGGGTGTTGCTTAACAAGAAGATGAAGACAGATGTGTGGGCACTTGTTGGGATAGTTGATCACGACTATTCAGACACAACAAGTGACTCATTAATTCATGTAATTTTTGATTTCGAAT